>NZ_MUIO01000189.1 GCF_002087235.1 Pseudomonas floridensis | reverse complement strand
ACTTGTCCACGAAGGCCTTGTCGGGTGTTCGGGTTTGCAGCGGGGGCTGTCGCTCTGTGTGCAGAGCGACAGGCTGGCTTCAGTTCAGACCCAGTTTGCCACGCAGGGTCGAGAGGTCTTCGGCCAGGGTGTTGACCGGGCCGACGAGTGCCTTGCGGTCGTTCTCTTTCACCTTGTCGTAGGTTTCAAAACCGCCATCCTTGGTCTTGTACTTGGCCAGGATCTTCTCCACGGTGGCAAAGTTCTTGTCGACCTTGCTGGCGAACGCCTTATCCTGCTGTTCAATCTGCGGACGGAACAGGTCGACGATTTTCTTCGCGCCGTCGATGTTGCCCTGGAAGTCGTACAGGTCGGTATGGCTGTAACGGTCTTCCTCACCGGAAATCTTGGTCGCGGCCACTTCTTCCAGCAAGGCTGCCGCGCCGCCGACGACTTTTTCCGGCGGGAAGGTCAGGTCGGTCACGCGCTTCTGCAAGTCCTTTACGTCACTCATCAGTTTGTCGGCGATGGGGCCTTGGTCTTTGGTGGTGTTCTGCGAAAACAGCGCGTATTCCAGCCGATGGAAGCCGGTGAAGTCTTCAGCCGTCACGCCTTGCTCATGGTCGTCAACGCGGGAGTCGATGGACGCGTCCAGGTCGCTGAACAGCTCG
>NZ_MUIO01000188.1 GCF_002087235.1 Pseudomonas floridensis | reverse complement strand
TTCTGCTGGGTGCCGTGCGGGGTGGCGACCATGCTGCTGCTGACGCAGGCGATGACGTCTTCCCACGGAATGAAACGCGGCGGCTCGCCCCGGCTGGCCACATAGGCGACTTCACGACGCTGGCGGTTGAAGCGAGTAGGCGGGATTTTGGAATGGGGGTAGACGGCTTGAGCGAAACAATAGAGATACATCAGTACCAACCCTCCTACGATCCCCCAGAAATAAGGATTTGGCTGAACTAAAATCAGGAAGAGGTCAAAAACAGGTCTTCCAAATCTGTAGTGATCGTCAATGCCCAACCCTATGGACAGCAGTATGAAAAAAATCACGATGGACATGATCGATCCGATATGACAGCGCACTCCAAACTCTACTGCTGCGGCACCTAGTCCAAAGTCCAGATAGACGTCATTAGCGTATTGGTGAAGGCTGCGCGAGCTGAACGCTGCAACCCCGGTGGGAACCGGCCGTGGAGCGAGATAGAAAACTTCAGTACCGGACTCGTTTTCCGTATCCCCGGCTACAGGCAGGCGTTCGTATTTGTCAGAGGTCATTCAAGCGTTCTCGTGTGATCGGTATTGCCGGAAGTTGGAGGTCATCCGCAGTTTCATTGGTCGAAGCGCTGACAGGTTTGCTCACGGTGTCCACGCCAAGTGGCACGCGATAAGTCAGATAGCCCTGGTCGGCTTTCAGATAAGCCTTTACCAGCGCAGGCTTTACCGCCACGCGCAGGAGCAGAAGGGTTTGATGCCCGTGCCATTCGTTCGGGATTTCAAGTGCAAGGGTCAAAGGAGAGGCTGCCGCTATTGAGAGCCCTTGGCAAAGAGCCTCACTGACATCCTGCGTATCGGACAGGCTCTTCAACTGTGCCGACCAGCGTAGCGAGGTGTCGTCGAAGCTGGCCCGGGTCAGGCCAGGCAGTACCAGATGCAGGCTGCGCACAGGTTCGCCATCGACCTCGCGATGGACCAGGCCTTTGTCGAGCAGCGTGGGTCGCAGGTTGGACTCGGCGAGCTTTTGCGCATGAGTGGGCCAATCCCAGCCTTCAGGCTCTTTGCCCCAGAGGGAACCGAGCAACCAACGCTGTTGATCGTCCAGGTTGAAATAGTTGTAAAGCGATTCACCGCCTAATTGCAGCGCGGTTGAGATAAGTCCCCAAGGGGTCATCTTCATGGAAAACTGCAGGAAGCGTGCACCTCGGGTTGCCCAAGCCCGACTGGCAACCAGTTTTCGCTGTACTGCAGGTGCTGCTCTGACTTCTCGCAAGAGGCCGTATAGCTCTTTACCGGCATAGCCAGTCACTAACCCGTTAGCACCGATCGCCCCAACATCGCCCAACAAAGCCGTCCCGGCACCGATCTTTTCACCTGTTGTGCCAAGATCCAGTGCGGTGTTCCATTTGTCCCAGTTGTTCAATGCTGTGCCCATTGCACCTATCAGGCTGAGTGGGGCAATGAGGGCGCCCAACCCCAAACCTAGTTTCCCCAGCCGGACCGTGAATAATCCTCCCGATGTTCCCGCAGGATTAGCTGCCAGTACACGTAGTACGTTATCAACTATCGCGATATGCGCTGATTGGTAAACTGAAATCGCTGCCGCTGCGGGGGATAACAAAGCTCCACCTAATATTATTAACTCTTTCACAGACCTATCCCCCTCCGACGTTTTCCAAACCTCCAACGCCTCCCGCAGATTCCCAATCTGCAACGTCACCGCCAGCAACGGAAAAAAGCCGCCTATGAATGCGTTCCCTAGGGCCCCGGGCGTCCCATACCCTCTGATCTGTCCCGCCCGCAAACGCGCAATTTCATCGTCCAGTACACTCATCTGCGCAGCGCTGATGTTGAGCTTCACGCCGATGGATCCGTTGGCGGGGCTGCCGGTCAGGGTAATGGCGCTTTCGAGTTCAAGGCGCACTGTGTTGATCTGGCTACGTGTCTGTAGCAGTTGTTGCTGATTGTGGCGTCGGTCGTAGTGCAGAGCGTTGCGTTGAGTCGAGGTCAGCGAGCGTTTGGCGCTCTGTTTGTTCAAACGATTGCGCTCGCTGATGAGGTCGTTTTCGGTGCCTATCAGCGTGTTCATGCGCACAAAGGCATCGCGGTACTTCTGTACATCGGCTTCATTCGCGATGCTCAGCGTGGCGGCCTCCTGGCGAAGGGCAACGAGCGTGCCCAGACGTTGCGCCCGATTGTTTCGCCGGTTGAGGCCCTCGAGGTGATGGCGCAGCGCCGGGCTGTTCAGCTTGCTCTGCATCTCCGCTAACCATTGATCCATGCGCAGGGCAACGGACGGTATGTAGCTGGCAGCGACCGCCTGATGCAGCGGCACTGCGGCCGCAGGCAGATGAAGGCTATGGGTCCAGTGGTGGCCTATGATGTGGCTGACCTTTAAAATACGGTCCTGAGCACCGATCAGCCCATCGCCAAATTGTCTGATGTCATCCAGCCACTTGATCAGATCTCCCGCCTTCGACTGCAGGAACGCCAGATTCAGGCGTCCGTAGAATACCGGCAGGATGTAATGCGGATTCTCGTGGAAATAATCACTGACCTTCTGCAGACTTTCCTCGGTGCGACACAGGTCTCGGGTGCAGTTGAGCTCCATGGTCAACGCATTGATGAGCTGGTCGGGATGATCCGGGTCGAAGTACCACGCGCTTCGATACAGTTCGCTCTGCGTGAACAGGCTGACGCGGTCGTGGGTGATGTCGTCAAGACGCTGGGTCCAGCGCTTGAGGTGTGAGCGTTCCTGGGCCAGGTAAGCCTGCATTTCATCAAGGCGAACCAGGTCGTTGATACCCCGCGAGCCCAGGCCGACACCGTTCATCATGCCCTGATGGTGTTTATCCAGCGCTTCGATGTCGTCCTTCAATTCCCGATACAGCTTATCGCCCAGCGCGGACTCCATCTGCGCCCGTTTGTTTTCCATGTCCAGTCTGGCAAGCCGGGTTTGAGGCCGCGCCTGGTAAACATCGCCGCGCATGGCGGAATACTGACCGGGCGTACGGGGAACCTGTTCGGGCCCACGGCTTTTTTCCCGGCGCCACTGGTTACGGGCATCCATGTAGTCGTAGATGCGGGTGCGCTGTTCTGGCGTGGTCTTGTTCATCAGCCTGGAGTCAGGGTTCACCTGACGAGCCTTGTTGTCGCCGATGCTCATCAGCGTGTCGATGTAGTTGGCGGTCAGGTAACGCGTTTCGTTGTCGTTACGCTCGCGCCACTCATCGATCCAGCCGACGACGGTGTCCTGTTCTTCTGCGAGGTCGCGAAGAACGCCGATGCTGTCTTCAAGCACCAGATACAGATGGTTCTTCTCGTAATACGGGTTGAGCAGGTGCTTCAGCTCGCCGATGTGGGCCTCGCGATACAGCGGCGCAGACTCCCAGACGTAGTCCCGTTGCTCATCCTCGGGTATGTCGGGTATCGAGCACTGTTGCGCGGGGCGTTCGGCCAGTTCTGCCAGTTGCGCCGTTATCTGCGACTCGACGCGCAGATGAACGCCGCCCTTCTGGCTGTCGGCCTCGGAAAGATCGACCATCTGCATGAAGTAGTGACGGTCGTCAGCGCTGCCCAGTACATGGGCGCACTTGGCTGCTGTCCATTGCAGTTCGGCGTAGGCTACGTACAGAGTGCTGTCGCGCGCAAAGATCAGCGTGTTCTCGCCAGTGCTGCTCTGTCGGACGTCCTGGGTCACCTCGCAGCCTTGCCAGAACAGCTTGGTGGGAACGCCATTTTCGATCCGGTATTCGTGCAGATAGCCGCTGCTCTCGTCGATCACATACAGATAACCGTCGCGCAGCAGGCGCAGACCCATGGGGCGTTTCAGCCGTGCGTAGCGTTGTGTGTCCTGCTGACTGCGGAGCCGCTCGACGCGGCCATAACGCAGGGGCAGCAACTGAACCTTGTCGCCCATGAGCGGGCAGGTATTGAGGCTGTTGCGTGCATCGGTGTGGCTTTTGGCTCGGGATTCCCAATAGGCCTTGTCCACGGCAGGCAGTGTTTTGCGCGTCATTGCGGAACTCCCGATGGCTGGCGGGCGTGTTCGACCGCCAGCCGGTTGGCCTGCTGAATACGCTGTGAAGGGGTGAGTGACGACGGGCTGACCAGCAGCGCACGGATGTCGGGATGGGCGTCCGGCGGCTGCGTGGCGAGAAAGCACATGACGTTGGCGTAGTGAAAAATGTCCGCCTCGCTGTTGAAACCGTTTTCGTACGCCTCGCTGGCCAGTGCGTGCACCGGCTCGTAGCGCGATGTCAGGGACGTATGCGTGGACAGGTAGTCCGGAAAAAAACGACGCAGGTGCTGATCGAGACTGATCACGATCAGGCGAAACGCAACGTCGTCCAGTGCGTCGATCTGCTCGGCGCTCAGGCGATACAGCACATCGGGATCATGAGGTACCGGCTGGCCACGCCGCTCGTGGCGAATCCAGCGTTCGGTAACGATATCGGCGGCGTACACCTGATCGATGGGGCCGAACAGGCGATTGTCGATGTGATACGGATGCAGGCCGAACAGGGCGTTGGCCACGGGCGGGTCCGACAGGTTCAGGTGACAGGCCTTGCCGACCGGCTGATCCACGAACACCAGCCAGCGCAGATGGCGGGCCAGCGCAGGCAGACCGGCATCGCTGAACAGCAGCAGTCCCCACTCTTCGCGAGTGTGCGTGAGAAAGCGGGCAAACATGGGGTCGTGAGGGCCGTCGATCCGGATCAGGACCGGCGAGTGGTCCAGAAGCTCGCGAAAGCGGGTCTGCAGGAACAGCATCGCGCAGGCCTCGTCTACCTGCCAGTCGAAGATCTTCTTCCTGAGGTCCGGGACATTCACTGCGTTGAGCAGCAGATAAGCGTTCTTCGACCATGGCAGGTCGTGGGGGCCGGTTTCAAACTCGGGCATGAGCGCGCCTTGAAGGGTGCATGAGGCGCGGATAGTCCGTGGTGCGAGAGGCGCGATCAATACGCTAAATACGGTTTGGGAAACACCCTACAGAAAGCGCTGAAATGTCATGTGTGAAGCCTGAAATTCTCGTACGCCAGACACAAAAATGCCGGTCAATGAGACCGGCATTCTGTCTGGCGTCAAATGGCGTTACGGATCAGAACTCGTGGTCAGCGTTGTCCGGGTTCAGATCGGTGATGCCCAGCTTGCCAGCCGCCTGCTCGATGGCGCCGGTCTGCTTGACCAGTGCCGCGATGGCGTCACGTACCACCTGATTGCCCGCGGTGTTGCCTGCGGCGATCAACTGGTCAAAGTGTTCGCCCTTGTTGGCGTGATCGACGATGACCTGCAGTTTGGCCTGGGTATCGTCCAGGTCGGCGCGCAGGGTGGCGTCGGTGGCCGGGTCCACCTTGGCAACCAGCGACGAGAGGCTCGGGCCGCTGATCCTGGTGCCGTCGGTACGGGTGTATTCGCCCAGGTAAACGTTGCGAATGCCCTTGCCGTTGTAGAAGTGCGAGTTGTGCGTGTTGTCGCTGAAGCAATCGTGCTCGTCTTCGCTGGAGTTGGCTTCCAGTGCCACTTTCATGCGCTCGCCGGCCAGTTCACCCAGCGACAGGCTGCCCATGCCGAACAGCATCTTGCGCAGACCGTCTTCGCCGGACTCGGCTTCCAGCGTGGCGCGGTAGTTGTCGGCGACACCGGCTTTCCAGTTGCCGGACATCTCTTCCAGATCGCTGACCAGCAGATCGGTGACGGCCTTGAGGTAAGCGCGACGACGATCATTGTGGCCGCCGGTTGCACCCGCGCCTTCAAGGTAGTCGCTGGCCGGACGGTTACCCGCACCAGGGCCGGTGCCGTTCAGATCCTGGCCCCACAGCAGGAACTCGATGGCGTGGTAGCCGGTGGCAACGTTGGCCTCGGAGCCGCCCAATTCATTGAGGCTCGCAAGTTTTTCCGGGGTGATGTCCTTAACGTCAACCTTGTCTTCGCCCACCTGGATTTCAGTGTTGGCGATGATGTTGGCGGTAGCGCCCGGGTTGCCCAGCGCGTGCTGGTAATCCTTGGCCACGTAGTCGATCAGGCCTTCGTCCAGCGGCCAGGCGTTAACCTGTCCTTCCCAGTCGTCGATGATGGTATTGCCGAAGCGAAAGACTTCGCTCTGCATGTAAGGCACGCGTGCTGCGACCCAGGCTTCGCGGGCGGCTTTGAGGGTTTCATCGTTGGGCTTGGCCAGAAACGCATCGACCGCAGTGCTCAGATTCTTCGCGCCAGCTTCGGCATCGCTGAACACCGCGGCAACCATGTTGGCGTAGTTCGCTACGACCGCTTTGGCCGCCGCATCGTCGGTCTGGGTCGCTGAAGACGTGGCAGGCGCAGCCGGTGCCGGTGCGGCAGCGGGCGTCGCCGGAGCAGTGGCTGGAGCCGGGGCCGCAGCCTTGTCCTTGCCTTCGCCACAACCGGCGAGAGAGATAGCGATGGCCAGCAGACTGGCGGTTGCCAGAGGCATACGAATCATGACGGAATCCTGCGTCTAAAGGGTTTATGGCGACGAGCGCCCAGAAAATCTGCCACATAATGCGAAAGATTTGCATTCGATGTAAAGGCAAAACGCCTGTGGGGTCGTGATCAGGTATTCGACAGCATGTAACAGTCGGTTTCAAGATACCCGATGCGAGGCGTCTGGAGGCTGGTGATACACGTGGGGCGGGCTCAGAGAATGGCCGCGTTGTTGCGCTGATCCAGCTTCAGGTACGCAAGCAGTTCCCGGGCAGGCAGCGGTTTGCTGTAGAAATAGCCCTGGCCTTCATGGCAACCCTCGGAAATCACATACGCTTCCTGCTCGACGGTTTCGACGCCTTCGGCAATGACCTGCATGCCCAGACTTTTCCCCAACTGGATGATGGCGCGCACGATGGTTGCGTCGTCATCGTCGTCAATCAGGTCCTGCACGAAGCTCTTGTCGATCTTGATCTTGTCCAGCGGCAAGCTCTTCAGGTAGCTCAACGACGAGTAACCCGTGCCGAAGTCATCGATGGCGATCAGCGCGCCGGAGCGGCGCAGGCTGAGCAAATGCTGAGCTGCCGTGCTGATGTCTTCCATCAGGCCGGTTTCGGTGACTTCCAGCTCCAGGCTGCGGGAGGGCAGGCGGTAGATCTGCAACAGGTTGTTGACGACCCGTGGCAGTTCGGCGTGATGCAGTTGCACCGTGGACAGGTTGACCGCCATGCGCAGGTCGGTGAAGCCCTGATCGTGCCATTCGCGCAACTGACGGCAGGCCTGATCCAGCACCCACTCACCCAGTGTGATGATGGTGCCGTTCTGTTCGGCCAAGGGGATGAACACGTCCGGTGGAACCAGGCCGTGCTCGGGATGCTGCCAGCGGATCAAGGCCTCGACGCCGACGATCTGATGGTCGCGGTAGCTGATCTGCGGCTGATAGACCAGGTACAACTGATTGCGCGGCAGGGCTTCGCGCAGGTCTTTTTCCAGTTCGCGGCGCCGCCGCATCTCGCTGTCGACACTGGCGATGTAGAACTGATAACGGTTGCGTGACCGCGCCTTGGCCAGGGTCATGGTCTGCTCGGCCTTTTGCAGCAGCTTTTCCGGGCTGTCGCCGTCTTCCGGAAACAAGGTAATGCCGATGGTGGCGCGCAACCGGATGGATTGCCCGTCCACGGCGAAGGGCGCTTCGAGTTCATCCAGTACGTTCTGCGCCAGTTCGGCCGCCTCGTAGGTCTGTTCGATGTCGGCCTGAACCAGCGCAAACTGATCGCCGCCCAGGCGCGCCAACGCGCCCAACCGGTCGCTGTGGGCACGCAGTCGGTCGGCCAGGGCGAGCAGCAAATGGTCGCCGGCCTGATAACTGAACTGCTCGTTGATGCCTTTGAAGTCATCCAGACCGACACACAATACTGCGACGCGATGCTGCTGCCGCCCGGCGTTTTCCAGAATGTTGTCCAGGCGCATCTGCAGTTGCACCCGATTGGGCAGGCCGGTCAGAAAGTCGTACTGCGCCATGCGCTGCAGATTGCTTTCGGCTTCGCGGCGCAGGTAGGTGTTGCGTTCGATCGATGCCAGCAGTTGATTGGCGGTATTGACCCAGATGCCCAATTCGTTCTTTTCGTGGCCTTTGAGCAAGGGCAACTGATGTTCGCTGGGGCGGTCGGGATTGATGGCGGTCAGGTGTTCGATGATGCGCGACAGCGGCTTTGTCAGCAGCCAGTGATAGACCAGATACAGCACCAGACCCATCGCCAGCGCACGCAGTACGCCGGAGACGAAAATAATCACGGCATTGATGATGAAACCTTCGCCGTAGTTGGCCGTATCCAGTGTGATGCGCAGGTCGCCGTAATACTCGCTGTAAGGGCTGCGTCCTACCAGTTGGGTGGTAAAGCTGCGTTCCTGACCCAGGATCAGGTCGGTCAGCCAGCGTGTTGAAGAGGTTTTCAGCGGCCGGTCTTTTTCGGCCAGCAGGGTTTCGTTCGGATGCCCGATGGAGGCCATGCGCACGGCGTTGTCCTGAAACAGACCTTCGATGACCTGCATGCCCATTTCGCGGTCCAGGCTGTAAACCGCCTGCGTAGACGGGTCACGAAACATGTCCAGAATGCGTTCGGCGTCGCTCGCCACGGCTTGCCGAGTCTTGTAGGCGTCGAAGACGATCTGCGCGCAGCTCAACACGACGCCGACAAAAAACGCCGATAGCAGCACTACGCGCAGCAACTTCACCGACAAGCTGTTCTTGAGTTCCAGCTTCAATGGGCGTTCCTTAATTCAAGTCGCAGACGTGTCGCCTTTCACCCTCCGGAACCGGATGATCAGGGGCCGTCGTGTCCGGTTGATCCTTTTCCCATACGCCGCTGCCTGGCACTGACGGGGTCCTGCAATTCCTACTGTGTCGGACGGCTGCGTTTGTAACTTGAGCGTAACGCTGTAAAAGAACTGCTTCTTGATATTAGTCAGCTGGTGTTTTCTGGCAATACATGACGTTACTGTTATGCACGAAAAACGCGGCATGTTCACGCATTTGAATGACATTTTTGCGGGACGTTGACGATATGGAGGGTGGGCCGTCGCAGTGAACGGTCCCCGGACAGCGGGCAATAAAAAACCCGGCGCAAGGCCGTAATGCTGTTCACTT
>NZ_MUIO01000187.1 GCF_002087235.1 Pseudomonas floridensis | reverse complement strand
CCGCATGAACCGCGCACGTCTGGCGCCATACGTGAAAGGCAAGCGGGTTCTGGACCTGTACAGCTATATCGGCGGTTGGGGTATTCAGGCGGCGGCCTTCGGTGCCAGCGACGTGACTTGTGTCGACGCGTCGTCCTTCGCACTCGACGGCGTAGAACGCAACGCCGCACTGAATGGTTTTGCCGAAAAACTGACCTGCATCGAAGGTGATGTGTTCGAGGCCTTGAAGGAGCTGAAAGCCGGTGAGGAGCGTTTCGACGTGATCGTCGCCGACCCGCCTGCGTTCATCAAACGCAAGAAAGACATGAAGAATGGCGAAGGTGCCTATCGCCGTCTGAACGAGCAAGCCATGCGCCTGCTCACCAAGGACGGCATCCTGGTCAGCGCTTCCTGCTCGATGCACCTGCCGGAAGACGACCTGCAGAACATTCTGCTGACCAGCGCCCGTCATCTGGATCGCAACATCCAGTTGCTGGAACGCGGTGGTCAGGGCCCGGATCATCCGGTGCACCCGGCCATTGCCGAAACCCGCTACATCAAAAGCATTACCTGCCGGTTGCTGCCTAACAGCTAATCCCCCGTGATCGGGCCAGCGGCGAGCTGGCCCGATACACAGCGCACTGCAGCCTCACTTTGTCGAGTCACACACGCTAAAACGCATTTTGAAACACTCCCTCCAGACGCCAACAACTAATTACCGCATTGCACGTTCTTGCGCTGATAGATTGTCAGCGTCTTGTTAGTAACGCCCTACGGACTACGACCCAAGACATTACTCAAAATGGACTTTGTTTAATTTAAACGGACTTAAGAAAATGACCGACTCTACTGACGTTGATTACATTCGCGATGACCTGAACAAGATGGTTGCCGACCAAGTGTCCCGCGGCCTGCTTTCGGAAGATGGCGCGAACCTGATTCAACGCGTCATCAATGCTCCAGAGGCTTCGGACGACGACGGCATCAGCATTGGCCAGTTCGTCATGCCGCACCATAAAGGCATCACTCTGTCGCGTCTTTTCGTGATTCGCGGTCCGGTCGGCCAGTACATTCTTTATGTACCGGAACAACCCGCCGCACCGACCGACCGGATTTTTCACGAGAATCACGACTGGACGCGCACCGGCTATGTATTGGGCGGTTTTCTGGGCAAACCTGGCGGACTGGAATACCTGCTGGATCTGGTCAATGAAGATCAACGCGAACTGGTCGCCGATTACTTTGAAGAAATCACTCGCCTGCCTTCTTCGTGGAATCAGGACGCGCTGGCCTTCCAGCCTGTCAGCGGTGAAACCTACCTGCATCAGATTCAGACCATCGTGAAGCGTTGAACGGTCACTGATGACAAATGATGCACCGGTCGCCGACAGGGCCCTGTCGGCGACCTTTTCGTTTATGCGCATTCCAGACCTGCCAATCTGTCAGAACATGCCTTCGTTCATGCCAACCGGGCGCGAGCGGTGTAGAATCGGCCCTATTCATCGCCAGTCATCCCCCGGCGGGTTTATGAGCTCAGGCCGAGTACACGGTGATCCCGTGATTTTCGGTTTCTTCGCTGCACCCGGTCACTGCCGCTTGCAAGCGACGTCAATAGAAGCTCACTCCCTTCCTGATCAGCCTTATTTTGCCGGAGTGCTCCAATGCCTGATTACCGCTCGAAAACGTCCACCCACGGCCGCAACATGGCCGGCGCCCGTGCCCTCTGGCGCGCCACGGGCATGAAGGACGAAGATTTCAAGAAACCGATCATCGCCATCGCCAACTCGTTCACCCAGTTCGTGCCAGGCCATGTGCACCTAAAGGACATGGGCCAACTGGTTGCCCGTGAAGTCGAGCGCGCCGGTGGCGTGGCGAAAGAATTCAACACCATCGCGGTCGACGACGGCATCGCCATGGGCCACGACGGCATGCTGTACTCGCTGCCGAGCCGCGAAATAATTGCCGACTCCGTGGAATACATGGTCAACGCGCACTGCGCCGATGCCATCGTCTGCATTTCCAACTGCGACAAGATCACCCCCGGCATGCTGATGGCCTCGTTGCGCCTGAATATCCCGGTGATCTTTGTCTCGGGTGGACCGATGGAAGCCGGCAAGACCAAACTGGCCAGTCACGGGCTGGACCTGGTCGATGCGATGGTGATTGCCGCCGACTCGACCGCCAGCGATGAAAAAGTCGCCGAATACGAGCGCAGCGCCTGTCCGACATGCGGTTCATGCTCGGGCATGTTCACCGCCAACTCGATGAACTGCCTGACCGAAGCCCTGGGCCTGGCACTGCCGGGCAACGGCTCGGCACTCGCCACCCACAGCGACCGTGAACAACTGTTCCTGCAGGCGGGCCGCACCATCGTCGATCTGTGCCGACAGTACTACAACAACAACGATGACTCGGTCCTGCCGCGCAACATCGCCAACTTCAAGGCGTTCGAAAACGCCATGACGCTGGACATCGCCATGGGTGGTTCGACCAACACCATCCTGCATTTGCTGGCCGCCGCCCAGGAAGCCGAGATCGACTTCGACCTGCGCCAGATCGATCGCCTGTCACGCAAAGTGCCGCAGCTCTGCAAGGTCGCGCCGAACATCCAGAAGTACCACATGGAAGACGTGCACCGCGCAGGCGGTATTTTCAGCATTCTCGGTGAGCTGGCCCGTGGCGGCCTGCTGCACACCGACCTGCCAACCGTGCACAGCAAGACCATGGCCGAAGGCATCGCCAAGTGGGACATTACCCAGACTGACGACGAGGCGGTGCACACGTTCTTCAAGGCAGGCCCGGCCGGCATTCCGACGCAAACCGCGTTCAGTCAGTCCACGCGCTGGGAAAGTCTGGATGACGACCGTGAAAACGGCTGCATACGCAGCGTCGAGCATGCCTATTCGCAGGAAGGTGGCCTGGCCGTGCTGTACGGCAACATTGCGCTGGACGGTTGTGTTGTGAAAACCGCAGGCGTGGACGAGTCGATCCATGTGTTCGAAGGCAACGCCAAGATTTTCGAAAGCCAGGACAGCGCCGTGCGCGGGATCCTTGCGGACGAGGTGAAAGCAGGCGACATCGTGATCATCCGCTACGAAGGTCCGAAAGGCGGTCCGGGCATGCAGGAAATGCTCTATCCGACCTCGTACCTGAAATCCAAGGGGCTGGGCAAGGACTGCGCATTGCTCACCGACGGTCGCTTCTCCGGCGGCACATCGGGCCTGTCCATCGGCCACGCCTCGCCTGAAGCGGCCGCGGGTGGCGCAATCGGTCTGGTGCGTGACGGCGATAAGGTGCTGATCGACATTCCCAACCGCTCGATCAACCTGTTGATCGACGATGCGGAAATGGCCGAGCGCCGTGCCGAGCAGGACAAGAAGGGCTGGAAGCCGGTCGAGTCGCGCCCACGCAAAGTCACCACGGCCCTCAAGGCCTACGCCCTGTTGGCGACCAGCGCTGACAAGGGCGCGGTACGTGACAAGGCACTGCTGGACAAGCTGGTGCCATAAGCGACATCGGCCACGCAAAAGCCCGGCAGAGATGCCGGGCTTTTTGTTGGGCGCACGATCAGGACCGGGCGCGGGGCGTCTGGAGCAGCGGTGTCACGCAACGCATCATCCCGCCCTCATTAACGTCACTGGATCTCGTCGGGCTTCACGATCACCCAGTTCTTGTCGGCGGTGACCGGCAAGTGCTCTTTGGCCTGGGCTTCGGCGTTGGCCTTGATCATACCGTTGAGCTGGGTCATGTACTTGTCTTTGCGGTTGACCCACAAATGCACGCCGCCTTTGCTGACATCGACGCCGTGAAACAGCATGTAGCCGTCGCTCGTTGGCGTATCGCCTCCGACCAGCACCGGTTTTTTCCATTGATCGATGTAGGTCAGGATCGCCGCCTGCTTGCCTGCCATCCAGGTCGCCGGGGTCCACAGATAAGGTGTCATTTCCAGGCCCATGTTGCTTTTCGCATCATAGTGACCTGCCTTGATCTGCTTGCGCGCCGTGGTCAGATCGCCGGTCTTGCGGTCTTTGAGCAGCAATGACACGCCGATTACATTCTCCGGTTTGACGTTGTAGCCATACTTGGGATCGGAAGCGACCATGCGCACCAATTCTTCAGAGGCGGCGCTCACCACGTAGACCTCGATACCGTTTTCCATCAGCTTGTTATACAGCTCTGCCTGGCCCGTAAACACGCGAGGCGGCTCGACGTTGAGCTGCTTGACGGTGTCACCCTCGTAGTACGTCGCTGGAATCGGTTTGCCGAGGGCCATCAGCTCGTCAACGTAGCCTTTGAGTTCCTGCAGGGTAAAGCCGGAAAACACCTGCGCGACCCACGGGTAGCAAACCATGTCGTCGATTTCGCAAAGACGATAGTAGTAACTGAACAGGCTTTCCTTGTGCTCGGCGGTGTCCTTGAAGGGGATCAGCTTAAGAGAGGGGTCGAGCTTTTCGCGGGTGATCAGGCCTTTGTTCTCCATGTACGGCAACAGCGACTCTTCGAGGTCGAAGCGATAGCTGGTGTTGTCCATGTCAAAGACTGCGTAGTTACCTTTGTTTGCATTCGCCGCGATCATGGCATCGAGCGCCTTCGCGGCTGGTTCGGGCCAGTGCTTCAGCTCTGTGGCGGCGCAAGCCTGGCCGGCAAGCCCGACACAGAGGGCGGCAATCAGCATTTTTGGCGCAAGTTTCATAGGCGAAGTCCCCTTCTCAAAAATCGAAGGGACAGACCGTAACAAAATATTATGAACGCCACAGTGCGTCAGCGACCCGAGACGGGTCAGAAGACGCCATTTGATCGACTGTTCACGACAGCAAAACCAAAAACGACACTTTTGTGACATTGGCTTTTTTGCAGACCTACGCCTGACGACTCAGGCGCGCTCCCACACTTCGAAGTTGTACGCTGGCTTGTCGTCGACTGCCGCGTTTTCCACGTTGGACACCAGCTTCCACTGCGCCGGATCGAGTTCCGGAAACCAGGCGTCGCCTGCCGGGCTCAGCGCCACGCGTGTCAGGTACAGCCGATCGGCCTGGGCAAGGCCCTGAGCATAAAGCTGAGCACCGCCAATCAACATCACCTCATCGACGCCCTGCTCATGCGCCCATTCTTCGGCGCGCTGCACAGCGCTCTCCAGCGAAGCGAATACTTCTGCGCCTTCAAGGTGCAGATCCGTCTGACGGCTGACCACCAGATTCAGGCGGCCGGGCAAAGGCCGGCCCAGCGAATCCCAGGTCTTGCGTCCCATAATGATCGGCTTGCCGAGGGTCGTCGCCTTGAAATATTTGAAATCCCCCGGCAAGTGCCAGGGCATGGAATTGTCGACGCCGATCACGCGGTTTTCGCCGAGCGCGGCAATCAGGCTGAGAGGGAGATGAGTAGTCATGGTGCGAGGATATCAGAGCACGCTCCGCAAGCCACTGAACTGTTACACGCCGTGCTCAGTCCCATGACAGCGGTTATGCTCACCGCTGAATTCATTGAAGAGACGCCGTGTGACTGCGCTGACACCACTCGATACCCTCTGGCTGACCGAAGCCGTGCGCCTACGCGAACGCCAGGCTGGCGCGCTGGACGATCAGGAAGCCAACCGCCGCGCCCGAGCCACCGAGGGCGACCTCACTAATCGCATCACCCATCGCGCCCTGTGGCTGGCGGAACGCGACGGCATGCTCGCGGCCCTGCATCACTGGAAACAGGGCGCGCGCCTGGCCCTGATCGCGCTGGCGGTACTGGCCATCATCAGCGGCGCTGGACTTGCCTTCGCGGCAATGGGCGACGGGCAGACGCCGGTCAACGTATTTTGGGCGCTGGGCAGCCTGTTGGGGCTTAACCTGATCCTGCTGCTCAGTTGGGCGCTGGGCCTGGTGTTCGCCGGACGTGGCAATACCGGCCTCGGCAGACTCTGGTTGTGGCTGAGCGAAAAGCTCGCTCGCGACGCCCAGGCTGCGCAATTGGCACCGGCGCTGATTCTGTTGCTACAACGCAGACGACTGAATCGTTGGGCGCTCGGGCTGGTGATCAACAGCCTGTGGCTGGTCGCCCTGCTCAGCGCGCTGGTCGTGCTGTTGATGCTGATGTCGACACGGCGCTACGGCTTTATCTGGGAAACCACCATCCTGAGCAGCGACACCTTCGTCAGCCTGACCCAGGCCCTTAGCACTATTCCGGCCTGGATTGGCTTCAGCGTGCCGGACGAATCCATGATCCGGGCCAGCGGCAACGGCGCGCTGCTCATCGAAAACGCGCGTCAGGCCTGGGCGGCATGGCTGGTGGGCGTGTTGCTGGTCTATGGCATCCTGCCGCGCCTGATTCTGGCCGGCTTCTGCCTGTGGCGCTGGGAAAGCGGCCGTGATGCGTTGCGCCTCGATCTGGAACAACCTGATTACCTTGAGCTGCGCGAACGCCTGATGCCCAGCAGCGAACGATTGGGCGTCAATGATGCAGAGCCTGAGTTGCTGCATCAGGTGCAGCGTGACGCAGGCACTGTCGAGAGCGATGGTGCATTGCTGGTTGCCATCGAGCTGGACGATCAACAGGTCTGGCCGCCGCACCTGCCCGCTGGCGTCGCCAACGCAGGAGTGCTGGACAGCCGCGAGTCGCGCCACACATTGCTCGAGCAACTGACTCAATACCCGCCTGCCCGTCTGCTGATCGCCTGCGACCCGCGCCGTTCGCCGGATCGTGGCAGTCTTGCGTTGATCGCGGAACTGGCCCGCTGCGCCGGGGCAACGCGCATCTGGCTGTTGCCTGCGCCTGCCGGACAAACCCTGGACCCCGAGCGTGTGGATGACTGGCACATTGCGCTGGACCCATTGCAATTGCCGTGGGCAGATACCGCGCCCCTGAGCTGGCTGGAGACGGGTCATGAGTGAAGCCAATACATCCCGCGCCATCAAGCTGGCGGTGGTCGGCCATACCAATGTCGGCAAGACCTCGTTGCTGCGCACCCTCACCGGTGATGTCAGTTTCGGCGAGGTGTCCCACCGCCCCAGCACCACCCGGCACGTGGAGGGTGCGCGGCTGTCGGTGGACGGTCAGGCCATCGTCGAGTTGTACGACACGCCTGGTCTGGAAGATGCCATCGCCCTGCTCGATTATCTGGAACGTCTGGACCGACCCGGTGAGAGGCTGGACGGTCCGGCGCGACTGGCGCGCTTTCTCGACGGCAGTGAAGCACGACAACGCTTCGAGCAGGAAGCCAAGGTGCTGCGACAGTTGCTCGACTCCAACGCGGGCCTGTACGTGATCGACGCCCGTGAACCGGTGCTGTCCAAATACCGCGATGAACTGGCCGTACTTGCCAGTTGCGGCAAGCCCTTGCTGCCGGTCCTCAACTTCGTCAACGCCGAGCAGCACCGGGAACCGGAATGGCGCGAAGCGCTGTCGCGTCTGGGCCTGCATGCACTGGTACGTTTCGACAGCGTCGCGCCACCGCAGGACGGCGGTCGCCGCTTGTACGAAAGCCTGGCCCTGCTGCTGGAAAGCGCTCGCCCGCGGTTGGAGCGTCTGATTCAGGACCAGGAAAGACAGCGGCACGCCAAACGGCACAGCGCTGCGCGCCTGATCGCTGAAATGCTGATCGACTGCGCCGCCTGCCGACGCAGTGTCGAAACCACACCCGATCAAGAGCAACAGGCTATAGACGCGTTGCGCCAGGCCGCGCGTCAACGTGAGCAAGCCTGTGTCGAAGCGTTGCTCAAGCTGCATGCGTTTCGCAAGGACGATGTGGCGACCAGCGACTTGCCGTTGATGGACGGGCGCTGGGGCGATGACCTGTTCAACCCGGAAACCCTGAAATTGATGGGCGTACGTGTCGGTGGCGGTGTGGCAGCAGGCGCTGCGGCCGGAGCGGGAGTAGACCTGATGGTCGGCGGCGTCACACTGGGTGCCGCCGCAGTCGTGGGCGCGATTGCCGGCGGCGCGCTGCTCACCGCACGCAGCTATGGCGCACGCCTGCTTGGCAAACTCAAAGGGCGTCGCGAACTGACCGTCGACGACGCCGTGCTGCGCCTGCTCGCGCTGCGCCAGGGACACTTGCTGCTGGCCTTGGCCGTCCGAGGCCACGCCGCCATGAACAGCATCGAACTGACAACACCGCAGGACAAGACCTGGCGCAAAGGCAAACTGCCCGCCCCCCTCTCCAGAGCCCGCGCTCACCCACAGTGGTCATCACTCAACCCACACGCCCGACCGAATCAGGCCGAGCGCCAAGAGGCCATCGACGAACTGGCCGAGGTGGTTCTGCGGAGTGAATAACCGGCGCAACTGACGCGAACCGATTCACACGTCTGCTTACGCTGCGTCAAGCCACCGAGCGCTCTACGCGACTTCAGCACGCTCTGTCGTCGGTATCTTATGTGTCAGGACAAGTTCTGGAGACTCAGACGGGTATCGGGCAGTTAATATCTTGGTGCTTGGCTGACGATAAGCGGTTTGAGAAACCCGACTGCCGGGCTGGAGCATGAACGACCTGCACCATCTGTCTCTTGACTGGCTCCAGGCGGGGGCTGTGACGATGGGCGATCACCAGTTGCTCAGTTTAAACGACTGGAAACATGTCAAAAAAGGAACTCTGGTGGAGTTTACGAACGATGAGCAGTTGATCTGGGATGAGGCAATCAAATTTGCAAGGGCTTGTAAAAAAACCATCGGAAGAAGACTTACGTCCAACGCTCTCTACGCTGCCGAGGGCGAGCCTGTATCGGTATTCATGTCCGGTTCGCCTGGCGCGGGCAAGACAGAAGCGTCAATTGCGCTTCTGAATCTGTTTTCAGACTCACCTATTTTGAGAGTCGATCCTGATGAGCTGCGTACAGAGTTTGCAGCCTACACCGGCCGTAACGCCTATCTTTTTCAGGGTGGTGTATCAATGCTGGTGTCTAAAATCATCGATCTGGCTCTGGCACAGCAGCAGTCTTTTTTACTCGATGGAACGTTTGCAAAGCTAGACGTCGCACGTAGCAATGTCGAAAGATCGCTTGAAAAAGTCAGGAGTAGACAAGATTGATTACCACATTCCCAAACGTTATACCCGCGAAGAACTGATCGTCACGCTGGATAACGTCTCAACCAAGGAGCTAGTCGATGACTCTCTTTAAAACGGGCTCAAGGAAGCGTAAAAGCTCTTTCGCCGAATTCATACGCAATGCGAAATCAGATGAGAAAAAGCGTGTCTACAGCGTCGTGCTGACTGAGGCGACCAAGCGCCAGAACGAGATCATGGCTCAGATCAAAACGGTCTGACACCAAATTGCATCCATTAAAAACCCGCATCTCTGCGGGTTTTTAATGACTTCAAGAAATCAGCCCTTGAACACGTCGTCCACGCTGGTCAGCGGGTAGTGCTTCGGATACGGCAGGGTGGCTACCCCGCTTTCGATGGCAGCCTTGGCGACCGCGTCGGCGATCAGGCCCAGCAGGCGGGTGTCCATGGGTTTCGGGATGATGTACTCACGACCGAATTCCAGCTTGATGCCGCCGTAGGCGTCGCTGACTTCCTGAGGCACCGGCAGCTTGGCCAGTTCGCGCAGGGCGTTGGCAGCGGCGATCTTCATTTCTTCGTTGATGCGCTTGGCGCGAACGTCCAGGGCACCACGGAAGATGAACGGGAAGCCCAGCACGTTGTTGACCTGGTTCGGGTAGTCCGAACGTCCGGTCGCCATGATCACGTCGCTGCGAGTGGCGTGTGCCAGTTCCGGGGAGATTTCCGGATCAGGGTTCGAGCAAGCGAACACGATCGGATCCTTGGCCATGCGATTGAGGTTTTCAGGGCTCAGCAGGTTAGGACCGGACAGCCCCACGAACACGTCAGCGCCGTCCAGCGCATCGGCCAGTGTGCGTTTTTCAGTCGCGTGCGCGAACACGGCCTTGTACTGGTTCAGGTCGGTGCGGCCGGAGTGGATCACGCCAGTACGGTCGACCATGAAGATGTTCTCGATCTTCGCGCCCATGCTCACCAGCAGCTTCATGCAGGAGATGGCCGCAGCGCCAGCGCCCAGGCAGACGATCTTCGCGGTGTCGAGGGATTTGCCGACGATTTCCAGCGCGTTGATCATGCCCGCAGCGGTCACAATGGCAGTGCCGTGCTGGTCATCGTGGAACACCGGGATGTCGCACTGTTCGATCAGCGCTTTCTCGATTTCAAAGCATTCAGGTGCCTTGATGTCTTCCAGATTGATGCCGCCGAAGGTGATCGAGATACGCTTGACGGTGTCGATGAATGCCTGCGGGCTTTCGGAATCGACTTCGATGTCGAACACGTCGATACCGGCGAAACGCTTGAACAGAACCCCTTTACCTTCCATGACTGGCTTGGAGGCCAATGGCCCCAGATCGCCGAGGCCAAGAATCGCGGTGCCATCGGAAATAACTGCTACCAGGTTGCCTTTGCCGGTGTACTTGTAAGCCAGCTCGGGGTCACGGGCAATTTCACGCACGGGTTCAGCAACGCCAGGACTGTAGGCCAGAGCCAGGTCACGAGCGGTTGCAGTCGGCTTGGTGAGTTCGACGCTCAGCTTCCCAGGACGAGGATTGGCATGGTACTCGAGCGCGGCAGTTTTCAAATCTGACATGTAGTGGATTCCGCTTTTTTTACTGTGGGACAGACGGACCGCCGAGGATACGCAAGATGCATAGTCCTAACAAGACTGACCAGTCACTGCTGTCAAGGGGCGAGAAGTTAGACTTTACGCTAAGGCACTCGAATCACAAAAAGCCGAACCGCCCATCGAAAGGCTCGTGATTGCGGCAGAAGCTCAACGGTCGAGCATGGCTGGATGAGTCAACGGCATCAGCCAGCGAGCCTGTCCTGACTGTAGACCACCGCGCCGGGAACGGTCCACAACCCAGCCGCGTGCTTCGACCTGACGCCCTTTAAGACGCTCAAGCTGCGGGACGTCGAAAGCGGACAGCCACTCAGGCGCCACACGCAGAACCAGCGAACCGTCCAGCTCGATCCACAGACCGCCGCGATTGCGCTGAACGCTGCTCATCCGGCCCGAGACGATGGCAAAGCCGCCTTTGTCCAGGCGTGCGGCTGATTGAACCGGCGAGTTGCGCCACAGCCCCAAACGTGCCTGACGCGCCTGCCGTTCGGCGCTCCGCTGACAATCGACCAGCGCGGTGTTGGGCGCGACGGCAACCTGATAGCCAAGCCCTTCACTGAGCAACTGCGCCTCGAGGTTGATGCCATTGCGGCCATAGACATTGGCGAGCGTGCGACCGTAACGGTCCTTGTCCTGCTCACCAACCCGCAGGCGAACCTGACCGTCGCTTTCCTTTACCAGCGCCTGCAGGCGGCGCTTGCCAGCCTCGGCGAACGGCTCGGCGGACTGGCCGCGCTTGCCGGTTTCCGGCGTATTGAGGCCGATCATGCGTACGCTGCGGCCATCAACCAGGCGCAAGGTGTCGCCATCCACCACGCGCTGCACTTGAGCGACGGCCAGACCTTCAGGTGCCGGGCAGAATGCCTGAGCGCCGGATAGCCAAATCGCGGACATAAAAAAGACGCCCACAAGGGGCGTCTTTTCAAGCAGTCTGGAAATGCCCATCAGGCAACCAGTCTTACTTCGCTTTGGTTGCGCCGAACGCACCGAAACGGGATTTGAACTTGTCGACACGGCCGCCGATGTCAAGCGTCTTCTGCTTGCCAGTGTAGAACGGGTGGCACTCGTTGCACACGTCGAGGCTCAGAGGAGCGGCGAGGGTGGAACGGGTCTTGATGACATTGCCGCAGCTGCAGGTAGCGTCAATGGCTTCGTAAACTGGATGGATATCAGCTTTCATCGGTACTTCCTCGGTCTAACGTGCCGCCACCCAACACTATTGTTGAATACCGCACGGAAATAGGCCGTGGATAGTACCAGACAATCGAAACGACGCAAGCGAACCTTTGCACCGGTCGTCTGCTAAGATCGCCCATCGCTCACGACCTCCACAGGGAAACACCGCGTGCCCAACGCCATTCTGCGCCTTGCCCTGCCCTCGCCGCTTCGCCGCCTGTTCGACTACCGGGCCCCGGCAGGCGTTGTGCGCAGCGCGCTGCAGCCGGGCATGCGCCTGCGCGTGCCGTTTGGCCGCCGGGAGATGATCGGGATTCTGGTCGAGGTCGTGGATCACAGCGAGGTCCCCGCCGACAAACTGAAACCGGCGATTGCCCTGCTGGACAGTCAGGCGCCACTGCCTGCGTCGCTGTTCAAACTGTGTCTGTGGACCTCGCAGTATTATCAGCACAGTCTCGGCGATACGTTGAGCTGGGCTTTGCCGGTACTGCTGCGCCAGGGCGAACTGGCCGAAACCCGTCAGGAGCGATTCTGGCATGTGGCTGACGGCGCCAGCATCGACGATCCGCGCATCGCCCGTGCGCCCAAACAGCGCGAAGCGCTGACCACGCTCGCCCAGCACCCGCATGGCGTGGCGCACCAGTTGCTCAGCAAATTGATGCTCAATAAAGACAGTCTCAACCTGCTGCTGGCCAAGGAGCTGGTGTACGTTGAAGTACGCAGCCATGCGCCCAGCGCACGACATGAACATTGGCTGGCCCAGCCGGAACTGCCGCTCAACACCGAACAACGTGCCGCCTATGAAGCCATTCGTGCCGGGTTCGACAGTTTCCACGCGTTTCTGCTGGCCGGCGTCACGGGCAGCGGCAAGACCGAAGTGTATCTGCAACTGATCCGCGAAACCCTTGAGGCGGGCAAGCAGGCGCTGGTGCTGATCCCGGAGATCAACCTCGGGCCGCAGACCCTGGCGCGCTTCGAACAGCGCTTCAATGCGCGCATCGCGCTGGTGCATTCGGCAGTCAACGACCGCGAACGTCTGGACGCCTGGCTGGCCGCGCGCGATGGCGAAGCGGACATCATCATCGGCACCCGCTCGGCGCTGTTTACGCCCATGAAGAATCCGGGCCTGATCATCATCGACGAAGAACACGACGGTTCCTATAAACAGCAGGAAGGTCTGCGCTATCACGCCCGCGATCTGGCCTTGGTGCGCGCCCGTCAGGAAAACATCCCGATCGTACTCGGCTCGGCCACGCCATCGCTTGAAAGCCTGCATAACGCCTACACCGGCCGTTACGGCCTGCTGCGCCTGAATCAACGGGCCGGTGGCGCGCAACAGCCGCGCTTCCTGCGACTGGACGTGAAGAGTCGTCCGCTGGACAGCGGCATCTCCGGGCCGATGCAACAAGCCATCGGCCAGACCCTCGCGGCGGGCCAGCAGGTACTGGTGTTCCTCAATCGCCGTGGTTTCGCGCCGACCCTGCTGTGTCACGACTGCGGCTGGATGTCCGGTTGCCAGCGCTGCGATGCGCGCATGACCGTGCACCAGCGCTCGGGGGAGTTGCGCTGCCACCATTGTGGCTACGTCGAGCGAGTACCGCGTCAGTGCCCGTCCTGCGGCAAAGTGGATTTGCGACCGGTTGGAGCAGGCACCGAACGTGCCGAAGAACGACTGGCGATTCTGTTTCCGGATTACCCGGTGCTGCGGGTCGATCGCGACAGCACGTCGCGCAAGGACGCGATGAATCAGTTGTTCGCAACCATTCAGCGCGGCCAGCCGTGCATCCTGGTCGGCACACAGATGCTCGCCAAAGGGCACCATTTTCCCCGCGTCACACTGGTGTCGATTCTGGATGCCGACGGCGGTCTGTTCTCCGGCGACTTCCGCGCCAGCGAACGCATGGCGCAGTTGATCGTTCAGGTGGCCGGACGCGCCGGACGGGCCGAAGAACCGGGCAAGGTGATCATCCAGACGCACCTGGCCGACCACCCTTTGCTGATCCAGCTCACCGAACAGGGCTATTTCGCGTTCGCCGAACAGGCCTTGAGCGAACGCCGCTCTGCCGGGCTGCCGCCTTTCTCGCACCTGGCCCTGCTGCGGGCCGAAGCGCACAAGCCGGGACAGGCCGAAGCGTTTCTCGATCAGGCCTGCAGCGAAGCCGAAAACCTGCTGGCGCACATGAACCTGGGCGGGATTGAACTGCTCGGTCCGGTGCCCGCGCCCATGGAACGGCGCGCCGGACGTTATCGCGCCCAGTTGCTGCTGCAATCCAGCGCCCGTGCGCCTTTGCACAAACTGCTGAGTCAGTGGTTGATCGCGCTGGAACAGATGCCCAGCGGCAGGCAGGTCAGGTGGTCGCTGGATGTGGATCCGGTGGACCTCTACTGACTGGGTTCGGCGCCTGGCAGCCAATCATTGCGCCGCAGACACAGGCTGCATTTATGTGTACAAACCAACACGGTTGGCAAGGCGACTTGAGCAACGGATAATGCAAAGTTTTTCCACCCGCGCATCCAGGCGCCACCGCGCTTGCGGTCGAAGAGAGCATCATGAAAGACACCATTCGCCAGCTGATTCAACAAGCCCTGACCCGTCTCGTCACCGAGGGCGTCTTGCCAGAAGGGCTGACGCCGGCGATCCAGGTCGAGAACGCTCGCGACAAGACCCACGGCGACTTCGCCAGCAACATCGCGATGATGCTGGCCAAGCCTGCCGGGATGAAACCGCGTGATCTGGCTGAAAAGCTGATCGCTGCGCTGCCTGCCGATGAGCAGGTCAGCAAGGTCGAAATCGCGGGCCCGGGCTTTCTGAACTTCTTCCAAAATACCGAAGCGCTGGCTGCGCGTCTGGACACTGCGCTGGCCGACCCGCAATTGTCGGTACGCAAAGTTGGCGCGTCGCAGCGCGTGGTGGTCGATCTGTCGGCACCGAACCTGGCCAAGGAAATGCACGTCGGCCATCTGCGCTCGACCATCATTGGCGACGGCGTGGCCAACGTGCTCGGTTTCCTGGGTGACACCGTAATCCGTCAGAACCATGTGGGTGACTGGGGCACGCAGTTCGGCATGCTGCTGGCCTATCTTCAGGAAAAACCGGCGACCAGCGACGAGCTGTCAGACCTGGAAAACTTCTATCGCGCCGCCAAACAGCGCTTTGACGAGTCGGAAGCGTTTGCCGAGCGCGCTCGCGGGCTGGTGGTCAAGTTGCAGGCCGGCGATGCCGAGTGCCTGGCGCTGTGGAAACGCTTCAACGAGATTTCGCTGTCGCACTGCCAGAAGACCTACGAACGCCTCAACGTCAAACTGACGACCGCCGACGTGATGGGTGAAAGCGCCTACAACGATGACCTGGCCAATGTCGTCAGCGATCTCAAGGCCGCGGGCCTGCTGGTGGAGAGCAACGGCGCGCAGTGCGTGTTCCTCGAAGAATTCCGCACCGCCGAAGACACACCGTTGCCGGTGATCGTGCAGAAGGCCGGCGGCGGCTATCTGTATGCCACCACCGACCTTGCCGCCATTCGCTACCGCAGCAAAGTGCTCAAGGCTGATCGCGTTCTTTATTTCGTCGACC
This sequence comes from Pseudomonas floridensis, assembly GCF_002087235.1. Classification (GTDB taxonomy): domain Bacteria; phylum Pseudomonadota; class Gammaproteobacteria; order Pseudomonadales; family Pseudomonadaceae; genus Aquipseudomonas; species Aquipseudomonas floridensis. Next base: position 13,408 of record NZ_MUIO01000187.1, on the reverse strand, counting down.
AGCGTCAGGCCTTGCACTTCCAGCAGGTGTTCGAAGTAGCGCGTCGCGCAGGCTTCGTGCATGACGGCATGCAACTTGAGCACATGGGCTTCGGCACCATGAACGGCGCCGACGGCCGTCCGTTCAAGACCCGCGATGGCGGCACGGTGAAACTGATCGACCTGCTCGACGAGGCCGAAGAGCGCGCCTACACGCTGGTGAAAGAGAAGAATCCGGAAGTGGCCGAGGACGAATTGCGCGCCATCGCCAAGGCAGTGGGCATCAGCGCGGTGAAATACGCCGACCTGTCCAAGCACCGTACCAGCGATTACAGCTTCAATTTCGATCAGATGCTGAGCTTCGAAGGCAACACCGCGCCTTATCTGCTGTATGCCTACACGCGTGTGTCCGGTGTATTCCGCAAGCTTGGCGCACCGTTCGATGCCACCAAAGGCCGTATCGTGCTCGAGGCAGCGCAGGAACAGGAACTCGCGGCACGCCTGGCGCAATTCACCGAAACCCTGAACAACGTCGCAGAAAAAGGCACGCCTCACGTTCTGTGTGCTTACCTGTATGACCTTGCGGGCCTGTTTTCGAGCTTCTACGAAAACTGCCCGATCCTCGGTGCAGAAAATCCCGATCAGCAGCAAAGCCGCCTGCGTCTGGCAGCGCTGACCGGTCGCACCCTCAAGCAAGGCCTGGATCTGTTGGGTCTGGAAACTCTGGAGCGTATGTAAGTTGGCAGTTGCGAAGAAGAAACCGGCCCCCAAGCGCGGCGCCAGCCGTTATCAGGCACCCGCGAAGAAGCCGATTCCAGGATGGTTGTGGCTGGCGATCGGCTTGACCGTAGGCGCATTCGTCGTCTTTCTGATGAAGCTCGAACCCGGCGGCGATGACATCAAGCGGGTCAAGGCTGATGCCAAGGCTGCGAAAATCGCCGAAGCGAACAAGACACCACCGAGCCCGACGGCACCGGTCAAGCCCAAGTACGACTTCTACACGCTGCTGCCCGAGTCCGAAGTGATCGTGCCGAACGAAGCAGTGCCGGAGAAGACGCCGCCAGCGGTTGCACCGATCGCCCCGGTTTCGCCGGAGCAAGCCGCCAAGATCGACACGGCTCGCGCGCAGGCAGCCCTCAGCGGCCTGACGCCGCCACCGGCACCTCCGGTGGCCTCGACCAAACCGGCAGCGGTGACGACGTTCTTCCTGCAGGCTGGCTCGTTCCGCAAGCAGGCCGATGCGGAGAAGGTCCGCGCGCAGATCATCCTGTTGGGCCAGACCGCAACCGTTGAGTCTGGCACCGTCAAGGACGAAACCTGGTACCGCGTACTGGTCGGCCCGTTCAGCAACCGCGAACAGCTGACCACCGCGCAGAAGCAACTGGCAGGCGGTGGGTTTAGTAACCTGCTGTTGCAACAACGCCAGAGCCGGTAAGGCAGCCACCTCGAGCGGGCCAGTGCAGCGCATTGGCACGCAGCCCTTACAATCCAAGCCCCATCGCGTGTGTATAGAGGTGTGGCCACACCGATATTTCGGTGTCAGCGAGGGAACGCGCCGTGTCATGAGAGGCATTGCCATGCAGAGCGTGGGAATGCTCGGCCTGACATCATCCGGGGAGCCATTCATCCCCAGCGGTTGAAATACCCGACCCCACCCCCATATGAGTCTGCATCAGGGCATTTTCGCCCCGCTGCGTGGAGACTCTCCCCTTGACCACCATCGTTTCAGTGCGCCGTCACGGCAAAGTCGTCATGGCTGGCGACGGCCAGGTTTCCCTGGGCAACACCGTCATGAAAGGCAACGCCAAGAAAGTGCGTCGCCTTTACCACGGCGAAGTGATTGCCGGGTTCGCCGGTGCCACCGCCGATGCATTCACGCTGTTCGAGCGCTTCGAAGGCCAGTTGGAAAAACACCAGGGCCATCTCGTCCGTGCCGCCGTCGAACTGGCCAAGGACTGGCGCACCGACCGCTCGCTGAGCCGTCTGGAGGCCATGCTGGCCGTCGCCAACAAGGACGCCTCGCTGATCATCACCGGCAACGGCGACGTCGTTGAACCGGAAGATGGCCTCATCGCCATGGGCTCCGGCGGCGCATTCGCCCAGGCCGCCGCACGCGCCCTGCTGCTCAAGACCGATCTGTCGGCACGCGAAATCGCGGAAACCTCGCTGCACATCGCAGGCGATATTTGCGTGTTCACCAACCACAACATCACCATTGAGGAGCAGGACCTCGCCGAATAAGCCGCTGTCGGCTTCATTTGCGCTAGAGGACCGTCAATCATTATGTCCATGACTCCCCGCGAAATCGTCCACGAACTCAACCGCCATATCATCGGCCAGGACGATGCCAAGCGCGCCGTCGCCATCGCCCTGCGTAACCGCTGGCGCCGCATGCAGCTGCCTGAAGAGCTGCGCGTCGAAGTGACGCCCAAGAACATCCTGATGATCGGCCCGACCGGTGTCGGCAAGACCGAAATTGCCCGTCGCCTGGCCAAGCTGGCCAACGCGCCGTTCATCAAGGTCGAAGCGACCAAATTCACCGAAGTTGGCTATGTCGGCCGCGATGTCGAATCGATCATCCGTGATCTGGCCGATGCTGCGATCAAGCTGCTGCGCGAGCAGGAAATCGTCAAGGTTCGCCACCGCGCCGAAGACGCTGCCGAAGACCGCATTCTCGACGCCCTGCTGCCACCGGCCCGTGTCGGCTTCAACGACGACCCGGTCCAGACCAACGATTCCAACACCCGCCAGCTGTTCCGCAAGCGTCTGCGCGAAGGTCAGCTCGACGACAAGGAAATCGAGATCGAGATCAACGAGGCCGTGGGCGTCGACATCTCCGCGCCGCCGGGCATGGAAGAGATGACCAACCAGCTTCAGAGCCTGTTTGCCAATATGGGCAAAGGCAAGAAGAAGAGCCGCAAGCTCAAGGTCAAGGAAGCGCTCAAGCTGGTGCGCGAAGAAGAAGCCGGTCGCCTGGTCAACGACGAAGAGTTGAAGGTCAAGGCGCTGGAAGCGGTCGAGCAGCACGGTATCGTGTTCATCGACGAGATCGACAAAGTCGCCAAGCGCGGCAATTCCGGTGGCGTGGACGTGTCCCGCGAGGGTGTGCAGCGCGATCTGCTGCCTCTGATCGAAGGCTGCACGGTCAACACCAAGCTGGGCATGGTCAAGACCGACCACATCCTGTTCATCGCGTCCGGCGCGTTCCATTTGAGCAAGCCGAGCGATCTGGTGCCTGAGCTTCAGGGTCGTCTGCCGATCCGTGTCGAGCTCAAGGCCCTGTCGCCGCAGGACTTCGAACGCATCCTCAGCGAGCCGCACGCGTCGCTGACCGAGCAGTACTGCGCGCTGCTCAAGACCGAAGGCCTGAACATCGAGTTCCAGCCCGACGGCATCAAGCGTCTGGCGGAGATCGCCTGGCAGGTCAACGAGAAGACCGAGAACATCGGTGCGCGCCGCCTGCACACCCTGCTTGAGCGTCTTTTGGAAGAACTGTCGTTCAGCGCTGGCGACATGGCCTCGAATCCGGATGCGGCACCCATCGCCATCGACGCCGACTACGTCAACAGTCACCTGGGCGAACTGGCCAAGGATGAAGACCTGTCACGCTACATTCTCTGAACCTGTCGTCACCTGGAGGAGCGCCGCCTGAGGCGCTCCTTTAGTATCCAGGCTGTTCGCGCTGGTAATGCGTGGCTTGATAGAACATCGAAAGTGGAAACCATGACCCGAATCCCCACTGCCATTCAGTTGCACAAAGCCTCCCGAACCCTGACGCTGAAATACGCAACAGGCGAGGAGTACCATCTGCCAGCCGAGCTGTTGCGCACGCACTCTCCGTCGGCCGAAGTTCAAGGCCACGGCAAGCCGATCCTGCAATACGGCAAGCTGAATGTAGGCCTGACCAACGTGGAACCGGCCGGTCAGTACGCGCTGAAACTGACCTTCGACGATGGCCACGACAGCGGGCTGTTCACTTGGGAATACCTTTACGAACTGGCCGTGCGTCAGGAATCGCTGTGGGCGGATTACCTGCAGGAACTGGAAAAGGCCGGCAAGTCGCGAGACCCTTCCGAGCACGTCGTCAAACTGATGCTCTGACCGCAACACCCTTCCCCCGCCGTTCTGGCGCACCATTTGCCGTTTTAGGACGCGCTTTCTAATCGGATTTGTTTCAATGTTCCGCGCAGCGGCTAATGACTGTCGCTGCTTGCGATTTTTTGAAATCTCGCGTAACCAATGGCATTGGCAATTCCTCCGCATCGATTCGATGCGCAGAAGTGGTATGCAAGGAGTGGTTACACGAAGCGCAGTTGTTCGGATGCCTTCGCGGTAGCCTGCATGAAAATCGAGGAATCGGCAGCCAAGCCATCTTAGGTCACACGAGCAGTAGTACCGGCTATTCGCCTGTGTCACTGGTTCACAGGGAAGAAGTGGCGGTACTCGTCTCAGGACAACGGAGCGTCGTAGATGAGTAACACGAAAGACGATGACCTGCAGCGCCAGGCCTCTGAACACACCTTGAATCTCAATCCGGTGGTGGGCTTGCGTCGCAAGGACTTACTGACCACCGCGCGCATGGTGTTGCGCCAGGCGATCAAGCAACCGATCCACAGCCTCAAGCACGTTGCGCATCTGGGTGTTGAACTCAAGAACGTGGTGTTCGGCAAATCCGCCCTGCAACCGTCTGCGGACGATCGACGTTTCGCCGATCCCGCCTGGAGTCAAAACCCGCTCTATCGCCGCTATCTGCAGACTTACCTGGCCTGGCGCAAGGAATTGCACGACTGGATAGGCGCCAGCAATCTCACCCCGCAGGACATCAGCCGTGCTCACTTTGTGATCAATCTGATGACCGAAGCGATGTCGCCCACCAACTCGGCGGTCAACCCCGCTGCCGTGAAACGCTTTTTCGAAACTGGCGGCAAAAGCCTGCTTGATGGTCTGTCGCATCTGGCCAAAGACCTGGTGCACAACGGTGGCATGCCGAGCCAGGTGAACATGGATGCGTTCGAGGTTGGCAAGAATCTGGGCACGACCGAAGGTGCAGTGGTGTTTCGCAACGATGTGCTGGAGCTGATCCAGTACAAGCCGATCACCGAACAGGTTCATGAAAAACCGCTGCTGGTGATTCCGCCGCAGATCAACAAATTCTACGTCTTCGACCTGAGCCCGGAAAAAAGCCTGGCGCGCTTCTGTCTGCGCAGCAACGTGCAGACGTTCATCATCAGTTGGCGCAACCCGACCAAGGCCCAGCGCGAATGGGGCCTGTCGACTTACATCGAAGCACTCAAGGAAGCGGTGGATGTGGTGCTGGCGATCACCGGCAGCAAGGACCTCAACGTGCTGGGCGCCTGCTCGGGCGGCATCACCTGCACCGCGCTGCTGGGTCATTACGCCGCGCTCGGTGACCAAAAGATCAATGCCATGACCCTGCTGGTGAGCGTACTCGACACCACGCTGGACACCGATGTGGCGCTGTTCGTCGACGAGCAGACTCTGGAAACCGCCAAACGCCATTCGTATCAGGCGGGCGTGCTGGAAGGTCGGGACATGGCCAAGGTGTTCGCCTGGATGCGCCCCAACGACCTGATCTGGAACTACTGGGTCAACAACTACTTGCTCGGCAACGAACCGCCGGTCTTCGACATTCTGTTCTGGAACAACGACACCACGCGTTTGCCTGCGGCGTTTCATGGCGACCTGATCGAGATGTTCAAGAACAACCCGCTGACCCGGCCTAATGCGCTGGAAGTCTGCGGCACGCCGATCGACCTGAAACAGGTCACAACCGACGTGTTCTGCCTGGCGGGCACCAACGACCACATCACGCCGTGGCCGTCTTGCTACAAGTCTGCGCGTCTGTTTGGCGGCAAGACCGAGTTCGTGCTGTCCAGCAGCGGGCATATCCAGAGCATTCTCAATCCGCCCGGCAACCCCAAGTCGCGCTACATGACCAACACTGAGCTACCGGCCACGCCGGACGAATGGCAGGAAAACGGCACCAAACACACCGACTCGTGGTGGCTGCACTGGCAGGCCTGGCAGACAGAGCGCTCAGGCAAGCTCAAAAAGGCACCGGCATCGCTTGGCAACAAGGCGTTTCCGGCAGGAGAAGCATCGCCCGGCACCTATGTTCACGAACGCTAGACTCAAGGAAGAAGGCACGCTGCCGTTCTCTATGAAAAGACCGGCAGCGCTCGTTAGGCGAATGACAGACGTACGGTCTGGTCGAAACGCAGGACTGCTTTCCCAGCGGTTTAACCAACAGGGCTTTGCGCATGCCTCAACCGTTTGTATTTCGCTCCATCGACCTGGACGGTCATACCATTCGCACCGCAGTGCGACCGGGCAAGAGTCATCTGACGCCGTTACTGATCTTCAACGGGATCGGGGCCAACCTCGAGCTGGTGTTTCCGTTCGTCGATGCACTGGATCCGGACCTGGAAGTCATCGCGTTCGATGTACCGGGCGTCGGAGGCTCCTCGACGCCCAGCCGTCCGTATCGTTTTCCAGGGCTGGCGAAGCTGGCAGCGCGCATGCTCGATTACCTGGATTACGGGCAGGTGAATGCGATTGGCGTGTCATGGGGCGGCGCGCTGGCGCAGCAGTTCGCTCACGATTATCCGGAACGCTGCAAGAAGCTGGTGCTGGCCGCCACGGCGGCCGGCATGGTGATGGTGCCCGGCAAGCCGCGGGTGCTGTGGCTGATGGCGAGCCCGCGGCGCTACATCCAGCCTTCGCACGTGATTCGTATCGCCCCGGAAATCTACGGCGGCGCCTTTCGCCGTGACCCTCATCTGGCAGCCAACCATGCGGCCAAGGTCCGCTCGTCCGGCAAGCTGGGTTACTACTGGCAGCTGTTCGCAGGCATGGGCTGGACCAGCATCCACTGGCTGCACAAGATTCATCAGCCCACGCTGGTGCTGGCCGGTGACGACGATCCGCTGATTCCGCTGGTAAATATGCGCCTGTTGGCCTGGCGTATCCCCAATGCCCAGCTACACATAATCGATGACGGACATTTGTTTTTGATCACCCGAGCCGAAGCGGTGGCTCCCATCATCATGGGTTTTCTGCAACAGGAACGACAACGCGCGGTCATGCACCCGCATCCCACACCTCCCAGAGCGCGCTGATTGCGTCCGTCACGGTCGAAGGCACTGGAACGCTTCGAGAACAAGAATACGCTTCACCGACTGCGCCAGAGACAGGAGTGTCGAACCGCGCAGAACGACGCAGGCCGCCGGGACCGGGCCTGCGCCAGTCCATGGGTTGATGGCTTGACGAAGGAGTGTTGCCCTCATGCAAGAAAAACCAACGAAGGTTGCCGACATGACCCCGGCCACTTTCATCAACGCGCAAAGCGCTGTCACCGGCCTGCGCGGGCGAGACCTTTTTTCCACGCTGCGTAGCGTCGCCGCCCAAGGCTGGCGGCATCCGTTGCGCAGCGCCCGCCACGCCCTCGCGCTGGGCGGTCAACTGGGGCGAGTGATGTTGCTGGGCGAAACGCCCTACCCGCCCAACCCTCGCGACAGCCGTTTCGCCGACCCGACCTGGAGCCTCAACCCGCTGTACCGTCGTGGGTTACAGGCGTATCTGAGCTGGCAGCATCAGGTCAAACGCTGGATCGATGACTGCGATCTGTCCAAGGACGACCGGGCCCGCGCGCACTTTCTGTTCAACCTGCTCAACGACGCCCTGTCGCCCACCAATACCCTGCTCAATCCGCTGGCGGTCAAGGAACTGTTCAACTCGGGCGGCACCAGCCTGATCAAGGGCCTGAGCCACATGGCCGATGATCTGCTGCACAACAACGGCCTGCCCAGCCAGACCACCCGGGACGCCTTTGAAATAGGCAGAACCGTGGCCGCCACGCCCGGCGCAGTGGTGTTTCGCAACGAAATGCTGGAGTTGATCCAGTACAAGCCGATGAGCGAAAAACAGTTCAACCGGCCGATGCTGATCGTCCCGCCACAGATCAACAAGTACTACATCTTCGACCTGAGCCCCACCAACAGCTTCGTACAGTACGCATTGAAAAACGGCCTGCAGACGTTCGTCATCAGTTGGCGCAACCCGGATGTGCGGCATCGGGAATGGGGCCTGTCCAGTTATGTGGAAGCGACCGAAGAAGCCATGAACGTGTGCCGGGCGATCACCGGCGCACGCGAGGTCAATCTGGTCGGCGCCTGTGCGGGCGGCCTGACCATCGCCGCGCTGCTGGGCCACTTACAGGCCAAGCGCCAGATTCGCCGGGTGGCCAGCGCGACCTACATGGTCAGCCTGCTGGACAGCCAGATCGAAAGCCCGGCCACGCTGTTCATCGATGAAGAAGCCCTGGAAGCGGCCAAGCGGCGTTCCTATCAACGTGGCGTGCTGGACGGCAGCGACATGAGCCGGGTGTTCGCCTGGATGCGTCCCAACGACCTGATCTGGAGTTACTGGGTCAATAACTACCTGCTGGGCAAGGCACCGCCGCCGTTCGACATTCTGTACTGGAACAACGACACCACGCGCCTGCCAGCCGCGCTGCACGGTGACCTGCTGGACTTCTTCAAGCACAACCCACTCAGCCATCCGGGCGGTCTTGAAGTCTGCGGCACGCCCATCGATCTGCAGAAAGTCACGGTGGACAGCTTCAGCATCGCGGGCATCAACGATCACATCACGCCTTGGGATTCGGTCTACCGTTCGACCCTGCTGCTGGGCGGCGAGCGGCGTTTCATCCTGTCCAACAGCGGTCACGTGCAAAGCATCCTGAATCCGCCGGGCAACCCGAAAGCCACATACGTCGAAAACGGCAAGCTCAGCAGCGATCCGCGTGCATGGTATTACGACGCTCAAAGCCATGACGGCAGCTGGTGGCCTGAATGGCTGACCTGGATTCAGGAGCATTCAGGCACCGAGCGGGAAACCCGCACAGAGCTGGGCAACGCGAAATTCCTACCGATGGAGTCCGCGCCCGGCACCTACGTGCACGTGCGCTGACGGCCTGATTCGAAGGGGCTGGCCGATGCGCCACGCCCCTTTATCAATCACCTGTTTTGTGATTTTCGAACAAGAAGACCGGATGAAGACCCGCGACCGTATCCTCGAATGTGCACTGACGCTGTTCAATCAACAAGGCGAACCCAACGTTTCCACCCTGGAAATCGCCAACGAACTGGGCATCAGCCCTGGCAATCTCTATTACCACTTCCATGGCAAGGAACCGTTGATTCTGAGCCTGTTCGAACGCTTCCAGGCCGAACTCGCGCCGCTGCTCGACCCACCTGCCGACGCCCGGCTGAATGCCGAAGACTACTGGATGTTCCTGCACCTGATCGTCGAGCGGCTGTCGCACTACCGATTCCTGTTTCAGGACCTGTCCAACCTCGCCGGCCGTCTGCCCAAACTGGCGCGTGGAATACGCAATCTGCTCAACTCGCTCAAACGCACCCTGGCCTCCCTGCTGGCCCGCCTGAAATCCCAGGGCCAACTGGTCAGTGAAACCCAGGCTTTGGGACAACTGGTGGAACAAATCACCATGACCCTGCTGTTCTCGCTGGACTACCAGCGGATTCTAGGGCGCGAGGGCGACGTGCGGGTGGTGGTGTACCAGATCATGATGTTAGTCACCCCGCACCTGCTGCCCACCTCAAGGCAGGCGGCCGAGCAGATTGCGATGGACTATCTGGGGCGGTAAGGATTGAACGCTGCGAAGCAGGTTGCTTTACGACTGGCGTTTTGTACGCGACCTGATGCGCTAGCGCTTTTCGGAAGAAACGACTTCGTTCAGCACGTCCAGGACCCTAAGATCCCCTTCAAGATCGCTCCATACCCCGTCAGCAATGACAGATCCCTGCTTCATGACAATCACCCGATCAAAAAAAGGCAGTGCTGCAAGATCGTGCGTTGCACAGATCAATCCCTTATGCTGAAAATGAGTGAATAACATTTTCCAGACACGCAATCCCGCCTCTTGGTCTAATGAAGCCGTTGGCTCGTCGAAGAGGTTAAAATCTCCAGGTCGGTTGATCAGCCTTAGTAACGAAAGTCTTTTCGCCTCTCCACCCGAAATATTTTTGGCGCCTTCTGCGATATAGGTACTTTTTGCCAGTTTCTGCAAGGCTAACGACTCAATTGCCGACGCCGCCAAAGAAGATATTTCATACCCAAAAAAAACAGACTGGCGAATATAGCCCTCCAGAAAAACAGGGCTTTGCGGGCAGTAGCGAACACGACTCAGGTATTCCTCGATACCTGAGGGTTGCAGGAGCAAGTCGTTGGCACTGAGATACTGACGTTTGGAACTTAGCGTACCAGCCAATATTTCCAGAAGCGTGGTCTTACCTCCACCGCTTGGCCCGATTATCGCGACGGATTGATCAGACTGAAAACGCAAAGGTTTGTCTGTCACCCTTTCCACGCGCGACAGACTCAGGCTGAACAGGTGACCAAAAACAGATTGCTGAGAACACGTTATCACGTCATCCAATAGCAACGTTTTTTCCAGCTTTTCTTTGTCAACTCGAAATTGATCAAGTGCTCTATACGCTTCTGCCAATGCGCTGAAATTATTCAGTAGCATCCCGGCGATCGAAAATACAGCGACCAGATCGCCGACCGTCAGCCTGGGTGAAACCGACAGTTGATCATAAACACCCCATGCTAACAATCCTGCGACTGACAGTCCAAGATACAAAATCTTTACGGCACCCAGAAGGGCTCCAGTACTTGCGACTTTTGTAGCCGCTTTCGCATAATCTGCATAACTTGCATACAACTGTCCAGGCGCTTGATCGCAGGCCTGTTCAAGCTTTATTATCTTCCCGGCCTGAAACGTCTCGAAAAGCTTTGAGGACACGGTGTCCTCCAGTTCGTTGACCGCCATTAAAAAAGGACGCCGCCAATTGACCAGACGGCGATAAATCAACATATAGAAAATTGACATACCCAAAAGAGAAAAAAATACAGTTACGCCCCCGACCAACGTAAAAATAGCAGCAATCAGCGTCAACTCTATTATTAAGGGCAGCCCTGCCGTGATGACGAATGTCAGAAATTTTTCATGTGCAGTTATTCCTCTCTCCACAGACTTTATCAACCCGCCGAGACGCAGAGATGAAAATTGTTCGAATTCTTTTTGCAGGATGTTTGCTGTCCACAGAATGGATTTTTCTTTCAGAATGATCTGTACAAGCTTCACAAGCTGATAGGTTTGCAAGGGATGAAAAACCGACTGAAGAGCGGTAGCCACGCACAACATAATCAACAGAAAAAAACTGTAGGTTGCGTCGATCTGAGGCGAAGTAGAAAACGTGTCAATAATCTTCCCCAGCAGCAGTGCGGGCATTAAAACAACTACCTTTACGAGCACTGTCATGCCCGTTGCGCTGATAAAAAGCGTTCGCTTTGAATGAAGCGCTTCCTTTAAAAAAGCAATCATGGCGCACCTTTTATTGCAACGATTCATTGGCATGCAGTAAATGTTGCGGAACGACTGGCAGGCCCGCTCTAATCAAGTTGAACCTCTCCAACCCCGGAACATACACCTGCGTCACTGCACAGCCATTTTCAAAAGCCAGCACGGTACGACTAAGCATTCTGAGCCCTGTGCTGGAAATTTTTTTTATCATATGTTCCATCTGATCAGTCACTGACATTCGTACCGACGGAGTGAGCCGCTTGCAGGGCAGGTCAATATTCCTGAGCACGTCCAACTGCAATAGTGGTTGCAGTGCAGGCACTTTACGCATCAATGCATAGGCCCTAAAGTCAGTTGCTTTTTCAGACTCGTCAAAAAGCTGAGTCGCTTGCAGAAGCTCAGAAGCGGCTCGTTTTACAGCAACCCGGGGATCCACAGAGCAGCCAGATCCTATTGGGCAAATCGGATATCTTCCATCCGGCCTTTTCGGTATGGCCATACTAAAATAGACGCCATAAATTGTTTCCACGATTAATATTTTCATCGTTTCAACCGCGGACCGAAAATCGGATCCTTTGCAGAAAATATCATCCAGTATTTCTGTGCTTACAAATGCCAGCATGAGTCGCTCATGCTGGCCACACAGCGACATAAAGATTTTTGAAAGCACGTGCCTCTCTACAACTTCATTGAGACCGTGAAGAAGCGCCTCAGGCCTTGAACAACCAAACGCAACACCTGAATTCGAAGAGTATTTGTTAAGAAATGAGAGTTCCGCCTGCGCACAGGCTTTTTCTGTAAGTGGTATATGTGGCATTTGAAGCACTGCCGGCAGCAGAACAGGAGCACCGGACTGCATATCGGTCAACGTCACACAATTAATAACTGAACAGTCACTCGGAAGGTTAGCTACAAACCCATCCATTTTGAGCAAAGGCTGAAGACGAACCGATTTCACAGCAGACTCTACGAGATGCCGAGACCAATCGTAGCTCAATGCATAGTGTTCAATGCTTTCAGCCAACGCACCAATGTCGCAATGATAACCTTTCCCCGCACCCTCGCTTACCCGCCTACCCTCATTATCACTGAGCACACAGATTGCAACTGTTTTCGATGAATTTTCATACGCTAATGAAGCAGACAATGACAAAGAGGAAGTCGCTTGCAAGATTTTATCTCTCGCCACTGCAGGCACATACTCACGCTCAAACATAAAAACTCCAAACTGGAAAGGCTTGGGGAATACCCCAAGCCTGCCTTACAGCGATACCGGATTAATCAATGGAATAAAATTGATTTTCACTCGGCAGGAGATGACCCAGCGCATCTTGACTTTGATTCATCGGGTCAATTGAAATTTCCGAACGACGCCTTCCCATTTTCATTTCTCCATAAGATTTTAAGTAGTGGTGACGATCACCTTACTCGTACACGCTGTGCGAGTGAGGTATTAGTAACATCGACACCAGACTCCTCATAGACTCATTGGGCAACCTGTAGTCCGACAAAGCTGTAGGACAATTCCTCGAAGATGTAGGACGTCGTGCTTAAACTTATGAATAAGCAAGAAAATTACTGTAGGAATAGCTAAAGATGCGCTGTCTTATTATTTTAGTTTCACCAGTAACTTGTACACATGGGCGGCCCGCTTCAATGCCGACCATCAGTGCCATGCATACATGTACCGAGGCATGTAAACAATCCATTCAAGAGCTTGCCAGGCAAGGAAAGTAGAGCCTCCACAAGGACTATCAGTAAGTGCTGCACAACAAAAAGCCCGACCTGCTGAGCAGGCCGGGCCTTGGCGTTCCGGTCTTCTTACGAAGGCTGGTTGGCTGGCTCTTGCGGTGGAGGCGTCGGGGTAGCGGCCGGGGTCGGGCTGTCTGCCTTGGCCGATGCGGCGGGCTTGGGCGCGGCGGGGTTTTTTGGTGCCGGCGTTTTTTCCGCCGCCGGGTTTACGGGGTGGGTTTTTGTGGTGCGCCTTGTCTTTCTGGGCGGTTTTTTCTGCCGCTTTTCG
>NZ_MUIO01000186.1 GCF_002087235.1 Pseudomonas floridensis | reverse complement strand
ACGAAGAATCGGCCGCGGCGCCGTGGGTTTACAGGAAGTAAGGGAGCTTTATGAGGTTGCAGCCGGTAGACAGCCTGTCACTCACTCGCACCAGTCTGGTGGAGTATTTTCTGTTCGGTATCCGCCTTGCGCACGGCCTTGCGTGTGTGCTGCCCGGCCTGCTCATCGGCGCGCTAATGCAAGACGGCATGCTGCAGAAACCGCAGAGTTATCTGGCGATGCAGTTCTTCTTCGGCATCGTCGTCGTGCTGATCTTTCAGGCCATGGGCGTGTATTCGGAAGCGCTATTCAGCAACGCGCTGCGCCTGCGCTCGATCGTCATCGCCTGGTCGGCCTCGTTCGGGCTGCTGTTGTTCATGCAACGCACACTCGGGTTGTTCGGTTACGTTTCCAACGAGCAACTGGTGATCTGGTACCTGACCAGTCTCGTACTGTTCTGCGTGATCCGGGTGCTGTTGCTCATGCTGTTCAAGCATCAGATGCGCAAAGGCCTGTTCTTGCAGAATTCGGTCATATTGGGCGCGACTGAAAACGGCCTGCGACTGGCCGAATATCTGCTTCAGCATCAGGACATCCGCTCCGGTGTCATGGGCTTCATCGATGACCGCATCGGCCGCATGCCCAAAACCGTCGCCAATCTGCCACTGCTGGGCAACACCAGCGATCTGGAGCGTTTGATACGCGAAGAGAAAGTCACCCAGGTGCTGGTCGCGCTGCCCTGGACGGCGGAGAACCGCATGGACCACATCATTCACGAGCTGCGCCGGTTTCCGGTCAACGTGCTGCTGGTGCCGGACATGGTGGCATTTCGACACAGCCACAACCGCATCACAGAAGTCGCCAAGCTGCCGATGTTCAATGCCTCGGACGTGCCACTCAGCGGCTGGTCGCCGTTCATCAAGCGCGCCGAGGACATCGTGCTGTCCTCGCTGGCGCTGCTGGCGCTGTCGCCATTCATGTTGCTGGTCGCTCTGGCGATCAAACTCGATTCGCCAGGACCGGTGTTCTTCAAACAAAAGCGCTATGGCTACAACAACCGGCTGATCGAAGTCTTCAAATTTCGTTCGATGCACCAGCACCAGGCCGATGCAACGGCGGAAAAACAGACCACCCGTGGCGATGCCAGGATCACCCGGGTCGGGCGCTTCATCCGCAAGACCAGCCTGGATGAGCTGCCACAGCTGTTCAATGTGGTGGCAGGCAGCATGTCGATGGTGGGCCCGCGCCCCCATGCGACGGCAACGAAAGCGGCCGGCATTCTTTTCGAGCAAGCGGTGAAGGAGTACACGTCGCGACATCGAGTCAAGCCCGGAATCACCGGACTGGCTCAGATCAACGGCTATCGTGGGGAAACAGACACCGTGGAAAAAATCGAAAAACGCGTCGAGTTCGATCTTGAGTACATAGAAAACTGGTCCGTCTGGTTCGACCTCTACATCCTTATGCGCACTGTTCCGGCAGTGCTCTTCACTCGTGAGGCTTATTGATGAGCACCCTCATTCCCTGCATCATCGCCGGCGGCTCCGGCACCCGTTTGTGGCCTGTCTCCCGTGAAGCCATGCCCAAGCCGTTCATGCGCCTTCCCGACGGGGAAAGCCTGCTGCAGAAGACCTTTAAACGTGCAGCGGCCCTGCCGCACGTCGAGCGCCTGCTGACCGTGACCAACCGCGAAGTGTATTTCCGTACGGTGGATGACTATCGGCAGTTGAACAAAGGCAAGGTCCGGCTGGATTTCATTCTCGAACCATTCGGTCGCAACACCGCTGCCGCCATCGCCGCTGCCGCCGTGCATGTCACTCGGCTGTACGGCAGTGACGCGCAGTTGCTGGTGCTGCCCGCCGACCACCTGATCACCGATCTCGATGCGTTTTCCCGCGCCGTGACCAGCGCACAGCAACTGGCATCGCAAGGCTGGCTGGTGACCTTCGGCATCCTGCCGACCAAGCCTGAAACCGGCTTTGGCTACATCGAGAAAGGTCAGTCGCTCAGCACCGATGCCTGGCAGGTTGCCCGTTTCGTCGAGAAACCCGATACGGCGACTGCCCAGCAGTATCTGGACGGCGGTCTGCATCTGTGGAACGCAGGTATGTTCTGCATGCGCGCCGACGCCGTGCTGCGCGAACTGGAAACCCACGCGCCCGAGGTGCTGAGTGCGGTCCGCAGTTGCCTGGAGCTGAGCCAGAGCAAAGAGGGCAACCGCGAGTTGCAGGTGGAACTGGACAGCGAATCCTTCGGCCTGGTCCCGGACATCTCCATCGACTACGCGCTGATGGAGCGTTCCGACAAAGTCGCAGTGGTGCCCTGCGAGCTGGGCTGGAGTGACATCGGTTCGTGGGACGCGGTGCGCGAGCTGACTGGCGCCGACCCCCACGGCAATCAGTGCAACGGCCAGACCGTGCTGCATGACGTGACCAATTGCTACATAGATTCGCCCAAGCGTCTGGTCGGCGCGATCGGTCTGGACAATCTGATCATCATCGACACGCCGGACGCACTGCTGGTGGCCGACGGCGCGCGCACCCAGGACGTGAAGGTCATTGCTCAGGAGCTCAAGCGCCAGGGCCATGACGCCTATCGCCTGCACCGCACGGTCACTCGCCCGTGGGGCACGTACACTGTGCTGGAAGAAGGCAAGCGCTTCAAGATCAAGCGCATCGTGGTCCGTCCGCAAGCCTCGCTGTCGCTGCAGATGCACCACCATCGCAGCGAACACTGGATCGTCGTGAGCGGCATGGCGCGGGTCACCAATGGCGAACGCGAATTCATGCTCGACACCAACGAATCGACCTTTATCAAACCAGGCTTCACGCATCGCCTGGTCAATCCCGGCGTGATCGATCTGGTGATGATCGAGGTGCAGAGCGGCGAGTACCTGGGTGAAGACGACATCGTGCGGTTTACCGACGTCTATGGTCGCGTCCCCGAACAGGCAGTGAAAATCTGAGACCCCGTAAAAGAGCAAGGCCGCCGACCTCGGCCTTCGCTTCACCACCGAGGACTGAGCGCACGTAAAAACC
>NZ_MUIO01000185.1 GCF_002087235.1 Pseudomonas floridensis | reverse complement strand
CCCAGATAAATAATAGTTCACTGCTGGAGTAGTGGCTCTTGGATACTACTTGTCTCGAGGTATAGCGCGTAATAAGAAACACTATGTAACAGTCAGGTGGGAAACAAAGGATCATCGGTGAGCATCCGGGATTTCCACATGTGAGCACCGCTTCTGCCGGTCCTTCATTCGCTAACGGTTTATCATGGGCGCCACCCGCCTCAGGCAAGCCTTACCCTCGGAGCCAGACGTTCAATGCCCACTGTCATGCTGTTGCAAAACCCGCCGCCGGAATTCATTCGAAGCCAGATCCAGCAGATGGTCGTCGACTACGTGACTGACATCAGCCTGGTCGCCATTGCGCCGAGCAATCCGCTGTACAACCTTTATCAATACGGTGTGGGTTACGAGGTGCACCTTTACCTCAACGCCATGGATGGCTCAGGCAGCATGGCGGTCGAGCTGATCGTGGCGCTGGACGATGAAAACCCTGAAACGGTGCTTGGCTTTCTGCTTTACCTGCCTGTCCAGAACGACCCCTATGCCTGCGCTGTGGCTTACATGGCGGTTCGGGAGAGCCATCGTGGTCAGGGCATTGCACGCTCCATGCTGGACAAAATGGTCAGCCGATACCCGCATGCCGAGCTGTACTGCGTGGTCGATAAAGTGCCGTACTTCGAGTCTCTGGGTTTTCAGGTGTTGGGCGCGCGAGGGCCACACGTCATCATGAATACGCGCGATCATGGCACGCAGGGACTGCTGGCGGTGATGGACATCGCGCCGATCTACCGTTCGGTCGAGGTCCGACAGATTCATGCGTACCTGCTCAAGCAGCATGGAGACAAGG
>NZ_MUIO01000184.1 GCF_002087235.1 Pseudomonas floridensis | reverse complement strand
AATGGCCGAGGCCGAGAAAGAGCGGGACCACCGGCTTGACCGCATGACCCGCGAAGCGCGGGCGTTTGTGCAAGGCACGGATCGCAACGGTGAGAGGCAGTCAATCCTGCTTCACTGATGGCTCAGATGCTGGCCTGGAGGGCGCTGCAAGCAATGCGTTTCAGCAGAATGTGCCGATCTGTAAGAAATTTTGTCCGGTGTTGAACGTTTGCGTAATGGATGAAGTCATTATGACATCATTGCTGAGTGGCAAATCACTTCAGCTTAGTCGTCATTCCTCATTAAGCAACGGCCCACCCTATGAATATTCTGCGTCAGCTCAAGTTTTCGACCAAGCTTCTTTCGGCGTTCATCATCTGTGCGCTCATTACACTGGCGGTAGGTGGCCTGGGCATGACAGGCGTGACCCGCCTGGGCAATGCGCTGGAACTGACCTTCTCCAACAACCTGGTTTCGGTCAGCAACACCAATGAAACCCTGACCAGCCTGACTGCGCACAACCGTGGCCTGTATCGCTTGCTCGATGCCCAGGATGGCGGTGTGTCAGAAACAGACAAAGAACGCGTTCGTCAGGCGCTGGCCGATGACCTGGTTCGTGCACAGAAAGTGTTCGCGACCTATCGCGCCACACCGCTGGAAGATGACGAGC
>NZ_MUIO01000183.1 GCF_002087235.1 Pseudomonas floridensis | reverse complement strand
GGGGGCGATGGTGCAAAAGGGGGAGCAACGCTATCAAATGATGTTTTAGTCGAAGCGCGTATTGGCAATGGTACGAAGGGGCAAGGTAGCGGAAATAAAGTAGACCAACTTCCGAACCAACAAGTTGTTGGGGCTGACGGAAAACCAATGCCGGTGTACTCAAAGAAGCCCAATGGCCCTTATGCCACACAAGAATTTCCATCGACTCCAGTTGCGCATGGTTTTCCCGATATTGTCGATAACTATGCAAGCAGCGCGACTAAATTTTCACTCAACAACGGCTCGTCGCTTTACCAAGCATCAGGTAGCTACAATGGTGTAGTGGGTAGGTTTGAATGGATTGTAGATCCGAAGTTGGGCGGTGTAACACACAGAATGTTCGTGCCAAATGGAACTGTTAACGGTATACCGGTGAAACCATGATTCAAACAGTCTTTGAACGAATTGCCAAACATGGCTTGACTGACTGGGCCGTTGTGCTCCAGGGCGTCTGTGGTATTCCTTGTCTTTTGGGACGCTTGCCAGCGTTTTGTGTGGAAAATTTTGCAACCGCTGAACTTGAAAAGGTGGCTGGGAATAATCCCTTGCTTGATGTGATTGTTAGCTTGGCTAACGATAGTGATCTGCCTTTATCTGAGCTATGCCCGCTGTTGCAAAAAGTGAGTGAGTTTCAAAATGCGGATATGCAACGAGCCAGGAAAATATGGCGAGCTGTTGCGTTGGAAGAACTTCTAACAAACCTAGACCCGGACCCGCTCTATGGGTTGATAAAATTTTCTGAGTTTTGGTCAAGTTGGGAGTGGCCTGCTGACGCTCCACTGTCGATGACTCCTGGTGCGATGACTTTACCAGAGCATCAATACCACTCTGCATCAAACTATGATTACGTTGTCCATGAACATGAGCAATGGTTGAAAGATGAACTGGCTGTTTTGAACTGTAGAAAAGTTCCGACCTGATCTGTCAATCTCGACACCGGCCTTGCACCGGTGTTTTTTATCTGTCACTGCAAGACTTCCCTTCCTTCGCTGCTCGCCTTGGTCGTTGCCTGAGCAATCAGGGCGTCGAGCATCTGCGCAACGAATTTCTGTTGGCTCTTGGGCAGTTGGTCGATGGCTTCCAATTGCTGTTGCCATTTCGGAGCCGGGCCACGCTTACGCATAGTGGTTTCCTGCTGCTGACCAAACAGCTCTTCGAGTGTGGCTGCAAGCATCGGGCCAGTTCTGGCAGAGCCGCTACCTGAATACGCCGCTTGCCGGACTCATAGGCTTGGATAGTCTGCTGGGACACGCCCAGCCGTTCAGCCAGTTGGGTTTGGGTGATGCAGTGTTCTTTGCGCAGGCGGGCAATGCGCTCGCCCAGGGCAATGAAAAATTCACGTTCTTCGCTCGTGATGCTCATGGCTGTCGTCGACGCGATCTGTAATAGGATAGCCATAACGTACTCCATGGTTTACCACTACTAGTTGTAAAAACTACTATCGGTGGTATATTGCCGTCGAGTTGTTTTTGCTTTTCCCTCTTGACAGCTTTTTGGAGAAAACCCGATGGCCCGCATCCCCGAAGCCGAACTGGAACGCCTCAAGCGTGAGGTGTCACTGCTTTGGCTGCGGGGCTGCTGGTTCGGTGATCGATTGGGTGATGAAAACCCAAGGCGTGTCGTTGCCTCACGCAGTCCAACTGCTGCGCAACGACGCGCCGCTGGAGAACACGGAAAAAGTCGGTGTGACACGCAGCCACGCTCGACACCTCCCTTCTTTAGCTGCGGGCTCTTCTGATCTTGAAGCCGCGGCGCTGCTGCGTTCGGTGGCCGAGTTCTATCACGCCAATTTCAAACAATCTCCCGAAGCACTGGCCTATCTGGAATCTCGCGGCCTGAACCATCCCGAGCTGATCGAACATTTTCAACTCGGCTATGCCAATAAAACCCTGACGTATCGCTTGCCCGCAGGGCATACCCAGGCGGGTCGGCAGGTGCGACAGCACCTGCAAGACTTAGGGGTTTTGCGTTCTACCGGACACGAACATTTGAACGGTTGTCTGGTCGTGCCGGTGCTGGGTCTAGAGGACGGCGCGCAGCCGGAGCAGGCAGGGCGAGTGATGCAGCTTTACGGACGGCGGATGCAGCCGAACAATAAAATTCCGGCCAACCAGTCCCGGCATATGTACCTGGCCACGCCGTTGCGCGGGGTTTGGAACGAAGCGGCGCTGCTGGCCAGCCTGGAAATTATTCTCTGTGAGTCGCTGATCGACGCCATGACCTTTTGGTGTGCGGGTTTTCGCAACGTCATCAGCGCTTATGGCGTGAGCGGTTTTTCTCAAGATCACTGGCAGGCTGAAACACCACAGCACCCAGCGGGTCATCATTGCTTTTGATCGGGACTCAGCGGGAGACGCAGCGGCAGAGAAACTGTCCAAGGAACTGCGCTCTGCCGAATGGATGCGCGTGCTGCCAGTCTGATGAGAGTTGATTTTGCTGAAAACACC
>NZ_MUIO01000182.1 GCF_002087235.1 Pseudomonas floridensis | reverse complement strand
GACATGTCCGGGCGCTTCGCGTTTAGCTGATGCCTTCAACCACGCGGCGGCTTGGGAAACTCACCCCGAACCTGTTCGTAGGCCTGCGCCACACGCAGCGCGAGCGCATCCTGGAAACGTGGCGCAACGATCATCATCGCCACCGGCAAGCCATCGGCCAGCCCGGCAGGAATCGACGTCGCCGGATGTCCGGTCAGGTCGAACGGCGCGGTGTTGGCGAGCATGTTCAGCGCACTGTGAACGTACTCTTCGATCGGCGCGTCCGGCGCGGTCAGCGGCGTCGCGACAAAGGGCATGGTCGGCATCACCAGCACATCGTATGACTGGAACGCCTCGTCGTACTGACGGGTCAGTTCCGGGACCAGCATGCGCGCCTTGGCATAGCTGGCGCCGTGCAGGTTTTTCAGACTGTAGTGGCCAGTCAGCGCCACGGCCCGCACGCTGTGGGACAACGAATCGGCGTGTTCGCGGCGTTTGGCGCCGTAGTAGCTCATGATGTCCGGATCGTAATAGCCATCGACGTTCATGCCGTAACCGTTGCCTTGCAGCATCTGATAGGCCGCGCCATCGGTGGCGATCACGTTCCACATGTCCAGCGCTACGCCGGAGTGCCACGGTGCACTGGCCTCACCGACGCTGGCGCCTAGGCTTTCGAGTTGGGCGACGGCGGCTTTGACCAGCGCATCCACCTGCGGCTCGGACATGCCCGGAATCGCGAAGCCTTCACGCAGCAGACCAATTCTCAGCCCTTTGACGCCTTGATCCAGGCTCGCAATGCAGTTCACGGCGGGCGGATTTTTCTGCCGCGAATCCAGGCCGTCGGCACCGGCGATCACGTCCAGCATCAACGCGCAATCGCGTACGGTATTGGCCATCGGGCCCACATGATCAATCGTGCGTTCGATGGGAAACGCACCGGTGTACGGCACCAGGCTGTAGGTGGGTTTGTGACCGACGATACCGCTCCAGGCCGAGGGCATACGGATCGATCCGCCCTGATCGCCGCCGATCGCCATATCGACTTCACCCAGCGACACCAGCACCGCACTGCCGCTGGACGATCCGCCTGCATTGCGAGTCATGTCCCACGGATTTTTCACCGCGCCACTGGCCGCAGTGAAGCTGGCCCCGGAGAAGCACAGGTCCTCGCACACCGACTTGCCGACCACGGTGGCGCCGGCCGCCAGCAGGCGTTTGACCACGGTGGCATCCTCGGACGGCACGTAACCTTCGAGGCTCAACGAGCCGTTGGCCATGGGCACGCCGGCAACCGAAACGTTGTCCTTGATGACCACGGTCCGCCCTTTCAACGGACCGTCGGCGGCGCCCACGATATGCGTTTTCACGTACCAGGCGGCGTGCAGGTTTTCAGCGTCGAGGGGTTTGCTGTGTTCGCGCAGGGGCGCAGGCTGAGCAACGTGGGCGGCGTACAGGGCATCGATGGCTTCGTAGGAATTGAGGGTTTCATCGGCGAGATTCAGGTACGCCTGCATCTGGCTGTCGGACAGGTCGTAACCATGGTCCTGGGCGGCAATCAGAAAGTCGGCTTTTTCAGGGCGTTTTACGGACATGATGTTCTCCAGATGACGGTAGGAGCCGCCTGTGCCGAGTGCACGGGCTCAAGCTCGTTCCGGAGGACGCCGTTGTCCGTGCCGGTCGCCACGCGGTGCTCCATACCTGCCGGTTCAGGGCGTATGGCAAACGTCCACGCAGAAGAGGATCAGGCTCGCGAGCCCGATACTAAAGCGGATCAGGAACAGGCCTGTTGAAACAGTTCATGCGCCTTGACCAGCGCTTCGGCGATTTTCTCCACCGGCTCGCGCTTGCTCATGGCCTGGTCGCGCAGCGCGTTATAGGCGTCGATTTCCGACAGCCCCTTGGTTTCCATCAAAATGATTTTCGCCTGCTGCACGGTACGCATGACGGCCATGCGCCCTTCCAGACGCTTGACGTGTTTTTCCCGCTCACGGTTCTTGCGCGCCTGACTCAGGGTGATGGTCAACGCCGTGAGCAGACCGAAAGACCTCACTGGTGAAGGAATCACGGAGCAGGCATTCAATTGCACCAGCGCCTCGACGATGATCGGGTTTTCATAGGCAATCACCGGAATGATCGGCGGCGTCGTACTGTGCAGCAACCAGGGTGTATTGGTTGACAGGCTCTCCGGCGAGACGGCCAGCACGATCACATCCGCCTCACTGTGCAGACGCTCGGGGATTGGCCACTGGACCCGCACCTGACAGCCGATGCGTTGTAATTGCGCGATCAGGTTGCGCCCGTCTTCATCGTCCGGGTGCATCACCAGTACGCTGATGTCACGCAGGTCTTTGATCCCGCCTGCGCTATCGTTGCGCAGGCGCTTCTTGGCAGCACGCAGGGTCATGGACGCCTCCCGGCCAGGCCGGACCAGCCACTGAAATCAGGCGCAATGGCATAGGGGTCGGGTTTGAGCGCTTTCTGGCTCTCGTAAAGGATGTCGAACTGGCCCTTGGCGTTGGCCCTTCCGATTCGTGAATACAGGTACGTGTGGTGGTTGTTTTCATCGATTCTCACTCGTCCTTGAGGCGCGTCGAACTCCAGGCCGCGCATGGTCTGCAATACTGCTTCCACTTCGGTGCTGCCCGCCCGACTGATCGCCTTGGCCAGTAGATGCACCTGAAAATACGCAGCTTCCCAGCAGCGGTCGGTGACTTGCTGCTGGCCGAACAGCTCGCGGTATTCGGCGATGCACTGGCGGTTGAGCGGCGTGTCGATCGACTGAAAATAGCTCGCTGCCGATATGTGCCCATTGCCCAGGTGCACGCCCATCTGCTTGATATCGGTTTCGCTGGTGGTCACGCTGGCGATCGGCATCACCGCCGGGTCGAAACCCGCATCGGCGTAGGCCTGGTACAGATGTCCCATGGTCTCGCCGACCACGGTCGAGAAGATGAACGACGGTTTCAGCTCCCGCGCCTTGACCATCAACCGGGCGAAATCCTCGGGACGGGCATTCTTGAGCGGCAGGTAATACTCGCCCAGCTTGTTGCCGCCACGCTCGTACAGCAGGTCGCTCATCAGGCGATTGGTTTCGTAGGGGTATACATATTCCGATCCGATCATCAGCACCCGATTGCCGAAGTGTTCGAACATGTAGTTGCCCAGCGGCACAGCGTTGTGATTCGGTGTGGCGCCGGTGTAGATGATATTGCGCGAATACTCGAAGCCCTCGTAGTACACCGGGTAAAGCAACAGCGCGTCGTGGCGCTCGACGATGGGCAACACCGCCTTGCGAGCCGCCGAGGTGTAGCAACCGAAGAAAAACTTCAAACGCTCTTCGCGAATCAGCGACTCGACGTGCAGGGCGAACAGTGACGGTGTCGAGTCCGGGTTGCGGGTGATCATTTCCAGCGGGCGTCCGTCCACGCCACCGGCCGCGTTGATCTGCTGGATCGCAAACTGCGCCCCGCGCATCGTCGAGCATTCGCCAGCGGCGGTGACCCCGGTATTGGAAAACAGCCCGCCTATGCGGATCGACTGGTCAACCATGCCTATAAACCTTGTTCAACGTGAGATGAGACGCCCGCCACTGGCCGGGGGTCTTGAGGTCCGTGCAAAAAGGGACTGAGCGAAACACCGCGTGGTGCGCGGGGGCTCTCAGGCGATTGCGCCTGGGCTGGCGTGACGACAGTGTCAGGGCCAGTCATGCGAGGGCCTTCCACACCTGCCGGAGGATGGGCGTGTGACAAGGGACCCTGCGAAGGTGTCGTGCAAGCCTATGCAGGGAGTGGGCCAGCGGCGGCCACATGCACGTTTGAAGGGTGAGTCGCGGAAAATCGACCGGCTGTCGTCACATTTTTGGTGCGTGAAGGGCGCGCTCGCGCCAAAGCGGCGCAAGACCGGGGTCGCGTGCAATTAATGAAGGGACATGCCGAAAAAAACCGCCAAAGCGCACCAACCCGCGCATATCGACGCTAATACCGACACTTGGCATCGGCCTTGCTAAGACTCTCTTGAGACATCGCGCCAGCTGTCTGCCCTACGCCCCTTCATGGCAGGTAGGGAGACACCTCGCGTACGACTGGATCGGACACAGTTTGTCCCGCCAGATTCGGCACAAAAGCCTGACCTTCCGCCTGTTCGCAGGGCGGAACGTCGGGCTTTTTTTATTCCTGGGAGAGAAGTGAATGCATAACGACAAACGCCGTTTGATCAAGCATGCGCTGTTGCTGGGCGCCATGAGCCTGTTGCCGTTTTCTCTGGTCGGCCAGGTGCAGGCGGCCGATACCGTGAAAGTGGGCATTATCCACTCGTTGACCGGCACCATGGCCATCAGTGAAGCCTCGGTGGTGGACGCGGAAAAACTGGCCATCGACGAAATCAACGCCAGTGGGGGTGTGCTGGGCAAGACCATCGAGCCGATCATCGAGGACGGTGCCAGTGACTGGCCGACCTTCGCCGAGAAAGCACGCAAGCTGCTGGAAAACGATCGCGTCGCGGTGACATTCGGAGCCTTCACGTCGGCCTCGCGCAAGGCGGTGTTGCCCGTCTTCGAGCGCAACAAGGGCCTGCTCTACTACCCAACCTTCTACGAAGGTCTGGAAAAATCTCCGGCGATTATTTACACCGGCGCCGAGGCCTCGCAGCAGACACTGGCAGCCGTGACCTGGCTGATGGCCAATAAAGGCAAGAGTGTCTATCTGGTCGGCTCGGATTACATCTGGCCGCGCACCACCAACAAACTGGCACGCGTCTCGGTGACCAAGCAGGGCGGCTCGATTGTCGGCGAGGATTACCTGCCGCTGGGGGCCATCGAGTTCTCCTCGGTGATCAACAAGATCAAGGCCGCCAAGCCTGACATCGTAATATCCACCATCGTCGGCGGCTCCAACGTGGCGTTCTACAAACAGCTCAAGGCCGCAGGGATCGACAGCAGCAACCAGACCCTGATGGCGCTGGCGGTGACCGAAGAGGAGGTCACCGGTATCGGCGCAGAAAACCTGACCGGTTTTCTGACCTGCATGAGCTATTTCCAGAGCCTGAACAATCCGGTCAACGAGAAATTCGTTCAGGCGTTCAAGACCCGCTATGGCCAGCAACGCGTGATCGGCGATCCGATGGCGGCAGCCTACACCGCTGTTTATCTGTGGAAAAAGGCAGTGGAGAAAGCCGGCAGTTTCGACGTGCCGAACGTGATCGCCGCGTCCTCGGAAATGGAGCTGGACGCGCCTGAAGGCCAGATCAAGGTGCACAAGGACAACCATCACCTGTGGAAACGTGCACGCATCGGCACCCTTAACGCCCAAGGCCAGGTCGACGTGATCTACGAGTCCGCGCCTATCGAGCCCAACCCGTTCCCGAAACTCTGATACCTGAGCGGGCTCGGGATCACACCGCGCCCCCCTCTTTCAACCTTCAGCGACAGGTGGCGACGCCATGACTTTCGATACGCTGGTAATGCAAGTCTTCAGCGGATTTTCGCTGTTCTCGGTACTGGTGCTGATGGCGCTGGGACTGACCATCGTGTTCGGCCTGATGGGCGTGATCAACATGGCCCACGGTGAACTGATGGCGATGGGCGCGTACATGACCTACGTCACCTCGGTGGTGTTTCAGCGCTACCTGCCGGAGTTCATGGGCTGGTACTTCATCGTCGGGATCGGCGTGGCCTTCCTGGTGACCTTCGCCTTCGGTTTTCTGCTGGAACGCTGCTTCATCCGCTTCATGTACAACCGGCCGCTGGACACCCTTCTGGCGACCTGGGGCCTGTCGCTGGTGCTGCAGCAGTTGTTCCGTCAGGTGTTCGGGCCCAAGGAGGTCAGCGTGCCGACCGTGCAATGGCTGCAAGGCGCGTGGAAGATCAGTGAAGGCCTGGAACTGCCGCTGAACCGGATTTTCATCATCGGCCTGACCTTTGTCATTGCCGCTGCCGTGTTCCTGTTTCTCTACCGCAGTCGCTGGGGCCTGCGCATCCGCGCCGTGACCCAGAACCGCGCCATGGCGGGTGCCGCCGGCATCAACACCGCACGGGTGGACTCTGTGACCTTTGCACTGGGGTGTGGCCTGGCGGGCATCGCTGGCAGTTCATTCACCATGCTCGCCTCTACCGGCCCGGTCAGCGGTCAGCAGTACCTGGTGGACACCTTCATCGTGGTGGTGTTCGGCGGCGTGGAAAGCCTGCTCGGCACCTTCCTGTCGGCGTTCGCCATCGGCCAGACACAGATTTCGCTGGAATACCTCACCACCGGCTCCATGGCCAAGGCCATGACCCTGCTGGTGGTCATCGTGCTGCTGTTCTTCCGCCCCAACGGCCTGTTTGCCACGAAAGTGAGACGTTGAGATGAATGACATGACTGAAAAGCCGCCCGCTCTGTCACCGACCCAAACGGCCCAACCCGGCTGGCTACCGCTACTGGAACGCTACAGCCTGATCTGGCTGTCAATTCTGCTGTTGGTGGTGTTACCTGTAAGCCTGGGCGACTTTCGTCTGGGGTTGGCAGGCAAATACCTGAGTCTGGCGTTCTGTGCGGTCGGCATGGTGATGATCTGGGGCTACGGCGGCATTCTCAGCCTGGGTCAGGGAATTTTCTTCGGCCTGGGCAGTTACATGATGGCGATGTACCTGAAGCTGGAAGCTACTGCCAATGACGAAGCCGCCAGCGCCCTTGCCGCCTTCTATGGCTCCGCGTTGCCCGATTTCATGATCTGGAACAGCGTCGAGTCTCTGCCGTGGTGGTGGAAGCCGTTCGAATCGGCGACCTTCACCCTCGCGGCAATTCTCATTCTTCCGGCGTTGCTGGCGTTCCTGTTCAGTTACGCCTATTTCAAGAAGCGCGTGGGCGGCGTGTACTTCTCGATCATCACCCTGTCGCTGGCCTCGATCATGTCGATCATGATCATTGGCCAGCAGGGTTATACCGGCGGAGTCAACGGCCTGACCGACTTCAAGACAGTGTTCGGCCTGAGCCTGCAGACTCCGCAAACGCCCTGGATTCTGTACCTGATCACCACCGTGCTGTTGCTGGCTTGTGTCGCGATGTGCGGCTTCATTCTGCGCAGTCGGCTGGGCAAGGTGATCGTGGCGATTCGTGACCGTGAAGACCGGGTGCGGTTTTCCGGCTACAACACGGCCTTGTTCAAGGCGTTCATCTTTGCCGTGGCGGCGCTGATCTCGGCGCTGGGTGGGGTGATGTTCACCTTGCAGGTCGGCCTGGCATCGCCGTCGCTGGTCGGCATCATTCCGTCCACGGAAATCGTGATCTACGCCGCCCTCGGCGGACGTCTGTCGCTGGTCGGCGCGGTGTACGGCACGCTGCTGATCGGCACGGCAAAAACCTACCTTTCCGAAAACTTCGTCAGTTTCTGGCAGTACTTCATCGGCTTCCTGTTCATGGGCGTGGTGCTGTTTCTGCCCACCGGGCTGGCCGGTCTGCTGCAACGCCTGAACAACAAGGAGGTGCACTGATGGCCGGTATGTTGCTGAGTGTCGAGGACCTGACGGTGTCGTTCGACGGCTTCAAGGCCGTGGACAGCCTGAACTTTTATGTCGAGGAAAACCAGGTGCACGTGGTGATCGGGCCAAACGGCGCGGGCAAGACCACGCTGCTGGACATGATCTGCGGCAAAACCCGCCCGAGCGCCGGCACCATCCGTTTCAAAGACCTGCAACTGGCCAACATGATCGAGTACCAGATCACCCGTGCAGGCGTCGGTCGCAAGTTTCAGAACCCGTCGGTGTATGAAGACCTCACCGTGCGCGAAAACCTGGATATTTCCTCGCCGGACAAGCGCGGCATCTTCAACTGCCTGTTCGCCGGAAAGAACAGCGCCTTGCAAGCCGAAATCGAGCAGACCGCCGAGATGATCTTCCTCAAGGACCAGTTGGGCCGCAAGGCCGGACTTCTGTCCCACGGCCAGAAACAGTGGCTGGAGATCGGCATGCTGCTGATGCAACGCCCGGAACTGCTGTTGCTCGATGAACCGGTGGCGGGCATGAGCGCGGGCGAGCGGGAAAAGACCGCAGGCCTGCTCAAACTCATCGCCAGGGGCCGGGCAATGGTCATCATCGAGCACGACATGGAATTCGTGAAGTCGGTGGCCGACAAGGTCACGGTACTGCATCAGGGCAAGACCCTGGCCTACGGCTCGATGGATCAGGTGCAGAACGATCCTCGCGTCATTGACGTCTACCTGGGGCACTGAACATGCTGAATGTCACGCAACTGAACGTCTATTACGGCGACAGCCATGTGCTGCGCGATCTGAGCCTGGAACTGGCACCGAGCGAGTCGCTGGCGATCATGGGTCGCAACGGCATGGGCAAGACCACGTTGTTGCGCAGCCTGGTGGGCATGCTGCCGACGCGCAGTGGCAGCATCACCCTGGCCGGGCAGGAGTTGACCGGCAGCAAAAGCTATGAGCGCGTTGCTACCGGCATCGGTTTCGTGCCGCAGGGACGCATGATCTTTCCTTACCTGAGCGTCGAGGAAAACATCCTCACCGGTATGCAGGGCGCACCCGCCGCCCCTATTCCCGACTACATCTTCGAATACTTTCCGGTGCTGTTCGAGATGCGCCGGCGCAAGGGCGGCAACCTGTCCGGCGGCCAGCAGCAACAACTGGCCATCGCCCGGGCGCTGGTGTCCAATCCCAAGGTGCTGATCCTCGACGAGCCCACCGAAGGCATCCAGCCATCGATCATCAAGGACATCGCCAAAGCCTTGAACCTGCTGAAGAAGGAGCGAGGCTTTTCGCTGATTGTGTCCGAGCAGGTGCTGTCGTTCGCGATGGCCGTGGCTGACCGCTACCTGATCATCGAAAAAGGTGAATTCGTGCACAGCGAAGTCCACGAAACCGTCGACCGCGAGCGCATTCTGCGCTACCTCACGATCTGAGCCGACACAGGAGAACGCACCATGCTGATACTCGACCGCATTCTCGGCCAGGCCAGTGACCCTGCCCTTGCCGATCGGCTTCATGACCTGAGCCATAACGGCCAGGTGGAAATCCTGAACCTGTCCGGCAGCGACATCCAGCGGCATCGCCTGCGGCTGGTCAGTGATCGCGGCACCGACTGCGCGATTCGTCTGGAGCGGCATCAGACGTTGCGCAACGGTTCGGTGCTGATGCTCGAAAGCAAGCGTGCCATCGTGGTGCAGATGCAGGATCAGCACTATCTGGGCCTGAAGCCACGCGATGCGTCAGCAGCGCTGGAGTTGGGTTACTTCGCGGGCAACATGCATTGGGCGGTGCGCTTCGATCACGATACGCTGCAGATTCCGCTCAACGGCCCCGAAGCCGATTACCTGGAGCGTCTGGCGCCAATGTTCGCCGACGGTCGAGTGTCGCGCGTATGAACGACCTGGGCAGCGCATTGCTGGCCCTGCAACAGGCCGACAGTTTTTTTCCGGGCGGCGCAGTGGCCTGGTCGTGGGGGCTGGAAACGCTCAAGACTGATGGTCATCTGGGCCAGATCGAACGGGCTCCGCCCCGACGTCGACAACCGCACACCCGCCCTGACCGCAGCGCTGCAGTGCGCGGTTTCGTGGAAGGCCAGTTACGGCATCGCTGGAACAGTTTTGACCGGGCCTTTCTGGTAGCCGCCTGGCAATCAGCCGACGATCCGGATCGACTGATGGCGCTGGATGCGCAGATTGAAGCGCTGACCATGGCCGAAGAACTGCGCCACGGCTCACGGCGTGTCGGCCAGGCACTGCTGGGTGTTCACGTTGCACTCGGAACGTCCGGCGCGGCGCTTTATCAGCAGCAGATACTCGCAGGCGAAACGCAAGGGCATCTGCCCGTCATGCAGGGCCTTATCTGGAAGCAACTGGGCATGCACCTCGCGCATTGCCAACTGGCCGCCGCCCACGGTTTGTGTACCGGTCTGGTCAGCGCTGCCGTACGCCTCGGCGTGATGGGCCATGTCGATGCGCAGCGGGTGCTGACCGAGATTCACCCCTTGATTGCGCAACTGCTGACGCTTGCCGCGCCCGAGCCGGAAAACGCCAGCGGCTTCACGCCCATGGCCGAAATCGCCGTCATGCGGCATGAAACCCAGGAATTGCGCCTGTTCGCCAATTGATCACCTGCCCGCAGGAGCCTCGCCATGCTACTGACCCCCACCGAGCTTGAACGGCTCACGCTGTACACCGCCGCCGAACTGGCACGCAAACGCCGTAGCAAGGGCCTGCGTCTGAACTTCCCGGAAGCGTCGGCGCTGATCGCTGACGAGATCCTTGAAGGCGCTCGCGAGGGACGCAGCGTGGCGGAACTGATCGGGTCTGGCTCGACGATTCTGAGCACTGATGACGTGCTGCCCGGCGTCGCCGACTTGCTGCCGGTGTTGCAGGTCGAAGGCACTTTTCCGGACGGCACCAAACTGGTCACCGTCCACCAACCCGTTCGGCCGGGTCGATTGCCATTGAGCGCCATGCCCACACCCGGCGAGATTCTCGCGCCCGATGGCGATATTCAGCTCAACACCGGCCGCCCGACGGCGACCCTGAGAGCCCTCAATACGGGTGATCGGCCGGTGCAGATCGGCAGCCACTATCACTTCTTCGAGGTCAACAAGGCGCTGGATTTCCCCCGTGATATCGCTTTCGGCATGCACCTGGACATACCGGCAGGCACTGCGGTGCGCTTCGAACCGGGCGAATTGCGCGAGGTGCAACTGGTGCAATTTGGCGGCAGTGGCGACATCTACGGCTTCAGCGGTCTGACCAATGGCAACCTGCACGATCCGGCATGCAAGCGCGTCGCACTGGAGCGCGCGCGTGCCCGGCATTTCAAGGGAGCCTGAGCAATGGCCACGATGACCCGCAAGGAATATGCCGCGATGTACGGCCCGACCACCGGCGATGCGGTCCGGCTGGGCGACACCTCGCTGCTGGCCGAAGTCGAGTTCGACCATTCGGTGCCCGGCGACGAATGCCTGCACGGCGGCGGCAAGACCCTGCGCGACGGCATGGGCCTGATGCCGGGTCACGACAGCGACGACGGCGCACTCGACATGCTGATCTGCAACGCGCTGATCATCGATCCGGTGATTGGCATCGTCAAAGGCGACATCGGCATCAAGGCGGGCAAGATCGTCGCCATCGGCAAGGCGGGCAATCCGCAGATCATGGACGGTGTGCACCCGCAATTGATTTGCGGCGTCGCCACCACCGTACGCGATGCCGAAGGCCTGATCGTCACACCCGGCGGCATCGATGTGCATGTGCATTTCGATTCGGCGCAGTTATGCGATCACGCGCTGGCAGCCGGTTTGACCACCCTGATCGGCGGCTCGCTGGGGCCGATCACGGTGGGCATCGACTGCGGCGGGGAATGGAACGTCGGCAAGATGCTGCAGGCGTCAGAGCACTGGCCGATCAACTTCGGTTTCCTCGGACGGGGCAACTCGAGCAAGCCCGAATCCCTGCTCGGGCAACTGCGCGGTGGCTGTCTGGGGCTGAAGATCCATGAAGACTGGGGCGCGATGCCTGCGGTGATCGACACCTGCCTGAAGGTCGCCGACGAATACGATTTCCAGGTGCAACTGCACACCGACACGCTCAACGAATCGGGTTTTCTCGAAGACACGCTGGCAGCCATCGGCGACCGTACGATTCACATGTACCACACCGAAGGCGCAGGCGGCGGACATGCGCCGGACATCATCAGTGTGGCAGGCAAGCCCAATTGCATCCCCTCCTCGACCAATCCGACCAATCCCTACACAGTCAATACCTTCGACGAACACCTGGACATGATCATGGTCTGCCACCACCTCAATCCAGACGTGCCGGAAGACGTGGCGTTCGCCGAATCGCGGGTGCGGCCACAAACCATCGCCGCCGAAGACATCCTGCACGATACCGGCGCGATCTCGATTCTGGGCTCGGACAGTCAGGGCATGGGCCGCATCAATGAGGTCATCTGCCGCACCTGGCAACTGGCTTCAAAAATGAAAGACCAGCGCGGCCGACTGCCGGAAGAAAGCACAGCCCTGGGCGACAACGAACGCATCAAACGCTACATCGCCAAGTACACCATCAACGCCGCACGCGTATTCGGCATCGACAGCTACATCGGCTCCCTGGAGCCGGGCAAAATCGCCGACCTGGTACTGTGGCGACCGGCATTCTTCGGCATCAAGCCGGATCTGGTCGTCAAAGGCGGCTTCATCGTGCATGCCGTAATGGGCGACTCTGCAGCGTCGCTGTACACCTGCGAACCGCTGATGATGCGCCCGCAGTGGGGCGCGTTCGGTGAGGCGAGCAAGGCGCTGGCGGTCAACTTCGTCAACCGGCTGGCCGTCGAAGCCGATACCGCCGCCAAGCTGGGCCTCAAGAAAGCGCTGCTGCCCGCGTTCGGCACGCGCACCCTGCGCAAATCAGACATGCTGCACAACGATGCCTGCCCGGACATTCACGTCGATCCACAGACCTTCGACGTTTACGCCGACGGCGAGCGGTTGTTCTGTGACCCGGTCAGCGAAGTCCCGCTCGCTCAACGCTACATGCTGCGCTAAGCCCATTCGTAAAGGAGCCTGATGATGAACCTGCCGCTGATTGCACCCACCTGCTCTGCTGCACAGCCTCACCCCGGCGCTGCTCGTGTCGGCATCGGCGGCCCGGTCGGCTCTGGCAAGACGCGCCTGCTGGAACAACTGATACCGCGCCTCATTGCACGCGGCATCGAGCTGGCAATCATCACCAACGACCTGGCCACCCGCGAGGACGCCGAGCGCGTGCAGCGCAGCGGGCTGATCGACCCGATGCGGGTGCGCGCCGTGGAGACCGGTGCGTGCCCGCACACCGCCATACGAGAAGACCCCACGCTCAACCTGCAAATGGCCGACGAACTGGAGGCGCACTTTCACAACCTTGATCTGGTGCTGATCGAATCCGGCGGTGACAACCTGGCCTCGACCTTTTCGCTGGACCTGGTGGACTTCTGGATATTCGTCATAGACGTCGCCGGAGGTGACGACATTCCGCGCAAACGAGGCCCTGGCGTATTGAGTTGCGACCTGCTGGTGGTCAACAAATACGACCTGGCGCCCTATGTGGGCGTCGACCTGGCGCGCATGCGACGCGAGTCCGCCGAAGCGCGAAAAGGTCGCCCCGTACTGTTCACCAACTGCAGCAGCGGGGACGGCGTCGATGAGGTGGTCGAGGCGATCAGCCGGGCCGTGCTGTTCGACCGCCCATGAACGTCTGCTCGTCGACACTGCCGGTGCAGGCGCAGGCGGCAGCGCAGATCACGTTCAGCAGAGCGCCGTCAGGGATCAGCTATGTCTCGCGTCAGGAAGTGGCTTATCCCTTCCACCTTGGACGGACCCTGAAACTGCCGCAGGACCCGGTCGGTATGGCGGCGGTCTATCTGCAGTCCTGTTCGGGCGGGCTGTACGCCGGAGAGCATCTGCGCCTGCATCTGCACGCCTGTGCCGACACTCAGGTGCATGTCAGTACCGGCGCGGCGACTATCGCCCACAGCATGTTCGAACACTCGGCACGCCAGACCGTCACGCTGGTGGCCGATACGGGCGCACTGCTGGAATACCTGCCAATGGTAACCATCCTCTTCCCTCAGGCACGGCTGCACAGCGAGGTGCTGGTGACCTTACACCCCAAGGCCCGCGTGGTGCTCTGCGACGCCTTTTGCGTACACACCCCGCCGGGCGCGGCGGGAGTGCCAGGGTATTACCGGGCAGACCTGGAAGTGCGTTGCCCCGCCGGAAGGTTGCTGGCGGGCGATCGCCTGACCCTGACCGGCGAAGACTTGCAACGCCGCCTGCCCGGCGTCAGCGGCCCGTTTAACGCCATGGCCACCTTCATGCTGCTGGGTCAGGGCTTGCCGCTGGACGAGGTAAAACAAAGCGTGCGCAACGCGCTGTCTGCGCTCACTGGCAGCTACGTGGGTGTCAGCGCGCTGCCTGGCGATTGTGGCGTGTCGGTGCGAGTGCTGAGTCAGGACGCCGTGGCATTGCGTGAGGCGCTGCATCTCGCCTGGGCCTGCGTTCGCCTGCATCTGACGGGGGTTGCGCCACGGATCAGGCGCAAATGAGCGATGTGGAAAACACCCGCGCCTTGCACATGAAACAAAAGAAAGCGCCCTTGCCCGGCATTGGCACTCCCTCCATAATCCCCAACCCGCTTGATACCTGACCTTACAGTTCTCAAACACACAGTCATCTGCAAGCAGTCGACTGAACATTTCCATCATGCGTCGCCCTCAGGAAACATCATGTACAAAAAACTTACCGCACTTGCTCTGCTGGCCCTTGGTCTGGCGTCGATTGCCGGATGCGGCGACAAGGAAGACGCCAAGATCGTCAACCGTCTCTCGACAGACAAATGCTTCGTCGACGTCATCGCCGGGAAGCCTGACGCGACTGTCTATGTGAAGCGGGGAATGGTGGAGTTCAGCGGATGGGCGTTCGACTCGCAAAATCAAAAGGCAGCCACGCAAATAAGGTTGCGTTTGACAGGCGCACAAGGCGCACCTCATACCTTCGAGAATCCTGTACGCGTTGATCGTCCGGATATCGTCAAGGCCTTCAACAATGAAAAACTGCTCAAATCGGGTTTCACGTTCAAGGCCGATTTGACAGGTCTGGAGCCTGGGGGTTACGGAATCATTCTGGAAATGCCTGACGGCCAGTCACTGCTCATGTGCCAGCCGAAAAAAATCCTGGTCGCCCAATAGTCCAACGGTTGTTGCACCGCCACGGCGAAAGCAGCATGTTCAACAAAGCCCATCTCAGCGATGGGCTTTGTCATTCAGGACTCAAGCGATAAGCCGCTCACTGGCATGCACGACCAGACGACGCTGATTTCTCATTTCACAACTCGCAGTTTTCAAACATCGGGATTTTGGCCAGATCACCCCGACCGGTGCAGATCACAGAGATCTGTGCCCCCTTCTTCAACGCCGCGATGGCTGACAGCGCAGACTTGTTGAACTTGAACTGTGGACCCATGAACTGGTTGCTCCCGGCCAAGATCAGATATGGATTGCCCATGAAGTCGGTGTTGATGTCGGTAATGCGACCGGTCACTTTTACACGTTTGTCTCTGAACAGCATATCGGCCGCCACTGAATTCTCACCGTAGCTGCTGGAAACCTGCATGGCGGTGTAGGACTTCACGGCATCCGCGGCGGGTGCTGCGGGTGCGGCCGGAGCAGTTGCGACTACCGCGGGGACAGCTGCAACGGGGGCTGGTGTGGGGGCCGTGGCAACTGCCGGAGCAGCGGGTGTGGGCGCATTCACTACATCCCGATTTGCCGACTTTGGGACCAGTATCGAAACGATGATCCAGAAAGCCAGCCATCCGAAACCGATCAGCCTGGCTTTACGGGTGTGCCCTCTGCGCAGCAGAAGCCAGACGAAGAAATGGGGCAACAACAGAATCAGGATTCCCAGAATGATTCCGACCCTGCGAGGGGAAGATGGCATTTTTTCTTCTTTCATTTCGCTTTCCATGACGATCAAATAAGGCCGCATCCTGAACAGGCGAGTAGCAAAAGCCACCCATCAGCGGTGCGTTAGCGTGTCGGCTGATCTCGCCCGAACTTGACCGTTTTTTTGATCCGGCAGGCGTGATCAAAGATCGATCATGACCAGACAACCATTTGATTCGGCTAGAAAAAAGATGATGCGTAAGCATCGTTGATCACAAGGAGCAAAGCCCGCAGACGCATGAGAAGCGACATCGCTCGTCTCTTCTCAGCGCCTGGGCTCTGGATTACTGCAGTTTTCGTTCATGGCCTTCGAGCATCAGTTCGCGCTGTAGATTCTGTCTGGATGTCCGGATGATTGCGCCCGGATCCTTGGGCAGATCATGCTCGACGATGTACAACGGCCTGGCATCTTCCTGCGCTGCGGCGACGATCTCGCTCCAGGTCAGCAGCCCTTCACCGACAGGAGCGAAGTTTCGCTCGTCGTCACGCACGCCAATGCCTGCATTGTCTTTGACGTGCAGGGCAAACAGCCTGTTCGAATAGCGTCTGATCAAACGAACCGGGTCCTGACCGCCGCGTGACACCCAGGCCACATCCAGCTCGAGCGACAGATTCTGAGGCTGCGTCGCATCCACCAGCCATTCCAGCGCAGTTTTGCCGCGATACTTCTTCATCTCGAAATCATGGTTGTGATAAGCCAGTTGCAGCCCGCCCTTGCGCAACCGGGCGCCTATCCCGTTCAGCTCGCGCCCCAACGTTTGCCAGCCTGCTGCGTCTACAGGACGATCGGCCGGATTCAGATAAGGC
>NZ_MUIO01000181.1 GCF_002087235.1 Pseudomonas floridensis | reverse complement strand
GTGGACAAGTCCACTCCCACAGGTTGTGCACAGCTCCACGCTACCCCATGTGGGAGCCAACTTGTCCGCGAAGGCTATATTTCAGCCGCTGGATCTTCATGACGTTCGTGAACAAAGTCAGCTCCAGGGCCGGTATTTGCGCTGACAACGCGCTGGTTCAGGGGCATAAAAGCATGTCCCAAAACCCGCATCTTGAATTTCTGCAACATCCGGTAACTCCTCCACCGTCGCGTCGATTGAGATAGCAAATGGGATTCACTACCATTTCGCCTCATTTGCGAACGCGGGACACCTTCATGCAGGCAAGCAAGCGTCTTCTGGCGGCTCTGACACTGACTTTACTGGCCAGCACCGCTCAGGCTGCCGACGAAGTGGTGGTGTACTCCTCTCGGATCGACGAGCTGATCAAACCGGTCTTTGATGCCTACACCGCCAAGACTGGCGTGAAGATCAAGTTCATCACCGACAAGGAGGCGCCGCTGATGCAGCGCATCAAGGCCGAGGGTGAGAACGCGACGGCGGACCTGCTGCTCACCGTCGATGCCGGTAACCTCTGGCAGGCCGAACAGATGGGCATTCTCCAGCCCTTCACCTCGCCGGTCATTGAAGCCAACATTCCTGCGCAATATCGCTCGTCCACTCACGGCTGGACCGGCTTGAGCCTGCGTGCGCGGACCATTGCCTACTCCACCGACCGGGTCAAACCCGCCGAATTGACCACCTATGAAGCCCTCGCGGACAAGAACTGGGAAGGCCGCCTGTGCCTGCGCACGGCCAAGAAGGTCTACAACCAGTCGCTGACCGCCACGCTGATCGAAACCCACGGCGCCGAAGCTTCCGAGAAGATCCTCAAGGGCTGGGTCAACAACCTGTCCACAGACGTTTTCTCCGACGATATCGCCGTGCTGGAAGCGATCAATGCCGGTCAATGCGATGTAGGCATCGTCAACACCTACTACTACGGCCGTTTGCACAAGCAGAACCCGGATCTGGCGGTGAGGTTGTTCTGGCCGAACCAGACCGACCGGGGCGTGCACGTCAATTTGTCCGGCATCGGCCTTACCAGACATGCACCGCACCCCGACGCCGCCAAGGCGCTGGTCGAGTGGATGACCGGTCCCGAAGCGCAAAAGATCTTCTCCAGCGTCAACCAGGAATTCCCGGCCAACCCGAACGTGGCGCCGTCCGAAGAGGTCGCGAGCTGGGGCACGTTCAAGGCCGATACCATTCCGGTCGAAGTGGCGGGCAAGCGTCAGGCAGAGGCGATTCGCATGATGGATCGTGCGGGCTGGAATTGATTTAATACGCCGCGAACGTCGCTCTGATCATCCGACGCTCCGCATGCGCAGAGCGTCGGCCTGATCACGACTCCTTCACTGACTTCGAGAAGCCCTTGGCCCATCCTGCCCAACGCCGCTGGTATCCCCTCGTTTTTGCCATCGCCGCGCTGGTGCTGTTGCCGCTGAGCGTGTTGTTGCTCTCGTGGGAAAGCATTGACCGGCAGATCTGGTCGCACCTGCTCGACACCCAGATGACCCGGCTGCTGAGCAATACCTTGATTCTGGTGGCGGGTGTCGGTGTGGGGGTGACGCTGCTGGGCGTGAGTCTGGCGTGGCTGACCAGTCTGTGCGAGTTCCCCGGGCGGCGCTGGCTGGACTGGGCGTTGATGCTGCCCTTTGCGATTCCAGCGTATGTTCTGGCCTTCGTGTTCGTCGGGCTGCTGGATTTTTCCGGGCCGGTACAAACCCTGATGCGCGAATGGTTCGGCACCGGCCTGCGCCTGCCTCGGGTGCGTTCAACCGGAGGGGTGATCGTCGTACTGGTGCTGGTGTTCTACCCTTACGTTTACCTGCTGGCGCGCACCGCGTTTCTAGCGCAGGGCAAGGGGCTGATGGAAGCGGCGCGGGTGCTCGGCCAATCACCGTTGCAAGCCTTCTGGCGTGTGGCACTGCCGATGGCGCGTCCGGCGATTGGCGCTGGCGTGGCACTGGCGCTGATGGAAACCCTGGCCGACTTTGGCGCGGTCTCGGTGTTCAATTTCGACACCTTCACCACCGCAATCTACAAGACCTGGTACGGATTCTTCAGCCTCTCTAGCGCAGCGCAACTGGCCAGCCTGCTGCTGTTGGCGGTGCTGGTCCTGCTTTACGGCGAACGGCGCGCGCGAGGCGCCAGCCGTGCGACCAACGAGCGACCGCGTGGCAAGGCGCTTTATCACCTGCGCGGCATCAAGGCGTGGATGGCCTGCGGCTGGTGCGGTCTGGTGTTCTTGTGCGCGTTCGTCGTACCCGTGCTGCAGCTGATTGTCTGGGTCTGGCAGCGGGGGCGCTTCGATCTGGATGAGCGTTACACCGGGCTGATCCTGCACACGCTCTATCTGGGCGTCATGGCGGCCGTGATCACCGTCAGCGCTGCGCTGGTGCTGGCGTTCGCCCGGCGCATGGCGCCTACGCCTGCGATCCGCTCGGGCGTAAGTCTGGCCAATCTGGGTTACGCCCTGCCGGGTTCGGTGCTGGCTGTGTCGATCATGCTGGCGTTCAGTTATCTGGATCGCGATCTGGTGATACCGCTGTCGGGCTGGTTGGGTGGTGCAGGCAAGCCACTGTTGCTGGGCAGTCTGTCGGCGTTGTTGCTGGCGTACCTGGTGCGCTTCATTGCGGTCGCGTTCGGTCCGCTGGAAAACAGCCTGTCGCGTATTCGCCCGTCATTGCCTGAAGCCGCACGCAGTCTGGGCGTCAGTGGACCAAAGTTGTTTCTCAACGTGTACCTGCCGTTGCTGGTTCCGGGAGCCTTGAGTGCGGCGTTGCTGGTGTTCGTCGATGTGCTCAAGGAAATGCCCGCAACCCTCCTGATGCGCCCGTTTGGCTGGGATACGCTGGCCGTGCGCATTTTCGAAATGACCAGCGAAGGCGAGTGGGCGCGCGCCGCGTTGCCCGCCCTGACGCTGGTCCTGGTCGGTCTGTTGCCCGTCATCGGGCTGATTCGGCGCTCGGCCCGGCAGATTAGCTAGGTGCGGGGCCTGCACCTTGCGGCTACAATGCGCCGCAATTGGTGCGGTCTGTCAGACAATTCGGTCCGCTGTCTTTGCTGCAAACTCCGATTCAACGGGGGGCTTGCCGTGATGTGTCTGCCCGCACCTTCGCCACGCCCGGAAGGAGAAACCCATGGGACAGCGTACCCCCCTTTTTGACCTGCATCTCGCACTTGGCGCGAAGATGGTCGATTTCGGTGGCTGGGACATGCCGTTGCATTATGGATCGCAGGTCGAGGAACACCATCAGGTGCGCCGCGAGTGTGGGGTCTTCGATGTCTCTCATATGAACGTGATCGATGTGGCCGGCAGTCAGGCCAAGGCCTGGCTGAGCTATTTGCTGGCTAACGACGTCGACCGGCTGAAAACACCGGGTCGTGCGCTGTACAGCGCCATGCTCGACAGCCATGGCGGGATCATCGACGACATGATCGTCTACCTCACTGACAGCGGCTATCGTCTGGTCGTCAACGCCGCCACCGGTGCCAAGGACCTGGCCTGGATGCAGTCGCGACTCGAAGGATTCGATGTGCAACTGGTCGAACGGAGCGAAATGGCGATGCTGGCCATTCAGGGGCCGCAGGCCCGTGAGAAAGTCGCCAGACTGGTGTCCAGTGCGCGTGCCGATCTCATCCGTCAGCTCAAATCTTTCGAAGGACACGACAGCGCTGACTGGTTCATTGCTCGCACCGGTTACACCGGCGAGGATGGACTGGAAATCATGCTGCCCGCCGAGCAGGCCCCGGGCTTCTTCAATGATCTGGTCGGCGCAGGTATTTCGCCGATCGGCCTGGGCGCCCGCGACACGCTGCGTCTGGAAGCGGGCATGAACCTGTATGGTCAGGACATCGACGAAAATGTATCGCCGCTGGTGTCGAACATGGCCTGGAGCATTGCCTGGGAGCCGGCCGAGCGTGATTTCATCGGGCGCGATGCGCTTGCGCGCGAGCGAGCCAATGGAATTGCCTACAAGCTGGTCGGTCTGGTACTGGAAGAGCGCGGCGTGTTAAGGGCTCATCAGGTGGTACGCATCGCAGAAATTGGCGAAGGTGAGATCACCAGTGGTAGTTTCTCTCCTACGCTAAGCAAGTCGATTGCTCTGGCACGCGTGCCGATGGCCACCGCCGACCGCGCCGAAGTGGAGATCCGCGGCAAGTGGTATCCGGTGCGGGTCGTGCAGCCAGCGTTTGTGCGTCATGGTAAAGCCCTGATCTAACCTAATCTGGCGGGTTTTCCGCTGACCCGATGTTGAGGATGACTAAATGAGCAATATTCCCGCCGAACTGCGTTTCGCCGAAAGTCATGAATGGGCGCGTCTAGAATCCGACGGTACGATTACTGTCGGTATTTCGGACCATGCACAGGAAGCACTGGGCGATGTCGTTTTCGTCGAGCTGCCGGAAGTCGGCAAAACCTTCGCTGCCGGTGAGGCGGCAGGTGTGGTCGAGTCGGTCAAGGCCGCCTCGGACATTTACTCGCCGGTTGCAGGCGACGTGATTGCGGTCAATGAAGCTTTGGGCGATGCGCCTGAAAGCCTGAACAGCGACCCTTACTCCGCATGGATCTTCAAGCTCAAGCCTGCCAGCGCTGAAGGCGATCTGGCCAAGCTGCTGGACGCTGACGGTTACAAGAGCGCCATCGGCGAGTAACGGTCGGACAAAAAAAAGCCGCTCAATCAAGCGGCATTTTTCATGGACGCAGATTACTGGTTTTCAGCAACCAGGTTCTTGTCCAGGATCGCGTTGGCCAGTTCCATGTCCGTGGCTTTCAGACCCGGATTGTCCTGACGAACCTGCTGAATGGCAGCCTCCAGGAACGGTCCACGGATGCTGCCTTCGCTGGCGACAAAACTGCCTGCATCGTCCTGTGCTGCGACGATCAGCTTGTGATCCTTGAAGGTCAGGTAAGTCGAGCCGGTAGTGGCACCCGAGGAAATCACGTTACGCCAGAAGGAGTCAGCCATCGCTGAACCCATCGGGATGGAAAGCAAGGCTACGGTGGCGACAGCAAGCTTGAGACGCATGGTGAGGTACTCCAACTGTGGTTGTTCTGACGGGTTGGATAGCCTGAGTGACCTACTAGTTCAATAAATGTACCAGCTTGTTCACTTTAGGCGCGGCGCAACTTCGCCGGCACTGTTTCCCAAGCGCTCTGGAACAGCGTTTTCAGCGCTGTTCACTTTGCGGCGTCACGCGCAATACTTCTTCAAGCGTAGTCAATCCCGCCGAGACTTTCTGCGCACCGGACAAGCGCAGGCTGCGCGTGCCTTCCTTGAAAGCCTGGCGGCGCATGGCCGTCAGGTCCAGATCGGCACTGATCAGCGATTTCACTGCGTCGGACATCACCATGATCTCGTAGACCCCGGCGCGGCCTCGGTAGCCGGTGTCGCGACATTCCACGCAACCCACTGCCTGATGCGCACCGGACGGCACGGGCGCTTGCCAGGGACGTGTCAGGGTCTGCCAGTCGCTTTCATTGAGGTTGATCGGCGCCTTACAGTGCGGGCACAGCGTGCGCACCAGACGCTGGGCCATGACGCCAAGGATGGTGGCCTTGAGCAGGTAATGCGGCACGCCGAGTTCCAGCATCCGGCTGATGGCGCTCGGCGCGTCGTTGGTGTGCAGCGTCGACAGCACAAGGTGACCGGTCAGCGCCGCCTGAATCGCCATTTCGGCCGTCTCCAAGTCGCGAATTTCGCCGATCATGATGATATCCGGGTCCTGTCGCATCAGGGCGCGCACACCGCTGGCAAACGTCAGGTCGATATTGTGTTGCACCTGCATCTGATTGAACGCAGGTTCGACCATCTCGATCGGGTCTTCGATGGTGCAGAGATTGACCTCTGAGGTCGCCAGCTTCTTGAGCGTGGTGTACAGCGTGGTGGTCTTGCCGGAGCCTGTCGGGCCGGTCACCAGAATGATGCCGTTCGGCTGCCGGGTCATTTCCTGCCAGCGGCGTAGATCGTCGCTGGAAAAGCCAAGTTGATCGAAGTCCTTGAGCAGCACTTCAGGGTCGAAAATCCGCATGACCATTTTTTCGCCGAATGCCGTGGGCAGGGTCGACAGGCGCAGTTCCACTTCGCCGCCTTCCGGCGTGGTCGTCTTGACCCGACCGTCCTGAGGCTTGCGCTTTTCCGCAACGTTCATGCGTCCCAGGCTTTTCAGGCGACTGACAATCGCCATGATCACCTGCGCCGGGAACTGATAAACGTTGTGCAGCACCCCGTCGATGCGAAAACGCACTGTGCCCTGTTCGCGACGGGGTTCGATGTGGATATCGCTGGCGCGTTGCTGGAAAGCGTACTGAAACAGCCAGTCGACGATGTTGACGATGTGCGCGTCGTTGGCGTCGGGCTCCTGATCGCTGGCGCCCAGTTTGAGCAGCTGCTCGAAGTTGCCCATGTTGCTGACTTTCTGCTCGGTGGCGCTGGCCCCGCTGACCGACTTCGCCAGCCTGAAAAACTCGACGGCGACGCGCTGAATGTCCGCCGGGTTGGCGACCACCCGCTTGATCTGCAATTTCAGCACATGAGCCAGGTCGGCTTCCCACGAGCGTACGTAAGGTTGGGCGCTGGCGATGGTCACGGATTCGCGATCGACGGCCACGGCCAGAATCTTGTGACGCTGGGCAAATGCGTAAGACATCAGCGGCGTGACCGCCGCGACATTGATCTTCAGCGGATCGATGCGCATGTACGGCTGGCCGCTGGCGTTGGCCAGCCAGGCGGTCAGGGTTTCGAGATCGAGTTTCTTGCCGGGACGCTTCAGATCATCGAACTGCTGGGCCGCCAGAAACTCGAGCGGGTGCAGTTGGATGTTCACCGCGCTGCGACGCTGGGTAACCGCGGTTTCGGCGTCATCCTGGCCGATCAGACCTTGAGCTACCAGATCACGGAGTACATCGTTCAGGTCGAGCCAGCGATCCTGTGAAGAGGGGGCCAGGGATGCCATGCACGCTCCTTGAGGCAGTTCATCATCGGAAGATGAACAAGACTAGCTGCCAAGCGTGCCAGTGTTGGGCCTTGTATGCGACCGGGAATTTCCGCATGACCTGCCGCGTACTCAGCCTGCAGCCAGCGAGACGAAGGTTTCCGGGGGCTGCAGGGA
Organism: Pseudomonas floridensis; assembly: GCF_002087235.1. Lineage (GTDB taxonomy): Bacteria > Pseudomonadota > Gammaproteobacteria > Pseudomonadales > Pseudomonadaceae > Aquipseudomonas > Aquipseudomonas floridensis. The sequence goes on along the minus strand of NZ_MUIO01000181.1, from coordinate 1,054 downwards.
TTCGAGCAGGCTCAGCTCGACCGAGCAGACGTCGATCAAATTGCGCATTTTTTCGCCAATGACACCCGCCCGGTGCCAGCTCAACCCGTCGACCTGAACATCGATGGCCAGCAACCCGTTCTGCCGGGTCGCTTCCAGATGGCTGGGCGTGAGGTTCTGCAGCGCGAACAGGTTCAGCACCTGACACAACAGCGCAGGCTCTGCCTCGGCCAGGATCTGATAACGCACACAGCAGGTCTGGCTGCTGGATGACCAGTGGTCGGAGCGGTGCGCGGGAGTGCGGACGGTTTCGAGGTTGGTCATGCTGGGCTCTCCTGTACGAGTGAGAGAAATTCTTGCATGCACAAAGTGAAATATCTGGTCTATACGCGAGCTATTTAAGTTATTTTGGACTTATTAATGTGTGACCAAGGTTTCTGGAGAATTGTTTATGTCTGTCGAGCTGGATGCCTATGATCGGAAAATCCTGGCGTTGCTTCAGGAGGACGCGTCGCTGTCCAGTTCGCAGATTGCCGAGCAGGTCGGTCTGTCGCAGTCGCCGTGCTGGCGGCGGATTCAGCGCTTGAAAGATGAGGGCGTGATTCGTCGACAGGTGTCTTTGCTGGACCGCAAGAAAATCGGCTTGAACACGCAGATATTTGCCGAGGTGAAGCTCAATGCGCATGGCCGCTCCAACTTCACGGAGTTCACCGACTCGATCCGCGGTTTTCCCGAAGTGCTGGAATGTTACGTGCTGATGGGCTCAGTCGACTTTTTGTTGCGTATCGTGACCCCGGATATCGAGGCCTACGAACGCTTTTTCTTCGAAAAACTGTCGCTGGTGCCGGGGATTCAGGAAGTGAATTCGACCGTGGCGCTGTCGGAAATCAAATCCACCACCAGCCTGCCGCTGTCGCGCTAGACCGCGCTAGACCGCGCTTTGCCGTCAGTCTTCGCGAACAAGCTCGCTCCACAGGGAAGCACGCAGATCAGATCGTGGGAGCCAACTTGTCCGCGAAGGCTATATTTCAGCCGCTGGATCTTCATAGAGAGCATCGGCCTCTTCGTGGACAAG
>NZ_MUIO01000180.1 GCF_002087235.1 Pseudomonas floridensis | reverse complement strand
TTTTCAGGGAACTGGTTTTGCCAGGCAACGCCACGGGCTGTCCGGCTGCAAGCGCCTGATACGCCTGTTGCAAGTCCTCCAGCAACACGCGCCACGACACGCCATCCACCACCAGGTGATGGATGACCAGCAGCAAGCGTTGCTCGCCCTGAGGCAGATCGACCAGCAGCGCCCGCAGCAGAGGACCGTTTTTCAGGTCCAGGCTGCGCTGGGCTTCGTCGGCCAGTTCGCTCAGACGCGCAGCGTCGTCCAAAACGTGCGTCCACAGCAGGTCGCGGGTATTCAACGGCCCAAAGGTGGCTTGCCAACTGCCGTTCTGCTGGCTGAAACCCAGGCGCAATGCGTCGTGCTGCTCGACCAGCATCGTCAAGGCGCTTTGCAGAAGGGTCGCATCGAGAGCGGTTTGCGGCGTGAGCATGACCGCCTGGTTCCAGTGATGACGCTCGGGGATCTCCAGCTCGAAGAAACGCGCCTGAATCGGCAGCAACGGCAGTGAACCGCTGCTCTGCTCGACCGCCGCCACCGGCTTTTTCTGAATCAGTTTTGCCACCGAGGCCAACTGGCCGATGGTCTGCTTTTCGAACAGTTGCTTGGGGCTGAGTTTGATGCCCTGGCGCTTGGCACGGGCGATGATTTGCAGGCTGAGGATCGAGTCGCCGCCCAGCTCGAAGAAGTTGTCGGTGCTGCCCACCTG
>NZ_MUIO01000018.1 GCF_002087235.1 Pseudomonas floridensis | reverse complement strand
CGGACTTGTCCGCGAAGGGTCCATACTGCCGGCCGCGACATCTGTACAAAAAACGATCAACAACCATGTTCCACACAAAAAAAGGGGAGCCACGAGTGCTCCCCCAGAGGTAAACGGTTCAACTGATCAGAACGACTTCTACGCCCGGTCAGCCTTCTATTTCGATCAGGACTTCGCCCGGATTCACGCGGTCGCCCTTGGCGACGTGGATGGCAACGACCTTGCCGGCAATTGAAGCCTGAACTTCGGTTTCCATCTTCATGGCCTCGGTGATCAGTACGGCTTGACCAACCTTGACCACGTCACCTTCCTTGACCAACACATCGACAATGTTCCCCGGCATGGTGGTGCTGACATCGCCAGGCGCATGAGCTTGTTTACGCTTGCTGGCACCACCACTGACGAATTCGTTGAGCGGCTCGAACACCACTTCTTCCGGCATGCCGTCGATCGACAGGTAGAAGTGCCGCTTGCCCTCGGCCTTGACGCCGACCCCGGTGATGTCCACGCGGTAGGTCTCGCCGTGCACGTCGATGACGAATTCGGTCGGCACGCCCTCTCCACCTGCGCGGGCGACGCTGCCTGCTTCCGGGATTGGCAACAACACTTCAGGCGTCAGGGATCCGGCAGCACGCTCTTCAAGGAACTTGCGACCGATGTCCGGAAACATGGCGAAGGTCAGCACGTCTTCCTCGGATTTCGCCAAGGTGCCGATGTCGGCACGCAACTTGGTCATTTCCGGCTTGAGCAGATCGGCCGGGCGTACGTCGATCAGTTCCTCGTTGCCGATGGCCTGACGACGCAGCTTTTCATCCACCTGCCCCGGCGCCTTGCCATAGCCGCCTTGCAAATAGAGCTTCACTTCGTTGGTGATGGTCTTGTAACGCTCGCCCGCCAACACGTTGAAGAACGCCTGCGTGCCAACGATCTGCGAAGTCGGCGTGACCAGCGGCGGATAGCCCAGGTCCTTGCGCACACGCGGGATCTCGGCGAGCACCTCGTTCATGCGGTTGAGCGCGCCCTGCTCCTTGAGCTGGTTGGCCAGATTGGAAATCATCCCGCCCGGGACCTGATTGACCTGCACACGGGTATCGACGGCAGTGAATTCGCTTTCGAACTGGTGGTACTTCTTGCGCACCGCATAGAAATACAGGCCGATCTCCTGCAGCAATTCCAGATCCAGCCCGGTGTCGAACTCGCTGCCCTTGAGGGCTGCAACCATCGACTCGGTGCCCGGATGGCTGGTGCCCCAGGCGAAGCTGGAAATGGCGGTGTCGATATGATCGGCGCCGTTCTCGATGGCCTTGAGCTGACACATGGCAGCCAGGCCGGCCGTGTCATGGGAATGCACGAACACCGGCAGCGACTGCTCGGCCTTCAGCGCCCGGACCAGTTCGCCGGTAGCGAACGGCGTCAGCAAGCCCGCCATGTCCTTGATCGCGACTGAATCGCAACCCATCGCCTCCATCTGCCGGGCCTGCGCCACGAACGCATCGATGGTATGCACCGGACTGGTGGTGTAGGCGATGGTGCCTTGAGCATGCTTGCCCGCTGCCTTCACCGCTTCGATGGCCACGCGCAGGTTACGCACGTCGTTCATGGCGTCGAAGATGCGGAACACGTCGATGCCGTTGACTGCCGCCTTGGCGACGAAGGCCTTGACCACGTCATCGCTGTAATGGCGATAGCCGAGCAGATTCTGACCGCGCAGCAGCATTTGCAGGCGGGTATTGGGCAATGCCCCGCGCAACTGGCGCAGACGCTCCCACGGGTCTTCCTTCAAGAAGCGCACGCAAGCATCGAACGTCGCGCCGCCCCAGACTTCCAGCGACCAGTAGCCGACCTTGTCGAGCTTTTCGCAGATGGGCAGCATGTCCTCGGTGCGCATACGCGTGGCCAGCAGCGATTGATGAGCGTCACGCAGGATGGTGTCGGTAACGAAGATCTTCTTGGACATTTCAGTATTCCTTACAGGCCTGCGTGGGCGGCAATGGCGGCGGCGATGGCCAGAGCCAGCTCTTCGGGTTTGCGCTTGATCGAGTAGTTGGTCAGCTCGGGATGGCTTTCGACGAAGCTGGTGTTGAACTCACCGCTGCGGAATTCCGGGTTGCGCAGGATTTCCTGATAGTAGGCAGCAGTGGTTTTCACCCCTTGCAGGCGCATGTCATCCAGGGCGCGAAGGCCACGGTCCATCGCTTCTTCCCAGGTCAACGCCCAGACGATCAGCTTCAGGCACATCGAATCGTAGAACGGCGGGATGGTGTAGCCGGTGTAGATCGCCGTGTCGGTACGCACGCCGGGGCCGCCGGGCGCGTAATAGCGGGTGATCTTGCCGAAGCTGGGCAGGAAGTTGTTTTTCGGGTCTTCGGCGTTGATCCGAAACTGCAACGCGAAGCCGCGGTGGATAATGTCTTCCTGCTTGACCGACAGCGGCTGGCCAGACGCAATACGAATCTGCTCGCGAACGATATCGATGCCGGTGATCTCTTCAGTGATGGTGTGCTCCACTTGAACGCGGGTGTTCATCTCCATGAAGTACACCTCGCCATCGGCGAGCAGAAACTCAACGGTGCCGGCGTTTTCGTAACCCACGGCCTTGGCGGCACGCACCGACAAATCACCAATGTAGGCCCGTTGCTCCGGCGTTAGCTGCGGACTGGGAGCGATTTCGATCAGCTTCTGGTTACGGCGCTGGATCGAGCAATCCCGCTCGAACAAATGCACGACATTGCCGAAGCTGTCGCCCAGAATCTGCGCTTCAATGTGTTTGGGATTGACGATGCACTTTTCCAGAAAGACTTCGGCCGAACCAAACGCTTTGGTCGCTTCGGAAATGACTCGGGGAAAGGCCTGCTCCAGTTCGTCGCGGCTGTTGCAACGACGAATGCCGCGACCACCACCGCCGGATGTGGCCTTGAGCATGACCGGGTAACCGATGCGATCCCCTTCGATCAACGCTTCATGGATGTCGGCCACGTTGCCTTCGGTGCCCGGTGTAACGGGCACACCGGCCTTGATCATGCTGCGGCGCGCTTCGGTCTTGTCGCCCATGCGGCGAATGACTTCCGCAGACGGACCGATAAATTTGATCCCGCGTTCGACACAGATGTCTGCCAGTTCGGCGTTTTCAGAAAGAAAACCATAACCGGGATGCAATGCATCACAGCCGGTTTCTACAGCGAGATTGACCAGCTTGCGCGGGTTCAGATAACCGGCCAGCGGTTCGGCACCAATGCTATAGGCTTCGTCAGCGCGTTTGACATGCAGAGCATGGCGGTCGGCATCGGAAAAGATCGCCACCGAGCGAATGCCCATTTCGGCGCAAGCGCGCACGATACGAACGGCAATCTCTCCGCGATTGGCAATCAAAATTTTTGTTATCACTGGCGTTCCCTCGACCTTAAGGACCAACGTCACGGCTGCTTTTTTGTAACCGGGCATGTGACTCAATGCCGCAGGGACACCCTATGCCTGAACGACAATTAATAAAAATGAGTAAAAATTGGGTTACACATAAGTAAAAGCTTATAATCAGCACTCAATCGATGTCCGGGAGCCAGAAACCATGCGTAAGTCATTGATGCGGATGACATTGCGTCAATTGCGCATTTTCAATGAGGTATGCGACCTGCGCTCTTACAGCCGGGCGGCCGAGGAAATGGCGCTGACCCAGCCTGCCGTCAGCCTGCAGATTCGTCAGCTTGAGGAGCTGGTTGGTCAGCCGCTGTTCGAATACGTCGGCAAGAAGCTCTACCTGACTGAGGCCGCCGAAGCTTTGCAAGCCGCCAGCCGCGACATTTTCGGACGGCTGGAAAACCTCGATATGCAGCTCTCGGACATGCAGGGCTCTCTGCAAGGCCAACTGAAACTGGCCATCGAGTCGAGCTGCAAGTACTTCATCCCGCACCTGTTCGCTGCATTCAAGCGCCAGTACCCGGAAGTCAGCCTGAACCTGACGGTGGTCAACCGCGCGCTGGTTATCCGCCGCATGTCGGACAACCGTGATGATCTGGTGGTGATGTCGATGGTGCCGCAGGACATGGGCCTGGAATTTCTACCCTTTCTCAACAACCCCATCGTTGCCGTGGCACCGCCGGACCACCCACTGTGCCGCCAGGCGTCATTGAGCCTTAAGGATCTGGAACCGTGGCCTTTGCTGACACGCGAACCGGGCTCCGGTACGCGCAGGGCCTGCGAGGAGTATTTCAAGGAAAAGCGCGTGCATTTCACACAGACCAGCGAAGTGTCATCGAGCGAAGCACAGCGCGAATGCGTGGTCGCCGGGCTGGGCCTGGCGCTCCTGACCCGACATGCGGTCTGTCAGGAGCTGGCCAGCGGCGCTTTGGTCGAGCTGCCCGTGGCGGAACTGCCGTTATATCGAAGCTGGTGCGTGGTGCAGGCCAGGGACAAACGCCTGTCCCCGGTGGCCCACGCTTTTCTGGCATTCATTCGTACCGAACGGGCGCAGATCAGCCAGCTTGTCGAACGCTTCGACGGCCGTCCTCGGACGGTGTGACGGTTTGCCAGACGGTGCCGGTCGCGCCGTCCAGATAGTCGCAAAGATCCTGGTTGAGCTGACGCGCCTCACAGTAGCTCTCGATGGCGCGACGAAACTCCATGCGGCGTTGATCTTCCTGCTGACGGCGGGTTTTCACGGTGCTGTTGGGTAAATCGTCGTAGTGCCGAGCCATGTCCTGTCTCCCAATACGTTTTGTGGGAGCACCAGAATGGAGCGTTCCGGTGACAATCACGCGGCACGAAAGTGACAGAACGATGAAATTTTGCCCGCGCGAGGTCGCTCAGTCTTCGTGGGTCTTGATCGACTTGGGCGACAGACGCAGGCTGCGCAGACTGCGTTTGACGCTCTTGAGGTGATTGACCAGGCTTGGGCCACGAGCCATGGCTACGCCCATCGCCAGCACATCGATCACGACCAGGTGCGCGATGCGCGAGGTCAGCGGGGTATAGATTTCGGTGTCTTCATGGACATCGATGGCCAGATTGACCGAGGACAGCTCGGCGAGCGGCGTCTGGCTCGGGCACAGGGTAATCAGCGTTGCACCGCTTTCACGGACCATGTTGGCGGTAATCAGCAGATCCTTGGAGCGCCCGGACTGGGAGATGCACACCGCGACATCCGTCGGCTTGAGTGTCGCCGCCGACATCGCCTGCATGTGCGGATCGGAATACGCCGCCGCAGTCAGCAGCAAGCGGAAGAACTTGTGCTGGGCATCCGCCGCCACCGCACCCGACGCACCAAACCCGTAAAACTCGACCCGATTGGCGCCGGCCATGGCCGTGACGGCCTGTTGCAGGGCGTGAGGATCGAGGTTCTCGCGCACTTCCATAAGGGTGTGCAGCGTGGTGTCGAAAATCTTCAGGCTGTAGTCGGCGACCGAGTCGTCTTCATGAATCGCAAATTGCCCGAAACTCGCGCCCGCCGCCAGGCTCTGCGCCAGCTTGAGCTTGAGGTCCTGAAATCCGCTGCAACCAATGGCGCGACAGAAGCGCACGATGGTCGGCTCGCTGATCCCGACGCTGTGCGCCAGATCAGCCATGGAACTGTGCATCACAGCCGCAGGGTCGAGCAGCACATGGTCGGCTACCTTGAGCTCCGATTTGCGCAGCAGGTGACGGGACTGGGCGATGTGTTGCAGCAGATTCAAAAGGCAGACTCGGCAATGAAGCGGTGGGCGGGTTGTAGCTTTCTTGTAGTTATACTACATGACCTGCAAGACGCACAGTTAAACGAACGTGGAACGTCATTCGCGGCGCTTGAGCAGGCAAATCATAAAAATATGTGGGAATAATCCTACATCAGTCGAAATATCCCGTGCAGCTCACACTGATTAAAGCAGTCTTCCGCAAATGCCAGCGTCTCCACCAACCTGCCGACCCGTCGACAGGTGCATGTGACCAGACGACTGCCCCGCCCCACCGCAAAAAATAAGCTCTGCTGCACGTAATACGTCATTCACTTGGCAGCGGCGCAGCACCTGGAGCCGAACTGGCTGAATGACCAGTCGTCAGCGCCAACGACTTTTTATTGCCTGACGCAAAGCATGGTTTGCCCACCATGACGCAGCACCCTAGAATGCGTCGATGCGCGATGATCTCTCTCTTCTCCTCAATTCCCTCAACGACGCCCAACGTCAGGCCGTAGCCGCCTCCCTGGGTCGTCAGTTGGTTCTGGCCGGTGCTGGCTCCGGCAAAACCCGTGTGCTGGTGCATCGTATCGCCTGGCTGATGCAGGTCGAGCAAGCCTCCCCGCATTCAGTCCTGTCGGTAACGTTTACCAACAAGGCCGCTGCCGAGATGCGTCACCGCATCGAGCAACTGATGGGCATCAGCCCGGCAGGCATGTGGGTCGGCACGTTCCACGGTCTGGCGCACCGCCTGTTGCGGGCGCATTGGCAGGAAGCCGGACTGGTGCAGACCTTCCAGATTCTGGACAGCGATGATCAGCAAAGGCTGGTCAAACGCGTGATCCGCGAACTGGGGCTGGACGAACAGCGCTGGCCGGCCCGTCAGGCACAGTGGTTCATCAACGGTCAGAAAGACGAAGGCCTGCGCCCGCAGCACATTCAGGCCAGCGGCGACCTGTTCCTGACCACCATGCGCGGCATTTATGAAGCCTACGAAGCCGCCTGCCAGCGCGCAGGCGTGATCGACTTCTCCGAACTGCTGCTGCGGGCGCTGGACCTGTGGCGCGACAACCCGGGTCTGCTGGCGCATTACCAGCGTCGGTTCCGTCATGTGCTGGTGGACGAGTTCCAGGACACCAACGCCGTGCAGTACGCCTGGTTGCGTCTGCTGGCCCAGGGCGGCGACAGCCTCATGGTGGTGGGCGACGACGACCAGTCCATCTATGGCTGGCGCGGCGCGAAGATCGAGAACATTCATCAGTACTCGTCAGACTTCCCGGACACCGAAGTCATCCGCCTGGAACAGAACTACCGCTCCACCGCGAGCATTCTCAAGGCGGCCAACGGCCTGATCGTCAATAACAGCGGTCGTCTGGGCAAGGAACTGTGGACCGATGTCGGCGATGGCGAGCTGATCAGCCTGTATGCCGCGTTCAACGAACACGATGAAGCGCGCTACGTGGTCGAGACCATCGAGAGCGTGCTCAAGACCGGCATTTCGCGAAACGACATCGCCATTCTGTACCGTTCCAACGCCCAGTCGCGAGTGCTGGAAGAAGCCTTGCTGCGCGAGCGCATTCCATACCGCATCTACGGTGGTCAGCGCTTCTTCGAGCGCGCCGAGATCAAGAACGCCATGGCTTACCTGCGACTGCTGGAAGGTCGTGGCAACGATGCGGCACTCGAGCGGGTCATCAACGTTCCGGCACGCGGTATCGGCGAAAAGACCGTCGAAGCGATTCGCGAACATGCGCGCCACGCAGACGTGTCTATGTGGGAAGCCATGCGCCTGCTGGTGGTCAACAAAGGCCTGACCGGCCGAGCTGCTACTGCGCTGGGCGGGTTCATCGAACTGATCGAGAACCTGTCGGCCAAGGTCATGGACATGCCGCTGCACTTGATGACCCAGACCGTCATCGAGCAGTCCGGACTGATCACCTATCACGAGCAGGAAAAAGGCGAGAAAGGCCAGGCCCGTGTGGAAAACCTTGAGGAACTGGTCAGCGCCGCACGTGCGTTCGAAAACACCGAAGGTGAAGAAGACCTGACGCCGCTCGCTGCATTCCTCGGGCACGCATCGCTTGAGGCAGGCGACACCCAGGCTCAGGAACATGAAGAAAGCATCCAGTTGATGACGCTGCACAGCGCCAAGGGTCTGGAATTCCCGCATGTCTTCCTGGTGGGCATGGAAGAAGGTCTGTTCCCGCACAAGATGAGCCTGGAAGAACCCGGCCGCCTTGAGGAAGAACGCCGTCTGGCCTACGTGGGCATCACCCGCGCCATGCAGCATCTGGTGATGACCTACGCCGAAACCCGGCGTCTGTACGGCAGTGAAACCTATAACAAGGTGTCGCGTTTCGTACGCGAAATCCCGCCAGCGCTGATTCAGGAAGTGCGTTTGTCCAATAGCGTCAGCCGTCCGTTCGGCGGCACGCAGAAGGTCAATAACAGCAGCCTTTTTTCGGGTGCCGGTATTCCGGAAACCGAGTTCACCTTGGGCCAGCGTGTGCAGCACGCAGTATTTGGCGAAGGCGTGATCCTCAACTTCGAAGGCGCAGGCGCCCAGGCACGGGTGCAAGTCAACTTCGCCGAAGGCAGCAAGTGGCTGATGATGGGTTATGCGAAGCTGGTGGCGCTGTAACGGACGACAATGACAGGTGATCGTGCCCGCAGCCGGGGCACGTTCACCTTTGATAAAGGCCGTTGCCCTCACAATGGAAGCCGCACTACAAGTCTCGGCGAAATTTCTTACACTATTTGTGTAAAAGTCCGAAACACTAACGCGCTGGTCATGCAGCCATGTGCTGTGCAACATGGCGCGCATGCAATCACAAAACGGGAACACCCATATGCAACGTTTTCTCAGCTTCGCGATGGCACTGTGCATCGGGCTCACTCTGAGCCTGGATGTGAACGCCGCGCGTTTCGGTGGCGGCAAGAGCATGGGCTCGGCGCCGACCCATCAGGCGCGCCAGACCGCTCCTTCCACACCAGCCGCAGCGCCTAACGCCGCCGGTCGTCCTGCACCTGCTGCCAGCGGTGCCTCCCGCTGGCTCGGCCCGTTGGCCGGTATCGCTGCCGGTGGCCTGCTTGCCGCCATGTTCATGGGCGACGGCTTCCAGGGCCTGCAGCTGTTCGACATTCTGATCGTGGGCCTCATCGCCTTCCTGATCTTCCGCTTCATCGCGCGTCGTCGGCAGCAGCAACAGCCGAAAATGGCCGGTGCAGGCGCTCCGTATCAGCGTGAAAGCAGCCAGCCTGCGCAGAACCCGATCTTCGGCAGCAGCTCGAAAGCTTCCGCTGCACCGGTCATCAATGCACCGGCGTGGTTCAACGAGGAACGCTTTCTTGAAGCTGCTCGCAGTCACTTCCAGTCGCTGCAACAGCATTGGGACGCCAACGAGATGGACAAGATCGCGGAGTTCGTCACCCCGCAAATGCTGCAGTTCCTGAAAAAGGAGCGCGCAGACCTGGGCGACGGCTTCCAGTCGACCTACATCGACAACCTCAACGTTCAGCTCGACGGTGTCGATGACCGAGCCGACAAGACCATCGCCACCCTGACCTTCTCAGGCGTTTCCAAGACCTCGCGTTTTGACCAGGGCGAAGTGTTCAGCGAAAGCTGGAACATGGAGCGTGCGCAAGGCGACAACCAGCCGTGGCTGGTGGCGGGAATTCGCCAGAACGGTTGAACCAGATCCCGTTCCTGCGTTCAGAACCCCGGACATGTCCGGGGTTTTTCGTTTATCCGTTCGGATAGTTATTTTGAGAAAGCCTTTACGCTACTGTATAACCCGCGCCATCAAGTGAGAGGATCCGTGTCGTGGAAGAAGTCATCGAACAACTGCGTGAAGCCAACGAGCCGGTCCCGGTTCCGCTCGAACTGCCCGATGAGGACCTGTTGGTTGAAATCGAGGAACAGCTGTTGATCAACATCCCGTTTGTCTTCAAGGAGTTTCTCCTGACCGTCAGCGACGTGGTGTACGGCAGCCTGGAGCCCGTTACCGTGACTGACCCGCAGTCGCACACCTATCTGCCGGACGTCGCCGCCACCGCCTGGGACATGGGCGTACCGCGCGAGCTGATTCCGATCTGTCAGGACGGTGACGATTACTACTGCGTGGAAGAAGACGGCACTGTAGTGCTGTGGTCAGCCGAAGAAGAACTGGTAACCGAAGAGAGCTGGGAATCGGTCTGGCACTGGGCGCGGGACGTCTGGCTGGAAAGCTGAGCCCCGCTGGACAGTGTCCGTTACAGGGAAGTCGCCGGGCTCAATGCCCGGATGACTCCTGATTGTTGTTCCCCAGCGTCTCTATCAGGGCCAGTTGCATGCGCGTATGCACGCGGATGAACCAGCGCCATAGCAGTGCAGCCACGAGCGCCGCTACCAGAGCGATCACCAGCAACAGCTCGTTGGCCGGCAGAATGCTCGCCGACAACGCCGCCAGCATCACGAAGATCACCGCCAGCGACAGCAGCGGAATCACCTCAGCGACCACCTTGCGCACCCGATCGGTGTGACGCCCTGCCATCTCGGGTTTGACGCCCATCTCCGCCAGCAGCATCGACAGCGCCTTGAGCTTGCGATAGGCGGCGATCAGGAACGGCAGCGACAGCAGCAATGCCGCGCCGCAGATCCACGCCTTTTGATGGCTGACATCGTGGACCCACTCACTCATATAGCCGCCAATGCGCTCGGCGAAATAGCCACCGCTGAAGAAGATCGCCATCACCAGTGCCAGGTTGATGCCGACCTGCAACAGGATGCGCCGGATCATCTTCGCCAGCACCGCACCTTCGCCTTGCGGTTGAATGCTGCGTAGCCACTCGCCGTACATGTTGAATACCCTGGCCGTGCGCGCAGGAACCACTGCCGCCAGCTTGAGCGACAGCGGGTCGGCGCCACGAATCAGGTACGGCGTGAGCAAGGTGGTGATGGCCGACACGGCGACTGCAACCGGGTACAGGAAGTCGCTGGTCACCTGCAGTGTCATGCCAAGCGCCGCGATGATGAAGGAAAACTCGCCAATCTGTGACAGGCCCATCCCGACACGTAGCGACGTACGACCATCGTTGCCGGCGATAAACGCTCCCAGTCCGCAGGACAACATCTTGCCCGCCACCACCGCGACGGTGATGACCGCGATGGGCCAGGCGTAATCCAGCAGGATTTTCGGGTCGATCATCAATCCGATCGCCACAAAGAAGATCGCGCTGAACATGTCGCGAATCGGCTCGATCAGTCGCTCGATCTTTATCAGTTCGCGGGACTCGGCCATGATCGCGCCGATCAGGAACGCACCGAGCACCATGCTGTATTCCAGCTTGACCACCAACAGGCAGAAACCGAAGCACAGGCCCAGTACCGTGATGAGCAGCATCTCGTTGCTTTCGAAACGGGCCACGTACGCCAGCACACGCGGCACCAGCAGAATGCCGATCACCAGTGCCACGATCATGAACAGCGACAGCTTGCCGACCGTCGAGAAGACTTCGCCGGAGCTGACCGTACCACTGACGGCGATGCCGGACAGCAGCGCGATGATGCCGATGCCGAGAATGTCTTCAACGATCAACACGCCGAAGATCAATTGAGCGAAGCGCTCGTTCTTCATCTTCAGATCATTGAGCGCCTTGACGATGATGGTGGTCGAGGAAATCGCCAGAATCGCGCCCAGGAACAGTGAATCCATGGTCTTCCAGCCGAAGAACTGACCGATCTCGTAACCGAGCCAGATCATCAGGGCAATTTCGAGAAACGCCGCGATGAACGCGGTCGCACCGACCTTGAACAGCTTGCGCAGACTGAACTCCAGGCCCAGGCAGAACATCAGGAAAATGACGCCAAGCTCGGCGAGGGTTTTGATAGTGTCTTCGTCGTGGATCAGACTCACGGGCGGCGTGTGCGGGCCGATGATGAAGCCGGCGACGATGTAACCGAGCACCACCGGCTGACGCAGTCGGTGGAAAAGGATAGTCACCACGCCCGCCACCAGCATGATCACTGCCAGGTCCTGAATGAAATTGATGGCATGCATGGGGGTGCGGCTCCTTGTGAGTAATGACGTCCCGACCGGTATCGACGCTCCCTGTCCTGCCACGGAGCGTTCATCTCGTCATCAAAATCTGATCAAAACGTAGGAAAAAACCCGATCCACGGGTTTTTGAAGGGTAACACCGCACCCTTCGCCAGAAAGCCGGTGCAATATATGGAAACAGATAGAGTGAAGGCGTGACGGCTGCCTGACAGCCAGCGTCCCGATACTGTGGTTGCAAGACGCCTCAATTCCCGAGCGCCAGCATAGGCGCCAATGAACACCTTGACCGTGTGAGTACGCTATGGAACCCGGAAACGCCCAGCTGTCGATGACTGTATTGATGACCCCGGACATGGCCAACTTTTCTGGCAATGTGCATGGCGGTACGCTTCTCAAGTACCTGGATGAGGTGGCCTACGCCTGCGCGAGCCGTTACGCCGGGCGCTATGTGGTGACACTGTCCGTGGATCAGGTGATTTTCCGCGAACCGGTACATGTCGGTGAGCTGGTGACCTTCCTGGCCTCGGTGAACTACACCGGCAACACCTCGATGGAGGTCGGCATCAAGGTGGTCACGGAAAACATCCGCGAGCGCTCGGTACGCCACTCCAACAGTTGCTTCTTCACCATGGTGGCCGTGGACGACAACCGTAAACCGGCCAGTGTCCCGCCGCTGGAACCGGAAAGCCCGGACGCCAGGCGCCGCTATATTCAGGCACAACAACGCCGCCAGATCCGTCAGGAACTGGAAAAGCGCTATCAGGAAATCAAGGAAGAAGCCTTGTAAGAGACGGCTCAGGCCAAAAGGCCCGAGCCAGAGGCTGGCAACGCCGTTACAGCCTGACCGCTTCGAAACGCACGCGCGGATGAGCGATGCGGTCCTGGGCGCGAACCAGTTCCAGTTCGTAACTGCCGCACGCCTGGGTTTCCAGCAGCACTTCGTGCACTGCGGATGCCGTGAATTCAAAGGCAGCGACCAGATCGTCGCCCAGCAGTACCCGGGCCAGGAACAGACCGGAGGTCAGGTCGCCGACGCCCACCGGCTGACGCGGAAAGGCCAGCAATGGCCGACGCAGGTGCCAACTGGCGTCCGCCGTGACCAGCAGCATTTCGAAACCATCGGCCGCTTTGCCCGGATAATCCAGGTGTTTGACCACCACTGCTTTCGGACCCCGGGCCAACAGCGCGCGTGCCATCGCCAGGCAATCGAGCAGCGATTCAGGCTTGCGGCCTGAAAAGCTGTCCAGTTCCAGCTGGTTCGGGCACAGGAAGTCGGCCATGGCAGCGGCCTCCTCCAGCAAAAACTCGCTGACTTCTGCCGGGACGATGCAGCCCTTTTCGGGATGCCCCATCACCGGGTCGCACAAATACAGGGCCTTGGGGTTGGCCGCCTTGATCCGCGCCACGCCGGTCAGGATCGCTCGCCCCTGAGCGGCGCTGCCCAGATAGCCGGACAACACGGCGTCGCAGTGACCCAGCTCGCCAATCGCGGCGATGCCGTCGATCAGCGCCGGAATCTGCTGCGGCGCCAGCACTTCGCCTGTCCATTGCTTGTATTGGGTGTGGTTGGAGAACTGGACCGTGTTGAGCGGCCAGACATTGACCCCGATACGCTGCATCGGAAACACCGCCGCACTATTGCCGGCGTGGCCGAAGACCACGTGGGACTGGATAGCGAGCAAGTGGGGTGTACGTTTCATGGGAGTATCCTGAACACGATGCAAATGCAGTAATGAGAAATATAAGTCGCACAGTATGGCTGTAAATCACTCAGGACAGTTAAGCTGGTGGCTCCTTTGCTGGAGCACCTCGTCATGCTGACCTTGGGAAACATTTTCGTGCTGATGCTGTTCGCAAGTGCTGCAGCATGGTGGTGGCACGCGCATGGATTGCGCGAGAAAGCGCTGGAGCGGGTCAAGCAGCACTGCGCCCGGCTCGAACTCGAACTGCTCGACGGCAATGTCGCCCTGCGCCGTCTGACTTTCGCTCGCGATGCTCAGGGTCACAGGCGTCTGGCCCGGGTGTACGGTTTCGAATTCACCGTCACGGGAGAACAGCGGCATCCCGGCACCATTACCATGTTCGGCGCTCACACCGCGCAGATCGAGCTGGCACCCTACCCGTTCGAGATAAAAACGCCACCGCCGAGTGCGGAGATCATTCAAATGAGTGAATGGCGTCAGTCGCATCAGAAATGGAAGCAATAAGCGAGCGCCGAATCACTCGTGCGTGAGCAATGAAAGTTTGTGATCGACCACGCACTCTGCCAGCCGAACCTGCAATGCATCAATATCCTGAGGCGTTGAAAAGATCAGCTCCAGGCGCGAATCCCGTCGCCATTCGCTGACGCGCCAGGCCAGCCGACCACTGTCCGTGACGTTGCCTGCGTACCAACCGCTTTCGCTGTGGATAACCATCTTCGCCCGACGCCAGTTCAGGCTTTCCAGCCAGTGCAAAACCCGTATCAGGTCGAACCGCTGCGAGGGATGCCAGCGCCAGCCGATACTCCAGCCTTCTTCGCTGTCGTGACTCAGGCAGATGGGTACGAACGGATCGGTCCAGATCGTTTCGAGCGGACCGACACTGCGAGGCAACACCAGGTTATCCACAAGACTCTTATCCACAGAGCCTTGCGCTGAAAAGCCCGGCAGCAGATCAAGCGGCAACTCGCCGTAGCGGGTCCAGAACAAGGAATGGCCGGTCAGTTGGTCTGCCAGTAAGGACCGTGCAGCGTCATCCACATGCTCAGACTTGTTCATCACCACCTGTCCGGCCAGCGCCAGCGCCTGCTGTTGAGTCGTGGGCAGTGATTCGCCTTCTGCCATCGCTGCGGCATCAAGCACCATCACGCTTGGCTGAAGCGCCAGCACGCCACGCCAGGGTGCTTCACTCAACTGCGCCATCAACTGCGCGGGGTGCCCCAACCCGGAAGGTTCGATCAGCAGGCGGTCGGGCCTGGCCTTGCGCAGCAGACGACCCAGACCAATCTGGAACGGTACGCCGTTGACGCAGCACAGGCAGCCGCCAGCCACTTCGCCAAGTGCGATACCATCTTCAGCCGTTGTCAGCAGTGCGGCGTCCAGACCGATCTGCCCGAACTCGTTGAGCAACACTGCCCAACGTTCACCGGACGGCTTTTGCGCCAACAATTGCCGGATCAGGCTGGTCTTGCCGGCACCCAGCGGGCCACTGATGACGTGAGTAGGAATGTTCTGCAGCATGGTGATGATGCTCTGCGAGTGCGTTCGCCATTGAAGAGCAAGGAAGGTAACGATGCAAGCGATGCGGCTGTCTGCCGGACTGGTGTGGGTGCTGTTGATGATCTCGTCAGGCGAGAACCGGGCTGACGCCTGCCTGGTGCACAGCCAGGCCGATCGACTCGACGTCAAAGTGTGTCAGGAAAATATCAATATCCCGGCCAACCTGTTCCACGACAGCTTCTGCCAGCCACAACTGGCTGGCCAGAAGACCGAGGTCACCTACCTGCAACAATGCCCTACCGGCGCGTTCGGCGTGTGCCGCAACGCACAGGTCGCCAATATGCCTTATCGCGAGAACATTCATTATTACGGCGTAGCCACGGACGCTTTGTATTTGAAGCCGTTTTGCGAAGGCCAGAGCAAAGGTCAGTGGCTGACGCCGTAATAGCGTTTCAGGCCAGCCAGTCCAGGGTGAGGATCAACCGGCGCTCGTTGCGTTCCAGCGTCGGTGAGCGATGAACCAGGCCCGCGCCCTCGTTGCCGCGCCAGCGCTCGCCCTTGAGCAAGGCCACGTCAGCAGTGTCGATCTGCTGAATGACGCCGGCATCCACAGGTTCGGCTTCGGCGCGTCCCAATTGCCTGCGATCGATGACGTCCTCCTTGAGCCACTGACTGCCGCGTCCGGCATACGTCGTGATCAGGCGCACCGGCACGTGATCGACATGGAAACGCGGACACATGGCCTTGTCGAGCACCCTCAAACGCAGCCCCACACAGTCGGCTCCGAGCAGGCAGGCATAAGCGCTGACCAGCCAGGACACGTCAGCGATGAAGCCCTGATAGCCCTGCAGATCGGAATAGCCCGACGCCAGCGTGCGTAGATCAGGCTCGACATCGCCGCCCTTCACGTCCAGCGTCAAAGACTCGGACAACGACTGCCCCATCGACAGCAGCAACGCGCCGAAGTCTTCGATATGGGCCGGTAACTGACGCCGCCAGACCGCGAGATTGACACCGTCTTCCAGCACTTCGCCCAACACGTCAGGCGTTTCGCCCTGTGCCTGCCGAATCGGCGGCTGGTATTTCAGAAAATGAGCATGCATCAGGCAGCCACCTCTTCGTGCCAAGGGCCAAAGGGATCCTTCAGCATGCGCCAGCGCTCCACACCTGCGGCCATCTCGGCATCAGTGAGCAGGCAGTCGTCCAGTTCGGCAGTCAGCCGCTGGAAGTCGATGTTCTGACCGATGAACACCAGTTCCTGGCGGCAATCGCCGGTTTCCGTGGACCAGTTTTGCAGAATCGAGGTCACACTTTCCTGGTCTTCAGGCCAGCTTTCACGCGTCACAAAGCGCCACCAGCGCCCTGCGAACCCGTGTCGCATCAACCCGCCCGCCTGAGACCAACTGCCCGCGTCCTTGTATTTGCTGGCCAGCCAGAAAAAGCCTTTGGAGCGCAGCAGCTTGCCGTTGGTCCAAGGGCGATTGATGAAGTCGAAAAAACGTTGCGGGTGAAACGGGCGACGCGACCGATAGGCCGTGGAGGCGATGCCGTACTCTTCGGTTTCCGGCAAATGCTCGCCGCGCAGCTCCTTCAGCCAACCCGGTGCCTGAGAGGCGCGCTCGAAGTCGAAGCGCTCGGTGTTGAGAATCTTCGCCAAAGGCACTTCGCCCATGACCATCGGGATGATGTCTGCCTCGGCGTTCAGGCTTCTCAGGATCGCCATCAACTCTTCACGTTCCTGCGAGCTGATCAGATCGATCTTGCTCAGCAGGATCACGTCGGCGAATTCGATCTGCTCGATCAGCAGGTCGGTAATCGAGCGGTCGTCGTCCTCACCCAGGGTTTCGCCGCGTGAAGAAAGGCCGTCGGCGGCTTCGTAGTCGAGCAGAAAGTTGACCCCGTCGACCACCGTAACCATGGTGTCGAGACGGGCCATATCGGTCAGACTCTTGCCTGCCTCATCGCGAAACGTGAAGGTCTCCGCGACCGGTAAGGGTTCAGAGATGCCGGTGGATTCGATCAGCAGGTAATCGAAGCGTCCGTCTTGAGCGAGGCGACTCACCTCTTCGAGCAAGTCCTCGCGCAAGGTGCAGCAGATGCAGCCGTTGCTCATCTCGATGAGCTTTTCTTCGGCGCGGTTCAGGCTGACATCGCGCTGAACCTCACTGCCATCAATGTTGATTTCACTCATGTCGTTGACGATGACGGCAACCCGCAGATTTTCACGGTTGCGCAGCACGTAATTGAGTAAGGTGCTTTTTCCGGCGCCGAGAAATCCGGACAGCACGGTAACGGGTAGACGGTTCGACATCAGGATTCTCCTGCCGGAATGCAGGGCTTCAGCCCTGTTCGTACGGGCTGCAACGAATCCATCTGGCAGCCCGCTCTAATCACGGCAAGATGTTATAGTATAACAACGCAAAATAGCCATACCGTTCAATGAAGGGTTCGTCATGAAGCAGGTCTGCACCGGTTTGTTTGCGTTAATGGCGTTGATCGGCGCGCAGGCCATGGCTGCGGGAGCGAAGCCTGCCGCCGATCTGGCGTTGTGCACTCGCAGCGCGACCGTACTGGCGTGCAGCGATGCGCTGGGCAATCACTACAGCGTCACCACGGCCGGGCAGACGACCTGGCTCAAAGGCTATGAAGTGCTGGACAAACGTCGCTGGGTGCAGACCAACAGCCGCTACGATCAATTGACGTTCTTCACGGGGCTGGCATCAGATGGCGAAGCCTGGATCGGCACCATTCAACGTGTGGGGTGGACCACCATCACGCGGGTTTCAAGCTCGAACGGCACACGCAGCAAAATCACCTGCAGCCGCTTGAACGGCTGCAGGTGACCACGTCATACCTGCTGTTCGCGCTTCTGCGCCTGCACCCAGGCCATGTGCGAATCCATTGGCGGATTACGCTGGAAGTAACGCTGCAGGCCGTCGAACAATCCATCGGCGACCGCCTGCTGATGACGCGCCGTGACCAGACGCTGGCTGTCGCGACTGTTGGAAATGAACCCTGTCTCGACCAGAATCGACGGCACATCCGGTGACTTGAGCACGGCAAACCCGGCCTGTTCCACGCGCTTTTGATGCAGCGTGGTGATGCCTTCCAGGCTGCCCAGAATGGTGTGACCCAACTGCATGCTGGCGGCGATAGTCGCGTTCATCGACATGTCGAGAATCACCCCGGCCAGCATCGGATCCTTGTCCTTGAGATTGAGCAACGAGCTGGCACCCAGCAGGTCCGCGCCATTCTCGCGCTGAGCCATGAAACGCGCCGTGGCCGACGTGGCGCCGCCTTCGGACAACGCGAACACCGACGCGCCGGACGCTGTCAGGCGTGGTGCAGCATCGGCGTGCACCGAGATGAACATGTCGGCATTGGATTTGTGGGCGAATTCCACACGTTTGCGCAGCGGCACGAAGAAGTCATCATTGCGCACCAGACGCACATCAAAGCCCTTCTCGCGCTTGAGACGCTTGGCCAGCAGTTGCGCGATCGACAGCACCACGTCTTTCTCTCGCTCGCCTTTTGAGCCCACTGCTCCGGGATCCTTGCCGCCATGGCCGGCGTCGACCACGACCATAATGTCGCGACCGCCGCTGCGCGCCTTGCTCGGCATTTGCACTGGAACAGGCGGCGGCAGCTCGGCCATCTGTACCGGGGCGCGTGCCGTGGAACTCATGTCCAGTACCAGACGATGGCCTTGATCGCCCTGAGGGCCGAGCAGAAAACTGTTCAACTGCACCGGCGCAGTCAGGTCGAGCACGATGCGCGTGTCATCGCCAGCGCCGTAATGGCCAGAGCGAATGGAGGTGATGACGGTTCTGTCCAGCGCCAGCTGACTGAAGTCGCCGGTCAGGCGCGCGCCGCTGACGTCGATGATCAAACGGTCAGGCGAAGTCAGCGTGAAAGTTTTGTATTGCACCGGGCCGCTCAGATCGAGGACCAGACGCAGCTTGTCATTGGTGCGCCACAGACGCGCGTTACGTATCTGCGTGGCGTAGGCGCCCAGCGGCAGAGTCAGGGCCGCACCGGCCAGGAGCATATTGAGCAGCATTTGGCGTCTGTGCATGGGATGTCTCAAGCGCAAAAACGAGCATCCCGGCTCATGAAGTGAACATCCCTGATATTAGTAACAATATAACATGCAGTTACACATCAAAGATGAAGTAAATCATGAAGATTACGTTATGGAACATTCCCGTAACCGACAATAAATCGACCGTTTTTTCAGGAATGTTCCACGTGGAACGTAACTGTATGAATTGACTCAGGTACGCGGCGTGACCGTTCCACACTGCGCGCCCAGCCACACAGCGCGGGTGTCCATGCTGCCGTTCTGCTGCTGACCAGTGGCATTGAACGTGCCAACCACTTTAGTGGTGAACTCGCGGTCGCTGAGGAATTGCGCTTGTCCCGTGCCCTGCGCTTTAGGGCAACTGAACTGGAAGTTCCAGGTCTTGCCATTGCGCGCAGTGATCTTCTGCGTGCAGCCGGACTTGGGGTCTGTCAGCGGGATATTGTCCGATTGAACTTGAGCAGGCGTCAGGCAAACACGCACGCCCTGGCCACCCAGCGTAACGCCCTGCCTCTGCATCATCTGTTCCATCATTGCTCGCTGTTCGGGTGGCAGGTTTTTCAACTGTCCCAGCATCAGTTGCAAATCGGGCAATTGCTGGCCATCCACTTTCATGTTGCTGGAAGTCAGCTCCCACAAGCCTGGCTGCAGCATCTGCGCCTGAGCTAACGGCGTCGCCAGGCAAAACATCCAGGCCAATATACGTTTATTCATTTGAGTATTCCTGAGCGGCAGTGACAGATACACGTGGCCGGGACAACCAGCCGGAAGATGAGGCTTAGACGACGCAAGCGCTGCCCAGTTGCACCGGGAATAAAATAGCGACATTCCCGTTCAGCTGTGGTCTGTTAGGCAGTAAAGCCGAGGAGCATTGTTCCACATGGATTATCACGACCCGTATTTTTTCGGTTACGTTCTGGGCTTCATACATCTATTGGGAACGGGTGCTGCGATCCATGCACTGCTCACCGTGCGCACCTCCCAAGGCGCTATCGCCTGGGCGATGCCGCTGGTGTTCATTCCTTATTTCACGCTGATCCCGTATCTGGTGTTCGGCCGCAGTTCGTTCGACGCGTACATCAAGGCACGTCGCGAAGCCAACCAGGAAATGCGTGTGGCGATTGGCAGTCTCAACTGGCGGCCCTGGATCGAGGAAGCGGTTGCAGCGCGCCGCTCCAAAGCCTATGCATCATTGCGCGCCATGCCCAAGCTGGGGCACATGCCAGCGCTGGCCAACAATAAGGTCAGGTTGCTGATCAACGGCGACGCCAGCTTCAAGGCAATGTTCGATGCAATCCGCGAGGCACGCCAGACCATTCTTGTGCAGTTCTTCATCATTCATGACGACGTGCTGGGGAGACAACTGCAAACGCTGCTGCTGGAAAAGGCTGCCGAAGGTGTGGCGATTTTTGTCCTCTACGACCGCATCGGCAGCCATGCCCTGCCCGCCGCCTACAGTGAAGCGTTGCGCGCTGGCGGTGTGCAGATCAAGGCGTTCGCCACGCACGGTGGCTGGCTCAACCGTTTCCAGATCAACTTCCGCAATCATCGCAAGATCGTGGTCGTCGATGGCCTGAAAGGCTACATGGGCGGGCATAACGTCGGCGACGAGTACATGGGGCTCAAGCCGCCGCTGGCACCATGGCGGGATACGCACGTGGAAGTCATCGGTCCGGTCGTCGCTTGCCTGCAGGAATCGTTCGCCGAAGACTGGTTCTGGGCGACCCGTGAACTACCGCCGTTGAGCCTGCCGGAAACCTTTCCCGAAGACGGCGTGCTGTGTCAGCTGCTGGCCAGCGGCCCGGCCGATGCTCAGGAAACCTGCTCGCTGTTCTTTGTTGAGGCCATCCATGCCGCGGAAGAGCGCGTCTGGATCACCAGCCCCTACTTCATCCCCGACGAAGCAGTCTCCGCCGCCCTGCGTCTGGCCGTGCTGCGCGGCGTGGACGTCCGCCTGCTGCTGCCGTCGCGTCCGGACCATTACGTGGTCTACGCCGCCTCTAGCCTGTACGCCTTCGACGCCGTGCGCGCAGGTGTCAGAGTCTTTCGCTATGAGCCGGGCTTTCTGCACCAGAAGGTGGTGCTGGTGGACAACGAAATTACCGCCATCGGCAGCGCGAACCTCGACAACCGCTCGTTTCGGCTCAACTTCGAACTGATGCTGCTGACCGTCGACAGCGATTTCTCCAGCCAGGTCGAAGCCATGCTTAACGCCGACTTCGCCCTGGCCAGGGAAATCTCCATTCAGGAAAGCCGCGAAACGCGTCGCCTGCATCAGTTGGGCATGCGGGTGGCGCGGTTGATCTCGCCAATCCTGTGAGCGCATGACCCTTTTGATGGGCTTTGATGGGCGTGGCCTTCAACGATACATATCCTCCCGCGTCAGCGGCAAGCCGGTCCCACCATCGGCGAAGGGTTTGACGGCCAGTATCTGATGCAGATTGATCCAGCCCCTCGCGAACGCGTAGGCGCAGCCCGCCAGGTACAAACGCCAGATACGCAGGGTGTGTTCGGGGACCATGGAGGCGGCTTCGTTCAGCCGTGATTCCAGGCGGGCACTCCAGTGCTGCAGGGTCATGGCGTAGTGCGGCCGCAGGCTTTCGACGTCAACCACTTCAAGGCCAGCTTCGCTGATGTGTGCGCTGATCATGGCCATGTGCGGCAGTTCGCCATTGGGGAACACGTAGCGATCGATGAACTCGCCAGCGCCGCGCCCGACTGGACGTCCGTCGGTGTGTCTGGCGGTGATGCCATGGTTCATCACCAGACCGCCCTCTTTCACCGCACCGAACAAGCGCTGGGTATAAAGCGGTAGATTGGCGTGTCCGACGTGTTCGAACATGCCGACGCTGACCACCTTGTCGAAGCGCCCATCCTGCGGCAGGTCGCGGTAGTCGAGCAATTGCAGATCGACCTGCCCTTCCAGCCCCTCGGCCTTCACCCGTTCGCGGGCCAGCGCCAGTTGCTCGCGACTGAGGGTGATACCGAAGACGCTCGCCCCGTACTCACGCGCCGCGAAGCGCGCCAGCCCGCCCCATCCGCAGCCGACATCCAGCAGGTAATCGCCGGGCTTGAGACGCAGCTTGCGGCACAGGTGGTGGAATTTGTCCTGCTGCGCCTGTTCCAGCGACTCGTTGCCGGTCTTGAAGTACGCGCAGGAGTAAACCATCTCCTTGTCGAGCCAGAGCTGGTAGAAGTCATTGGACAGGTCGTAGTGATACGAGATCGAAGCCGCGTCAGTGTCTTTGTCGTGCTGCGTGCGCACCGGCGTTGCGGATTCGTCTTCCTCCAGCAGTGCGTGGGTCAGCTCATCGCAGACCCGCACCACTTCGCTGATGGAACCTTCGAGTTCGAGGCGCCCTTCGACGAAGGCGCTGCCGAGCAGGTCGAGGCTGGGGTGAGTGAAATCGGACACCAGTCGCGGGTCCTTGACGACAATCGTGACGCTGGGCTCGGGTCCCAGGTCCATTTGATGGCCGTCCCAGAGCTTGAGGCGCAACGGCAAGTGAAGGTTCTGCAAGGCCGACGGAAGTTGCGTGAGCATTTGAAATCACCCCCTTATCCAGAAACTCGAAGAAGAGCATCCAAGACAAGCCCTCCAAAAGGGGCCGCTAGGCTATTGGCGATGGCGAAACTGCGTTGAATCAACTTCCGGGAACAGCCCTGTGCCCACTGACTCGAGCCAGACGACAGCCTGAATTTGGATCGCGCTCTGGTGAATGACTATTAATCTGTAACAGAGTTCTTCAAAGCTCAAGCCATTTTTTATACTTAAAGGACTGAAATGGCCCGAGCACTCGAGGCAAAACCGCGCTGTGAAATGCCTGAAAAGCCGCTCACACTTTACTCAGCGGCTCCTGAAAACGTAGCAGACGCCCGGCGTTTCCCAACACCAGCAAGGTGCTGAGGTTATGCAGAATTGCGGCGATCATGGCACCGGCCGCTCCCAGCAGACCAAAGGCAGCCAGCGCGACGATGGCCAGCGTCCAGCCAAGGCCGATGATCACGTTGACCTGCAGAGTCTGACGGCACTGGCGACTGAGACGAACGCAGGTGCCCAGACGCCGCAGGTCGCTGCCGATCAATACGATATCGGCTGAAGCCAGCGCAATGTCGGCACCGCCCGCCCCCATCGCCACGCCCACCACACCGGCCTTGAGCGCCAGCGAGTCATTGACGCCGTCGCCAACCACCATCGGCCTGAAGCCGCTGGCGATCTCGCTCATCACGCGGTTGAGCTTGTCCTCCGGCAGCGCCTGAGCGTGCACGTCGGTGATGCCGACTTCGCGGGCCAGTTGATGGGCCACGCCCTGTCGATCACCTGTCAGCAGCAGCTGTCTGCCCATACCGAGTTCGCGCAACTCCAGCAGCGCAGCCTGCGCCTCGGGTTTCAGGGTGTCGGCCAGCAACAGCCAGGCCAGAAATTCGCCGTTCAGAGAAAGACCGGCCAGCGGTCCGTCATGCTCGGGCACCTCGGGCGCGACGATACCCAGTTGCTCGAACAACTCAGGTCGGCCCAGCGCCGCATCGCCTCGCCCGGTGGACGCCACGACGCCCAGGCCCTGGCGCTCGCGAATATCGGTCAGCGGCAGCAGCGCGGACTTGTCCACAAGCTCGGCCAGCGCGCGGCTGACCGGGTGACTGCTGGCCGAACCGAGGCTGGCGGCCAGTTCCAGCAATTGCTCATGCTGCGTGCCGCGCACCTGTATCGACTGCAAGCGCAGACGGCCGAACGTCAGTGTGCCGGTCTTGTCCACCACCAGCGAAGTCAGGTCGGCCAGCTCTTCGAGGAACGCCGAACTGCGGATCAGAATCCCGTGCCGCGCCGCCACCGCAATACCGGCAATCGCCGTCGCCGGGGCCGACAACACCAGCGCACAGGGACAAGCCGCCACCAACACTGCCAGCATCGCCTGAGCATCATGGGTGATAAACCAGGTCAGCGCCGCTATCAGCAACACCAACACCATGTAACTGCCTGCATAACGTTCGAGCAGACGCGTGATCGGCGGTTTGGAGCGCTCGGCGCTCTGCATCAGGGCGATGACCTTACCCAGCGTCGACTCGTCACCGATGCGCGTTACTTCGATGCGCAGCAGGCCATCGAGGTTGATCGCGCCACCGAAGACCTCGACGCCAAGAGTCGCTTCCAGCGGCACCGACTCGCCAGTAATCGACGAGGTGTCGAGGCTGGCCTGGCCGGAGAGTACCCGACCGTCCGCCGGAACCCGGTCACCGGCTCGTACCTCGACCCGATCACCCGCCTTCAGCGCGGTGTTGTCCACCTCGCGAATGCTGCCATCGGGCGCCAGCAGGCGGGCGTGGCTGCGTGTCAGGCGACCCAGCGCCTCGATGGCTTCCTGTGAACCGATCACGCTGCGCTCTTCCAGTACATGACCGAAGATCATGATGATCGGCAGCAAGGCAGCGGTCATCAGGTCGCCCGTGGCCCACGCACCCAGCATCGCCAGCGCGATCAGTTGATCGGTGATGCCGTGCAGGCTCGGGTGCCGCAGGCTGTGCCAGCCGGCACTGACCACCGGGATCGCGACCAGCAGCGAGGCGGCACCCAGCAGCAGTTGGCTGACACCGTTCTGCTCGGGGGCGATGAAGCGCCAGATCAGGCCGAGCCCCAACAAGCCCAGCGCCAGCATCGCCAGGGTCAACTGTCGCGCTGCGCTTCGTTGCTCGGCACCGCTGAGCATGCTGCCGCTCGCTTCGGGTTTGCCATGGGCGTGGGTGTGAACGGCTTCGCCACTCATCGCTGTGCTCCCTGAATGATCAGGCGGGAATCGTCTTTGGGGTCAACCGTGGTGACCGAACCGGCCTGATGCAGAATCGCCGGCACGCGCTCACGGTAAATACGCAGCAGCAAGTCCGGGTCGCTGCGGTTCTGCACCGACTGCGCCAGACTGGCCACGGTCGCGGTATCGGTCTGCGCCTTGGCCAGCCGCTCGGACGCCTGAGCGTGGGCCACTTGCAGGGTTCGGTCGGCTTGTTGATTGGCGGTCTGGGTCAGCTTCTCCGCATCGGTGCGGGCATTGGCCACCGCCTGATCAGCCTGTTGACTGGCCGTCAGCACGGCATTGAAGGCGTTGACCGCAGACGTCGGCAGGCTCGACTGCACGTCCACCCGCGCGACTTCGATACCGATGCTCATCCCGGTGTCACGCAACTCGGCCAGACGCTGGTTGATGCCGCGCACCAGATCGCCGCGCAGCCGTTCGCGACGCTCCGCCGCCTGGCTGTCTGCGCCCATCAGTTCAGGACGTGCGACCAGAATGGTGTCCAGGTCCCGTGCGGCGGCCAGTGCGACCGCGCTGCGATTGACCAGCCGGTCCAGCGCAGGCTGCACATGATCGCCTTGCAGCACGAAAGCATACGGGTCGGTTACCTTGTAGAACACGGTCACGTCCAGTTGCACCACACCGGCATCACCGGTCAGCAGAAAACCCGAGCCTGCCAGCGCATCACTGATAGGCGCTGACAAGGTGGCGATCTCATCGGCTTTCAAGGCTGCGGGCGAACGCAACAGGGTTTCCACACGCCGCTCGATCACCCGGTCAGCCGACGGCAGCAGCACGACGTGTTCGAACGGTTGCGGCCAGGCGGTCAGCAGGCCTGCATTCTGGACACGTTCCAGCGCTCCGAAACGCATGACCACGGCGCGGTTCTGCGGATCGATCTGCCGCACGTTGGAGGTGATCCAGCCGAGCGCCGCCAGCAACGTGACGCCGTACAGCCCGAGAAACGCCAGACGGCTGGCCTGTAACCAGGGACCGTTGAGCTTCGGTCGCTGCAGCGTGGTGTCGGTATCCGCCTCGTTCATGGCTGCGATCCGTGCCTGGCGTCCAGCGTTGGCGGGCCATCGACCAGCACGCGAAACGGGGCGGCGTCGGTGCGCAGGATCAGGCGGGTACTGGGCGTGACCACCGTCCCCAGCGTGTCCAGCGAACGCAGCAGGTTATAAAGCTGTGGCGAACCGGCGTAAGCGCGGCCGTAGATCTGCGCGGCCTCAACCCGGGATTGCGCCTCGATGTCGGCCGCCTTGACCGTGGCATCGGCTTCGACAATGCGCGCATCGCGCTCTGCCGCCGAGCGGATCTGCGCCGCTTCGCGCTTGCCCACAGCGGTGCGTTCGGTGGCGATGGTTTCACGCTCGGCACGCATCCGGTCAACGGTGGCGTTGAGGGTTACCGATGGCAATGTCAGACGCTCGACCCCAACCTGCAGAACGCGTACGCCGTAAGTGGCGAGCAACTGCTGATCGATCTGCTGACGCAGCTGATTCTCGAACGCCGTGATATTCACCTTGTTCGCATCGGTGTTGATCAGGCTGGACAGGTCGAAACTGCTGGCCGTGGTTTCAAGCGCCGAACCGACGAAGGTGCGGATCTGCCGCGCCGCTTCATCCGGCTGGTTCTGCACCGCCCGCATGAAGCGCTGCACGTTGTCTGCGTCACCTTGAACCTGCCAGGCCACGTAGGCCTGAACGATGATCCGCAAGCCGTCACGCGTGCCGACATCCTGCAAACCGCTGGAGGTAGTACGCAGGCGCAGGTCCACCGGGATGGTCGCCTCGAACGGCGCAGGCCAGCGCCAGTTCAAGCCCGGCTCCAGCAAAACCCGTGACGGATTGCCGAAACGGGTGACGACCGTCGCCTCGCCCGAGCGCACCTGCACCAGACTCGCCGCCGCCACGGCGAATGCAATCAGCACCGCAGCCAGAGCGGCCCGCCGCCAGGGAAACGCGGCCGACCCTGTTGCCTCGTGATGATGGTGGTGGTGATGGCCACGACCGCTGTGGTCATGGTCGCCGTGATCGTGATGATGATGGAACAGACTCAAGGGACGACTCCTTACTGAACGGCTTTACGCGGCGCCGTTGGGTCTGCCGGTGGCGTGAAAGAACGCAGGTCAATGGTCGGCGCGTTGGCGCCGCCCAGACGATGATCGAGTATCAGCAGCTTCGCGTTGCCCAGACCTTCGGTGAGGCGCGACAGGTAATGCTCCAGCAGAAAGGCTTGCCCTGCGCGGCTGTACGCCTGCTGCTCGGCGCTGAAACGCAGGTCTGCGCCTTGGGCGGTGGCCAGCACTTCCCGGGCGGTGGCACTGGCTTGATCGTGGGCGACACTGGCGTTGAGCTGCGCCTGATTGGCCTTGTCGCTGGCCGCGCCGCGCTCGCGGGAAATCAGCGCTTGCGCGCCAATCTGCGCCGCCTGTACAGCGTGGTAAGCGTTGGCGGCACCGGCTGGCGGATGGATCGCTTCGACCACAGTGGCCAGGATTTCCACTCCACTGTCCAGTCGCTGCAGGTCGTCCTGCACGGCCTTGCCAATGTCATCGGCCAGACCGCTGCGTTGCTCGCCGAGCAACTCATCGAGGGTGCGCGAGGCAAAATCGTGCACCAGCACGCGGCTCGCGGTGCTGCGGATCAGCGCTGGCACATCGGCGCTGTTGTAGGTCGCGGCCAGCGCCGCAGCATCCGTCAGACCGATGCGGTAAACGAAGCGCACGTCCATGTTGACGATCTGAAAGCTTTGTTTGACGCCTGCGCTGCTGGCAATGACCTGAGATTTCTCATTGATGTGGCTGGCATCCCACAAGCGGTTGGCGCTGTCCGGTGGCGGACCTTCGGCAGGATCGGCAACCTGCTCGGCGTCACTGGCCTGCGACACGCTGGTCGCCAGTTCGTGAACCACGCCGTTTTCCACCGCGAGCACGCGACCGAACGGCCACGGCAAGCCTGCGTGCAATCCGGGATCGAACACATCGACCGGCTTGCCGAACCGCTCATAGATGCCCCGCCCCTGCAGCGGAATCTCGTGCACGCCGGTCAGCACCCAACCCAGCGCCGCGACAACCGCCAGCACCGGCAGGAAGGCACGGCGCATGTAAGTAAACGCCCAGATCTGACGCAGGTCGATGCCGAAGCGGTTGTGCAGTTCGTGTTGCAAGGCCAGCAGCGGACGCGGCGGCCAGCGCAACAGGTCGGCAATGAAACTGCCGGCCAACAGGCGCGGTTCGAGACGCTCGTTGCGCGGGCTGAACAACGACAGTGCGGCACGCAGCAGAAACTCGATCGCGATCGCCATTGGCAGCAACCCGATCAGCACGGCCAGCCGTGCCGGCCAGACGCGCTCGGTACTGGAGAAAAACAGGCACAGCGCGGCGACCAGCAGCACAACGATCGCTACGCGCGCCAGTCGGGAAAGCGGTTCGGCTTCCGGCCACTGCGTCTCGCTGTTCAACTGGCGCTCGAAAACCAGTAAACCGAACGCCAGGAGCAGCATCGCGCTGCCTGCCAGGTTGGCCAGCGCCGAGATGTCATTGCCGAGCAAGGTCAGGTTCCAGATCGCCTGAATACTGAGCAGAACCAGCAACGCCCAACCGGCAAGCCACAGGGTCGAGAGACCGATCTGCTGCAGCAGCGATTCGCCGGATTCACTCAGGCGGGTGAGCAGACGTTCATACCAGCCGGTGTCATCTGCATCGGTGGCTGAAACGACGGACTCTGTGGTGATCGCCGAGTCCAGCGCCCGGATGCGCCAGAGCGCCACACTGCGGGCCGATTGCAGACCCGCAGCCAATAGCAGCAGCGCGGCACCGCTGTTGACCAGTACGGCCATCCACAGCGAGCCGGGAGAAAAAAGATCGATGAAAAATGCCAGCAGCAGCCCGGCAACACCCAACCCTGCGGTGGTGTACATGAACCGTGCGAGGCGTCGAGCCTGGCGTGCAGCCATTTGAAAACGCGGCAGACCCTCAAGGTCTGCGTGCTCTACATCCAGATCAACCCGCATCACCACCCCGAACCCGCCTCTTTGTCGCCATCGGCCTGTCGCAGGCCTGCACTGGCGGTCTGAATGCCGTCGCATCATAACGTTATGATGTAACAGGCGTTATAAAACTTTTGTCAGGTTCAACGACCGTTCAGGTCGGTCATTCGGGTAACGAATTTTCTCAATCGTGAGACATATCGCACAAACAGCACTGCGTGATACAGGTCACATTATGTTTCACTAGCGGCCTGGCTGGCGCAGCTGAAAAACGTGCACAGCGTGCGTAGTTATCCACAGACACGGATGCTCTTCGTTGATTTCTATCTATCAGCTCAAACCCCGCTTTCAAAACCTGCTGCGGCCGGCTGCACAGCGCCTGTACGACCGTGGCGTGACCGCCAATCAAGTCACGCTGGCAGCCTGCTTCGTGTCGTTGCTGATCGGCGCCATCGTGGCGTTATCCATTCCCCACTACGCCGTGTTCGCGCTGATCCCGCTGTGGATGATCCTGCGCATGGCACTCAACGCCATAGACGGCATGCTCGCCCGCGAATTCGGCCAGAAATCCCGGCTCGGCGCCTACCTCAATGAGCTGACCGACGTCATTGCCGACAGCGCGCTGTTTCTGCCGTTTGCGCTGCTTCCCGATGTCAGCCCGACACTGGTGCTGCTGGTCACCCTGCTGGCAATCTTTACCGAATACGCGGGCGTTCTCGGGCCGATGGTCGGCGCATCCCGGCGCTACGACGGCCCGATGGGCAAGAGCGACCGCGCCCTTGTGTTCGGCATGCTTGGCGCGGGCGTAGCAGTCGGCTGGCTCGCGCCCCTGTGGATAAATGGCGTGCTGGCGATTGTCTGTGTCCTGCTGATCTATACGCTCTACAACCGTGTTCGACGCGGTCTGGACGAACCCACTTCCCCTCAAGAATAAGCAGCCAGAAGCCACCGGCTCAAGGACGTTGCAATGCGTGAGATGAACGATCGGCGCTTCACGACTCATGACGGGGTAGAGCTGTTCTACCGCCACTGGCCGGCGCTAACGTCGCCCGTCGATGCGCCGCGACAGGCCGTCTTGCTGTTTCACCGTGGTCACGAACACTCGGGACGCATCGCGCATCTGGTCGATGAACTGGACCTGCCGGGTTTCGATTTTTTCGCTTGGGATGCGCGCGGCCACGGCCAGTCGCCCGGTGCTCGCGGCGACAGCCCCGACTTTGCGACCAGCGTGCGTGATGTGCAGACTTTCGTCGATCACCTGAGTGCAACGTTCGATATCGCCGAAGAGAACATGGCCGTGATTGCGCAGAGCGTCGGGGCTGTCATCGCCGCGACATGGGCGCACGATTACGCGCCGAAGATCCGCGCTCTGGTGCTCGCCTCGCCGGCCTTCAAGGTCAAGCTCTACGTGCCTTTCGCCCGTTCGGGGCTGGCACTGCTGCGCCGGTTCAAAGGCAACTTTTTCGTCAACAGCTACGTCAAGGCACGGTTCCTCAGCCACGATCCACAGCGTATTGCGTCTTACGACAGCGACCCGCTGATCACCAAGGCGATCTCGGTGAATGTTCTGCTGGGCCTGTACGAAGCCGCCGACCGGGTGGTCGCCGATGCGCAGGCCATTCAGATCCCGACCCAACTGCTGATCTCGGGCGCAGACTTTGTGGTGCATCGCGGCCCGCAGGAGCGCTTTTTCGACAGGCTCGGCAGCGTGCGCAAGGAAAAACACATTCTGCCGGGCTTCTTCCACGACACCCTCGGCGAGCGGGATCGGCATCTGGCGATCAGCCGTGCGCGGCGCTTCGTGCTGCAGAATTTCGAAAGCCCGATGCTGCGCCCTTCCCTGCTGGACGCTGACAGGCTGGGCGTGACGTGTGCCGAGTCCGAAGAACTGGCCGCGCCGCTGCCGCACAATTCGCTGCGTGATCTGTACTGGCGTATGACCCGCGCCAGCATGCGTCTGGGCAGCAAGTTATCCACAGGGGTCAAGCTGGGCTTCGACACCGGCTTCGACTCCGGCAGCACGCTGGATTACGTGTATCGCAACAAGCCTACGGGGACGGGCGCGCTGGGCCGGATGATCGACAAGAACTACCTGCAATCCATCGGCTGGCGCGGCATTCGTCAGCGCAAGCTGCACGCCGAAGAACTGTTGCGCCTGGCAATGGCGCACTTGCGCAATCAGGGCAAACCGGTGCGCATTGTCGATATCGCCGCCGGGCATGGCCGGTACATTCTTGAATCGCTGCAGGGCGTCGATCCGCTGCCGGAGTCGATCCTGTTGCGCGATTACAGCGACATTAATGTCCGCGACGGCAGCCTGCTGATTGAGCAGAAGGACCTCGAAGACGTGGCACGCTTCGTCAAGGGCGACGCCTTCGACCGCGACGATCTGGCAGCGCTGGACCCCAGGCCGACGCTGGCGGTGGTGTCGGGTCTGTATGAGCTGTTTTCCAGCAATCAAATGGTGGGCGATTCGCTGGCCGGGCTGGCCGCCGCCGTCGAGCCAGGCGGCTATCTGGTCTACACCGGTCAGCCGTGGCACCCGCAACTGGAACTGATCGCCCGCGCTCTGACCAGCCATCGTCAGGGCCAGGCCTGGGTGATGCGCCGTCGCAGCCAGTCGGAGATGGATCAACTGGTCGAGGCCGCCGGCTTTCGCAAGATCACCCAGCGCGTGGATGAATGGGGGATTTTCACGGTATCCCTCGCGCAGCGCATTCAGTGAACGGGGTTCGCGAAGCGGGCCTGTGGAAAAGAGCGGTAGTCTGGCTGCTGGTGCTGGCACCGTTCTTTTTCGCCAGCTACGGCTTTGCTACCTGGTACACCGCCCAGCGCAGTGACGTCGGCAGCATGGCATTCGGCTGGGAAACCCAAATGCCGTTCTGGGCGTGGACCATCGTGCCCTACTGGTCCATTGACCTGCTGTACGGTTTTTCATTGTTGGCCTGCCTGACCCGTCGCGAACTCGATACCCATGCATTACGCCTGTTCAGCGCGCAGTTGATTGCCGTCAGTTGCTTTCTACTCTGGCCGCTGCGCTTCACTTTCGAGCGTCCGGAACTGGACGGCGTGTTCGGCTGGTTGTTCGCGGTGCTGGCAGGCTTTGACAAACCCTTCAATCAGGCACCCTCGCTGCACATCGCGTTGCTCGTGGTGCTGTGGGTCTGCTACGACCGCTACGCACGGCACTTTCACGTCGCATGGCGCTGGTTGCTGCACAGTTGGTTCGCGCTGATCGGCGTTTCAGTACTCACCACCTACCAGCATCACTTCATCGACTTACCCACAGGTGCGTTGGCCGGCTGGCTATGCGTCTGGCTCTGGCCGGACGAAGGCCGCAGTCCGCTGCTGTCCGCTCGCCTGACGCGCCAGCCGCAGCGGCTCAGACTCGCGGCGTATTACGGCATTGGCGCGCTGCTGCTGGCGATACCGGTGTTCGGCCTGCGCTCAGGCTGGCTATGGCTGGCGTGGCCGATGGTGTCGCTGCTATTGGTGGCACTCAACTATCTGTTGTTCGACGCGGCCGGTTTTCAGAAGCGTGCCAATGGGCGTTTGAGCCCGGCCGCCTCGTGGCTGCTCGCCCCTTACCTGCTCGGTGCATGGATCAACTCACGGCTGTGGACAAAACGGCGACCCGAACCCGATCGGGTTGTGGACACAGTCTGGCTCGGCCGCCTGCCCAGCGCGAACCAGTTACAGCCGTTCATGGCGGTTGTGGATATCTGCGCCGAGTTGCCACTACGTGCCAGTTCACGAAGTTATCAACAGGTGGCGGCGCTGGATCTGGTGCCGCTGACGGTCGAGCAATGCAGGCAGGCTGCAGACGTCATCGAACGCTTGCACGCGCACGGTCCGTTGCTGGTGTGTTGCGCGTTGGGATACTCACGCAGCGCCATGGCGGTGGCCGCGTGGCTGTTACAGAGCGAACGTGCCCGGTCTGTGGAAAACGCACTGACGCTGATTCGCACGGCCCGACCAAGTGTAGTGCTGGGCGCCGCGCATGTGGATAACTTGACTGAGTTCAATGCGGACACCATCAGGGAACGAACCCTGCACGTTGCTGCCACGAGCTGATCGTGTGTTGAACCGACTTACTCACAGGAGTGCTCATTGATGTCATCGGAAATGCAGCTGCATGTCGTTGCCGCGTTACTTCGTCGAGGCAAATCACTGGATTATTTGTCCACAGGTCTGTTGTTGCTGAGTCTGCTGTTCGGTCTCGTCCAGCTGTGGATAAATGTGGCCAATGCCCTGACGCTGATGCTCATCGCTTGCATGGTGCTGACCGGCGCACTGGCCAAGTCTCAGGCGTTTCGGGTCGCGTTCGACGCCGATCTGTTTCAGCACATGGCCGACCGGCCAAGCCAGCTGAGTGATCGCACCCAGGAGCTCGACCAGGTGCTCGCCGAACTGCGACTGCAACCGGCGCAGAAGGCCGGTCGTACCTGGGCCCTGCGAACGCAGGGCGCGCTTCGGCAACTGCGTCTGCAAGTGCGCTACATCGTGCTGCAGTTGCTCTGGCTGCTGGGCGTCATTTTCATCTTTCCCTGGCTGTCCTTTGCTCAATAGGAATCGTCATGTTCGAACCCCTGGTCGCCACGCTCATTACTGCCGGTGCGCGCAGTATTACCGGTGCGCGCAGCCTGTGGCTGGGTTGCACGCCTGAACTCAGGCAGCGGATCTATTACGCCAACCACAGCAGCCACGGCGACTTCGTATTGCTGTGGGCCTCGCTACCGCCAGCCCTGCGCAAATCCGCCCGGCCGGTCGCCGGTGCCGATTACTGGCAGTCCAGCCCGCTACGGCGCTACATCATCAACCGTGTGTTCAATGGCGTGCTGGTCGAACGCAATCGCAGCAAGACGGCAGACACGCCGGTCAGCAATCCGTTACAGCCGATGCTCGATGCGCTGGAAAACGGCGACTCGCTGATCCTGTTTCCCGAGGGCACGCGCAACCCTGATGAAGGCCTGCTGCCGTTCAAAAGCGGGCTGTACCACCTCGCGCAGCGTTATCCACAGGTGGATCTGGTGCCGGTGTGGATATCCAATCTGAACCGCGTCATGCCCAAGGGCCGCATGCTGCCGTTGCCGTTGTTATGCACAACCAGCTTTGGCGCGCCCTTGCGCCTGGACAGTGAAGAAAGCAAAGAGCAATTCCTTGCCCGCAGTCGCGACGCACTGCTGGCCCTGGCACCGGAGCCGCTGTAATGGATAACCAGACTCAATTGCTGTTCATGGGCATCGGCGCGGTCCTGCTGCTGGCCTCGCTGATCGGCTATGTGCTCAAGCGCAGGGCTGGCGGCCCCAATGCCGTGATCGACAACCTCAACGCCAGGATCAACGCGTGGTGGGTGATGGTGGTGGTGATTGGCATTGCGTTCTGGCTTGGCCAGGGCGCGGTCATTCTGCTGTTCTACGCCGTATCGTTCTACGCCTTGCGCGAGTTCCTGACCCTGACGCCGACACGACGCAGCGATTACCCCGCGCTGGTCGCCGCGTTCTACCTGGCATTGCCACTGCAGTACGTGTTGATCGCGATGAACTGGTACGGGCTGTTCTCGATCTTCATCCCGGTCTACGTATTCCTGCTGCTGCCGATCCTCGCTTCGCTGGGCGGTGACAGCAAACACTTCCTGGAGCGCGCATCGAAGGTTCAATGGGGCCTTATGATCGCGGTGTTCTGCGTGTCCTACGTCCCGGCGCTGCTGACCCTGGAAATCGCCGGTTACGAAGGCCGCAATCTGCTGCTGATCGCTTATCTGGTGATCGTGGTGCAGATCTCGGACGTGCTGCAATACGTGTGCGGCAAGCTGTTCGGCAAACGCAAGATCGCGCCCAACCTGTCGCCGTCCAAAACCGTCGAAGGCTTTGTCGGCGGTATCGCCCTGGCCTCGCTGATCGGCGGTGCGTTGTGGTGGATCACCCCGTTCAACCCGTGGCAGTCAGCGTTGATTGCATTGCTCATCAACCTGTTGGGTTTCGCAGGCGGCATCGTGATGTCAGCGATCAAGCGTGATCGGGGCGTGAAAGACTGGGGCCACATGATCGAAGGTCACGGCGGCATGCTCGACCGTCTGGACTCGGTGTGTTTCGCCGCGCCGATCTTTTTCCATCTGGTGCGGTACTGGTGGACCTGACAGCACTTGCGCAAGGCCGCTGAACAAGTAAACATTACGAACGTCATCAATACAACCGCGGCGGTGCGGGCTACGCTGGCCTGAACGGCCATGAACCAGACAGGAGCGAGCAATGAGCAGCTATGACGTAGTGATAATCGGCGGCGGACCGGGCGGCTACAACGCGGCCATCCGCGCAGGTCAGCTGGGCTTGTCGGTGGCCTGTGTCGAAGGGCGCGAAACCCTCGGCGGCACTTGCCTGAACGTAGGCTGCATTCCATCCAAGGCCTTGCTACACGCTTCCGAGCTCTACGAAGCCGCGGCCGGCGACGCATTTGCCAGACTGGGTATCGAGGTCAAGCCCACGCTCAACCTGGCCCAGATGCAAAAGCAGAAGAACGAGAGCGTGCTGGCGCTGACCAAAGGCATCGAGTTTCTGTTTCGCAAGTACAAGGCCGAGTGGATCAAGGGCTGGGGGCGCATCGCAGGGCCCGGCAAAGTCATCGTCACCGACCATCAGGGTCAGGAAACCGAGTTGCTGGCCAAGGACATTGTCATCGCCACCGGCTCGGAACCGACACCGCTGCCGGGCGTGGAGATCGACAACAAGCGCGTTCTGGACTCCACCGGCGCCCTCGCGCTGGCGCAGGTGCCCAAACATCTGGTGGTCATCGGCGCAGGCGTGATCGGGCTGGAGCTGGGTTCGGTGTGGCGCAGGCTCGGCGCGCAGGTGACGGTGGTGGAGTTTCTCGATCATGTCGCCCACGGCACCGACCTTGAGGCCGGCAAGACGCTGCACCGCTCGCTCTCGCGCCAAGGCATGGCGTTCAAGCTCAATTCGAAGGTCACCTCGGCCGTCAGTTCCGAACACGGCGTGACGCTGACGGTGGAGCCTGCGTCGGGGGGCGAAAGCGAAACCATCGAAGCCGATTACGTGCTGGTGTCCATCGGGCGTCGTCCGGTCACCAAGGGGCTGGGCCTGGAAACCATCGGGCTTGAGGTCAACAAGCGCGGCGTACTCGAAAACGAGGGGCATCGCACCTCGGTGCCGAATGTCTGGGTCATTGGCGACGTCACGTCCGGGGCGATGCTCGCCCACAAGGCCGAGGATGAAGCCAGCGTCTGTCTGGAGCGGATTGCGGGCAAGGCCGGCGAGGTCAATTACAACCTGATCCCCAACGTGATCTACACGCAACCGGAACTGGCCAGCGTCGGCAAAACCGAGGAGCAGCTCAAATCC
This sequence comes from Pseudomonas floridensis, assembly GCF_002087235.1. Classification (GTDB taxonomy): domain Bacteria; phylum Pseudomonadota; class Gammaproteobacteria; order Pseudomonadales; family Pseudomonadaceae; genus Aquipseudomonas; species Aquipseudomonas floridensis. The sequence goes on along the minus strand of NZ_MUIO01000018.1, from coordinate 43,148 downwards.
GAAGGCCGCGCTTATAAGGTCGGCAAGTTTCCGTTCAGTGCCAACAGCCGGGCCAAGGTCAACCACGAGACAGAAGGTTTCGCCAAAGTGCTGGCCGATGAGCACACCGACGAGGTGCTGGGGGTGCATCTGGTGGGTCCGTCGGTCAGTGAAATGATTGCTGAATATTGCGTGGCCATGGAGTTCTCGGCGTCTTCCGAAGACATCGCGCTGACCAGCCATCCACACCCGACTCGCTCGGAAGCCTTGCGCCAAGCGGCGATGAGCGTGACCGGTCAGCCGACACAGTCCTGAAAATCAGCGTTTTTGCACCGCCAACGCCGCCATCGTCGAGGATGAGCGGCGTTTTTTTTCGGCCTATTTTCGAACCGGATCTCGTCTTTGTTATCTGTTGTGGGTAGTTTGCGTTCGGCAAGGAGTCGTTGGCGCGCCATTTTTTGTGCAGGACGCACAGAATTACCTAGAGGCTTCACCCTTATGAATCGCAGGAATCTCCTGAAAGCTTCCATGGCGTTGGCCGCTTATAGCAGCGTGTCGGCTTCAGGGCTTTTTGCGGCCCGCGCACTGGCCGCAGCAGCCGATGGCGAGATCGAGCATTTCGATTTTGCAGAGTTGCAAGCACATGCGAAAAAGCTGGCTGGCAAAGGTTATGTGAGCACCAAGCAGGTGTTGCCACCGGTGTTGGCAAACTTGACCCCACAGCAGTTCAACGCAATTCGCTACGACCCGGCACACTCCTTGTGGAAAGACGTTCACGGCCAGCTGGACGTGCATTTCTTCCACGTCGGCGCAGGCTTCAAGACGCCGGTGCGCATGTACAGCGTCGACAAGGAGACCAAGCAGGCACGTGAGGTGCACTTCCGCCACGACCTGTTCAACTACGAAAGCAGCGGCATCGACAAGAACCTGGTCAAGGGCGATCTGGGCTTTGCCGGCTTCAAGCTGTTCAAGGCGCCTGAAATCGCCATTAACGATGTGGTTTCGTTCCTCGGTGCCAGTTACTTCCGCGCCGTCGACAGCAACAAACAGTACGGACTGTCGGCGCGCGGCCTGGCCATCGACAGCTACGCCAAGCGTCAGGAAGAATTCCCGGACTTCACCAAGTTCTGGTTCGAAACTCCGGACAAGAACGCCACGCGCTTCGTGGTCTACGCCCTGCTCGACTCGCCGAGCGCGACCGGCGCCTATCGCTTCGACATCGATTGCCAGGCCGGTCAGGTGGTGATGGAGATCGACGCGCACATCAACGCCCGCGTCGACATCCAGCAGCTGGGCATTTCACCGATGACCAGTATGTTCAGTTGCGGCACTCACGAGCGCCGCATGTGCGACACCATCCACCCGCAGATCCACGACTCGGATCGCCTGTCGATGTGGCGCGGCAACGGCGAATGGATCTGCCGTCCGCTCAACAACCCGGCCAAGCCGCAGTTCAGTGCGTTCTCGGACAATGACCCGAAAGGTTTCGGTCTGGTGCAGAGCGATCACGAGTTCTCCAGTTATCAGGACACCGTGGTCTGGTACAGCCGCCGTCCAAGCCTGTGGGTCGAGCCGATCACGCCGTGGGGCGAGGGTGAAGTCAGCCTGCTGGAGCTGCCGACCACTGGCGAAACCATGGACAACATCGTGGTGTTCTGGACACCGAAAACCCCGGTCAAGGCCGGCGATTCGCTGAACTATGGCTACAAACTGTTCTGGAGCCCGCTACCGCCGGTGAGCACGCCGCTGGCGCAGGTGCATGCCACACGTTCCGGCATGGGCGGCTTCCTGGAAGGCTGGGCGCCGGGCGAGCATTACCCGAAAACCTGGGCCCGCCGTTTCGCGGTGGACTTCCACGGCGGCGGTCTGGACCGCTTGCCGGAAGGCACGGGCATCGAACCGATCGTGACCGTAACCCACGGCAAGGTGCAGGACTTCAACATCCTGGTCCTGCCGGACATCAAGGGTTATCGCATCACCTTCGACTGGGTGCCTGACAGCGACTCGGTCGAGCCTGTGGAAATGCGCATGTTCATCCGCACCGGCGACCGCACCCTGAGCGAGACGTGGCTGTATCAGTACTTCCCGCCAGCACCGGACCGTCGCAAGTATCCTTGACCCACGGAGCAGGAGCGGATTCGTCCGCTTCTACTGTTTCCCGCTGGCTGGTGCACAACCCTGTAGGAGTGGACTTGTCCACGAAAGCGATACGTCAGGCGGCACTCATCGGATAATCCGCCAATCCTGACGAATTAATTGACAGTTTCCCGAACTGCGACTGATATACGTCTTGTCATGCCGTTGCGAGCATTCGCTCCAGACTTCTTGTTGATCCCCACAGGCTTCCCCTTCTATCGACCCGCCCGTCGCGGTCGTCGGGCGGTAGCTTTGTCCGTTCGAATTTCCAGACGCCATTCAGAAGGCAGACATCATGGAGCTGAATCCAGCGAACAGAGCCGGCGATTCGTCGTCGATCATTTCCTTCGATAAATCCACCGTCGTCGTTCTGGTCGCGATCAGTCTGCTGCTGGTCGAGACCTTTTCCGGCGCGTTGCGCTTCTACTTCGACAAGGCGGGGATCAGCCCTCTGCTCTATCTGCCCAAGGTCGCGTGCATCCTGCTGTTTGCGCTGGAGCTGCGCACGTTCAAGGCCGGACGGCTGTTCTGGACGTTCATCGTGCTGTGGGCGATTTCCGGGCTATGGGCCATGCTGCACCGCGCCAGCATCCATAACCTGGCGTTCAGCCTGTTCGCCCTGAGCCCGCTGGTGTTCGGGCTGGTGTGCAGCGAGCACCTGATTCATCGCCGCAAACTGCTCTGCTGGGCCGTCGGCTTCTGCCTGCTCGCCTCGCTGGCAGGTGTAGCACTGGACAAATTCACCGCCGTGCCGTGGAAAGGCTACAGCTACAACGTGGGCGAAACCGAGCTGAGCGCCAACACCACCTGGAGCGCAGATGAGGTGGACCGCGTTGCCGGGTTTGCACGGGTGTCCAACGTACTGTCGATCCTCATCGCGTTTTATACCCTGTACCTGTTCATGTTCCTGCGCTCGCGGCTGGTGATGATGCTGCTCAGTGCGGTGGCGCTCTACGCCATCGTGCTCACCACCAGTAAAGCGCCCGCCGGGGCCTTCGCATTGACCATGGGTCTGTTGCTGATCCAGCGCATGAGCTGGACCTGCCGGATTCTGTGCGTGCTGGTGGTCTTCATCGGTCTGCTGCTGCCGACGCTGGGGCTGGTGATGAGTTTCGATGCGCGCACGGTGAGCAGCAGCGGCAGCACGCTGGCTTCGTTCTATGACCGGCTGATCAACACCTGGCCCAACGTGATCAACGCCCTGAGCCGCGAAGGCTGGGTGCTGACTGGCGCAGGCTTCGGTCTGGTCGGCAGCACCATGGGCATCTTTCCGGTGGAAGGTGCCGGGATATTCCTTGGCATGGACAACTCGGCGCTGTACCTGTGGGCCATGTTCGGCGTAATGGGCGGGTTGCTGTACGCGCTGCAGATTCCGCTGCTGTTCAAGCTGATCGAAGACGAAAGCCGGGTCGGTCGCATGCTGCTGTCGATCAGCGTCTGCTGGTGCCTGATCAGCTGGACCACTGACATGTTCGAAGTCGCCATTGCCAATCTGTTTGCAGGACTGGCCATCGGTTACGTGATCACCGCAAGGCAGGAGGCGTTCATCACGCCCAAACCGTCGGACCTGCAACTGACCGCCCTTCCCCATCTGCGCTGAGGAGGCCGCCATGAGCGTCTGCCTGCGTCACGTGGCGCGTCTTGCGCTGCTGGGCTTTCTGGGCTGTGTGCCGTTGGCACATGCCGAGGCGCCTTTCATTGTCGGCATCGCGACACACCTGATGAACTTCGACCGCCCGCCGAAAAAACCGTTGATGCTGACCGCCGAAGCCGGCTTCAATTCGGTCAAGGACGATATCTTCTGGTCGACTGCCGCGCCAACGCCCCACGAATTGCGCATCACCCCGCAGTGGCGCAATTACCTGACCATCGCACGGGAACTGCACCTGAGCCGGTTGGCAATACTGGGCTACAGCACATACTTTCACGACAACCGGAAACCGCGAACGCCCGAAGTCATGACGCCGTTTCTGAACTACGTCGATTACGTCACCCGCCAACTGGGCAACCGCGTCAGTTACTACGAAATCTGGAACGAGTGGGACCTGGAGGCATCCGCCGATCCTCAACTGGCGCTGGATTACGTGACGCTGGTGCAGAAAACCGTGCCGGTGATCCGCAAGAACACCCGTGATGTCAGCGGGCCGCAGGCGAAGATTCTGGCAGGTTCGGTGACGCCTGACGGCATGAAATTCGGGTTCGCCGATCCCTTGATCGAAAGCGGCGCGCTGGACCTCGTCGACGGCCTTTCGGTGCACCCCTACGCCCACTGCGCGGCGGACGATGGCAACACACCCGAAGCCTGGGTGCGCTGGATGGCCGATTACGAGCAGTACATCCGCACCAAGGCGGGCCGCGATGTGCCGATCTACCTGACCGAGATGGGCTGGCCCAGCCATCAGGGCCCGTGCGGCAAAAGCAAAACCACCCAGGCGCTGTACATGGCGCGGATCTATTTTCTGGCGCGCACCGTGCCCAACGTCAAAGGCATGTGGTGGTTCGACCTGTACAACGACGGGCCGGACCGCTATGACCAGGAACACAATTTCGGGCTGCTCAACGAAGACCTGTCGCCCAAACCGGCCTACACGATGATGAACGCCATCGCGCCGGTGGTGCGTGACTTTACCTACGATGCCCGGGCCAGCTCGCTGACGCAGGACCTCTATCAGTTGCACTTCAGCAAAGGTGAAGAACGCGTGGTGGTGGCGTGGGCCATCGGCAAACCGCGTGATGTGCAGGTCACCAGCGAAAGCCCCATGAGCGGCCCCGTGCAACTGATCGACACCGCCTACGCCGAGCGCGGCGAGGTAGACAGCGAGCAGTCATGGGCCTGCGAGGGCAACCCGTGCACGGCGTCGATTAACCTGATCCACTTCCCCAAGATCATCAGGTTGAGCCCCAAGGTGGGCGCACGCCAGATCGCTGACAAGCAGTAATTTCATACTCCGCGTCGTCCTGCACCTTCGTGAACGCGTCCCCTCGATCATCCATCTGACCGGCACTTTCCTATGGATTTCAGAAAAGACATCAATGGCCTGCGCGCCATCGCGGTTATCGCCGTGCTGCTGTTTCACTTTCATCCTGCCTGGCTGCCGGGCGGCTTTGCCGGGGTAGATGTGTTTTTCGTGATCTCGGGTTACCTGATCACCGGGATCATCATGCGCGGCCTCACGAACGGGACGTTCAGCCTGAAGGGGTTCTATACATCCCGCGCGCGGCGCATCATTCCGGCACTGGCCGTGGTGTGCATGGTCCTGCTTGCACTGGGCTGGTTCTACCTGCTGCCGCTGGATTACGCCGCCTTGGGCACGCACGTCGCGAGCAGCCTGGGGTTCGTCTCCAACTTCGTCTACTGGCGCGAGGCCGGTTACTTCACCGCCAACGCCCATGAGAAGTGGTTGCTGCACACCTGGTCGCTTTCGGTGGAATGGCAGTTCTACCTGCTGTACCCGATAACGTTGCTGGCGCTGAGCCGTTTCGTGGCTCTGCGTCATCTGCGCTGGTGGATTCTGACGGGCAGTCTGGCCGGCTTCGGACTGTGCGTCTTCGCCTCGGCGCGCTGGCCGGAACCTTCGTTCTACCTGCTGCCGAGCCGAGCCTGGGAGTTGCTGCTGGGCGGCGTGGCCTGCCTGTTTCCCGTCAAGCTCAAGCGGGTGGAGAGACGTATTCTTGAAGCAGTCGGGCTGGCGCTCATGCTGGCCAGTTTCTGCCTGGTCTCGGTGCAGGATCTGTGGCCGGGCTATCTGGTGCTGTTGCCGGTGCTGGGCACGTTCGCGGTGATCATCGCCGCCCGGCAGCACTCGCTGCTGACCACCAATCCGCTCTCGCAATGGACCGGCAAACTGTCGTACTCGCTGTACCTCTGGCACTGGCCGGTGGTGGTGCTGATGAACTACGCCGGGTGGCTGGGCAATACCGCCCATGTCGTGCTGGGCATCGGCGTCGCGTTTCTACTGGCCATGGCTTCGTACGGATTGATTGAAAGGCCAACGGGCCGTTCGCGGCGGGAGCAGCGCTGGATATTCCCCGCATTGGGCACGCTGGTCGTACTCGTGTTCGTCGGCGGCACGGCGGTGAGCGCGACTCAAGGCATGGTGTCGCCGCTGCGTGAAATCAGTCAGTCCGACAAGGCCTCGTTCATTCAGGATTACGTCAATCGGCAGCAGAACCTGTACGAGCCTTACTGGCTCAAGTGCGATGCGTTTTCGGCGTTCACTCAGCGGGGCCAATCGGCGATCGATGAGTCGTGCACGCGCAAGCAGGGTGAAGGCGGCGTATTTCTGTGGGGCGACTCCCACGCGCAAGCGCTGTCGCTCGGGTTGCGCACCCAACTGAGCAAGAACACGCCGTTCTATCAGGTGGCCTCGGCCAGTTGCCGTGCCAGCCTGAGTGTTCATCAGGGCCGAACCTCGCCGACCAGCAGGGCTTGTGACTACTCCAACCGACTGGCACTGCACAGCATCGAAACGCTGCGCCCGAACACGGTGGTCATCGCCCAGAAGGACGGGCATGACCGGACCGACTGGAACGGCATCGCGATCCGGCTCAAAGGCTACGGTGTGAAGCATGTGGTGTTGATCGGCCCGTTGCCACAATGGAATCCGTCGCTGCCCAGTGTCATCGCCAACCGCCATTGGGGCCTGAATGAATCACACATCAGCGATCCGGCCCTCGATCAGGGGGTGATGGCGGTAGATCAGCCGGCCCGACAACTGGCCGAATCGGCGGGCATCCAGTTCGTGTCATTGATCGACAAACTGTGCGTCGCCGACGCCTGCCTGGTACGCCTGGAAGACACCGATTCGCTGCTGCAAATCGACTCGGGGCATCTGAGCACGGAAGGCTCGCTGTACGTGGTGAAACACTACGTGCTGCCCGAACTGGTGAATTAACGGCAAATGTCACCTGGACCGCTGCGCAGGCTCATGAGCGAAGATTCACGATTGGACCTGCAACCGCTCGGCAAACTTGACCAGTTCGGCCAGCGAGTCGGCTTCCATCTTGCGCATCACCGAGCCGCGGCGGACTTTCACGGTGATTTCGCTGACGTTAAGACGGGACGCGATTTGCTTGTTCAGCAGGCCGCTGACCACCAGCGCCATCACCTGCTGCTCTCCCTGATTGAGGCTTGCGTAGCGACGGCGCAGTTCGGCTTCGACCGCAGCGTTCTGACGGCGCACGCGATCCAGCGCCAGCCCTTGTTGAATCGCATCCAGCAAGTCCTGCTCGCGGAATGGTTTGGTCAGAAACTCCACCGCCCCGGCTTTCATCGCCCGTACCGACATGGGAATGTCGCCATGCCCGGTGATGAAGATGACAGGCAGGAAAATCCCCGAACGCGCCATCTGTTCCTGAAAATCCAGACCGCTCATACCGGGCATGCGAATGTCCAGAATCAGGCAGCCCGGCGCATCCTGTCGCGGCGTGTCCATGAACTGTTGCGTGGAGCCGAACAACTGGCTGCGCAGCCCGACCGAGGCCAGCAGATCCTCCAGTGACGTGCGCACCGACAGGTCATCGTCGATCACATAAATGACCGGCTCTTCAGCCTGCGTCGCGGTGTCGATCGTTTTCATCAGGATTCCATCTTTCCAGTGGGCAGGGTGAAATGAAACGTAGCACCGACGGACGGATTGGGCGTGACCCAGATTCGTCCGCCATGGGCTTCGATGATCGAGCGACTGATCGCCAGACCGATTCCCATCCCCTCCTCCTTGGTCGTGTAAAACGCGTCGAAGATTCGCTCCAGGTTTTCCGGTTGCACGCCGATGCCGTTGTCACTGACCGAGAATCTCACCTCGCCGCCCGCGTTCAAGTCCACCACCACTTTCAGCCTGGCCTTGCCGGGCTCGACCTTCCTCATGGCATCCACTGCATTGAGCATCAGGTTCAGCACCACTTGCTGGATCTGCACTCTGTCAGCCAGCAGCGGCGGCAACCCTTCGGACACCTCGACGTCGAGCGTGACCTGCTGGCCGTCGATTTCACTGTGCGCCAATGAAACGATTTCGGCCACGGTGTCCGCCACATTGATCCATTCCTTGTGCGCCGCCGACCGCTTGGCCAGGGCGCGCACGCGCACGATGATATCCCCCGCCCGGTTGGCGTCGCCGATCATGCGCGCCAGCGCCTGCCGCGCACGGTCCAGATTGGCGGGTTCGGCGGCCAGCCAGCGCGTGCAGGCGTTGCCGCTGGTGACGATGGCCGACAATGGCTGGTTGATTTCATGGGCGATGGACGCGGTCAGCTCGCCCAGCATGTTGACCCTGGCGATCTGCGCAAGCTGTGAGCGGGCTTCGTGAACCGAGCGGATGGCCACCGCCATGCGCAACGCCAGGTAAGTGGCCATCGCAATGGCCGCCAGGCTGATGACGCAGTTGATCAAAGCCGCCTCGCTGCCACGGGACAAGGTCAATTCGTAACTGAGCACCGTCAGCGCCATGCAGGTCAGCGCCACGGCAATCACGCCGCCCACCGGCAGGAACCTGACCGCCATCAGCACCACGGCGATCTGGAATACGCCGACGGCGATTTCCAGGTCAGTCAGGGTATCGGCGATGGCAATGACGATTGCCAGCCCCAGCAAGGCGGCCAGCCTGATCGCCATTGCGGCCTTGCCAAAGGATTCAGGCTCGCGCATCTGCAACATCTCGCTCGTTCAAAGGGCCCGCGCAGTATGGCTGACCCGCGTCAGGAAGGGTTGTCCAGACTGAACTGATCGGCCAGCTCATCGTAGGCGAACAGTTCGGCATAACGTCCCCATTGGGTGACGGCGTCCAGTGTCTGACGGGCATCGCTCTCGGACATGAAATCTTCCAGTTGATCGCGAAAACGGCGCGCCGGCGCGACATGCGTCGGGCGATCATCCAGCACCCGTCGAATGTGCGCCACCAGCGGCACGAAGCTCAACAGATGCTGGGCGAACAGTTGCTTGCGCTCGTCAACATCCGCCAGCGCATAGCGATTCGCGGCAGGCAACAGGCGGATGTCGCCACCCTTGAGTTCAGCGAAGCGCAGCAGCTGCAGCACCTCGGCAATCGGAAACAGCTCGTCTGCGTTGTAATGCAGCGCACCGGCCAGCTCCGGCAGATCGGCCTTCATGCCATAGGGCGGCGCATGAATCGCCTCGATCAGACCGGCCAGCGCGTTGGTGGACACCTGCGGCAGCACCATGCCCAACCCGGTGCCGGGGAACACGCCCTGACGGATTTCCCCCGCGTCGCTGTCCTGGGTCATCAGCACATAGATCTCCTCGACCAGCGCCTGAAACACCGGGTCCTGACGGTTGCGCGGCTGCGGCAGGTCGACCTTGATTTCGCTGATCACTCGCCCGGGATTGGAGGAGAACAGCAGAATGCGGTCGCACATCAGCACGGCCTCGGCGATGTTGTGGGTGACCATCAGGATCGATTTGATGGGCATGCGCCCTTCGCTCCACATGTCCAGCAGATCGGTACGCAGGGTTTCCGCCGTCAGGACATCGAGCGCCGAGAAGGGCTCGTCCATCAGCAGCACGTCCGGGTCGATCACCAGCGCACGGGCCATGCCGACCCGCTGACGCATACCGCCCGAGAGCTCCTTGGGGTAAGCGCTCTCGAAACCGTCCAGACCGATCAGGTCAATGGCCGCCAGCGCGCGTTTGCGTCGCGCCTGCGCCGGCACACCTTGAGCTTCGAGCCCGACTTCGACGTTCTGCAGCACCGTCAGCCAGGGAAACAGCGCAAAGCTCTGGAACACCATGCCCACCGACATGGCCTTTCCCGGCGCATGGTTGGGGAAGGTCACCTGACCTTCGGTCGGCACCACCAGGCCCGCAATGGAGCGCAGCAACGTGGACTTGCCCGAGCCGGACCGGCCGAGCAGACCAATGATTTCGTTTTCGTTGAGTTGCAGCGTTACGTCGTCCAGCACCAGCCGCTCTTTGCTGGCCTTGCCGTACACATGTCGAACCTTCTGCACATCCACCAGGCAACGTTTTTCGACAGCCATCATAGTGGCGCCCTCCTTCAGGCAAGATTCAGACAAGACTCAGGCGTCGCTCGGCGAACCCGTACAGCGGACGCCACAGCAGCCGGTTGAATGCGATCACGAAGACCGACATCACCGCGATGCCCAGCGCGACCCGCGCGTAGTCGCCCGCCTGGGTGGCGTTGGCGATGTACGACCCCAGCCCGGCGGCCTCCAGATGTTTATCGCCCCAGGACACGGCCTCGGCCACGATGCTGGCGTTCCACGACCCGCCCGACGCCGTCAGGGCACCGGTGACGTAGTACGGAAAAACGCCTGGCAGCGCGACCCGACGCCACCACTGCCAGCCACGCATGTTGAACAGCGTGGCGGCCTCGCGCAGGTCGGTGGGCAAGGCACTGGCACCGGCGATGACGTTGAACAGGATGTACCACTGCGTACCCAGCACCATCAACGGCGACAGCCAGATGTCGGGGTTCAGGTGCAGTCCGACGATGGCGATCACCGCGAAGGGAAACAGCACGTTCGCCGGGAAGGCCGCCAGAAACTGTGCAATCGGTTGCAGCCGCTCGGCCCATACCGGACGCAGCCCGATCCATACGCCAATCGGCACCCAGATCACGCTGGCGATCACAATCAGCACACTCACCCGCAGCATGGTTGCCAGGCCGAGGCCGAACGCGGTCGCCAGATCCGTCAGTCCCAGCGAGGCCTCGATGAACCGGAACAGCGCGACACTGCCCGCGACACACGCAGCAATCACCAGTCCCAGCCAGAGGTTGTCGAGCAACCGGCTGACGCCAGGCGTCGGGCGCACTTTCCAGAAACGCGTCAACAGGCTCCAGTCGATCAGCATCACAGTCTTCCAGGGCGCGGCCAGCACAGCGCCCAGCAGTGGCGCCAGTCGGGAACGTCCGAGCAGGCGGTACATCCAGGAGCGCGGACGCTTCAGCGATGCGGTCTGTTCGAAGCGGAATTTGTCCGCCCACGCCACCACCGGCCGAAACAGCAACTGGTCGTAAGCCAGAATCACCAGCGCCATCGCAGCCACGGCCCAGGCAATCGCCGCCAGGTCTTTCTGCTCGATCGCCAGCGCCAGCCATGAGCCGATGCCGGGCAGATTGACGGTGGTGTCACCGACCGATATCGCTTCGCAGGCCACCACGAAAAACCAGCCGCCAGACATCGACATCATCATGTTCCAGACCAGCCCCGGAATGGCGAAAGGCAGTTCCAGCCGGGTGAACCTGAGTACCGGTGACAGACCGAACTGGCGACTGACTTCATGCAGGTCGTTCGGCACGGTGCGCAGCGACTGATAAAAACTGAACGCCATGTTCCAGGCCTGGCTGGTGAAGATGGCAAAGATCGCAGCGCACTCGACACCCAGTTGCCGACCGGGAAACAGCCCGGTGAAGAAAGTCACGGTGAACGTCAGAAACCCCAGTACCGGAACCGATTGAAGAATATCCAGCGCCGGAATGATCACCTGTTCAGCCTTGCGACTTTTGGCCGCCAGCGTGGCCACGATAAAGGTGAAGATCAGCGACGCGGCCAAGGCGATGAACATGCGCAATGTCGTGCGCAGCGCATATTCAGGCAGACGGGCCGGATCGAGCGTCACCGGGCTTGAAGTCAGCAATGACAATGGCTGGAACATTTGCCCGATGCCGTGCAGCAACAAGGCGACCACCAGCATCAGTAACGCCAGGCAGGCGAGGTCGGCCGCATAAGGCACGCGAGCTCTGACTTCGCCATATCGAGTGGCGCGCAGGCTTTTGCCAGGTTCGAATATCGAATGCATTTGCTCACCTCGAAACGGCTGCACGGGCTCGCACCGACAACGTTTCAGAAAACGGACTGTCAGCGGATACAGAGAAATGGCAGTGGATGTTTAACCACAGGTTGAATGAAAGCTTATCGACTTTTGACCCGTGTTTAAAACCTGCAAACGTAGAGCGTGTCGACCCGAAAGTATGAATGTCATATACCAAGGTATATACAGACTCATTGTCGGTCGGCACTGCGAAAGGGTATCGAATGAGGCTATTTCGTTTTCTCGTCATCGGGTGCGCCTTGGCAGGGTTACAACCCGTGGCGCAGGCACAGACGTATGTCGCCGCCAGCACAGAATGGCGTCCTTTTGTCTACACCGACGAGTACGGCACGTTGCGCGGCGTCTCCACGGACATTGCCCGTCAGGTATTCAAACAGGCGACTATCGATGTCCGTTTTATTTCCTACCCGGCCAACCGTATGAAGGTGATGCTAGACAAGGAACAGATCGATATCAGTTACGCTGAATCGCCGGAATGGACCAGCGCGCAGAACCAGAACAGGTTCGTATTTTCGGCTCCTTACCTCACGGTGCGCGAACACCTGTACTTCGCCGCAGATGATCCACGCTATAAAACGCCACTGAGCGAACTGCATGATGTAACGATCGGCATGGTCCGGGGCTATATCTACCGCGCGCTGGACACCGCCCTGCAGGAAAAGCGCGTCACCCGCCTGGAAACCTCGGAGGATTCAGCGCTGCTTGAATTGTTGTCGAGCCGGCGCGTGGACGCCGTTGCGATGGTCGACGACCTGTATGACTACCTGATCAGCACCCACCAGATCGCCCCCGACCGGTTTCGCCAGGGCGCGCTGCTGACCGAGTCGAGCCTGTCGATCATGCTGTCGAACAGGCATGCGGCGCTGCTGCCGAGAGTCGATGCGGCGATCCTAGACATGCAGCGTCGCGGCGAGCTGCAGCACATCCGCGACGCCTACCTGCCGACCCCGCCGCAGCGTTGACGCCGCATGACAGGTCCGCAGGAGCGGACGTGTCCGTGACGCCTGTGTTGCGATCCGCGCATCGGGTGTAGCGATCTTTTCGCGGACAAGTCCGCTCCCACACGGATAGGCATCAAACCCGGAAGTGACTCCCACAATGGATAGGGATCAAACCCGGAGGTAGCTCCCACAACGGATAGGGATCAAACGCGGAAGTGACTGACCAGCATCTGCAACTGCCCACCAAGACGGGCCAGTTCGACGCTGGACGCGGCGGTTTCTTCGCTGGCTTCGGCAGTCTGCTCGGATACGTCGCGAACGTTGACGATACTGCGGCTGATCTCGTCCGCCACTGAGCTTTGCTGCTCGGCGGCCGCAGCGATTTGCTGATTCATCGCCTGAATGTTCGACACGGTCCGGGTAATGCTTTCCAGCGACACTCCGGCCTTGCGCGTCAACTCGACGCTGCTGTCGGTCAGCGTGCGGCTGCCCAGCATGATTTCCGAGACCTGACGCGTGCCGTTCTGCAGGCCCGCCACCAGACTTTCGATTTCTTCGGTCGATTGCTGAGTACGTTGCGCCAGACCGCGCACCTCGTCCGCGACGACGGCAAAACCGCGTCCAGCCTCACCTGCGCGCGCCGCTTCGATGGCCGCATTGAGCGCCAGCAGGTTGGTCTGTTCGGCCACCGCCTTGATCACGTCCATGACTTTGCCGATCTTGTCGCTCTCTTGCTCGAGCACCGTCATGGCGTCGGACGAGCGGATGACTTCGGCAGCCAGACGCTCGATCTGGCCGATGGCCTCACCCACTACCCTGTCACCGGCGCGGGCCTCTTTATCGGCATCGGAGGCCGCAACGGAGGCCTGCTCGGCGTTGCGCGCCACTTCGTGCACGGTGGCCGACATCTCGTTCATGGCTGTGGCGACCTGATCGGTTTCGATCTTCTGGCTGTTGACGCCTGCGCTGGTCTGCTCGGTGACCGCCGACAGTTCTTCGGCTGCGCTGGCAATCTGCGTCACGCCGTCACGAATGCCGGAGATCAAATCACGCAGGGTCGCGCCCATGCGCTGGATGCCTTGCTGCAGCACGCCCAGTTCGTCGCGGCGGGTGACGATGACAGTGTGGGTCAGGTCGCCGGCTGCAATGCGATCAACAATCGCCAGTGTGTCCTGCAACGGACGGGTGATTTGCCGCGTGATGGTGACCGCCGCCAGAACGCCGAGTACCAGCACCAGCAGGATGCAGCCGATCTGCAGATTGCGCGCCTGAGCGGTGTCCGCATCGCCGAGTTTCATTTGCAGGTCATAGAGCTCATCGCCCAGCTTGACGATGGTCGCGCCCTGTGTGGTCAGGTCCTTGCGCACCGTGGTGGCTTCCACGGTCGTCGCCTTGAACGCTTCGACCGAGGCGCGGTAGCTGCGCAGGGCATTTTCCAGTTGCACGATGTTGGCCGCGTTGTCGGCGCCAAACGTGGACTTGAGGCTGTCCAGGTGCTGAAGGGCGGTATCCAGTTGCCGGAAGACTGCCTTTTCCGACTTGTCATCAGGCTTGCCGGTGTAGCCGCGTACTTCGTAGCGCACCAGAATCAGGTCCTGACGCGCAGCGTTCACCCACTGGACCTGATCGAAACGTGCAGGGTCGGACGCATCCAGCTGCATGACGGTATCGTTGAGCGTGTCGATGGACTTCATGGCCGCGGCGGCATTGGCCGTCATGTCGGCACGCACCCTGGTACCGGACTGGTAAACCGCACGCATCTGATTCAGCGAGGCTTCGTAGCTGCGGATGGCATCGCTGAGCTGTCTGAGCGGCTTGACGTTGGCCGGGTTGGTGAAGGTATTCAGCAGTAACTGCTGATGCTGCTTGAAGACATCCAGCTTGCTCTGCATGTTCTGCGCGGCGGTTTCGTCACCGTCGGTCAGCATGTACTGCAGTCGCGCAATTCGCAGGTCGGTCAGTTTGTTGCCGAGTTGGGTGATGTCACCGATTCTGTCGGTGCGGTAGATGAGCTTGTCGAGGCTGGTCCAGCCGACCAGGGCGAGTATCGCAGTGAAGAAAAGGACTGTTCCAAAACCCAGAGCCAACTTCATGTTGACGCTGATGTTCGCAAAGCTACTGTTCATGAAATCTCCTGAATATGCTTTTTATGCGCAACGAAAGAGCTGAAGATTTGTTTTTATGAACAGCAAACCTGCGCGCTAGAGCTATCGGCTGGCACCCGTCAAAACTTGATCGAAAAGACAGAATGAATGCCGGAGACCATTCGGGACCGTTGTCGGGGAGATGTTTTGAGGAGGGATGAGTGCTGGCTGGATGCGCCTCAAGGACCGGGCAGAGGCCGGACCTGTGAGGCGCAGTTCACGATCAGTGCGTGAGGGTCAGGCACCCAGTTTGAAGCGCGATACGACCGAGCGCATTTCAGTGGCGACGCGACCCAGTTCGTCAGCGGTGGTGGCGTTGTTTTCGATGCCTTGCATCAGCGTTCCGGAGCTGCTGCGGATACCCATCACGTTGCGGTTGATGTCTTCGGACACCGCATGCTGCTGCACGGCAGCGCTGGCGATCTGGGTGTTCATTTCAACGATACGCTCCACGCCCTGGCTGATGCTCGACAGGCTGCCCGAGGCTTCGCCCGCCGCGCTGATGCACGCCTGGGCTTTCTGCTGACCGGCCTGCATCTGCTGCACGGCGGCTTCGGTCGCGCCTTGCAGCTGCTGGATGATCGTACGGATTTCTTCGGTGGACGCCTGAGTACGCGACGCCAGGGTACGCACTTCGTCAGCGACGACCGCAAAACCACGCCCCTGCTCGCCGGCACGCGCCGCTTCGATGGCGGCGTTCAATGCCAGCAGATTGGTCTGGTCGGCGATGGTGCTGATGACCTGAATCACGCCGCCGATTGACTGGCTGTGCGCCGCCAGTGCCTGTACTTTCTGCGCGCTGAGTTCGACTTCTTCGGCAAGCGCCTGAATGGTGGAATGCGCCTGGTGCATAACCCTCAACCCGGTGCGCGACGCAGTGTTGGCTTCATCTGCGGCCTGCGCGGCGCCTTCCGTGTTCTGCGCGACGTCGGCGACACTGGCGGTCATTTCGTTGATGGCGGTGGCCACCTGTTCGGTTTCGGCCTGCTGGGCGTTCATCGACTCCTTGGCCAGGCTGATGGAGTTACCCAGTCGGGCGGCGACTTCGGACAGTTCGTAAGAGGTGCGATCCATGTGCGAAATGGAGCCTGCAAATGCTTCGGCCATCCGGTTCAGACCGTTGCCGATATCCGCCACTTCGTCCTGACTGCCGACCTGAACACGCGCACTCAGATCACCTTCGCCCAGACGGCGCGTAACTTCGAGCAAGCCGTCGATCGCCTGGCGCAACGCACGATAGATGCTGCAGAAGGCGTAGAGCAGCAACAAGCCCATGATCACGCACATGGCGATGACCGTTTCACGCTGCACCAGCAGCGCCTCGTAACGGGAGTCCAGTTCGCCCTGCAATGCACTCTGGATTTCGTCCTGCGCCTTGTAGAACGACGCGACCACCACGTTGCCGCGAGCACTCAAGGCCTGGCCTTGCTGCACCGATAGGTCCGCACCCTTTACATAGGCCTGAAGGTCACCGCGCAAGCTGTCCATTGCCGCGATGGCCGTGACGACTGGCCCGTTGACCCGCTCGCTCAGTTCAGGATCGCGACGCTTGAGCAGGCGAATGCTCTGCTCGAGTTCAAGCCGTGTCTGCGCTTCCTGTTTGAACAGCCCGTCGAGTGAGCCAAGCATGGCCGGACTCAGATTATTGCCCGAGCTCAGGCCCGCTGCGATGCCACGAATCTGTCCCACAACGTTGATCTGACGAGGCATGCGGATGGTGCTCAGGTCTATCAGGAACAGCGATGCGTAGTCTTCATCGAGCACCAGACCGGACGTGGCCGACAGGTAATAAATGAGGTTGAGCGTCTGGGTCAGTTGTTCATTCCACTTGGCGAACATCTCCTCCGGCACGGCACCAGGCTTGACGCTGTCCATCAGCGACCGGGCGCTTTCGAGCAAGCGTTGCACGCGACCTTCGGTCTCCAGCGTGCGGCCATGACGTGCGTCGATGTCGGCCAGATTGGCGAATGCCGTTTCAAGCTGGGTGCGATTGTTTGCCAGATCCTGCGTGGCGGAACCGTCCCCTGACAGAACCCGATTGCTCAACGCCCGCTGCAGCATCGACAGGCGCAACACCGGTGTGACGACATGGAGGTATTCCCGGCCCAGACGCTCTTGGGCAACGGTGTCGATACTTGCATTGAGGCTGTTGAAAACCCGCATCCCGAGGACCAGGAGCGGAATGATAATGATCATGGCCAGTACAGCGAATTTGGCAGGGAAACGCAGGCGGTTAGTCAGGTAGATACCGGGCGACAGGATGTTCATATCGTTCTCTTTTTAATAGGGGGCCTGATCCGGCTGAAAGAACTCCCTTCTTTACATCGTGACAGGTGGGCAGTGAGTCACGTTTACAACTGGAAGGATGGATCTGACCAGATGAAGGCATTGTGACATCATTTCAGAGCCTGCCCTCATTGGTTAGTTCAATAGGGGTCATGCATTCCGATACCGATCTATCGGCCTATCTGGAGGAAACGTGAGGAGGAAAACGCGACGTAAAACCAACGCCTGTCAATAACGCGAAGATGGGCTTTGTGTAACTCACTGTTTCAAATGGAGACCGGCCAAAACGCGTGGCGAACGCAAAGCAGTCAGCGTCCTGAATCGTTTCTGGCGCCTTGTCGATTCTTTCTGAAACCTCTCAAATTGATCGCACCCAAAAAAAGTTGCAGCACGATCAGCGCATAGGCGTTTGCGTGAAGGCCCCAGATGACCCAGAGAACGTTGCTGAGGATGAAGCACCAGAAGGCAAGCATCCGCTTCTGCGGTTGCTGGGACCCGATGAACCAGGCCGCCACAACCGTCACGGCCATGGCTGGCCACTGAATAAGATCAATCACATCGCCTCCATTCACCGCCGTGCGACTTCAAGGCTGCACGTGGTGAAGGTCGTTTGTCGCTTTACCTTGAAGCCTCACGCCCTCTTCCATTCCACATTCGACAGCCCGAGCTTTTCAGCCTGGGGTTTGCTCAGCTTAGGCACCCGATCGGATCGATACTTGGGAATGGAGCCAAAACCGGCATCGACCGTCGCCCAGTGCCAGGCTTCCTGATTGTCCATGTTGACGGCCCTGATATAGAAGGTCTTATAGCTACCGTGCAGCAAATAATCGATCCGGTAGTGTTTTTCATCTGCCATTTTGTTGCTCCTGCTTTGTCCACTCGCAAAACAGATCGTGGTGGTTTCGAAAAATTCCAAGTATTTACGCAGGCTTTTTATGCGATATCACATGGCCACCTCTTTCAATCATTCCTGATACTCAACTTCAAAAAACCAGACCATAGTTATTGTTAATAACGGCGAAAAACTGCCTGTTTATCAAGCCGTTTGACAAATACGTATACGGCCCCTGTATTCAGAAGCCGTGCGGACTGTTCAAGTATGTTTTTACACAGACGTAGGAAATAACGAAATTCTATTGAACTCGATTTATTTAACCACCCATCCTGTAAATGCTCATTGCGAGCAACATTCCGCCACGCGCTTTCTCATAACTCTTGACTGCGTCATGTCACGCTCACCTCGTGTGAGTCGACGCTTCCCAAGAGAGTCAGCCTGAGGAAACGATATGTTCATACATAACAAGCGCCTTCAGTACACCGTCCGTGTAGCCCGTCCAAACCCGGGACTTGCCAACCTTCTGCTGGAGCAATTCGGCGGCGCTCAAGGCGAGCTTGCCGCTGCGGGACGCTACTTTACCCAGGGTTTGAGTGAAGACGATCCAGGTCGCAAAGACCTGTTGATGGACATCGCAACAGAGGAGCTCAGCCATCTGGAAATCGTCGGCTCCATTATTGTCATGCTCAACAAAGGTGCCAAGGGCCAGTTGGCCGAAGGCATTCAGGAGGAAGGCGAGTTGTACCGGGCCCTCAATGGCGCAGGCAATGACTCGCACATCACCAGCCTGCTCTATGGCGCAGGCGCGCCTTTGGTCAACTCCGCGGGTGTGCCCTGGACCGCCGCCTATATCGACACCATTGGCGAACCCACTGCCGACTTTCGTTCCAACATCGCTGCCGAAGCACGGGCCAAGATCGTTTACGAACGCTTGATGAACGTCACCGATGACCCAGGCGTGAAAGAGGCGCTGGGCTTTCTGATGACGCGCGAAATCGCTCACCAGTTGTCCTTTGAAAAAGCGTTGCATGCCATCCAGCCCAACTTCCCGCAAGGCAAGCTGCCAGGCATGCCCGAGTTCACCAACAAGTATTTCAATATGTCTGGCGAGCCCAATGTACGCGGGGCCTGGAATCAGGGCGAAGAATGGGAATACGTCGAATCGCCACAGCCTGCGGTCGATGGCGGAGACGGTTCCGCTTCAGTCACGCTGAACGCGGACGATGCGGCAGTCCTGGAAGCGATGAAAACGCGCACCACGTCCGATCCACAAGCCAATCCTGTTACCGGTGCAGACCTGGGATCGGGATTCGTCCAAGGCAAGGCGCTTTGACGCGCAACAGCCGTCGGCTTTCGATGAACATGGAGATAGACATCATGAAGACACCCCCTTCGCTCTCACCGTTTCAGAATGCGAATGAACTGAGCGACGCAGTGTTTCATAAGGGCCTTCAGTCCTTTGAGGCGCAAGCACGTTTGGCCCGCCGAGGCTTTCAGGTCGTCATGGCGACCCGTGTATTCGGCGTCGGCTCTTTGCTCGACAACCATTTACCCCGTCGCTGACATCAATATGTCGTTATTGATATGCCTCGTAGAGAGACAAGCTTGAAGACACACACGAAAGCCGGCGTTTAGCCGGTTTTTTTGTAGGCGTGCAGTTTGAATTAGTTGGCATACCCGACACTCACGCCCCGAATGAGTGCCGTGGACGGTGAGTGTGTGACGGGATATACAAGCCGGCACACCGCATGATGCGAGCCTGATAGGCTCCATTCATGCGGTCGGACCAGATTACTGTCTGGCAACATCACCGCCATGAGCTGCAGCCAGCTTGCCGTTTTCGATCTCCGCGATGCCTTTGGCAGACACTTCATCGCAGCACGCGGCCGCTGTACAGGCCCTTGAGCAGATTCCGGCATTCATCGCCGCTTGCTCGCCAGGCAACCCTAAACTTCCTTCTTCAACAGGGGCAAGATCCTTTCCAGACATTGCTCGACCGACAGTGCGCTGGTATCCAGAAGCAGGTCGGCATTGAGCGGCTGCTCATAAGGAGCGCTGATACCTGTGAAGTTTTTCAGCTCGCCGGTCGAGGCCTTGTGATAAAGCCCTTTGGGGTCTCGCTTGATGCAGGTTTCCAGCGGCGTGCTGATGAACACTTCGACAAACCGGTCAGCGCCGATGATCGAACGAGCCCTTTGCCGATCATCCCGATAGGGGGAAATGAACGAGGTGATCACGATCAGACCCGAATCGTTCATGAGCCGGGCGACCTCGGCGATGCGCCTTATATTTTCCGATCTGTCGGCCGCGCCAAACCCCAGATCCCGACACAGCCCCTGACGAACATTATCGCCATCCAGCGTGCAGGCCACCCGGCCCATGTCGAACAGCGCGCGTTCCAGCGCGAACGCCAGGGTCGATTTTCCCGAGCCACTGAGCCCGGTCAGCCAGAACGTGCCTGGCGTTTGCCTCAACAGTGCTTCGCGGTCAGAGGCACTGACCTGGCTGGATGGCCAGACCCAAGGCTCTGAATCAGAGGGCGGCTTGTTCATGAGCGTCCATTCAAGATGTTCAAACGTAGCGCGAGAATAGCGTCTTTGGCGGCTGGCTAGCCATCTACGCCTAGCGATTCACTCCTCGGTCTCCCGCCAGACAAAATGCCACCCATCGGTAGTCGACAAGAAACGCTGAATTTTCCAAACAGCCAGATACTCTTTTTTCTATAGAACAACAGAAAGTCTCGTGCGACCGCTTCTCTCGCGACTCTCAACTGCCGAGGTACGATTTTTATGACGTCTCTTCAATTGATAACAGGCAGTACTGTCATCAAACCGACCGTAGTGGAAGAAGAATCAAAAGCTGTCTATCAATCCCTCATGAGTGAAGGTGCTGCGGAGCAGCGAAACGAAGCAGTCGTTTTTCTCGAACGTTGCCTGGCGCTGGCGGACCGGGAAGCCTGCGAGCTTCCTGAGCAGCCGGACGCGCTGGAGCAGTGGATCGAGCAGAACGTCGCTCAGGTCGCCGAGCAATATGCGTTGTATCTGGAACAGCGCCGCGCCGGTCAGCCGCGACGCTTTTTCAAGAACAAAGCCCATGCGATGTATTTCATCCAGCAGGTCGCGCCTACCAAACTGGTGGACGGGGCGTGGCTGTACGGGCTGCTACCACATTGGGCGGATTACCGGTTCCACGGGCTGATACGCACGTATCTGGAAGAGCTGGGAGATGGCGAGCAGGCGCAGAACCATGTGTCGCTGTACCGCAAGCTGATGGCTGACCTGGACTGCGACGGCTCGGTGCCGTTGCAGGATGAGGCGTATCTGCAGGGCGCTATCCAGTTGTCGTTGGGGCACTTGAGCGATGAGTTCCTTCCCGAAGTGATCGGCTACAACTTGGGTTATGAGCAATTGCCCCTGCATTTGCTGATCACCTCGTTCGAGCTTAACGAACTGGGCATCGATCCTTATTACTTCACCCTGCACGTCACTATCGACAACGCCAGCACTGGCCATGCACGCAAGGCTGCGCAAAGTGTCATGTCGCTGTTGCCGACCGGGCAGGAGCGCGATGCGTTCTATCGTCGGGTGGCCAGCGGGTTCAAACTCAACGAACTGGGCATTGGTTCATCGGCAGTGATTCAGTCGTTCGATCTGGAACAGGAAGTGATCGCCATGCTCGAGCGCAAGCGCACCTTTGGCCAGCACATGCATTCCGATTACTGTCGGCTGGACGGCAAGACCGTCAACGAGTGGCTCGCCAAGCCGGATCAGATTCCTGAATTTCTCAACGTTCTGGAAAATCGCGGCTGGATCAAGCGTCACCAGGACCCGATCCACAGCCGTTTCTGGCAACTGTTCGAAGGGGTTGGAGCCCCCATGTTCGGTGTGTTCAACGGTTATGAAAAACAGCTGGTGCATGACTGGATCGCCGGTGACTGGCTGGCGGATGGAAGCGCTCAGCCGAGTGCCGGTAAACGCCTGCCCGAAGCGTTCCGCTCACGGTTTCGCAACTTGCCGGGCAGCGGTCAGTACGCTCCGGCACAGGCACTTGACGCCGAAGTCGATGCCGACCCGGATGTCCGGGAACTGCACGGAAAACTCGCCTGCGTTGCCGCTGCCGAAAAGATGCCTGCATTGATCGAAAGCATGTCACCCGCACGCCATGCGAGCGCCGCCGGTCTCTACGCCACGCGCTTGTTCGTATCACACATGGCCGAGCGTATGACAGGAGCCCGAGCATGAGCCTGACGTTGCCGGACCGCACGGCACTGATCGCCCTGGCGCAGCGGCTGAAAGCGGGCAGTTACCGTTTCATCACGCCGACACCTCTGACCCATCAACGGGTCAATGATCGTCCGGAAAACCGCGCCGCATCGTCGTTGCGAGACGTATTCGGATGGAGCCGGATTATTCCGGAGTCCATGCTGCCGGTCTCGGAAGCACAAGGCTTGCTGGAAGCCGGCGTTCTGCAAAGAAGTGAGGACGGCTTGAAAAGCCGGGTCAGGTTTTCAAGCCTCAATGACCTGCTGCTGGTGCATTCGGCGTACCCGACCCACGATGAAGACTCAGTGTTTTTCGGACCGGATACCTATCGTTTCGCTCAGTCGATTGAGCGGCATCTGCACAGCACATCACACCTGATCAAGCGTGCCGTGGACATCGGCTGCGGCACGGGCGCCGGGGCGCTGCTCATCGCTCAGGCAAGACCGGACGCGCAAGTTCACGCCGTGGATATCAATCCCAAAGCGCTGCACTTCGCGCAGGTCAACGCCACCGTCGCCGGGCTGGACAATCTCGAATGCAGCCACAGTGATGTGCTCACAGGCCTGACCGGCAGCTTCGATCTGATCGTCGCCAATCCGCCGTACATGAAAGACACCCAAAAACGCGCCTATCGCCACGGCGGCGATTCGCTGGGCGCGGACCTGTCGGTGCGTATCGTGCGCGAGGCCATCGACCGCCTCGCACCAGGCGGCTCGCTGCTGCTGTATACCGGTGTCGCCATGACCGGAGAGCGGGACCCGTTCTTTGACGCCGTTAAAGAGGCGATCGATCACGCAGAACTGACCTGGACCTACCGCGAACTGGATCCGGACGTGTTCGGGGAAGAGCTGCTTGAAGAAGGTTATGAAGATGCCGAGCGCATTGCAGCGGTTGAACTGGTGGTGACGCGGCGCGGGTAAAGCACAACGTATCCATACGCACGAAAAGATGTTTCACAACACGATACCCGAACCCCATGTTCGGGCATCGTGCTTTTAAAGCCTCGAAAAGCATGGAATGATGCGGCTCAAATGTTATGTTATAACACTTGAAGCCTTCCACCGCAGTTTTTCGAGCGACCTCGCATCCATGATTCGCCCTTCTTCGCACTCTCGTTACACCGTCACAACGCTGTGTCTGCTGGCTGGCGGCAGTGGCGCTTATGCCCATGCCGCGCAGCAGATAGAACTCGCGCCCTCCGTGGTCAGCTCCACCGCCAACCCGCAGAACGGCGAGACACTGGATGCAGTGACCGGCGCAGGCTCGCGCTTGCCATTGACGGCCTTGCAGACGCCGGCAAGCACCAGCTCGCTGAGTGGCGACGAGGTGCGCAGCCGTGGCGATGCCAAC
The DNA here is from genome assembly GCF_002087235.1 of Pseudomonas floridensis. Classification (GTDB taxonomy): domain Bacteria; phylum Pseudomonadota; class Gammaproteobacteria; order Pseudomonadales; family Pseudomonadaceae; genus Aquipseudomonas; species Aquipseudomonas floridensis. The sequence goes on along the minus strand of NZ_MUIO01000018.1, from coordinate 19,407 downwards.
GCGCAGCAAGCCGTGGCACGCAGTCCGGGGATCACAGCGATCGGCACACCGGGCGATGGCGGCACCGCCTTGTCAGCGCGTGGCTTCAGCGGTCAGGGATCGGTGATGCAGTTGTATGACGGCAGCCGCATGTACAGCGCCATGGGCACGGTCACGATGCCGGTCGATACCTGGGCCATCGAACGCATTGAAGTGCTGCGCGGCCCGGCGTCGGTGCTTTATGGCGAAGGGGCGACGGGCGCCGTGATCAATGTCATTCCCAAGAAACCCTTCGAAGGCGAGATCCAGAACCACCTTCGTCTCGGCTATGGCTCTTATGACAGCACGCAGGCCGCGCTCGACAGTGGTGGCTCGTTGTCCGATCGATTGAGCTATCGCCTGAACGTCAATCAACTAAACAGCAATGGCTGGGTGGATCGCGGAGAATCGGCCAGCACCTTCTTCAGTGGCGCACTGCGTTGGCAGGCCAGCGACAACCTGTCGTACACCCTTGCGCATGACGGCGGCAATCAACGCCCGATGAATTACTTTGGCGTGCCGATGATCAACGGCCGTTACCACGAAGGCCTGCGAGACAAGAACTACAACATCCAGAACGACGAGCAACGTTACGACGATCAGTGGACGCGACTGACCACTGACTGGCAGATCTCCGATCAGGTGGCCTCATCCAACGAGCTGTATTACCTGACCTCGCACCGGCGCTGGCAGAACGCGGAAAACTACAACTGGGATGCCGCCACACAACAGCTGTCGCGCAGCGGCTATTTCAGCATCAAACACAATCAGGAACAGGTGGGCGACCGCCAGACCTTCACGTTCAAGCACAGCCTGGCAGGCCTTGAAAGCCAGAGCGTGCTGGGCATGGACGTCAACCGCATCCGTTTCAAACTGACCAATAACTCGCCGTATGACGACGTGAATCCGGCGGGCGATCCGATCGATATCGAGAACCCCGCACCCGGGCGTTTCCAGAGTGCTTCGCCCTACTCCGAACTGTTCAAAAGCACGACCCGGCAACTGTCGGTCTTCGGCGAAAACCGCACCCGGCTGACTGATCAGTTGTCAGTCGTCACCGGCGTACGTCGTGACTACGTGAATATCGAGCGCAATGCGCTGCGTGACGACAGCCGTACCGAAAAAGACCTGATCGGCAACAACTGGAAAGCAGGTCTGGTGTACGCGCTGACACCGAGCAGCTCGACCTACGCTCAATACTCCACCAGCACCGATGGCGTCGGCAGCCTGGTCTCGCTCAATCCCGGCCAGCAACAGTTCGATCTGGCCACCGCACGGCAATCGGAAATCGGCTTCAAGCAAGCCCTGTGGGATGAGCGCCTGGAATGGACACTGGCTGCCTATCACATCATCAAGAAGAAACTGCTCACCACCGACGCAGGCAATCCCGACCTCACCCAGCAGGTCGGACAGCAGTCCTCCAATGGGATTGAGGCGAGCATGAAGCTGCAACTGCCGCAGGACTGGACGTTGAGCGCCAACGCGGCCTTTGTGCGCGCCCGCTACGATCGATTCGACCAGAGCGTGGCGGGTGTGGCCGTTTCGCGTGACGGCAACACGCCGGTCGATGTACCCAGGCGCACCGCCAACCTTTGGCTCGATAAACAATTGGGCAGCACTGTGCAGATGGGTGGCGGGCTGCGCTACGTCGACAGCCGTTATGCCGATATCGCCAACACCCGTGAACTGCCCGCCTACACCGTGGCAGACGCCAGCCTGTCATGGAAAGCGCTGCGCAATACCACGCTGGGTCTGCAACTGCGCAATCTGTTCGATCGCCAGTACGCGGCGAGTCAGTACAACGAAGGCCAGCAATGGATTCTGGGGGAGCCGCGCTCGTTGTTTGTCACTGCGGACCTGAGCTTCTGATGCTTGCGCTCAAGGAGCTGGCGTGGGCACCGGAACAGGCGTCTGTCTGCGAGCACGAGCATTTCACTCTCAAGGACATCGACCTGCAGATCGCCGCAGGCGAGTTCGTGGGGCTGATCGGCCCCAATGGCAGTGGCAAGACCAGCCTGCTGCGCTGCGCGTTTCGCTACAGCCGTCCGCACAAGGGCAACGTCGTGCTGAACGACCATGACATCTGGAGCCGCAGCCCTCGTTGGTGCGCGCAGCAGGTTGCCGTGGTTGCTCAGGAATTTCCCGATGCATTCGGTCTGACGCTGCTGGATGTCACGACCATGGGCCGTGCGCCCCACCAGGGATTTTTCTCGGCGGACAGCCCCCACGACCGCACCGTGGTGAAAGACGCGCTGAAGGCCGTCGGTCTGGAGGGCTATGAGCAGCACCGTTTCGACACCTTGTCTGGCGGTGAAAAACAGCGCTGCCTGCTGGCACGCGCGTTGGTTCAGGAACCCCGGTTGATGGTGCTGGACGAGCCGACCAACCACCTCGATCCGCGCCATCAGCTCGAACTGCTGGGGCTGGTCAAACAGCTCGGCGTGGCGACGCTGGCCAGCATTCATGACCTGAACCTGGCGGCAGCGTTCTGCGACCGGCTGTACGTCGTGCATCACGGCCGACTGGTTGCACAGGGAACGCCATGGGACGTGCTGACGCCTCAAATGCTACTCGGTGTGTTCGGCGCCAAGGCGCTGGTCGACCGCCATCCCCTGCGTGATTACCCACGCATCACCTGGATTCCCTGAAATGAAGCCTTTGTTCATGTGGCTGAGCCTTAGCGCGGCGTTGATCGGCACGATGGCGCACGCCCGGCCCACGGCCTACCCGGTTACCGTCCAGAGTTGCGACCGTTCGGTGACATTCAACGCGGCACCGCAACGCGCCGTCAGCAATGACGTCAATCTGACCAAAATGATGGTCGCGCTGGGTCTGCAATCGCGCATGGCGGGCTACAGCGGTATCACCGGGTGGAACAAGCCCGATCCCGCCTTGCTGCGGGATCTGGGCAAGCTCCCCGAGCTGGCCAGCAAGTACCCGTCCGTGGAAACACTGCTCAATGCCAATGCCGACTTCTATTTTGCAGGCTGGAATTACGGCATGCGGGTCGGCGGGGACGTGACGCCGCAGAGTCTGGCCACGCTGGGCATTCAGACCTACGAACTGACCGAATCCTGCGCCCAGATCATGCCTCGCGCCGAAGCGAAACTGGATGATGTCTACAACGACCTGCTCAATCTGGGCCGAATATTCGACGTGCAGGACCGTGCGCAAGCGGTGGTGGCCGACATGCAACGGCGCGTGGACGCGGTTCGCGAACGCACGACTGGCGATGCGTCTCCCCGGGTCTTTCTATACGACAGCGGCGAAGACCGGCCCATGACTGCCGGGCGTCTGGCAATTCCGCAGGCGCTGATCAGTGCAGCGGGCGGACGCAATGTCATGGGTGATGTCGCAGCCAGTTGGACCCACGTGAACTGGGAATCGGTGGTGCAGAGCAATCCCGAGATCATCGTGATCGTCGACTACGGCGAAGTCAGTGCAACGCAGAAGCAGCACTTCCTGGAAAACAACCCGGCGCTGCAATCCATCGATGCGATTCGTAACAAACGGTATGTCGTCCTGCCTTACGTTGCGGTGACGCCGGGACTCGACAATGTCACGGCCATCGAGACCCTCACCGCGGCTTTCCACGATGTGGCGCGATGACGCTGGCACAGTGGCTGACTGAACGACGAAGCCGCTACACCGGTTTGCTGATCACGCTGACTGCGCTGCTGCTGGTTTCGTGCCTGGTGTCTGTCACCTTCGGCGCGGCGCCTGTGCCGCTGGAAGAGGTCATCCATATTCTGATGTTCAAACTGTCAGGCCTTGGTGACGAACCGCACCTCTGGACGGCAGGACAGGAAACCATCGTTTGGTTGATCCGCACGCCGCGCGTGCTGCTCGGTGCGCTGGCAGGCGCGGGTCTGGCGCTCATCGGCTGTGTGCTGCAAGCCGTCACGCGCAACCCGCTGGCCGACCCGCATTTGTTGGGGGCCACGTCAGGTGCCACGCTCGGTGCCGTGATCGTGGTCATGCACGTCGGCGAAGTCCTCGGCATGCTGACCTTGCCACTCGCCGCGTTCGCAGGATCGCTCGCGAGCCTGATTCTGGTGGTATGGCTGTCCAGCCGTAACGGTCGTCTCGACAGCCAGCGCCTGCTGTTAAGCGGCGTCGCGGTGTCATTCGTCATGATGGCCATTGCCAACCTGCTGCTGTTTCTGGGCGATCACCGGGCCAGCTCCGCCGTGCTGTTCTGGATGCTGGGCGGCCTCGGCCTGGCGCGCTGGGAATTGCTGACGGTTCCACTGTTCACCCTACTGACAGGCTGGATTCTCCTGCAAGGGCTCGGCCGGGCACTGAACGCCTTGATGGCGGGCGATCAGACCGCCGTGAGCCTCGGCCTGCAAGTGCGAAATGTCCGCCTGCTGGTGTTTCTGATTGCCTCGCTGATGACCGGCGTACTGGTCGCCCTCTGCGGCTCCATCGGCTTCGTCGGCCTGATGGTGCCGCACATCGCGAGACGTCTGGTGGGCTCCGAGCACCGGCGCTTGCTGCCAGTGGCCACCCTGTTGGGTGCGTTGCTGATGGTGTGGGTCGACGTAGTCTCGCGCACGCTGATCGCACCCGAAGACCTGCCCATCGGTATCTCGACAGCGCTGTTGGGAGGGTTGTTCTTCATCTTCATGATGAGGCGCAACTAAGGCATAGCGCCTTCGTAAAACCAGGTCGGCCAACACAATCGCGTGACTGGCGCCTGAAGATGAGTAAGTGAACTAATAACTAAAAAGTCAGACTATCTGGCCGGTCTATGGTTACCGGCGCTCAAGCGAACAGGGTGTTTGGGCCGGATCCATTTGCCGGGTGTGCTCTAGCCAAAGGCCACTACTTAATAAGCCTCACTAATACCGCGTATCAGAACTGGGAATTGGTCAGTGCCTGTCCGACTGGGTAACACTGAAAAAAAGAGGAACCTGTCTGATGAATGTAGTGACTGCTTTTACTTTAAGTCTGGCCGCCGGTTTCGCAGTACCGCTACAGGCAGGAACCAATGCCCGGTTAGGGGTCGTGTTGGGACACCCGTTGTGGGCAACGATGGTTTCATTGTTGGTCAGCCTGATTGCGGTCATCGGCGTCATGTTGATTTTCAAGGTTCAACGCCCGTGCCTGAGCACCTTGCAAAGCACGCCCTGGTGGGCCTGGTTGGGCGGTGTAGCCGGTGTCCTTTATATAACGACCGCCCTGCTGATGGCGCCGCGACTGGGCACGCTCAACTTCATGATGGCGGTCATCGTTGGACAACTGGTGATCTCGTTGATCATTGACTACTTCGGTCTGGTGGGCCTGCCTCGACAGTCGATAAATGTTCAGAAGATTGTCGGCATTCTCGTGGTGATTATGGGGTTCCTGATCACAGTACGAAGTTAGTTGTGAATGGGTTAAACATAACAAAGGAAGTTAACAATGCCTGCTCAATCCGCTACATACGATTCAATCGGCGAGCGTTTCGAAGCGTTTACCGACAGTGCCTCGCAGCGCTCGGTTGAAACCGAAACGTTCTTTCACATGGTTGGCGACGTCAAAGGCAAGTCCGTTCTGGATCTGGCCTGCGGCTTCGGTTTCTTCGGTCGGGAGTTGCTGCGCCAGGGTGCCAGCAAAGTAATGGGCGTGGACATTTCCGCCTCCATGATCGAACTGGCGCGACAGGAGTCGGCACGCAACCAGGAAGCCATCGAGTACAAGGTCGCCAACGTGCTGGACATGGGTGTCCTGCCACAAGGCCCCTTCGACAGAGTCAGTGCAGCCTGGCTGTTCAATTATGCTCAGTCGCCCGAAGAGCTGGAGGCGATGTTTGCCATCGTTGCGCAGAACCTGAAACCGGGCGGCAAGCTGATCGCCTATACCGTCGAGCCAGATTACCAACTGGCGCAGGGCAACTTCACCACCTACGGCGTCCATGTGCTCAACGAACAACCGCACAATGGCGGCTATCGCTGCGATGCCGAATTCGTCACCGATCCACCCAGCGCGTTCACGTTCTACCGCTGGAGCAGAGAGGCGTACGAAAAAGCGATTTCCAAAGCCGGATTCACCCGTTTCGAGTGGCATAAGCCGATCATTTCTCAAGCCAACCGGAACAAGTTTCCCAAGGGCTACTGGGACAACTTCGAGCGTAATTGCCTGCAGACCGGTTTGATCTGCATACGCTAATGGCTCGATTCGCCAGCCTGATGTCGAGGCTGGCGTTTACTCCACCAGCGATTCAAAAGGCTGCGTAAACCATGGCGACTCATAACCCGTTCACCCACTGGCCTGTCTTCGAGGGTGCGCTACGCACCGATATGACTGACAGGCATCTGATGGGCTTGCCCGAGCACTTTCATCAGCCTCAAAACCTGGCGCTGCCGCTGGCGACCTGGAAATTACTGGCGCAGGAACCGACAGAGCGACTCGTGGAGCGAGTCGAAGATCCGGACACCGCGCTGCCCGTCCGGCTCGCGGCAGGCAAACTGCTGGCGCTTACCCTCGACCCGCGCATCGACGTGCTGAACCCACCCATGGTCGATATCGAAGCGGGTGACGTGTCCATCGGGCTGCCCGCCGACCAGCTCGACGCGGTCATGGACAACATGCAGGGGCTGGGCCTCGACCGCTCCTGGATCGAAAAGGAAGTACCGCGCCACGCGGTGACGCTCCAGCCTTATCGAATCGCGAAGTTTCCGGTCACCAACCTGGAATACAAAGCGTTTCTCGAAGACTCTCTGGAGCCCCGCATTCCGGAAAACTGGGCGTTCGGCCAGTTCCCGGCCGAGCGTGGCAACCACCCGGTATTTGGCGTCACGGTCGAGGATGTACAGGCGTACATCGACTGGCTGAATGCCCACACCCAGCGCCGGTTCCGCCTGCCGACAGAGGCCGAATGGGAGTACGCCGCCGCTGGCCCGCAGAACCTGGAATTCCCGTGGGGTAACCGTTTTCTGCCCGAACACTGCAATACCGCCGAACTGGGACTGTTCGGGTCATCGCCCATCGGAGCCTTCGCCGCTGGCGCTTCCCCGTTCGGCTGCCTGGACATGGCGGGCAACGTCGAAGAATACGTCGCCGATGATTACGCCGCCTACCCCGGAGGCATCGCCGTCGAAGACGATCTGGTAACGGTCGTCGGTACTCATCGCGTCGCCCGTGGCGGCAGCTTTACCCGCTTCAGAGACCTGGCGCGCAATTGCCGTCGCCACGGGAAATACCCTCGCGAAATCTATGTCATGGGGTTTCGCCTGGCCGAAACACCTGGCGCGTAACAGCGCCTCGGTCCAGCACTTACACAATAAAAATATTCACCACCATCAAGCAGGTTTACCTATGTCTAACGTACAGATACGCAATAAGGTTGATATTCCGCTCAATGATGGCCACTGCCCAAGTACCTTTATCACGTTTACCGGGCTGGACCCTTACTTCGAACATATTCTGATCAAACTTGGCCCTGACCGACAGGAAAGCCCCTTGGTACGTATTCATTCCGAGTGCCTCACGGGCGATGTCTTCAAATCGGAACGCTGTGACTGCGGACCGCAGTTGAGTGAATCCATCGCCCGGATGCACGAGGAAGGTGGCTACCTGATCTACCTGCGCCAGGAAGGCCGCGGTATCGGGCTGTACGCCAAGCTCGATGCGTATCGCCTGCAAGACACCGGCATGGACACGTTCGAAGCCAACGTGCACCTGAGTTTTCCCGAAGACGGCCGCGATTTCTCGCTGGCGGCACGAATGCTCAAGGCTGTCGGTGTTCGCAGTTGCCGGTTGATCACCAATAACCCGGACAAAGTGTCGGCGCTGGAGTCCAGTGGCGTGAAAGTCGACGCCACCATTCCTACGGGCGTCTTTATTACGCAGCACAACCGGGGTTACTTGCAGGCCAAGATCGACAAGAAACAGCACATCATCAATATCAACAACTAACGCTCTTCCCCACAACGAGCTGCCTGTTTGCGGGCGGGCACCGGCTTGCCCGAAAACGACCGTTCATTGCTCTAAAGGAATTAGAACATGCGCCACTTCGGACCTATCAGCGGTATTACTGCGTTTAAAGATATTTATGTCGCGACTGCCGGTTATGACAATCAGGTCATCCTGTGGGACGCCAAAACCAAGACGCCGATCCAGCGCGTCCTGCATGATCACCTGGCCAATCAGTGTGCGTTCAACGCCGATGGCACCTTGCTGGTCAGCGCCAGCAGCGACTACACCGCACGCGTCTGGGAAGTCCCGTCCCTGCGCCTGAAAGCGGTGCTCATCGGACATGAGGACGATATCGAGATGGCCGCCTTCTCGCCTGACGGCCAGACCATTGCGACCAGTTCACGTGATCACACGATTCGCCTGTTCGATCTTCAGGGACACACGCGGCACATCCTGCAAGGCCACAGCGCCGACGTCATTTCGGTCAGTTGGTCCGCCGACGGCAAGACGCTGGTTTCGAGCAGCGATGACGGCTCCATTCGACGCTGGAGCGCCGAGACCGGCGAGTCGCTCGACATCATCGATCTGGGTGGTGTGGAAACCGATACCGTCGCCCTCTCCCGTGACGGAATCATTTTCGCCGGCGACGACGAAGGCAAGATTTCCGTGATCAGCGCCCAGGGTACGCAGCTCTATCCTGCCCACGCCGCCGGGATCAAACGCATCATCTGGGACGACGCACAGCGCCTGTTGGTGAGCCTGAGCTACGACCGTTGCGTGATGCTCTGGCACCTGGACGAAAACAACGTTCTGACCACCACCGCACAAACATCACTGCCGAGCATCATCTGGCCGCGCAGCTGCACGTTGCTGGGCACCGAACATATTGCGTTCGTCACCTTCGGCTCCAGCTACGCCACCTGGAACTTCGTGACTCAAGCGTGGGATCTGGAGGGCATCGAACCTGCCGTCAGCCTCAACGCGGTGGCCGTCGTCGAAGACGATATCTACAGCATTGGCGACGCCGGTATCCTGCAGATCAACGGCCAGGCCAGCACCCACGCCGGCAGCCTGTGCAACTTCCTGTTGCCGTTCGGCAGCAGCGTCCTGACCGGCGGCCAGATGGGCACGGTGTTCGACGCGCGTACCGGCGAGACGCTCTATCAGCATCGCTCGCCACTCAATTGCGGGACGACCTTCGAGCGAAACGGCCAGCTCCATGCCGCCATCGGCACCTACACCGGCGAAGCGCTGATCTTCTGCCTCGACGCGGACCAACCTCGCTTCGTCACGGCCCTGTCACTGCATGAGAACGCCATCAAGGGCATCGCCGCCGATGAAGGTTTTCTGTTCAGCGTTTGCGCCACCGCCGCTGCGGCGTTTCACCGGATCAGCGACTTTGGTCTGGAACGCTATCTGGACAAGGCCCACTCGCGGATCTCCAACGGCTGCACACGCATTGAGGACGGTTTTGCGAGCATCGGCCGGGATTTGAAACTGCGTCTGTGGCGCAATGGTCAGGATGAAGTGTTCGATACGCCGCACGACCACTCGATCAAATGCATCGCCATTTCTCAGGATCGCCAGCACATCGCCACAGGCAGTTACGGCGGTACGGTGGCCATCTTCGACGTCGCCAAACGTCACTGGGTAACGGTGCAGAAGCCGACCGCCAGCGGGATTTCGTGTCTGTCGCAGAACGTGGACGGCACGGGCTTTCTGGCCAGCGCCTATGACGGCAGGATCTACCCGATCCAGGTCAACGCCGGGACGCAAGCACGCCCATGAACCACTTCACTGAGTGCGACTTCCAGCACATGCAGCATGCCTTGACGCTGGCAGAACGCGGCAGCCACTCCACATGGCCCAACCCTCGGGTGGGCTGTGTGATCGCCCACGGCCTTCATGTCGTGGGCGAAGGCTGGCACCGCAGTGCGGGCGGCCCGCATGCCGAAGTCTTCGCGCTGCGTCAGGCGGGCGCGTCGGCCAGAGGCGCGACCGCTTACGTCACGCTGGAGCCATGCAGCCACGTTGGACGGACCGGCGCCTGTTACCAGGCGTTGATCGAAAGTGGCATCGCGTCGGTGGTGGTGGCTCATGAGGATCCCTATGAGCAGGTCAATGGCCGGGGCATCGCGCTGCTGCGTGAAGCGGGCATTGAGGTCAAGGTCGGCCTGCTCAGAACCGCCGCCAGGGAACTCAACCGGGGCTTTCTGTCCAGTGTCGAACGGCGGCGGCCCTGGGTGCAGCTCAAGCTCGGCATGAGTCTGGATGGTCGAACGGCGCTGAAAAACGGACGTTCGCAGTGGATCTCCAGTTCTCAGGCCCGTGCCGATGTGCAGTTCTGGAGGGCTCGCAGCGCGGCCATCGTGACGGGCAGCGGTACGGTGCTGGCAGACGATCCGTTGCTGACGGTGCGTCAATTGTCATCGCCTGAGGCCTTGCAGCCGGTGCGCGTCGTACTGGACAGCCAGGCACGTGTTCCGGGCAACGCACGGGTGTTCAACACGCTGGCGCCCAGCCTGCACGTCGTCGGGCGCGACGCCTCGCGGGGGCAGGATGACCATCGAGAGATGCTGCGCCTGAACAGCGACAATCAGGGGCTGGATCTGACAGCGCTCATGCATGCACTGAGCGAGCGCGGACTGCACGATGTCATGGTAGAGGCCGGGCCGACACTGGCCGGTGCGCTGCTCGACGCTCATCTGGTGGACGAACTGCTGCTCTACATGGCACCGCGGCTATTGGGCGATCTCGCCCGCCCGCTGGTGCACATGGCAGAGCTGACCAGCCTGGAAGAAAGTCTGGATTTCGACGTCTACGAAGTCACCAAGATGGGGCCTGACCTGCGTCTGCGTCTACGCCCGACTCAAGCCGTGGGGTCGCGATGAGACGCCACTTGTTCGACCTGGTCGCGTAGCCATTTATGGGCAGGGTCTTCGTTGAAGCGATGGTGCCAGATCTGCACGAACGGAAACGGCGGAATGGCCAGTGGCGGGCTGAGTTTGACGAGTGTTTCGTCCACTTCGGCCTCGTCCAGCGTACGCGTGGCGACGGTGAGGATCAGGTCAGTCTGACTGATCATCCGCGGCGCCGTGCGCCAGTGCGGGACGCTGACCGCGATACGCCGGTGCAGGCCTTGAGCCCGCAGCAGGTTGTCGATCTCGCCGATGCTGCCGTCCATGGACACGGATATATGCGGTCGCATCAGGTAACTGTCCAGATCGAGCACGCCATTGGCGGGCAGCGTATTACGATCAAGCAGGCACGAGAAGGTCTCCTCGAACAACGTGGACTGATCAATGTCGGCGGGCAGGTTGGGGAACACGCCCAGCGCCAGATCGATCTTGCCCTGCGTCACCTGTTCGAGCATGCCGGGGCGGCTGCCCTGCGTAACGACTACTGTGGTATTGGGCGCCTGCTTGCGAATGCGCACCAACAGTCTGGGCAACACGATGGCCGCACCGTAGTCGGACATCGCCAGATTGAAGGTACGTTGCGAACTGGCAGGCTCGAAGGCAATGGAGTTGCCGAACAGGGTTTCGATCCGGCTCAGCACTTCTTTAACGGGCATCTGGATATTGAGCGCCAGCGCACTCAGGTACACCTCGTTGCCCTTTCTGATCAGGATCGGGTCGTCGAGCAGGCTGCGCAGTTTACTCAGAGAGTGGCTGATTGCGGGTTGACTCAAGTGCAGACGTTCGCCGGTTCGGGTGACGTGCTTCTCGGTCAGCAGGGCATCCAGCACCACTAGCAGATTCAAATCGATGTTGCGCAGCAAGACGCTCACCATCCATGGCCTTCCAACCCCGCGGGGTTTCTTTGTTTCGAAAAAAGGAGAGCGACATATGCCACGACTCAACAGGATCATTGAGACGGCGCTCTACGTGAAAGATCTTACAGAAGCCAAGAATTTTTACTACAAGACTCTCGAGCTGGAAGTCATGGTCGAGAGCAGCGTGCTGGTGGCATTGAACGTCGGAGGGCTGAACACGCTGCTACTGTTCAAGCGCGGCGCGTCACTGGAAACCAAGCACCTGAGCGGCGGAGAAATCCCGCCGCACGATGCGCACGGACGCATCCACGTGTGCTTCGCCATCGACGCCAAAGAGATGGGCGCCTGGGTCGAGCGCCTTGAGCAGGCAGACGTCTGCATCGAAGGACGCACGGAATGGCCGAAGGGAGGATCGAGCATTTACTTCCGCGATCCTGACGAAAACCTGATCGAGCTTTTGACGCCTGGTTGCTGGGCGATCTACTGAACCATTGAGTCAAGGATGAACGTTGATGATTCGCATCGGTGCAGCCAAGCGCCACCCTTTCATACTGCTCGCGCTGTCGGGCCTGCTGGTGTGCGGTGCCGTCTGGGCAGTGCGCGGCAATACGGCGCCTGCCGAAAGCGCAGCGCCCTCACCCATCAAGGTGGCCGTTGCCACCGTCGCCAGCACGCCGTTCACCTACTACCTGGACACCATCGGCGAGCTGGAGGCGGTTCAGGAAGTCAGTGTCCCGGCCGAGGTGGGTGGCCGGATTGTCGAGCTGCCAATCAGCTCGGGACAGCGGGTCGAAAAGGGTCAGGTATTGATACACCTCAATGATGCGCGTCAGCGCGGCGAGCGAACCCGCCTGCAAGGGCAGCTTGAAAACGCCAAAGCACGCCTTGACCGGGCACGCCAGCTGGCGACGTTCAGTGCGATGTCGAAACAGGAAGCGGGCGATGCACAAAGTGATTATCTGACAGCAAAAGGAGGCCTGCAGGCACTGGAAGCCGAGATCGATCAGTTGACGATCAGAGCGCCTTTCGCCGGCACCCTCGGTATCCGTCAGGTGCATCTGGGTCAATACGTCAGCGCAGGACAGACGCTGATCAACCTGGTGGGCAGTCAAGGCTTCTACGTCAATTTCAGCGTACCGGAGCAGGCGCTGGCCTACCTTAAAACCGGCGGCTCCGTGGAAGTGATACTCGACTCCCTGCCTGACCAGCCAGCAACGGCAGCCATCACCACCCTCGATCCGATGCTCGACCGCTCACGGATGATCAATGTTCAGGCGCGCCTGCAGCAGGCACCAGACGCGGCCTTGCCACGCATGTTCGCGCGGGTTCGCGTCCCGAGGGCGGGCACGCAGGAGGTGCTGACAGTGCCGGAAACGGCCGTGACCTATAACGCTTACGGCGAGGAAATGTACGTCATCCAGTCCGGCACGGACAAACAACCGCCGACCGCGCATCGCGTTGCCGTCAAGACGGGAGAACGTCGCGACGGCAAGGTCATTGTCGAAACAGGCATTCGCCAGGGTGACCGGGTCGTGGTGGCCGGACAGATAAAGCTCAGCGACGGCGCAGCCATCGAGGCTGTCGAAACCAGCGTGCTCGACCCGCTCAATGCCAATGCCCAAGCGGGGTCTAACCCGTGAAATTTACTGATATTTTCGTGCAGCGTCCGGTGCTGGCACTGGTGGTCAGCCTGCTGATCATTCTGGCGGGGCTCAAGGCGTATCAGGACTTGCCGGTGCGTCAGTATCCGCTTCTGGAAAGCTCGACCATCACCGTCACCACGGATTATCCGGGAGCGCCCGCCGAGTTGATGCAGGGCTTCGTGACCCAGCCCATCAATCAGTCGCTGGCGTCAGTGGAGGGTGTTGATTACGTCAGTTCCTCATCGGTTCAGGGACGCAGCCTGATCACCCTGCGCATGGGCCTCAATCAGGATTCGGCCAAGGCGCTGAGCGAGGTCATCGCCAAAGTCAATCAGGTCAAATATCGCCTGCCCGAGCAGGCCTATGACCCGGTCATCGATCGTTCGGCCGGCGACGCGACGGCCGTGGCTTATGTCGGCTTTTCCAGTGACCAGCTTTCAGCTCCGGCACTGAGCGATTACCTCGACCGGGTGGTTCAGCCGCTGATGTCCAGCATCGAAGGCGTGGCCAAGGTGCAGACGTTCGGGGGCCAGCGCCTGGCCATGCGCCTGTGGCTGGACCCCAAGAGTCTCGCGGGCCACGGGGTAAGCGCCGAAGACGTCGAACAGGCGATTCTCGCCAACAACTTTCAGGCGGCACCGGGGCAGATCAAAGGGCAATACGTGGTGACCTCGATTCAGGTCAATACCGACCTGAGCAACATGGAAGAGTTTCGCGACATGGTCATCAGCAACCGTGGCGATCGCCTGCTGCGTCTGCGTGATGTCGGCACTGTGGAGCTGGGTTCCGCCACCTACGAAACCAGCGCGCTCATGGATGGCAAACCTGCGGTGCACCTGGGGCTTTACGCCACGCCGGACGGCAATCCGCTGACCATCGTCGCCGGCATTCGGGAACGACTACCCGACATCGAGAAGACCCTGCCGCCGGGCGTGCATGTTGCGCTGGCGTTCGAGACGGCGATGTTCATCCATGCCTCGATCATCGAAGTCATCGAAACCCTGATCGAGGCCGTACTGATCGTGGTGCTGATCATTTATCTGTGTCTGGGGTCTGCGCGCAGTGTGCTGATCCCCATTCTCAGCATTCCGCTGTCCATGCTGGGCGCGCTGGCACTCATGACACTGTTCGGCTTCAGCATCAATCTGCTGACCCTGCTCGCGATGGTGCTGGCCACCGGCCTGGTGGTGGACGACGCGATTGTGGTGATGGAAAACATCTACCGGCACATTCTCGACGGCTTGAGTCCCGCGCAAGCAGCCTTGACCGGGGCACGCGAGATCGCATCGCCAGTGATTGCGATGACCCTGACGCTGGCCGCGGTGTACATGCCGATCGGTCTGATGTCCGGGCTGACCGGGGCGCTGTTCAAGGAGTTCGCGTTGACCCTGGCGGGCGCGGTGCTGGTGTCCGGAGTAATCGCATTGACCCTGACGCCCGTGCTTTGCGCCCGACTGTTGCCTGCCGGCCAGAACGAAGGCCGCATGAGTCAGCGCGCCGAAGCCTTCTTCCACTGGCTGGCCCGGCGTTATCAGCGCCTGCTGGTCGCAGCGCTGCGCAGGCGCTGGATGGTACTGGTCTTTGCCGCACTGGTGCTGATCAGCCTGCCGTTGCTCTATGGCCAGGCGGCCAGAGAACTTGCGCCTAACGAAGATCAGGGCAACCTGTTGCTGGCGATCAAATCCCCGCAACACGCCAATCTGGATTACGTCGAGCGTTACGCCGACCAGTTGAGCCGCATCATGGCCAGCCTGCCGGAAGCCTCCAGCACATGGATCATCAACGGCACGGACGGCGTCGCCGCCAGCTTCGCCGGGGTCAATTTCAGTCCCTGGGAAGAACGCTCACGCAGCGCGTTGCAGATACAGGCCGAGCTGCAAGGCGCTGCCGATGCTGCCGAAGGGCAATCCATTTTCGTGTTCCAGCTACCCGCCCTGCCCGCTTCGACCGGCGGCTTGCCAGTCCAGTTGGTGGTTCGCAGCACACAGGACTATCGAGGCCTTTACCAAGCGATGGAAGACCTCAAGCGCGCTGCACGCGAGAGCGGATTGTTTGCCGTGGTCGACAGCGATCTGGCGTTCAACAACCCCGTGGTCCGGGTGCGCATCGACCGCAGCAAAGCCAACAGCCTAGGCATTCGCATGCAGGACATCGGCACCACGCTGGCGGTGCTCATGGGCGAGAAATACACCAACCGCTTTGGCCTGCAAGGCCGGTCCTACGACGTCATCACGCAGACCTCAGCCGACAATAGGCTCACGCCGCAAGCGCTCAACACGCTGTATGTGAACACCGATCAAGGCCGTCAGGTGCCGCTTTCCACGGTCGTGACCCTGGAGCGCGACATTCAGCCCAATGCCCTTAAGCAGTTCAATCAGCAGAACGCCGCCATCCTGCAAGCCGTACCCGCGCCCGGCGTCAGCATCGGCGCAGCGGTCGCATTTCTGGAGCAACAGAGCGCCGCGCTGCCCAGCGGTTTCACCCATGACTGGCAGGCCGAAGCCCGGCAGTTCATCCACGAAGGCAACGCCCTGCTCTTCGCCTTTCTGTTTGCCCTGATCGTGATCTACATGGTGCTGGCGGCCCAGTACGAAAGCCTGACCGACCCGCTGATCATCCTGATCACCGTACCGCTGTCCATCTGCGGCGCGCTGATTCCATTGGCGCTGGGGCTGGCCAGCCTGAACATCTACACCCAGATCGGGCTGGTGACACTGATCGGGCTGATCAGCAAACACGGCATCCTCATGGTGGAGTTCGCCAACGAACTGCGCGCCCTGAGCGGTGGCACCTGCGCACAAGCTATCGTCCGTGCGTCACGCATCCGGCTGCGGCCCATCCTGATGACCACCGCCGCAATGGTCGTCGGCCTGATCCCCCTGCTCTTCGCCACAGGCGCAGGCGCAAACAGCCGCTTCGGCCTGGGCCTGGTGATCGTCATCGGCATGATGACCGGCACCCTGTTCACCCTGTTCGTGCTGCCTGCGATCTACACGGTGCTGTCACGCGGGACACAACCTGAGGAGAATCGCGTGCCTGAAATCGTAGAAGTGAGGTAGTGGATTGATGAGGGGAATCGGGGTGATTTTTTCACGCCCGCTCCACTCAAATCCGCTCGCTGATCTCGATGAGGTTCAGGTCCGGATCACGTACATAAACCGATCGGATCGGCCCAGTGGCTCCCGTGCGCTGAACCGGCCCTTCGACGATTGGCCATTGCTGCGCCTGCAAATGGCTGATCACGTGTTGGAGGCCGACGCTTGCGATAAAACAAAGATCGAGCGCGCCCGGCACCGGCAAATGCGCTTTGGGTTCGAACTCCCGACCTCGTTCATGCACGTTGATTTTCTGCTCGCCGAACCGGAAGGCAAGGCGACCTGCGCCAAACATCTCGATTTGCATCCCCAGAACCCGCACATAGAAATCCTTGCAAGCCTCGATATCGATAGTGGTCAGTACCAGGTGGTCCAAGTGATCGATCATCGCGAATCCTCAATTTCATAAGCGTTAGTGCACGCACGTGCAGACGTCATGGAATACTCCTCGGCCGTGAACGATGAGGCGTGTCTCATGCACCGTCAACGTGATCGCGACAGCGAGCCGTCCGCCTCGAATGCAGGGCTTTTCGCGAACACGTCTGCGATGAAATCCATGAATACGATGGCTCGCTTGGGAAGCAGTCGATTCGCCAGGTAGACAGCTTGAACGGGGACAGGTGGGGCGACGTAGTCTCTTAGCAGCAATTGCAGGTTTCCGCTTCGCAAGCCGTCCTCATAAAGCCATTCAGGCCCCTGCGCAATCCCCAGTCCGCTATTGACGCAAGCGCGTATCGCCTCGGGCGAGTTCACCCGCAGCCTTCCGGATACCGGAACGTCGATCTCCCGAAAGCGCCAGGTGGCGCCTGTCGACAGCAGCGTGTAAATCAGGCAATCGTGCGCTACCAGATCATCGGGCGTGGCGGGATGACCGCGTTTGGCCAGGTATTCATTGCTGGCAACACACACACGCTCGAACCGCGCCAAGGGGCGCGCACGCATGGCACTGTCTTCCAGGTGTCCGATTCGGATAGCCAGTTCAACCCCCTCGTCGACAAGGTTTACATAGCGATCGTTAATCTGAAGATCGAGCGTCAACTCCGGATAGCGCTCCAGGAAAGTGGCGATATGCGGAACGACGAATGTATGGGCCAGCGCAGTGGGGCAGGCGACACGCAACAATCCGGACGGCGCGACGTTTCCTTTGAGGGATGACTCGGATTGCTCGACTGAATCAAGTATCCGTCTGGCGTCCGCGTAATAGCGTTCTCCCTCGGGCGTGAGCGCCAACCGCCGGGTAGATCGGTGAAGCAGTCTGGTGTGCAGATAATTTTCCAGCGCGGCCACATGGCGACTCACGTTGGACTGCCCAAGACCCAGATCGCGACCCGCAGCCGAAAAGCTTCCCGTCTCGACAGCACGGACAAAACAGGTCATCAGTAGCAGCCGATCCATACACCGCCCCATTCATGCACTTTAAGCATGACATGTATTGAAATAAGCCATCTTATCAATCCAGAGGCATGAATCCATAGTTCTCCTCAGGCAGGTCTGGTCTTCACCGACCAGCACACACATCAAGAGGAAATTTACATGTCTCGATTACAAGGCAAGCGAGCGCTCATCACCGGCGGGACCAGCGGCATTGGTCTGGAAACGGCCAGACAGTTTCTGGCTGAAGGCGCACGCGTGATCATCACTGGCGTCAATCCAGAATCGATCGCCAACGCGCAGACTGAACTGGGAAGCGAGGTTTTGGTGCTACGCGCGGATTCGGCCGATGTCGCTGCGCAGAAGGAGCTGGCTCAGGCGGTCGAGGCTCACTACGGCCAGCTCGATGTTGCGTTCCTCAATGCTGGCGTTTCTGTCTGGAGGCCAATCGAAGAGTGGACGGAAGAGATGTTCGACCGCTCCTTCGACATCAACGTCAAAGGACCCTACTTTCTGTTACAGGCCTTGCTGCCGTTCTTTGCCAACCCTGCGTCGGTGGTACTCAATACCTCCGTCAGCGCACACTTGGGCGACGCGCGTTCATCCGTTTACGCAGCGACCAAGGCCGCCTTTTTGAACATGTCGAAGACGCTCTCGAGCGAACTACTCCCGCGCGGCATTCGCGTCAACGCGGTCAGCCCCGGCCCGGTCGACACACCGCTCTACGACAAGCTGGGAGTCCCCGATGCTTATCGCGAGCAGCTTAATAAGGAAATCGCCGCGACCATCCCGTTCGGCCGCTTCGGCACTCCCGAAGAAGTGGCCAAGGCCGTACTGTACCTGGCTTCGGATGAATCAAGATGGACTGTTGGCTCGGAAATAATCGTCGACGGCGGCCGCTCGCTTTAAGAGGCTAGCAAGGACGTAACGTTCGAGCGAAAGGGATAACGCGTAATAAAGCGTCGCTGGGTGCTCAACCGGAGGGCGGAGGCGCCAGCGACGGTGTTTATTTAATTCTGAGAGGCTTTATTTTGTGGCTTCAGTGAAGTTTGAGAATTAAAGCTGTCGCAGGCGCCCGCGAATTCCGCGGCCTCCAATCCACTTGTGGTAAGTCGCAAAACTGTCGCAACCTCCGGAAAAGTCGGCAGCGATAAACGCTCTAGAGAATTAAAACAGTCGCAGCCAAAAGCGGCGTGGTCCCTCGACCGGTCAAGGTCGAATTTTGGGGGAAAGACGAACCGCGTGCTTTCTGCTGCCTACCTGGCTTAAACGCTAGCTATTACTGACCGATCTCCACCGAAGCTGTTTGTGCGCTGGCCTGGATCATCTCAATCAACTCGAAATGCTTCGGGAACTCACGCTTCAACCAGTCACTCGGCACGAAATGGTGATCCAAGTGCATAGCCGTACTTTGCCCATCTCCAGATGCACAAAGCGTGACGTTCATCTCAGTCTCCTCACCCGCCATCGCTGCTGGCACGAAAACCTCCTCATTGTCGCTCACGCCAAAAGATCGTCGCCACTCGGGGAAACACCTTCCATCAAGATTGGAATCGCAGAACCAGTGAATCGAATTCATTTAGGGATTCTCCGATCAAGTTGC
>NZ_MUIO01000179.1 GCF_002087235.1 Pseudomonas floridensis | reverse complement strand
CTCTGCGCTGCCGCAGGAAAAATACAACCTCACTGCTCGCCAGCTGGAAATCCTGCGCCTGATCGTGCGAGGCAAGTCCACCCGTGAAATTGCCGGCGGCCTGAACCTGAGCATCAAGACCGTTGAAACTCATCGCTCACAGATCATGAAGCGACTGCAAATTTTCGATGTGGCCGGTCTTGTGCTGTTCTGTGTGCGTGAGCGGATCATCAGTCTGGACGATTGAGCCGTGCGCTCGCTCCCAGGACTGGCGAATCGTCGGGCAAATGCACTTTCAATGCAGCCGGACGTGCGACAAAGCGCAGGTCCTCGCCAGACAGCGGTTCGCCATCCAGGTTGATATCCAGCCCCTGCGCCGACTTGAGTTCGACCCATGGCAGGCGCGCGCGGATGAACATGTTGTCGAAGCCCAACCCGCCTTCCAACAGACTTTTCAGCGTGCCGACCACTTCCTGAGGAGCCGGCAGGATGCTGACATCCAGCAGGCCATCATCGGCCAATGCCGTCGGACAAAGCACGTGCCCGCCTCCGGCCTGTCGACCGTTGCCGATGCCCAGCGCGAGAAGATCGCCGCGCCAGTGAAAATCCGGCCCGGTCAGTTCACCATGGGCGGCGTGCAGCTCACTGAAACGCGTCAGACCGGTAAATAGGTAGGCTGCGCCGCCAAGGACCTTTTTCAGGTCTTCGGAGGTATTAGCGGTGACCTGGCTGCCAAAGCCGCCGGTCGCCATGTTCAGGAACAGCTTGCCGCCCACTTCACCCAGATCGACGGCGCGCGGCGTGACGTCCATCAGTTCCAGCGCCTGACCGACTTCGAGCGGCACGCCGGCGGCTCTGGCGAAGTCATTGGCAGTGCCCAGCGGCAGAATGGTCAGACTGGCATCGGGCTGTGCCGCCTGCGCCAGCGCTTCGGCAATATCACGTAGCGTGCCGTCTCCCCCGCCCGCGATGATATGCCGGTGCCCCGCGGCCAGCGCCTCGTTGACCAGCCGCTGTGCATCACCTCCCTCCCAGGTCAGGCGCACATCCAGCTCCCAGCCCTGTCTGCGTTTTTCGGCCACACCATTGCGTACATCTTCATTGAGCGACTGTTTGCCGTGAAGAATGAGAATAGCCCTGCGTTGTGTCATGAAACCCCCTCTGGTGACCGGTACGAGTACCACGTATGAGTGACGCTTTTTGTTTGCCAGCGCCTGACTGCATTTGGCACAGCGCATGGTTGTGACCCCGGCGAACTCAAAAAAGCCCTTTCAGCTGAATATTTTTTTCGCCCGGTCGATAACCCGTTCACGCCCGGAAAACCGGGTGATTGATCGCTGGATGACGAGACGGGCGATGCGTGATGGCGTTTTCTCCTCACGGTTTTTGTTTCATGAGCTTTACTACAGCGAAGACCTTCATTCGAGGGTTATCACTCACAAACGATTGAATTTTCTTACGTTAAATGGCGAACCGGCCGATATACATAAAGTGGTATCCACAAATAGCAGGGCTAAAAACCGTCGGTTCGACAACTTATTGGCTACGCTTGAGCAAAATCCCTCACCAAGGTGTTTTTTTGACTCTGCGCTCCGACATCACAGTACA
>NZ_MUIO01000178.1 GCF_002087235.1 Pseudomonas floridensis | reverse complement strand
TAAGTGAACAGCATTAGCCCATCGGCAGGTTTTTTGTGTTCAGTCTTCGAGCCATTCAAACCTGACATTCAGCGGCCCGGGTTGGCGAATCAGGTCCAGCTCCGATTCCAGCCTGCCCAGCTTTATCAGTCCCGGTGAATACTTGAAGCCTTTGTGAAAGATCGCGATGTTGCCCCAAGGCGCGTAATAGGCGAAGTCACCTGCTGCCGGCGTGATGCCCGGCGCTGCGCCTTGGGTACTCAACGTGCGCGGCAGCACGTTGATCTTCTCGTTCGAGGCGTAGTCTTCCAGAACCACGTCGAGCGGGAGCAGGGCGACGAAGTCTCGGGCGGTCTGATTGTCTTCAAGCGTGAATGTCAGCGTTTTGCCATGGGCGAGCATTGCGATGCGCATAGGGTGTTCCTGGTAGGCCGTCTGGTTTGTGTTTGCATGGGCGTAGTTCGGCAGGAGCGCGGGAAGAGCACCGATACACAGCAGAGCGGTCAGCGCGGTATGGGAATAAAAAACGCGCAGTGTTTTAGCGGTCATTGGGTTTACGCCTGTAACGACTGAAGCGTGGACAATGGGTTGGCGCAAGCATACGGCAGCTTCTTTCCCGCATTACCCGGCTGGTGCTACATGACGATGTGAGGTGTGCTCAGTAATCGGCCCACCCGAGATGAACGTCGCCCTGCGAGGGGCAGGATCGGTGTCGCGCGCGGTGGACAGCCCCGGCCGCAACCCGCTATGGTCGCGGCCTTCAAAAAAGGGGCAAGCATGGGCTATCTACTTATCGTGACGCTGATCCAGGCGTTTTCCTTCAGTCTGATCGGCGTCTACCTGGCGGGCCATGTCGACAGTTACTTCGCGGTGCTGATTCGTGTCGTGCTGGCCGGGCTGGTGTTCATTCCTCTGACCCGCTGGCGTCAGGTCGAGCCAGGTTTCATGCGCGGCATGCTGCTGATCGGTGCACTGCAATTCGGCGTCACTTATGTCTGCCTGTACTTGAGCTTCAAAGTGCTGACGGTGCCGGAAGTTCTGTTGTTCACCATTCTCACGCCGCTGCACGTCACGCTGATCGAAGACGCCCTGAACCGTCGATTCAATCCGTGGGCTCTGCTGGCCGCGCTGGTTGCCGTGCTGGGCGCGGGCGTCATTCGCTACGACGGTCTGGACGGCGACTTCCTCGGTGGTTTCCTGCTGCTGCAACTGGCCAACTTCACCTACGCCGCCGGGCAGGTACTGTATCGGCGACTGGTGGTGCGCTACCCCAGCGACCTGCCGCACTATCGCCGCTTCGGCTACTTCTTCCTGGGCGCGCTGGCGGTGGTGCTTCCCGCGTTTTTAGCGTTCGGCAACGTGCAACGCCTGCCCGAAGACCCGACCCAATGGAGCGTGCTGCTGTTCCTCGGCCTGTGCTCGACCGCGTTGGGCATGTACTGGTGGAACAAGGGCGCGTGCATGGTTTCGGGTGCCACGCTTGCGGTGTTCAACGTACTGCATGTGCCGGTCGGGTTGCTGATCAACCTGATGATCTGGAATCAGCATGAACCGGTGAGTCGGCTGTTGATGGGGGGCGTGTTGATTCTGGTGTCGCTGTGGATCAGTCGCTGGAGTGGGCGGAGAGAACCAGCAGCCGTAGCGGGTCACTGACGGTCATCAGCAAGCCTCTTTGCCCAGCCTGCATAGCCTGGACAAAGCGGCTTGAGCACTCTGCGACTTACTGCACCAGCGTAAATGTGCAGGTTTCCGGTGCGGTGTTCTCGCAAACGTTATAGATCAGGCCGAACGGGCCGTTTTCCTGTTTCCAGGCGCTGCCCTGGGTTTTGATGGCTCCCTTGCCGGAAGTGTGCGCGATGAATCGCATGTCGAGCGTGTCGTTAGTGCCGATTTCATAGGTGCAATGTTGCAAGGTTTGCGGTGTCGCCCTGTCTTCCTGAATGGCAAGCGCAACCTTGAACGCGTTGATTGGCGTCTTGCTTGCTATTACGCCTTGGCGAACGCCGGACCACTCGCCCTCTTTTCCGTTTGCCCGATAGACGCCGGGCGAAACCTGTTCGATTGTTGAAACCGCAGGGCAGTTTTCGCTGGCTTGAGCGGCCAGGGTTGTGGCCATCAGAAAAGCCGCAATGGTGAGGCTCGATAGTGTTTTAAACATGAGTAATCCCTTATCTGCATGTGCTTGTGTGCTTTTACCGTTCAACCGCCTTCGCGGGATGGCTGCCCGGCTGATTGGAAAATATTGGTCGGTTCCTGCCTCGCCCGTTCGTGCGTGGTGAACGGTTTGAGCGAGCGGGCAGACACATGGTGACAGGGGGGCTGACGCGCTTGCCCATACATAGTTATATGCCGACTGATTTTTGCCGGACCGGCGTGGTCACGGTTGGCAGCGTTCAGAATGCAGTCTGTTCAACCCAACGGCGAACGCAGGCTGGCCCGAAGCCCGCCCTCTGGCCGGTTATCGAGTCGGATTTCTCCGCCCAGTAGCAGTGCGACTTTCTGCACGATGGCAAGGCCCAGGCCTACACCCTGATCGTTGTCGCGGCTGTAGAAGGGCTCGAACAATCGCTCACGCTCCTGCTCGTTGATACCGGGGCCTTGATCATCTACGGTCAGCAGAAAGTGATCATCGTTAAACGACAGGCCGACCGTCACCTGACCGCCTTCAGGCGAGAAGTTGACGGCATTGGTGACGAGGTTGTGCAGAGCAATGTCGAGGGCGGCGAAGTCGATGTTCGCGCCGTGCTGGCTTTCGCGGCAGTCGAATGACAGTTCAAGCCCTCGGTTCAATACCCAAGGCGTCAACTGCACCAGACTGTCACGAACCGCGCTCACCAGTTCCAGTGGTGGTTTGCGGGTTGGCGACGGGACCGGCTCCAGTCGGGCGATGGTCAGCAGTTGATTAACCAGCCGGGTGGTGCGGTCCACGCCGATGATCAGATAACCCAGCGATTCGCGTCGCTGTTCTTCGTTGTGCGCTTCCAGCACGTTTTGCGCATGCACCCTGAGCACTGCCAGCGGCGTGCGCATTTCGTGAGCGGCGTCGGCGATGAAATGACGCTCACGCTGGATCAGATCGTGAATCTGCCCCAGTAGCCGGTTCAGTGCCGACTGCATGGGCTCCAGTTCGCTGGGCAATGGTGTCAGGGTCAGCGGTTGCAGCGAGCCCGGATGGCGACCCCGCAGCGTGCTGGCAAAGTTGGCCAGCGGCTTGAGCCCCCAGCCGATGGCCAGCCAGATGGCGAGTATCAGCAGCAGGCTGCCGATCAGGTTGGGCAGCACGGTATGGCGCACGATACGGTTGACCAGATCCGATCGCACATCGTCACGTTCTCCCACCCAGATGCGCAGGCCATTCTGCGTGTCCTTGAGCACGAACGCGCGCCACTGATGGCGGTTCAGGTCCGGAAAATTGCTGAATCCAGCCGTTTCCGGTGGATGAGTAAAGGTCGGTGCGCTGGCGGTGCGTACCAGTGAGCGGCCGTCCCTGTCCCATACCTGAAAGGCGATCTTGCTCTCATAGGGATGGCCGTCGATGCGCGGTTCTGCCTGAGCCAGCGCCTGATTGAACGCCTCGTAGAGTTGCGCGGGTTCCTGGCGCTCCAGCGGCATGCGCATGACGCCTTCCAGCAACCGTGCGTTCTGCGCCAGTTGAGCATCGTAGATTTCGGCGATTTCGATATTGCTGTCATGCACGTTGAACAGTGTCAGGACCAGCAGGCCGGCCAGCAGCAGGCCGATGATCAGCGTCAGGGTGCGGCGGCGGATCGACTTCAAGGACGCTCCTCCACCAGATACCCGACGCCCCGGATGGTGCGGATCAAGTCGCTGGAGAACTTCTTGCGCAGATGGTGGATATGCACTTCGAGTGTGTTGCTCTCGGCCCCCTCGTTCCAGCCGTAGAGCAGCTGCATCAGACGTTCGCGGGTCATTACCCGACCCGGTGGCGAGAGTAGCTCATACAGCAACTGGTATTCCTTGGGAGTCAGGGCAACCGGTTCGCGGTGATAGCTGACCTGCTGGGTGCCGGGGTCAAGGCTGATGCCGGCATGTTCGATCAGCACCTTGGCGCGTCCCGCACTGCGGCGCAACAGCGCACGCAGGCGGGCCTTGAGTTCTGAAACGTCGAAGGGTTTGATCAAATAATCATCGGCCCCGGTGTCAAGGCCGGTGATACGGTCTTCGGTGGAGTCGCGTGCGGTCAGGATCATGACCGGCAGGGTCGAGCCGCTGTGTCGCAACCGCCGCAGCACCTCGAAGCCGTCCAGCCTCGGCAGGCCGAGATCGAGGATCGCCAGGTCGAAGGTCTCACTGAGCAACGCATGCAAGGCGCTGCTGCCATCGCGAATCCAGTCGACGGTATAGCCTTCGCGGCTCAGGGCCTGATGGATACCTTCGCCCAGGGCAGCGTCGTCTTCGATAAGCAGCAGGCGCATGGCGACTCCGTCAGTCGAGCTTCTTGTTCACATCGACCAGCAGGGTCTGAATGTCTTTGCGGCGCGAGGCGTCCGCCTGTTCGCGGCCCGGACGTGGAGGCGCCAGCAAGGCTTTGTTCAGGGCGTCCCGAGCCTGGGCGTACTTGCCTTGACGGTATTGATGGTCACCCCAGAAATACAGTGGGTCGATGCCATCGGGGTTGATTTTCAATGCCTGTTGCAGCAACTCACCGGCCTTGTCCGAATCACCGAACCCCAACGGCCAGCCCGGAACGCGGTCGTAGAGCACGGCGAGGCTGGTGTAGGCCGAGCCCTGCAGGGCGTCGGGGTCGATGCTCAACGCTTTTTCCAGATCGGCCTTGGCAAGCTTGGCTTTTTCCAGTGCGCCGAGGCCCGGACCCTGGGCGCTGGCCCAACTGCTGTTGACGATACCGGACCAGATCCAGGCCTCAGCCGCGGTCGGACGATCCTTGACGAAGGCTGTGGTCTGAGTCGCCAGCTTTTCGAACGCGGCGACTTGCTGATTTTTGGGCAGGTCGTACTGAATACGCCGCCAATCCTGCTGGATGCCATTGAGGCGTTGTTGGTCAGGCGCATCCAGTGCCCAGGTTGGCAGACTGATCAGGCCTACGAGGGCCAATACGATTTTTTTCATAGGGTCTGTTTCTCTTCCGGGTGAGTACCGCTCAGACGACGAATCAAGGGTAGGTGTTTACGCAGGCCTCGGTCGACCAGCGCAGGCAAAATGCTGTTGAGTTTTACAAAAAAACGTTCCGGCCAGCCCAAGTACAGCTCTCGCCTGCCCACGGCAATGGCCTGCACCACGGCATGCGCCACGTGTAACGGATCATCGACAGCGGATTTCATCGCCTCGTTCAATGCCTGCGCTGCCGGACTGTTCATACCGGTCCGGGTCGCTCTGGGTGCAACGTACAGGACGTTGATACAGGTGTCTGCCAGCTCGCGGCGCAGCGCCTCGGAAAAGCCGCGCAAGGCGAACTTGCTCGCGCAATAAGTTGTGTACCCGGCGTGGCCGATCGAGCCGAAGGTCGAGCCCACATTCACCACCATTGCCTGACTGGCTTGCCGAAGCACCGGCAGCATCGCTGCAGTCAGCAGAATCGGCGCGTGCAGGTTGATCGTCAGCATAGCGTCGATGTCGTCGGGCAAAAGCTGTTCCAGCATCGCGAACCGGTTGGTGCCCGCCGCGTTGATCAGCAGATTGACGCCGTGCAGGTCTTGCGCCGCGTTCACCACGTGCTGCCGACCGTCTTCATGGGTCAGATCGGCTTCTACCCAATGCAGGGTTTCGGGGTAACGGGCGAGCAGGGCGCGCAAGGGCTGTTCATGGCGCGACACGGCCAGCACTTGCGCGCCGTGGCTGCATAGCGCTTCGGCAATCGCCAGACCGATACCGCCGCTGGCGCCGGTCAGCACCACTCGGGCTTCAGACAGCTGCATGTGCATACTCTCTGCATTCACTCACGCTGACGCCCGGCAGTTCGCGGAACATGTCGGTGTACAGCCGGTAGACGATTTTCGACGCGTGAATCACGGCCGCCTGATCCTGCGGCTCGTCGATGCGGTCCATCAGGGTGCGAAAGGTCTCCATGTGACCGATGTCCAGGCTGCCGTGGGAGCTCAGGTAACTGAATGCCGTGGCGGGCAGTTCCAGATGCTCGCGAATACTGTCGGCGGCGTGGGTCGCCAGCGCGATGCTGGTGCCTTCCAGCACATTGACCATGCCGAACAGCCCCACGGGATTGCCGCGTGCGATCAGGTCGTAAAGGTACGCGACCATCAGTTCGATGGGGCGCGCGGGCGAGCCGTCCCGCACGGCATCCGCATTGGCACCACAGGCCCGCAGATCGTTGAGAATCCACTGTTCATGACCGTATTCGTCTTCGATGTACTCGCATACCGCCGCGCGAAGCCATTCCAGCCGGCTCGGCAGACGTGCGCCGCAGGCCATC
>NZ_MUIO01000177.1 GCF_002087235.1 Pseudomonas floridensis | reverse complement strand
GCTTTCCAGCACCTGCGCCGAAGGCGTCAGCGATGCATCGGCAACCTTCGCATGCTGCACTGCCATCGATTTCAGATGCTCGTCTGTGCCTTGAGCTTCGTCGAGCAACTGCGCGATCGGCGTGATTTTCTGCAACAGTTCGTTGGCCCAGTCCTTCAGTTTGATCGGGTCGTTGTTGCGCAGCAGTTCCAGATCCGGGCGACGCCCTTCCTTGACCACAGTCAGGAAGTTTGAGCCTGCGTTTGAACACTCGTGGCCGGCCAGTTGCGGGCTTTCTTCAAGGGCGCAATACAGCACGAAGGCATCAATGAAGCGCGACTGCTCCAGGCTGATGCCGGTCGGTAGAAACGGGTTGATGTCCAGACAGCGGACTTCGACGTATTGCACGCCACGCGACATCAGTGCCTGAATCGGACGCTCGCCGGTGTAGGTCACCCGCTTGGGACGGATGTTGGAGTAGTACTCGTTCTCGATCTGCAGCACGTTGGTGTTGAGCTGCACCCATTCGCCGTTGGCGTCGTGAGTGCCGGTTTCGACATAAGGCGCATAGGGCGTGGCAACGGCCTTGCGCAGGCTGTCGGTGTAGCTGACCAGATCGTTGTAGCACGGCGTCAGATCGGCCTGAGCGTTGCTCTGGTAACCCAGGTCGCTCATGCGCAGGCTGGTTGCATAGGGCAGGTAAAGCGTATCGCCATCGAACTGCTCGAGCATGTGCGGTTGCCCGCGCAGGAAGCCTGCATCCAGCGCCGGCGAGGCGCCGAACAGGTACATCAGCAGCCAACTGTAGCGGCGGAAGTTACGAATCAGCGCGATGTAGGAGTGCGACTGGTAATCGCGTGCGTCACCGGCGAAATCTTCGGTTTGCTTCAGCAGCGCCCAGGCGTCTTCGGGCAACGAGAAGTTGTAATGAATACCGGCGATGCACTGCATGGTCTTGCCATAACGCAGGGCCAGGCCCTTGCGGTACACATACTTGAGCTTGCCGATGTTGGACGTGCCGTAATAGGCAATCGGTATATGTTCTTCGTCGGGCAGCGGGCAGGGCATCGACGGACTCCAGAGGAGTTCGCGGCCCAGCTTGCTGTAGGCGAAGCGGTGAATCTTGTCCAGACTGGCGAGTGTCTGCACCGGGTCCTTCAGCGCCGGGGTAATGAATTCCAGCAGCGATTCCGAGTAATCGGTGGTGATCAGGCCATTGGTCAGTGCCGCGCCGAGAGCGGACGGGTGAGGCGTCTGCGCCAGGTGTGCCTGATCGGTCACACGCAGGCATTCGCGCTCGATACCGTGCAGGCACTGCTCCAGCAGAGAGAGGTTGTTGCGCTCGCCGAGCAAAGCCAGACGACGGTTTAAAAGTTCGCTCAAGGTGGAATCCTTCACGCATCGGTCGCCCCGATATGGGGGTGGACTTGACGGTCTACAAGGGTGAAGAAAGGAACTGGCGTTTTCGCCTGGTTGGGTCTTTTGACGCCTGTTCGCAATCAAAGCTCTTCGTCGTACCACCAAATGGACTCGGCGCCACGCTAATGGTGCCGAAATTAACCCAAATCGGTCGCGTACAGCTAGATTCCGTTCTCAGCGATAACGTTCGTTCCATGTTCATTAGAAGCTTAGATGACGGCGAAGGTACCTTGAGCCTTGGCGACCAGTTTGTCACCCTGGACAACTTCGGCCTCCACGACCAGCGTGCGGCGTCCGGCGTGCAGGACCTTGGCGATGCATAGCACTTCGCCTTCGGACACGCCGCGTACGTAATTGATCTTGCACTCGATGGTCACGCTGCGCTGGTCGAAACCATGGGAGCTGGAACAGGCCAGCCCCATACTGATATCGACCAGGCTGAAGATCGCCCCGCCGTGCATCACGTTGCCACGATTGCGCAAGTGCGCCTCCAGCGGCAACGCAACCTCGGCCACGCCTTCATCCAGACGTCGCAGCTCACAGCCCAGCATCTTGAAGAAGGCGCTGTGGGTCCGGTCTTCAGGAATATCCATCAGCGTTTCTTCAACTGCTTGGCATTGGCGAATAGCGAAGCCATGGCATTGTTGACAGGTGCGGCGCTGGTCGTCTCCTTGCGCGGCGCACTGTTCTGCTGGCGCGGCGACGAGCCTGGGCGGGCGCCTCGGGCACCGTCGATCTTCTCGCCCGGTGTGTCGCTCATGCGCATCGACAGGCCGACGCGTTTGCGCGGAATGTCGACTTCCATGACCTTCACTTTCACCACATCACCGGCCTTGACCGCTTCGCGTGGGTCCTTGATGAACTTCTCCGACAGCGCAGAGATGTGCACCAGACCGTCCTGATGCACGCCGATGTCGACGAACGCACCGAAGTTGGTGACGTTGGTGACAACGCCTTCGAGGATCATGCCCAGTTGCAGGTCTTTGAGGTCTTCGACGCCGTCCTGGAACTCGGCGGTCTTGAACTCTGGACGCGGGTCGCGGCCCGGCTTCTCCAGTTCCTGCAGAATGTCGGTGACGGTCGGCAGACCGAAGGTCTCGTCGGTGAACTTCTTCGGGTCCAGACGCTTGAGGAAGCTGGCGTCGCCGATCAATGAGCGAATGTCACGGTCGGTTTGCGCTGCGATGCGCTGCACCAGCGGATAGGCTTCCGGGTGAACCGCCGAGGAGTCGAGCGGGTTGTCGCCGTTCATGACACGCAGGAAGCCCGCAGCTTGTTCGAAGGTCTTCTCACCCAGACGAGCGACTTTCTTGAGCGCTGCGCGGGTCTTGAACGCACCGTTCTCGTCACGATGAGCAACGATGTTCTGCGCCAGCGTAGTGTTCAGGCCGGAGATGCGCGCCAGCAGAGCAACGGACGCGGTATTCACGTCCACACCCACGGCGTTCACGCAGTCTTCCACCACCGCGTCCAGGCCTCGCGCCAGTTTCAGTTGCGAAACGTCGTGCTGGTACTGACCGACACCGATGGATTTAGGGTCGATCTTCACCAGTTCTGCCAGCGGGTCCTGCAAGCGACGGGCAATGGATACCGCGCCACGGATCGACACATCCAGATCCGGGAATTCCTTGGCGGCCAGTTCCGATGCCGAATAAACGGAAGCGCCGGCTTCGGACACCATGACCTTGGTCATCTTGAGGCCTGGGTATTTTTTGATCAGTTCAGCCGCCAGCTTGTCGGTTTCGCGGCTGGCAGTGCCGTTGCCGATGGCGATCAGATCGACCGAATGCTTGGCACACAGCGCGGCCAGCACGGCGATGGTCTGGTCCCACTGGTTCTTGGGTACGTGCGGGTAGACGGTGGCGTAGTCGAGCAGCTTGCCGGTAGCGTCCACGACTGCAACCTTGCAGCCAGTGCGCAGGCCTGGGTCCAGACCCAGCGTAGCGCGCTGACCGGCAGGCGCAGCCAGCAACAGGTCATGCAGGTTGTGAGCGAATACGTTGATCGCTTCGGTTTCCGCGCCGTCGCGCAGTTCGCCCAGCAAATCGGTTTCCAGGTGGCTGTAGAGCTTGACCTTCCAGGTCCAGCGCACCACTTCGGCCAGCCATTTGTCAGCAGGACGGTTCTGGTTCTGAATGCCGAAGCGCTCGCCGATCATCAGTTCGCAAGGGTGCAGGGTGCCCGGCAGTTCTTCGCCGACTTTCAGCGAGGAACTGAGAAAACCTTCGTTGCGGCCACGGAAAATCGCCAGTGCGCGGTGCGACGGCATGCTCTTGAGCGGCTCGTCGTGTTCGAAGTAGTCGCGGAACTTGGCGCCTTCCTCTTCCTTGCCCGGCACAACGCGGGCGCTGATCACGGCTTCCTGCTTGAGGAAATTGCGCAGCTTGTCGAGCAGCGACGCGTCTTCGGCGAAGCGCTCCATCAGGATGTACTTGGCACCTTCCAGCGCGGCCTTCACATCGGCCACGCCCTTGTCGGCATCGACGAAACGGGCGGCTTCGGCGTCAGGGCTCAGGGCCGGTTCGTTGAACAGGCTGTCGGCCAGCTCGCCCAGACCGGCTTCCAGCGCGATCTGGCCTTTGGTGCGGCGCTTCTGTTTGTAGGGCAGGTACAAGTCTTCAAGACGGGTCTTGGTGTCGGCCAGTTTGATGTCGCGGGCCAGTTCCGGGGTCAGCTTGCCTTGCTCTTCGATGCTGGCAAGGATGCTGACGCGCCGGTCGTCCAGCTCGCGCAGG
>NZ_MUIO01000176.1 GCF_002087235.1 Pseudomonas floridensis | reverse complement strand
GGGGGCGATGGTGCAAAAGAGATAAGTAAGCTTCCCGTTCCCAACGATCTTCCGACCAAAATACATATGGGGCAGCAAGGAAAACATATCAAAGGTCACAATAATTTTGAGGAAGGGCGTAGTTATTTTAACGATGGCGTCGACCCAACGGAGCTTTTGGGAGGCGTTCACAGCGGTAAATATCCTGTTGTTGGCGCTGGGGCTCGTGGTAACCCAATTGTGGATTTTGGAAGACCAATTGGGGTAGACGGACGCACAGGCCAGTCAGTTACCCGAGGGCAGATTCACTATGGGAAAAATGGTGCGCACATTGTTCCAGATGCGAGGAATTGAGATGCTATTTACTGCACAGTTACCCGATTGGCTCGTCGCATGTTTTCGGATTGCGCTCCTTGGCGAAATCTACCCTGATATTAGAGTTATTGCTGTCGGATACAATGAAAATGGTTCGGTTTTGATTCGATATTATCTTGATCGTGAACCTACAGAGTTTGATCTGGAAAGTTTGGAGGTTGTAGCTACAAATCTTGATGCAATGGGAGGGAAAAAACAGGCTATCAGTAGAATTGATATCGAATGCATTTGCGCGGAAGGCTCTAAGCGAGAGTTAGATTCGCTTAGTGGTTTTATATACTCTAGGCGAGAGTATAGTTGAGTTTTCTTAAAGGAAGCTATTGAGGTTTTGATGGTGCAAAAGAGGCAACTGCTAGCTCCGGCGCTGAAAATGCGGCCTTGTATCCGAAGCTGAAGGATCAACTGATACAAGAAAACTTGAGCAATATTGCGGCCCAGGACTCAAGATTAGCTGCTGCTGTGAACGGTAGTGGAACGAAAAATCCGAACTTCTCTATAGGTCAAGGTACATCTTCCGAAGCTAATCAGTTGGGTAAAGCCTGGGTTGGAGATGGTGCGACAAAAACAAGTGATGGGCTTGGTTTGATTAGCGCAGACGGTACTCGCGTATATAGGCCACCAACACCTAAAGATTCATCTTTTGCAACGACAGGCGTGCAGGCCAATTTTGAAACGTACAACATCAACCCTGTAACAGGTCAGCGCGTAAAAGTAAGTAATGGCCATCTGAATGTGGCTGATTAGGAGGAATGATGCGTGCTGTTATAAAAGGTATTTCTAATGATGTTTTTGATATTGAGACTTACTGCCCTGAGAGCGTAGACAATTTTTCTTTGAGTCTTCGTATTCGAATTGGGCTTGATTGCACGCAAGGGGCAGATGATTTTGAGCTTTTCATCTGCACTCCAAAGTGGCTAGAAGAGACAGTATGGGAGGCTCGTTGGGGGAGAGGCCTATTAATTGTTCGAGAATATAATTCTTCGACCATTAATGGGTTGATTCATGATTATGTGAGCGGCTGCGAGGGAGACAGCTGGGAAACTATCGTGATACAGCTAGGGAAGGTATTTTCCTGGGAATTTGATGATTACCAAGCCTAGTCAATAGGGGTATTTATTTAACACCGGCCATGCGCCGGTGTTGTTTTATCTGCTTACTGCAAAATCTCCCTTCCTTCGCTGCTCGCCTTGGTCGTGGCCTGAGCGATCAGGGCGTCGAGCATCTGCGCAACAAATTTCTGTTGGCTCTTAGGTAGCTGGTCGATGGCTTCCAGTTGCTGTTGCCATTTCGGAGCCGGGCCACGCTTACGCACAGTGGTTTCCTGCTGCTGACCAAATAGCTCTTCAAGTGTGGTCGAAAGCAGTCGGGCCAGTTCTGGCAGCGCCGCTACCTGGATACGCCGCTTGCCGGACTCATAGGCTTGGATGGTCTGCTGGGACACGCCCAGCCGTTCAGCCAATTGGGTTTGGGTGATGCCGTGTTCTTTGCGCAGGCGGGCAATACGCTCACCCAGGGCAATGAAAAAATCACGTTCTTCGCTGGTGATGCTCATGGCTGTCGTCGACGAGATCTGTAATAGGACAGCCATTAACGTACTCCAGGTTTTACCACTGCTTGTTGTAAATACTACTATTGGTGGTATATTGCCGTCGAGTTGTTTTTGTTTTTCCCTCTTGACAGCTTTTTGGAGAAACCCGATGGCCCGCATCCCCGAAGCCGAACTGGAACGCCTCAAGCGTGAGGTGTCACTGCTTTGGCTGCGGGGCCGCAGGTTCGGTGATCGATTGGGTGATGAAAACTCAAGGCGTGTCGTTGCCGCACGCGGTTCAGCTGCTGCGCAACGACGCGCCGCTGGAGAACACGGAAAAAGTCGGTGTGACACGCAGCCACGCTCGACACCTCCCTTCTTTAGCTGCTGGCTCTTCTGATCTTGAAGCCGCGGCGCTGCTACGTTCGGTGGCTGAGTTCTATCACGCCAATTTCAAACAATCCCCCGAAGCACTGGCCTATCTGGAATCTCGCGGCCTGAACCATCCCGAGCTGATCGAACATTTTCAACTCGGCTATGCCAATAAAACCCTGACGTATCGCTTGCCCGCAGGGCATACCTTGGCCGGTCGTCAGATGCGTGAGCAATTGCAGGCCTTGGGGGCGCCCTACCGGACACGAACATTTGAACGGTTGTCTGGTCGTGCCGGTGCTGGGTCTGGAGGACGGCGCGCAGCCGGAGCAGGGAGGGCGAGTGATGCAGCTTTACGGACGGCGGATGCAGCCGAACAACAAAATTCCGGCCAACCAGTCCCGGCATATGTATTTGGCCACGCCGTTGCGCGGGGTCTGGAACGAAGCGGCGTTGCTGGCCAGTCTGGAAATTATTCTCTGTGAATCGCTGATCGACGCCATGACCTTTTGGTGTGCGGGTTTTCGCAACGTCATCAGCGCTTATGGCGTGAGCGGTTTTTCTCAAGATCACTGGCAGGCTGAAACACCACAGCACCCAGCGGGTCATCATTGCTTTTGATCGAGACTCAGCGGGAGACGCAGCGGCAGAGAAACTGTCCAAGGAACTGCGCTCTGCCGAATGGATGCGCGTGCTGCCAGTCTGATGAGAGCTGATTTTGCTGAAAACACC
>NZ_MUIO01000175.1 GCF_002087235.1 Pseudomonas floridensis | reverse complement strand
GACAAGTCGAGGCGTTTGCGTGAGCCTTCCCGAACGCCGCGCTCAGGCGCAGCGTCGAGAATGTTTGATTACAACATGAGCACGACCTAAGGCGCAGCCGCTGAAATAAACCGGCGGTAGTCAAAAAATTGGACAGCTGCGCGCAGAATGGTCGGAGTGCCGAAGACCTTCGATCAAACTTCGGCATGTCTCGCAGCCGTCTTAAACATACACTAATTGAAATCGAACCCAGCATGCTCCAAGGAGGGCTACCACCCAAAAACCTTAAACAGCAGCTACAACGCAAACTTCGAAAAGAGCATAACCAACAACGGCAAACTCTTCAGGAGGCGCTTCTTCCGGAAGGACCTCTCTTAGCGACTTGGGCAGACGGTCTCCGGAAAAGACCAACATCAGTATTTCTTCCGGGTAAAAAATCTCATAAATTTTTTGGAAACTCAGTGGGGAAAGCCTGATATGGTCAAGTATCCGCCCTCTGGATGAGGGGCGCTAGCCACCCAAAAGGGCGTTATACTTTTTGAAATATCTGGATGGTGGGATGCGCAAGGCCACGCCACATTATTTGACGGAAATACTTGTTATGATCATTGCTACTTCAACGAACCTGGCGTTAACTACCAAACAGAAAAAGCCAATTTCTGGAGTTTAAGCCAATGAAGCCTGTGGAAAATTCCGGGTTATTTTTTTCATTTCTGTCATTTGCAAGCATTGCATTTTCGTCGCCTTCGTCTCCTAGCGGAATGGAAAGAACTTATGCACAAAATTACAAAGACATGGTTCTCGCCACGTGCATAGCAAATGCCTACGAGAACGAAAAAAATGCTGCCAGTGATGCAGGCAGCAGTGTGAGTGCTTTACGAGACCGGGCCTATTACGATCTTGAAAAAAGTCCCGACGCAGTCAAAAACCTCATTGGAAATTATTTGGAAAAAGACTATACGAATCCACGGGCAGAGGCTGAGATAAAGGGCATTAAATTTAATCTATTGAAATGCCTTGACCTCTATCACAGCAAAGAACTCGAAGCATTAACAAAAGAAGTTGTAATAAGACCTGGGCACACCTACCTTCAAGACAACAAACAAAACTCCCACACTCAACGCAACGCCCAGGCCTTTATACGTTAATAGTTCTCAGCTTACGGGACACTGACCAAAAGCAGTCTTACACACCCCATCCAACAGCCGATAAAACATTAAAACTCGTGGACTTGTCTTGCACGCGTGACGTTAGCAGTTCGATTGGACGAACTCGCGGTGTTGAATCTTAGACTCACGAAATTCACGGATCTTTCGCAGGCCTTTGAAGCAGACATTTTAGGCAAAAAAAACCGCCGAGTGACGGCGGTTTTTTTATAGGCGGCGCTAATTACAACTTGGGACCAGCAGCCTTGATGGCGTCGCTCACGTCGAACTTCTTGAAGTTCTCCACGAACAGACCGGCCAGGGCCTTGGCGGCTTCGTCGTAGGCAGCCTTGTCAGCCCAGGTGTTGCGCGGGTTGAGCAGGTTGGTGTCTACGCCCGGTACCGACTTCGGTACGTCCAGGTTGATGGTGTCCAGGTGCTCGGTCTCGGCACCGATCAACGCACCGCTCTGGATCGCTGCAATCACGCCACGGGTGGTCGGGATGTTGAAGCGTTTGCCAACGCCGTAACCACCGCCGGTCCAGCCGGTGTTGACCAGGTAGACCTTGGAGCCGAAGCCGCGGATGCGTTTGATCAGCAGCTCTGCGTATTCGCCAGCCGGACGCGGGAAGAATGGCGCGCCGAAGCAGGTGGAGAAAGTGGACTTGATGCCCGAGCCCGACCCCATTTCAGTCGAGCCGACCAGTGCGGTGTAGCCCGACAGGAAGTGGTAGGCAGCCTGTTCTTCGCTGAGGATCGACACAGGCGGCAGGACGCCGGTCAGGTCGCAGGTCAGGAAGATCACGGCGTTTGGCTCGCCACCGAGGTTCTTCGGCGCGCGCTTTTCGATCAGCTCGCGTGGGTAGGCCGCACGGCTGTTCTGGGTCAGGCTGCTGTCGGCGTAATCGGCTTTCTTGTTCGCGTCGAGAACGACGTTCTCCAGAACCGCGCCGTGCTGGATGGCTTTCCAGATGACCGGCTCGTTCTTCTCGGACAGGTCGATGCACTTGGCGTAGCAACCGCCTTCGATGTTGAACACCACGCCTTCGCCCCAGCCGTGCTCGTCGTCACCGATCAGGTAACGGCTTTCATCAGCTGACAGAGTGGTCTTGCCGGTGCCCGACAAACCGAAGAACAGGGTCACGTCGCCGTCTTCACCCATGTTGGCCGCGCAGTGCATTGGCAGTACGTCGGAAGCCGGCAGCAGGAAGTTCTGCACCGAGAACATGGCTTTCTTCATTTCACCGGCATAACGCATGCCTGCGATCAGCACCTTGCGGGCCGCGAAGTTGATGATGACGGTGCCGTCGGAGTTGGTGCCGTCGCGCTCCGGGTCGCAGACGAACCATGGCGCGTTCTGGATTTCCCACTCGTCCTTGCCGGCCGGGTTGTATTGCTCAGGGTTGATGAACAGGCAACGGCCGAACAGGTTGTGCCATGCCGTCTCGGTGGTCATCTTGACGGGCAGGTAGTGCGCAGGATCAGAACCTACATGAACATGGGAAACGAAGCGCTCGCGCTCGGCCAGGTAAGCACCGACACGGTTCCACAGGGCGTCGAATTTCTCGGCCGGGAATTTACGGTTGATCGGGCCCCAGGCGATGGCGTCCTGAGTGCTCGGCTCTTCAACAATGAAACGATCGACCGGCGAACGGCCAGTGCGATGGCCTGTCTGCACAACCAGTGCGCCAGTGTCGGAAAGTTCGCCTTCGTTACGGGCAAGGGCTTCCTTGACCAGTTCGTCGGTGCTCAGATCGGTGTACACAGCGTTGTTGGTTTGCGTCATGAGGTTCCCCGTCGGCCAGTGGCCGAGTGCTCCAAACGGTTTTGTAGTAAAAAAACAACCACTACTACAGCGTAAAAGTGGGCCGGATTATGCCAGAAAAGCCGAAGAATGGTAGAACCCTCCTGTCAGAACAGCATTACAGGGGGCCACACCGAATTCTGAGGCTTTTTGCGCTCCGGTTAATGACGCGTGTCAGATGGCGAATCGACACCGCCGCCAGCAAAGAGCTGGGCGACGTCAGTGGCATCGAACAAGTAGCGCTCGTTGCAGAACTGACAGTCGATCTCGATTGTGCCGTTGTGCTCGATCACCAGTTGCTGCGCATCTTCCAGCCCAAGGCTGACCAGCGCATTGGCCGAACGCTCACGTGAGCAACTGCAACGGAAGCAAATGGGCTGGATATCGAACAGACGCAGCGGGTCTTCGTGATACAGGCGGTGCAGGATGGTCTGGTTGTCCAGGCTCAGCATCTCTTCGGCAGTCAGGGTGCTGGCCAGTGTCACGACGTGCTCCCAGCTGGCGTCACGCTCTTCGGGATCGGGAATCTGCGCGACCGGCAATTGCTGCAGCAGAAGGCCACGGGCGCGATGACCATCGGCCTTGAGCCAGAAACGCGTACCCAATTGCTCGGACATCACGAAGTAGCTGGAAAGGCTCTCGGAAAGATCGACGCCGTCCAGCGCAACGATGCCCTGGTAGCGCTTGCCTTTGCGCGGGTCGATGGTCAGGGCCAGCGAGCCATCCGGCATCAGGTCCTGCAGCCCCGCACCGGGTGTGATCAGCGCCTCATCGTAACGGGCAATACCACGCAGTTCGCGTTCGCTGGAGCATTCGACCATCAGCAGCGGCACAGCGCCGGTGGAGCGCGCCTGCAGAATCAGCAGACCGTCGAACTTGAGCGTGCCGACCAGCAGCGCGGCCGCAGCCATCAGCTCGCCGAGCAACTGTGCAACCGGCTCCGGGTAGGGATGTTTGGCAAGCACTTCGGCGTAACTGCGCTCAAGGGCGACCAGCTCCCCGCGAACGTCGCTTTCGTCAAAGATGAAGCGCTGGGTGAAATCAATGTCCGGGGTATCGTTCATAAAAGAAGGTATCTGAAAGGGTGACCATTGATGGCAGCCGATGATGATCATCGGTGAGTCGATGAAGCGCTCTGTTCCATGCCGTTTGCCGGGCATTTTAGGAGTTATCCGGTTCTGTTCCAAGCCGAACGGTCTTTGCGGCCGACTGCAGAGCGCTTTGCAGCCTCGCGTTCAGACATCACGCTGGTTGCCACGGAAATCGAACAGCTGGCGCCGCTGCTTCTTGGTCGGTCGCCCGTCGGTGGTCACACCCAGGTTTCCGGCCTTGCGCTGAGCAGCCGCCTGTTCACGACGAACGATGCTTTCCGGCGTCTCGTGGTAAAGCGTCTGCGCCTCCGGTGCACCGCGACGCACAGTGGACAACGCTTCCACGACTACCGTACGCTCGTCGAAGCCCATGCGAATCTGAAACTCGTCGCCCACACGAGGTTCCTTGCCGGGCTTGCAGCGCTCGCCACGGCAGTGCACTTTGCCGCTCTCGATTGCCGCCTTGGCCAGCGCGCGCGTCTTGAAGAAACGCGCAGCCCACAGCCATTTGTCCAAACGAACCTTGTCGTCTTCCTCTGGCTTTTGTGCCATATGAATTCCTCATCCTTATAACAGTCAGAACTTGACCAGGCCCTGTTACGAATACCGACGGTCCCAGACCGCCCGCTTTCGTACGCGCCTCATACCTGAACAAACATGAAGTAACCGATCCTTGCTTGTCAAAAACAGCCAATCCGATTTCATGACCTTCACCCCACATGGAGTGCGACGTGACAGATTTTCCAACTTCATTGACCACACCTAAAAAAGGGTGTGAAGGCTGTACCAACAGTCCGCCACTGAATTTCTCGTTCGACTACGCCTATCAGCCCATCGTGGACCTGCGTGATCAGTCGATTTTCGCCCACGAAGCGCTAGTGCGCGGCCCCAATGGCGAAGGCGCGCTTTCAGTGCTCGATCAGGTCACCGACCAGAACCGCTACCGCTTCGACCAGAGCTGCCGAACTACGGCCATCGCCGGTGCCGCGAAGCTGGGGATGACCGAACGTCTATCGATCAATTTTCTGCCCAACGCGGTGTACCGCCCCGAACTGTGTATCCGCAGTACCCTGGAAGCGGCCAGGCAACATAATTTCCCCATCGACCGGCTGATTTTCGAGACAATCGAAACCGAGCATGTGGATGACCACGGTCACTTGAGCAATATCCTGCGCGAATACCGTGAGTTCGGTTTCATGACCGCCATCGACGACTTCGGCGCGGGTCACTCCGGGCTCACACTGCTGGCCGATTTTCAACCCGATCTGATAAAACTCGATATGAATCTGATCCGCGATATCCATCAGAGTCGCGCACGTCAGGCTATTGTTCGTGGGGTTGTCACAATGTGTTCGGAGTTAGGGATTAAAGTCATCGCCGAAGGGATAGAAAGCGTGGAGGAGCGGGATTTTCTCGCCGATTGCGGCATTTTCCTGATGCAGGGCTACTGGTTCGCCAAGCCTGCGTTCAAAGCCTTGGCCCGGATCAGTCCGGATGCCTGGCAGAAGTCTTGAGACATACGGAATCGCATTGAAAACATTCGATCATCTGACAGTCATCGGCCTGCGCGAATGGGTGGCGCTTCCCGATTTGGGGGTGGCCGGCCTTCGGGCAAAAATCGATACCGGGGCCAGCACATCGAGCCTGCACGCCACCGAAATCGAACCTTTTGAGCGTGATGGCCAGAAGTGGGTCCGTTTCAACGCACACCTGGGCACGGTGGTCCAACTGCGGCATCGACGATGCGAGGCGTTACTGGTCGCCATGAAGACCATCAAAAGCTCCAATGGCCAGGCGCAGGTGCGGTATGTGATTCGCACCACCCTGGCGTTGGGTGATCGCATCTGGCCTGTGGAATTTACCCTGGCCTGCCGCAAGTCGATGCGCTATCGACTGCTGCTGGGTTCGAACGCCTTGATCGACGGCCAACTGGTCGTCAATCCGGGCATAACTTATGTACAAGACAAGCCGGTGTTCCCGGCCTCTACTTCCTCAGGTGCTGCATGAAGATCGCTGTGCTTTCGCGTAACCCGCGTCTGTATTCCACCCGTCGTCTGGTCGAAGCTGGTATTGAGCGTGGCCACGAGATGGTGGTGATCGATACCCTGCGCGCCTATATGAACATTGCCAGTCATAAGCCGCAGATTCACTACCGTGGCAAGCCGCTCGAAGGTTTCGACGCCGTCATTCCACGCATCGGTGCCTCCGTGACGTTCTATGGCTGCGCCGTGTTGCGCCAGTTCGAAATGATGGGTGTGTTCCCGCTCAACGAGTCGGTAGCCATTGCCCGTTCGCGAGACAAGCTGCGTTCGCTGCAGCTGCTGTCACGTCGCGGCATCGGCCTGCCGGTGACCGGGTTTGCGCACTCACCGGACGATATTCCTGACCTGATCCAGATGGTCAACGGCGCGCC
The DNA here is from genome assembly GCF_002087235.1 of Pseudomonas floridensis. Classification (GTDB taxonomy): domain Bacteria; phylum Pseudomonadota; class Gammaproteobacteria; order Pseudomonadales; family Pseudomonadaceae; genus Aquipseudomonas; species Aquipseudomonas floridensis. The sequence continues at coordinate 694 of NZ_MUIO01000175.1, read as the reverse complement.
GCTGGTGATCAAGGTGCTGGAAGGCACTCAGGGTATCGGTGTAGTGCTGTGTGAGACGGCGACGGCAGCGGAATCCGTGATTGAGGCTTTCATGGGGCTCAAGCAGGACATCATGGTTCAGGAGTACATCAAGGAGGCCGGCGGCGCGGACATTCGCTGCTTCGTGGTCGGCGACAAGGTCATCGCTTCGATGAAGCGTCAGGCCAAGCCCGGGGAATTCCGCTCCAACCTGCACCGTGGCGGCAGCGCCAGCCTGATCAAGATCACGCCGGAAGAACGCATGACCGCGCTGCGGGCCGCCAAGGTAATGGGGCTGAGCGTCGCAGGTGTCGACATCCTGCGCTCCAATCACGGGCCACTGGTGATGGAGGTCAACTCGTCACCCGGTCTGGAAGGCATCGAAGTCACCACCAGCAAGGACGTTGCCGGGATGATCATCGAATACCTGGAAAAGAACAGCGGCCCGCACATGACGCGGACCAAAGGGAAAGGCTAGGTCCTACGCGGCGATATGATCATGCCAATGCGCGGCGTTGGCATGATCATCAGGGGTGCTTCGCAGCACAGCGAGCATGCAACCGACGTTCTAGACCGCATCCCTCGGCAGCATCAACCCCAACGGCAGACGCACTCGCGCTTCGAGACCGCCACCCGAACGATTCCTCAATTCCACGTTGCCGCCATGCATGGCGGC
>NZ_MUIO01000174.1 GCF_002087235.1 Pseudomonas floridensis | reverse complement strand
CTGGAATTCATCGTCGCCCGGTGGCGGAGCCAGTACGCCGGAGCCCAGATAACCGGGGAAATCGGTGGCCAGTTGTTCGCCCTCATGCAGCCAGGCGATCAGTTCCTGATAGCGGCCATGGGCAACACGGCGCGCAACCATCAGCGTGACGGGTGAGGTAGACATTGTGTATCTCCGGTAGAGGCGTGAGAGTCCCGGGTAGGGAGTTCACATGACGCGGCGCCGGGATGGTGGGCCGCATCAGCTTCGGTCAAAAAGCAAGCAAGGATTATTCCTGAAACCGGGTAAAACAAGTAGAACTTTGTGGCCGGTGTCGGGACTCAATTGTTGATGCCTGCTGATGTAGACCACCCGATGCTGTTTACAATGCATCGCATAATGACAAGTGATAACCGGCATGACTCAATCCTCTGACTGTCCCCTTGTCCGGAAGGATCCCGACCAGGCTTTCAAACAACAAGAGCTCTATCCCATTCGTGAAGTCGCTCGTTTGACCGGCGTCAACCCGGTAACGCTGCGCGCCTGGGAGCGCCGATACGGGCTCATTCAGCCGACCCGCACCGACAGTGGTCATCGTCTGTATTCGCAGTCCGATATCGACACCGTACGCAGTATTCTCGACTGGATCGAGCGTGGCGTAGCGGTCAGCAAGATCGGCAAGATCCTGGCC
>NZ_MUIO01000173.1 GCF_002087235.1 Pseudomonas floridensis | reverse complement strand
GTACTACGGCAGCGGCCACTTGCATCAACTGAACCTCGACGGCCAGTTGATCAGCGACATGGAACGCGACGACCTGCACCGCGAGGTCTACCGTACCCAGGGCAAGCTCACCAGCTGCTTCGGCTACGACCCCATGGGTCGAAAGTCCTGGCAGTTCGCGTCCACATTACCGGCCGACAAACTCTCCGGCGTGCTGGGCAGCGAAAGCCCGCAACTGCTGGTGGAACACGCCTACAACCCGATCCACCGCCGCTACCAGTACGACCCGGCCGGCGAACTGATCCGCACCCTCGACAAACTGCGTGGCGAGATTAAGTATGAATATGAAGCCAACGGCCAGTTGCACAGCCGCGACACCGGCAAACTGGTCGACAGCGAGGAATTTCGCTACGACGCCGCGGCCAACCGCCTGAACTTCAACACCAGCCGCTTCGACCACGTGAAGGACAACCGCCTTAAACAGTGGCGTGATCAGGAGTACACCTATGATCCGTGGGGCAATCTGGTTGAAAAACGCAGTGGTCTGGCGAAATGGCAGACGTTTACCTACGACTGTGAAAACCGTCTCGTCAAAGCCGAAACGCTGGTGAACAGCCAGCTTCATAGCACCGGCACGTACCAGTACGACAGTTTGGGGCGACGGGTTGCCAAACAGTCCGAAGTAAACGGCAAAACCGAACACAAACGCTTCCTCTGGCAAGGCCTGCGGATGCTGCGTGAAGAACAGCCGGGACAGAGCAGCCTGTACGTTTACGAGCCCGGCAGCTATGCGCCGCTGGCCCGTGTCGATCAGCGTGAAGGTGAAGCCGAAAACACGCTTTACTACTTCCACACCGACCAGATCGGCACGCCACTGGAGATGACCGACATCGACGGCCAGATCGTCTGGCAGGCGACGTACAAGGCATGGGGAAGCCTCGAAGCGCTGACCGTGAACGAGGTCGAGCAGAACCTGCGGTTTCAGGGGCAGTATTTTGATGAGGAGACGGGGCTTCACTACAACACGTTCCGGTATTACGATCCGGAGGTGGGGCGGTTTATTACGCAGGATCCGATTGGGTT
>NZ_MUIO01000172.1 GCF_002087235.1 Pseudomonas floridensis | reverse complement strand
ACGCGACGACCTGCACCGCGAGGTCTACCGCACCCAGGGCAGGCTCACCAGCTGCTTCGGCTATGACCCCATGGGCCGAAAGTCCTGGCAGTTCGCGTCCACATTACCCGCCGACAAACTCTCCGGCGTGCTGGGCAGCGAAAGCCCGCAACTGCTGGTGGAACACGCCTATAACCCGATCCACCGCCGCTACCAGTACGACCCGGCCGGCGAACTGATCCGCACCCTCGACAAACTGCGTGGCGAGATTAAGTATGAATATGAAGCCAACGGCCAGTTGCACAGCCGCGACACCGGCAAGCTGGTCGACAGCGAGGAATTTCGCTACGACGCAGCGGCCAACCGGCTGAACTTCAACACCAGCCGCTTCGACCATGTGAAGGACAACCGCCTCAAACAGTGGCGTGATCAGGAGTACACCTATGATCCGTGGGGCAATCTGGTTGAAAAGCGCAGTGGTCTGGCGAAATGGCAGACGTTTACCTACGACTGTGAAAACCGTCTCGTCAAAGCCGAAACGCTGGTGAACAGCCAGCTTCATAGCACCGGCACGTACCAGTACGACAGCCTGGGGCGACGGGTTGCCAAACAGTCCGAAGTAAACGGCCAGGCCCAGCACAAACGCTTCCTCTGGCAAGGCCTGCGGATGCTACGTGAAGAACAGCCGGGACAGAGCAGCCTGTACATCTACGAGCCCGGCAGCTATGCGCCGCTGGCCCGTGTCGATCAGCGTGAAGGTGAAGCCGAAAACACGCTTTACTACTTCCACACCGACCAGATCGGCACGCCGCTGGAGATGACCGACACCGACGGCCAGATCGTCTGGCAAGCGACGTACAAGGCGTGGGGAAGCCTCGAAGCGCTGACCGTGAACGAGGTCGAGCAGAACCTGCGGTTTCAGGGGCAGTATTTTGATGAGGAGACGGGGCTTCACTACAACACGTTCCGGTATTACGATCCGGAGGTGGGGCGGTTTATTACGCAGGATCCGATGGGGTTGGATGGCGGGAGTAATCTGTATCAGTATGTGGGGAACCCTACAGGTTGGATTGATCCTCTAGGCTGGATGCCCTTTGATGCAAGCGGGAGGCCACTTTCCAGCAGCCAGTACAGCGTTTGGACAAGAGTAGAAATGCCTGCGGAGCTTCATGGATCTGGTCGCGCTACACATTTTAGGTACGCCAATGAGGAACTGTATAATAGGACTGTGAAATATCCGGAGTTAAAATCAGCACTTCCTCCAGAAGTAGTAGAGCATATACAGCCAGGCCCAAGAGGAGGATTCAGCGATAGAAGCCCTCCTAGTCACTCATGGCATCATAATGCCCAAAGCCCTACAGATATTGAGTTAATTCCAAGATCACAGCATAAGGCTCCTGGCCCAGTGCAAAATAGCCTTCACCCGAATCAACAGGGTGGATTTAAAAAACTACAAAACTCAGCGTGTTGAGGAATTAATGAAAAAATATAGCATTAGACAAGTATTAAAAGAAATCTCAGATATGCCGGATGGGTGGTTTTATTTGCCGGACGGTGAGTGGAAATTAGATACCGAGGGTTCATTTTCTTTAGATAGCCGAGACTTTTCACCAGACTCTAAAGACTACTTGCCTCCGCAAGTCATAACTGAAGGATGGAAGGAAACCTTAGATACACCCATGATAGAGGACGTAATATTCAACGTTAACGAGCAAATTGCTAGCCCAACTATTGAAGATTACTTTGAAGCATTCAAGTACTACTACGAAAATGACGCTTTTAAAATTTTCTAATGAGATGAGAGGATAATTCTGCGCCGACACAAAATTAGTTTATAACTTCGTCTGTGTCTGTGGGGGGGCTGCGCTAGGTTTTGTACGAAAA
>NZ_MUIO01000171.1 GCF_002087235.1 Pseudomonas floridensis | reverse complement strand
GGAATACAAGAAGTATTTCGAGAAGGATCCGGCGCTGGCCCGTCGCTTCCAGCCGGTTCGCGTGCTGGAGCCTACCGTTGAAGAAGCAATCACCATCCTGCGCGGTCTGGTCTCAACCTATGAGACCAGCCACGGCATTTACGTGCGCGATGATGCAGTGGTTGCTGCCGCTCGGTTGTCGGCGCGCTATCTGACCGGACGACAGTTGCCGGACAAAGCTATTGACCTGCTTGATACGGCTTGTGCGCGTGTCCGAATCGGCCTGACAGCCATTCCGGAAAACCTTGAGCGATTGCGAGCCAGAACAGCCGAGGATCAGCGGCAGTCAGACGCCATTCGGCGCGATGCCGAGGCAGGCATTCCGATTGATGATCAGGTTTTGAGTAGGCTTGAGGTCAGGTTGCAGGAGCAAGAGCAGCAGGCAACCAGGCTTGACGACTCGTGGCGTCGGCAGAGCGCTGATAGGCAGCAATTGCTGACGCTGCGCAAACAGTTGGCTGAACTGCGCGCGCAGCAGGCTCGGGTAGTGGCTGCCGGCAATGAGTTTTCCGTGGATGATTACGCACTCATTCGCACGCTTGAAGCAGAACAGACGCGCATCTATGACGTTCTGGCGAAGACTTCGTTAACCGGGCGGCTGGTTAATTTTGAAGTATGCCCAAAGATTATCGCTGAGGTCCTCAGTGGATGGACCGGCATCCCTTTGTCGCAGCTCGCTCAGGAGTACAGCGCCAAGGTTGGTAGCTTTGCGGGTGATCTGAAACAGCGCATCCGCGGTCAGGACCAGGCCGTTCAAGCGCTGGACCGCTCGATGCGTGCGGTGGCAGCAGGACTCAACAAGCCGCAGGCACCTGTTGGTGTCTATCTTCTGGTCGGACCCAGCGGGGTAGGGAAGACTGAAACCGCTGTTGCCGTGGCTGATCTGCTTTACGGCGGCGACCGCTTTCTTACCACGATCAACATGTCCGAGTTTCAGGAAAAACATACGGTTTCCCGACTCATCGGCGCGCCGCCTGGTTACGTTGGCTATGGCGAGGGTGGCTTGCTGACGGAAGCTGTCCGACAAAAGCCTTACTCCGTGGTTTTGCTCGATGAGGTTGAAAAAGCGGATCTTGAGGTAATGAATCTGTTCTATCAAATATTCGACAAGGGCATTGCCAACGATGGCGAAGGCCGAGAGATCGATTTCCGAAATACACTTATCCTGATGACCTCTAACCTGGGAAGTGAGCTCATCAGCGCGCATTGTCAGCCGGACCGGCAGGTGGAAGTAGAAGAACTGGAAGCGCTTCTGCAGCCACTGCTGAGCGGCCATTTCATGCCGGCTCTGCTGGCCAGAATGCAGGTAATACCTTATTACCCCATCCATGCAGCCGTTCTCTGTGAACTGATCGAGATCAAACTTCAGCAGTTGGGCGCGCGTTTGAAAAGCAGAAAGGTTGCTTTCGACTATTCCCCGCGTCTTGTCACCTTCCTGTCTGAGCGATGCGCGCAAAGCGAAACCGGCGCACGGCGCATCGACCGTTTGCTGGATGACTTCGTCATCCCCTTGATTGCCAATCGCTTACTCAGCGCCATGTCCGATGGTGAAAATGTTCACCGTATTCATGTGACGCTGGACGCTGATGACCGTGTCGTCTGTGAGTTCGACTAGGATGGCAGTCACGTCTTTGTCTTCTTCGGTCCTTGATTCACAGGTTTACGCAACTACCTTGTGTTCGATCTATGGAGAACTGTCGCAAGCGCCGAACAGTGTGACGCTGCTGAACGACTTTGTCCGTTCAGCCTCACGACTCAGCGGTTGTGAGTTGAGTCAGATGTTCATGTTCGACACAGTGTCTGGACGTCTCATTCTTGAGTCTCAAGTATTGGACGAAGTTATTCATTCTGGCGCTCATGACGGCGACTTCTTTGATTATTCTGCAGAGCCGCTGCTCAACTACGCACGGTCTCAGGGCACTCCTGTCAGTGTGAATGAGCTAAGTTGCGGCCTTTACGACACCACCTTCTTACCTGCCAGACAGTTAGTGTGGAAATCGTTGCTGTGTGTACCGTTGGCCAATCGTGATCAGGCAATTGTCGGACTTCTGGTGTGTGCCAGCGGTGAATACAGGTCATTGGAGGGGTACGCTGCCTCGCTCGGAGCGCTGGGTTCTTTTGTAGTGTCTCAGCACACACTGCTCAAGCGCCGACATCCTGGTCTAGGGCAATCACTGCATGAGGCCAGTCCCGATAAGGCGCATTACGGGTTGATCAGTCGAAGCACCGCAATGCGTGAAACCTGTCGACTGGTCAGTAAGGTGCTGCAAAGTTCCTACACAGTCTTGCTGACCGGCGAGACGGGGACAGGCAAGG
>NZ_MUIO01000170.1 GCF_002087235.1 Pseudomonas floridensis | reverse complement strand
CCAGGTAATCAGCCTTGGGGGCCCGATCGCCACTTTCGTACTTCCCTTGAGCGTTCGCTTCCACACCACCGATTTCACCGAAGGCACGCTGAGACAGCCCCAGACGTTCTCTTTCTTTTCTTAGTCGGTACCCAATTCCACTCATTTGAATGCATAACCCTGTTGACCCCATCCTTACGAATGGTAGAATCCAGCTAAAATTAAACTGATTTGAACGGTTTTGAACTATGCCCGGAATACGTACCGCTGCACAAGCCAAGGCCTGGCTCGAACAACAGGGCAAATCCGTTCAGGAATTCGCCCGGGAGAACAGCATTGATCCTGCAACGACCTACCAAGTGCTGGCGGGTCGCAAAAAGGGAAAGCGTGGCGAAGCTCATAAAGTGGCGGTTTTGCTGGGGATGAAGATCGGTGTCATCCCTTCCGATGACGCGGGATCTGAATCCAGCATCGATTGACGCGGATTCTTCCGATATTGATCCACCCGAATTTCCAACCGCCGGACGGCACGCGCCGACTGACAAAGCAGCCTTTTCCGACAGTTTTTGTCCGCAGCTAAACGTGTAACAGCGCAGGTAATCCCGTCGATTGAATTTTCCAATTGAATCAGCGACCTTGCCTGAAGTAAGCTCCTGCTCATTCAACGGAGATACACCATGTTGCAGTCCAGCCCACTACAGTTCGTCACTCGTGCCAGCGCCCGTCGCTCGGCAGAGGCTATGGCTGTGCGGGTTGCACCTGCGATGGGTGTTCTTCAGCTCAACGCATATTACGGGTATTGGTTTAGCCACTGGCGCGCCTGATACCCATCCGGCGCCCACTTCAAGGGGACGCCAACCAGAGAACATCTCTACCCCCGGTCGGCCTCCCGACCGGGGGTTTTGTTTTTCTGGCCCTGCGAAAACACCACATTGAATCAAATCGAGGAACACGACATGAACTACGCCACTTATTACCGCAACGACATCGATTTCGCCTGGCGATTTAGCAACCTCCGTTCGGGACAGCCTGCCGCCTCCGATCGGTCACTGCCAGGTGGCAATTACACATGCATGGCCAATACGGCCCTTTGTCGAACACCCCAGTAGGGCTTGCGCGGGAATCGCCCGCCAGCCCAGGAAGCCAGCACATGAACTCGTCCGTTGCCGTAAAACCGTCCGAACTGTCCAGTCACCCCCTTACGCTGCCGCGCAGCGTTCCAACGTCCAGGCGTCTGCCCAGCGCCCTTGAGCTCAAAAGCAGCCTGCCGCTGAGCGCCGCACTGACCGAACAGGTCACCGCACACCGCCGTGCCGTGAGAGCCATTCTTGAAGGTGAGGACACGCGCCTGCTGATCATCGTCGGCCCCTGCTCCCTTCATGATCCTCAGTCAGCGCTCGAGTACGCCGAACGCCTGGCCAGCCTGGCCGCCGAAGTCAGCGATCAGATGCTGCTGGTGATGCGTGCCTACGTCGAAAAACCGCGCACCACGGTGGGCTGGAAAGGTCTGGCCTACGACCCGCGCCTGGATGGCAGTGACGACATGGCCTTGGGCCTGAAGCTGTCACGCGAACTGATGCGCGAAATGCTGTACATGGGTTTGCCTGTGGCGACAGAGATCCTGCAGCCTATGGCAGCGGGCTACTTCGATGATCTGCTCAGTTGGGTGGCCATCGGCGCCCGGACC
>NZ_MUIO01000017.1 GCF_002087235.1 Pseudomonas floridensis | reverse complement strand
TGGGGACCTACTCCAGCGCAATCAGTCTGCCTGCGCAACCGGTGGTCGAAGGGCGACTGCTGCGCATGGTCGGCCTGACGCTGGAAGCCGAAGGTCTGCGCGCTGCCATGGGCAGCCGCTGCGTGGTGATCAACGACGACAGCCATCATCCGGTCGAAGTCGAAGCCGAAGTGATGGGCTTTTCCGGTGGCAAAGTATTTCTGATGCCGGTCGGCAGCGTTGCGGGCATTGCGCCCGGCGCGCGCGTCGTCCCGCTGGCCGATGCCGGTCGCCTGCCGATGGGCATGAGCATGCTGGGCCGGGTGCTGGACGGGGCAGGTCGCCCGCTGGACGGGCGTCCGCCGATCAAGGCCGAAGACTGGGTGCCTATGGACGGCCCGACGATCAACCCGCTCAAGCGTGACCCCATCAGCCAGCCACTGGATGTCGGCATTCGCTGCATCAACGGTTTATTGACGGTCGGACGTGGTCAGCGCCTTGGCCTGTTTGCCGGTACCGGCGTGGGTAAGAGTGTGCTGCTGGGCATGATGACGCGCTTTACCGAAGCGGACATTATCGTGGTCGGCCTGATCGGCGAGCGGGGCCGCGAGGTGAAGGAATTCATCGAGCATATTCTTGGCGAGGAAGGCCTCAAGCGTTCGGTGGTGGTCGCCTCGCCAGCCGACGATGCGCCATTGATGCGTCTGCGCGCGGCGATGTACTGCACGCGCATTGCCGAATATTTTCGCGATCAGGGCAAGAACGTCCTGTTGCTGATGGACTCACTGACCCGTTTCGCCCAGGCCCAGCGTGAAATCGCCCTGGCCATCGGTGAGCCGCCCGCGACCAAGGGTTATCCACCGTCGGTGTTCGCCCGTCTGCCAAAACTGGTGGAACGGGCCGGTAACGCCGAAGCCGGTGGTGGGTCGATCACCGCTTTCTATACCGTATTGTCCGAAGGCGACGATCAGCAGGATCCCATCGCCGACTCCGCGCGCGGCGTACTTGACGGGCACATTGTGCTTTCAAGGCGACTGGCCGAAGAAGGGCACTATCCCGCCATCGACATCGAAGCTTCGATCAGCCGGGTCATGCCTTCCGTGGTAACGCCTGAGCACATGGCCCGGGCGCAGCATTTCAAACAACTGTGGTCGCGCTATCAACAGACCCGCGACCTGATAAGCGTGGGTGCGTATGTCGCCGGTGGCGACCGGGAAACCGACATGGCCATTGCCCTGCATCCGGCGCTGGTGCGCTATCAGCGTCAGGGGTTGCGCGACAACGAGAGCATGCAGGCCAGTGGCGAGGCGCTGGCGTCGGTGTTCGGTCCGGCGCCGGGCGGCTGATAGACCATGGCCCAGAGTCGAGCGGCGCGTCTGGCGCCTGTGGTCGAGATGGCGGAGGCGGCCGAGCGTTCGGCTGCCCAGCGGCTCGGGCATTTTCAGGGACAGGTCAATCTGGCCAACAACAAACTGCAGGAACTGGATCAGTTTCGCCACGACTATCAGCAGCAGTGGCTGCAGCGCGGCAGTTCCGGGGTTTCCGGTCAATGGTTGCTGGGCTATCAGCGTTTTTTGAGTCAGCTCGACGTCGCCGTTGCCCAGCAATACAAAAGCCTTGAGTGGCACAAGGTCAATCTGGAGAAAGCGCGCGGTTCCTGGCAGGAGGCCTATGCGCGAGTTGAAGGATTGCGCAAACTGGTCCAGCGCTATATGGACGAGGCCCGCAAGCTTGAAGACAAGCGTGAGCAGAAGTTGCTGGATGAGTTATCCCAGCGATTGCCGCGTCATCAGCAGGATTGACGCTGATTTTACCCAGGCAATCGCCCAGTCTGGTCTACGCTCACAGTGTCTCGGCGACGAAACATTTCAGGAATTTCTATGACAGTCACTTCCGAGCTTTCTCCGGACCGCCAGCAACTCACGCTCTATATCGCAGGTCGCTTCGACTTTGCGACTCACCAGGCGTTTCGCAGCGCCTACGAAGATCAACCCGGGCATTTGAGCTACGTCGTCGATCTGCGCGACACCCATTACCTGGACAGTTCGGCACTCGGAATGCTGTTGTTGCTGCGTGACCATGCAGGCGGTGACCGGGCGCAGGTACGGCTGATCAATTGCTCGGCCGACGTGTTCAAGATCCTCGCCATTTCCAATTTCTCGAAGCTGTTTCAGTTGGGTTGACCTGTGCAGGCTTCCTCGAAAGGCTTGTGCATCCTGATCGCCGACGACAGCCCCAGTGATCGCTTGCTGCTTTCCACGCTGATTGCCCGTCAGGGGCATCGGGTACTGAGCGCGGCCAATGGTCTGGAAGCCGTGGCCATCTTCAGCGCCGAGCGTCCGCACCTGGTGCTGATGGACGCAATGATGCCGCTCATGGATGGCTTCGAGGCCGCGCGGCGTATCAAGGTCATGGCCGGCGATTCGCTGGTGCCGATCATCTTTCTCACCTCGCTCACCGAGGGCGAGGCGCTGGCGCGCTGTCTGGATGCGGGGGGTGATGACTTTGTGTCCAAGCCCTACAATGCCCAGGTACTGGCGGCCAAGATCAATGCCATGAACCGTCTGCGGCTTTTGCAGGAAACCGTTCTGCAACAGCGCGACCTGATCACCACCCACCATGAATACCTGCTCAACGAGCAGCGTGTCGCGAAGGCCGTTTTCGATCAGGTGGCGCATTCTGGCTGCCTGGGTGCGGCGAACATCCGTTACCTGCAATCGCCTTACGCGCTGTTCAATGGCGACCTGATGCTCGCGGCCTACACGCCCGCCGGGCACATGCATGTGCTGTTGGGGGATTTCACCGGGCATGGCTTGCCCGCGGCAGTCGGCGCCATGCCGCTGGCGGAGGTGTTCTACGGCATGACCGCCAAGGGTTTCGGGCTGGTCGAGATCCTGCGCGAGATGAACGCCAAGCTGAAGCGCATTCTGCCGGTCGACATGTTCTGCTGCGCCACGCTGCTGTGCGTCAATCTCGGGCAGCGTCAGGTCGAGGTCTGGAACGGCGGCTTGCCGGATGGTTATCTGCTGCGCGCCGACGGCGGCGAGCCGGTGACGCTGGTCTCGCGGCATCTGCCCCTTGGCGTGTTGGGTGTGGACGCCTTCGAAGTGCGTACCGACGTCTATCCTCTGGCGTTGGGTGACCGGATCTTTCTGCTTTCCGATGGTGTGCTCGATACCACTGACAGTCATGATCAGGTGTTCGGCGTGCAGCGACTGCGCGCCGTTCTGGCTGCCAATGGCCAGCCGACATTATTGATTCAGGAAATCCTCGAGGCGTTGAATGCGTTCGGCGGCAAGGCGCGCGATGACGTCAGTCTGCTGGAGATCACGGTCATCGATGATCCGCTCGATCCACTGCCTGCGCCGACCTATTCCGACAGCGGCGCTTCGAGCCCGCTCGACTGGTCGGCAAGCTTCGAATTCCGGGCCTCGACGCTCAAGCGTTTCAACCCTGTGCCCTACGTCCTGCAGCTGCTGCTGGAGGTCCATGGACTGCGCAGCCAGGGCGGCGCGCTGCATGCGGTGATGGGTGAGCTGTACAACAATGCGCTGGAGCACGGTGTGCTGGGACTGGATTCGGCGCTCAAGCATGATGCGGCCGGTTTTGCCCGCTACTATGAGCAGCGTGGCGAACGTCTGGACGGGCTGCAGAGCGGCTTCATCCGGATGAATCTGCACATTGAACCTGTCGGGCAGGGCGGCCGTCTGACACTGAGCGTGGAAGACAGCGGCAATGGTTTCGATGCGCAGCGGGTGGTTGAAAAAGTGCCTGCGGTAGATGGCTTGTACGGCCGGGGCATCAGGCTTGTGTGTGAATTGAGCCGGCAGGCTCGATGGTCCATGGATGGCAGGATCGCCTGCGTGGAATTTTCTTGGGAGTGAGTGGCATAATCGCGCCCTGGAGTCTTGATCAAGGAGTGAGCAAGTGTCGATTCATCTGGATTACAGCGTGTTGAGCACATTGCAGGAAGTGATGGAGGACGAATATCCGACATTGCTGGATATTTTTCTCAAGGATTCCGAGCAGCGCCTGTCGCAGTTGCGTCTGGCCCTCGAACCCCATGGTCCGGATCTGGAAACGTTGAGTCTGGCCGCGCACAGCTTCAAAGGCAGCAGTAGCAACATGGGTGCCTTGCGTCTCTCCGAGCTGTGCCGCGAACTGGAAGAGCGTGCCCGCCAACAGCAGAGTGCCGGGCTCGAAGAGTTGATCGGCAAGATCGACAGCGAATACATGACCATCCGCCGACTTTTCAATGCCGAGCGTCAACTGTTCATCGATTGATCCCTTCGTAACGCATTTCGAGGCCGCCATTTTCAGGTTGGCCTGTATCTTGCTTCGTCCTTCGGTAACCAGCTGCTCATGCGGAGACCGAAATGCCCCTCGCCACCAACGCGCTTCTTCAGGCCACTGCCACTGCGACCTCGCGGTCCGGTTCGGCCTCCAATGCGATCAAGCCCGCAGACAGCGGCAAAGACGAGACCTCCAGCTTCTCCAACGTCTATGCCAAACAGACAAAAGACGCGACGCCAGCGCGCGATGATGCTCCGGTCAAGTCGAAGCAGGACAAGGCTGCGCCCGACAAGGACAAGGTTGCCGGCGGCAAGGACAAGCCCGTTGCCGATCAGAAGGCGGCCGCTGAAACGCCGACGGTTGCCGATAGCGGCAATGGTTTGCCTGCGCAGCCGACCACCAGCGCCGACACTGAACAGACCGAGACCGATCTTTCACAGGTCGATGTTCTGGTCAGCGGCGATGTCGTGCCGGTGGTGGATCCAGCGCTTAACCCAGCCTTACAGGCAATGGCTGCTCAACTGCCTGCCGCGCCGTCGACGCCAGATGTCTCTGATGCCTTGAAGGTCGCAACTGCTGATCCCAAGGCATTGACGGCCATCGACGTTGCCGCCGCCAAGCCTGCCACGCCGCTCGTGGCCGCCGAGGAGGGCTTCGATCCTGAAGCGGATCCGCTGGACGGGCTGGAAGTGGTGCAACTGGCGCTGGAAAACGCCAATGCCAAAACACAGTTGGCGGCACAGAACGCTCACGCCGCCAGCAAGGCGACGCCTTCCAACGCTGAGGCCGACCCGGCGCAGAATATCGCCAATAACCTGTCGCTCATAAGCGAGCAGTTGCCATCGGATGACAGCAGCACCGAAAGCAGTGACAAATCGTTCAGCGGTCTGATCGGTGAAGGCCTCAAGGATGTCAAAAGCGCCGCTGGCGACACCCGTGTGGACAACTTCGCTGACCGCCTCGCGGCACTGAGTCAGGCTGCCCAGCCCGCCAGGGCCGCAGCGGCACCGGCATCCACACCCTTGATGAATCAGCCGCTGGCCATGCATCAAAGTGGCTGGACCGAAGGGGTCGTGGATCGGGTCATGTACCTGTCGAGCCAGAACCTGAAGTCGGCTGAAATCAAGCTGGAACCGGCTGAACTCGGTCGTCTGGACATCCGCGTCAATATGGCCCCGGATCAACAGACGCAGGTGACGTTCATGAGCGCCCATGTCGGCGTGCGTGAAGCGCTGGAAAGTCAGATGTCCCGACTGCGTGACTCGTTTACTCAGCAGGGGCTCGGCCAGGTCGATGTGAATGTCTCGGATCAGTCGCAACAGCAGGCTCAGCAGCAGGCGCAAGAGCAGGCCAGTCGGGCGCAGCGCGGTGGTCGCGGCGGTGGCATGGGGTCGGGTGATGCTTCCGACGATGCACCGATTGCCGACGCCGCGGTGCCTGTCAGTCAGCCTGCCGCCCGGGTCATCGGCACCAGCGAGATCGATTACTACGCCTGATCCGCATCCTCATCACCGGCAAATCCTGGATCGTGCCCGCATGCCGCGGCACGATTGCGCCCCGAGGCGCTTGCCGGTGCTTCAATCGGCCTCTCAGCAGGCCGCCGGTAACTGTTTGTGTCCGATAATTACCCTCTGACACAACTCTGGCATAACACTTGCTCAATCCCTGTCATGTATTGAAGACCCCTTGAATAGTGACGGATTATTGGCATGGCGAAGAGCGAAGAAGTTAAAGACCCCGCTTCCAAAGGTAAACTCAAGCTCATCATCGTAGCGGTCGTGGCATTACTGCTCGCTGTCGGTCTGTCCGTGGGCGCGACCTGGTTCATCATGCACAAGAGTGAAAGCGCGCCTGATCCGGCAGTTGCCGCAGCCGCCGCGAATGCCAAGCCAGTGGCGGTCTATGAGCCCCTGACGCCAGCCTTCGTGGTCAACTTCAACGCCAATGGCCGCCAGCGCTACATGCAGGTCAGCATCACCATGCTGTCGCGCAATGCCGCTGACATGGAAGCCTTGAAGGCGCACATGCCGGTGATCCGCAACAATCTGGTCATGCTGTTCGCAGGCATTCCCTTCGAATCGCTGGCTTCGCCCATCGGTCAGGAAATGCTGCGTCAGAAGGCAACAGCCAGCATCCAGGAAGTGGCGCAGAAAGAACTCGGCAAGACTGTGATCGAACAGCTGCTGTTCACTAATTTCGTATTGCAGTAGGACCCTCACATGGCCGTGCAAGACCTGCTGTCCCAGGATGAAATCGATGCGCTGTTGCATGGCGTTGACGATGGTATGGTCCAGACAGAAAGCCCCGGCGAGCCCGGAAGCGTCAAAAGTTATGACCTGACCAGTCAGGACCGGATCGTGCGCGGGCGCATGCCGACCCTGGAAATGATCAACGAGCGATTCGCCCGTTACACCCGTATCAGCATGTTCAACCTGCTGCGCCGCTCGGCGGACGTGGCGGTGGGTGGTGTACAGGTCATGAAGTTCGGTGAGTACGTGCATTCGCTGTACGTGCCCACCAGTCTCAACCTGGCCAAGATCAAGCCGCTGCGCGGTACGGCGTTGTTCATCCTGGACGCCAAGCTGGTATTCAAGCTGGTGGACAACTTCTTCGGCGGTGATGGCCGTCACGCCAAGATCGAGGGCCGTGAGTTCACGCCGACCGAGCTGCGTGTGGTGCGGATGGTGCTGGATCAGGCGTTCATCGACCTGAAGGAGGCCTGGCAGGCGATCATGGAAGTGAACTTCGAGTACATCAACTCGGAAGTGAACCCGGCCATGGCCAATATCGTCGGGCCGAGCGAAGCCGTGGTGATCTCTACCTTCCACATCGAACTCGATGGCGGTGGCGGCGATCTGCACGTGACCATGCCGTATTCGATGATCGAGCCGATCCGTGAAATGCTCGATGCCGGTTTCCAGTCGGACCTGGACGATCAGGACGAGCGCTGGGTCAATGCACTCAAGGAAGACGTGCTGGACGTCAACGTGCCGCTGAGCACGACCATTGCCCAGCGCCAGTTGCCTCTGCGCGACATCCTGCACATGCGCCCTGGCGACGTGATCCCGGTCGAACTGGCCGATTCACTGGTCATGCGAGCCAACGGCGTACCTTCGTTCAAGGTCAAGCTCGGCTCGCACAAGGGCAAGATGGCCCTGCAAGTAATCGAACCCATAGCGCGACGTTGACCTGTCGGGTCGACGTCGCAACATTGTTGCGTAATTGAATCACTGCTTGCAGAGGACAACCGATGGCTGATGAAAACGATATGACGTCTGCTGAAGATCAGGCGCTGGCCGATGAATGGGCCGCGGCACTGGGTGAAGCGGGCGAGGGCGGTCAAGCCGATATTGACGCGCTGCTGGCGGCCGACGCGGGCAACGCGGCCAATCGCATGACCATGGAAGAGTTCGGCAGCGTGCCGAAAAGCAATGCACCGGTGTCGCTGGACGGCCCGAACCTGGACGTGATTCTGGATATCCCGGTGTCGATCTCCATGGAAGTGGGCAGCACCGACATCAACATCCGCAACCTCCTGCAACTCAACCAGGGCTCGGTCATCGAGCTGGATCGTCTGGCGGGTGAGCCGTTGGACGTGCTGGTCAACGGTACGCTGATCGCTCATGGCGAAGTGGTGGTGGTCAACGAAAAGTTCGGCATCCGTCTGACTGACGTGATCAGCCCGAGTGAACGCATCAAGAAGTTGCGCTAAGTGAAGCGGCTGCTGATTCTTCTGTCGATGCTGCCTTCGCTGGTATTGGCTGCCGAACCCGCTGCGCAGGCAGCGCCCGTCGTGGCCAACACCGCGTCGGGCGGCATGGGCGGTCAGGTGGTGCAGTTGCTGCTGGGGCTGCTGCTGGTGGTCGGTCTGATTTTCGTGCTGGCGTGGGTCATGCGCCGCGTACAGCGGGTCGGACCGAACAACAGTCAGGTCATCGAACTGGTGAGTTCGCGGGCGATCGGGCCGCGTGATCGTCTGGTGCTGGTTCAGGTGGGTAATGAACAGGTTCTGCTGGGCATCACGCCGGGTAACATCACCACTCTGCATGTGCTCAAGGAGCCCGTGCAGGTGCCGGTTCGCGAGCAGACCACCCCTGAATTCGCTCAGCGTCTGCTGGAATTGATGGGCAAGGATAAGGACAAGAAGTAATGGGCGCCTTGCGTTTCCTGATTCTGTTGCTGTTGGTGATGGCTGCGCCGGTCGCGCTGGCGGCCGATCCGCTGTCGATCCCGGCGATCACGCTGTCCAACGGCGCCGACGGTCAGCAGGAATATTCGGTCAGTCTGCAGATCCTGCTGATCATGACGGCGCTGAGCTTCATTCCGGCGTTCGTCATGCTGATGACCAGCTTCACCCGGATCATCATTGTCTTTTCGATTCTGCGTCAGGCTCTGGGTCTGCAGCAGACGCCGTCCAACCAGATCCTGACCGGCATGGCGCTGTTTCTGACCATGTTCATCATGGCGCCGGTGTTCGATCGGGTGAATCAGGATGCCTTGCAACCCTATCTGGCCGAGCAATTGTCGGCGCAGGATGCGGTCGCCAAGGCGCAGGTGCCGATCAAGGACTTCATGCTGGCGCAGACCCGCACCAGCGACCTCGAACTGTTCATGCGTTTGTCCAAGCGTACCGATATCCCGACGCCGGATGCGGCGCCGCTGACCATTCTGGTGCCGGCGTTCGTGATCTCCGAACTCAAGACGGCGTTCCAGATTGGCTTCATGATCTTCATCCCGTTTCTGATCATCGACCTGGTGGTCGCCAGTGTGCTGATGGCCATGGGTATGATGATGCTGTCGCCGCTGATCATTTCCCTGCCGTTTAAGATCATGCTGTTCGTACTGGTGGACGGCTGGGCGCTGATCGTTGGCACACTGGCCGGCAGTTTTGGTGGCGTATGAGGCGTTTTACTGAGGAGTCTGCGCAATGACGCCGGAAGTAGCGGTCGATCTGTTCCGCGAAGCGCTGTGGCTGACCACTGTGCTGGTTGCGATTCTCGTGGTGCCGAGCCTGATCTGTGGTCTGCTGGTGGCGATGTTTCAGGCTGCCACTCAGATCAACGAACAAACCCTGAGCTTCTTGCCGCGCCTGATCGTCATGTTGATCACGCTCATCGTGATCGGCCCGTGGCTGCTGAAAATCTTCATGGAATACATGTTGTCGCTGTACAACAGCATTCCGACCCTGATCGGCTAGCGCCGCATGCAGCCGATGCTCGCGCTGACCGACACCCAGATCAGCACCTGGGTCGCCAGCTTCATGCTGCCGCTGTTTCGCATCATCGCCCTGTTGATGACCATGCCGATCATTGGCACAACGCTGGTTCCCCGGCGCGTGCGACTGTATCTTGCGGTGGCGATCACGGTAGTGGTTGCGCCGGTCCTGCCTGCGATGCCTACGGTGCAGGCGCTTGATCTGAGTGCGCTGTTGCTGATAGGCGAGCAGATCATCATCGGCGCGGGGCTGGGGCTTTCACTGCAACTGTTTTTCCATATTTTCGTGGTGGCCGGGCAGATCATCTCGACGCAGATGGGCATGGGCTTCGCCTCGATGGTCGACCCTACCAACGGCGTTTCATCGGCCACCATCGGGCAGTTTTTCACCATGCTGGTGACCCTGCTGTTCCTGGCCATGAACGGTCATCTGGTGGTGCTGGAAATCCTCACCGAAAGTTTCACCACCATGCCGGTGGGCAGCGGCCTGCTGGTCAATAATTTCTGGGAACTGGCCACCGGTCTCGGCTGGGTGCTGAGCTCCGGTTTGCGGCTGGTGCTGCCAGCGATCACCGCGCTGCTGATCATCAACATCGCGTTCGGTGTGATGACGCGTGCGGCGCCGCAGCTCAATATCTTCTCCATCGGTTTTCCACTCACGCTGGTGCTGGGCATGGTCATTCTGTGGCTGACGATGGGCGATATTCTCAATCAGTATCAGCCCATCGCCACCCAGGCCCTGCAAACGCTGCGCGACATGGTGAGGGCTCGTTGAGATGGCAGAAAACGAGAATGGCCAGGACAAGACGGAAGACCCCACGGAGAAGAAAGTCCGTGACTCAAGGGCCGAAGGGCAGATTGCGCGTTCCAAGGAGCTGACCACGCTGGTGGTGATGCTGATGGGCTCTGGCGGGGTGTTGATGTTTGGTGGCGGTATCGCGCAGATGATGTTCGAGCTGATGCGCGATAACTTCAGCATCACCCGTGAAACGCTGATGGATCAGGACTACATGGGCAAGGCACTGCTCAGTTCTGGTCTGCACGCCCTGATCGTGGTGCTGCCGTTCCTGATCGCCATGCTGATGGCGGCGCTGGTCGGTCCGATCATACTGGGTGGGTGGCTGTTCACGACCAAGTCGCTGATGCCCAAATTCAGCCGGATGAATCCTGCGGCAGGGCTCAAGCGGATGTTCTCACCCCATGCGCTGGTCGAGCTGCTCAAGTCGCTTGCCAAATTCCTGATCACGCTGGCGGTCGCGCTGGTGGTTCTGAGCAAGGAGCGCAACGATCTGGTGGCCATCGCGCACGAGCCGCTGGAGCAGGCCATCATCCACAGTTTGCAGGTGGTGGGCTGGAGCAGCTTCTGGATGGCCTGCGGCTTGATCTTCGTCGCCGCCGCCGACGTGCCGTTCGTGTTGTGGGAAGCGCACAAGAAACTGTTGATGACCAAGCAGGAAGTGCGCGACGAGCACAAGAACAGTGAAGGCAGCCCGGAGATCAAGCAGCGCATCCGTCAACTGCAGCGCGAGATGTCGCAGCGCCGCATGATGGCGTCGATCCCCGAGGCAGATGTGATCATCACCAACCCGACCCACTTTGCCGTGGCGCTCAAATACGATCCGGAGCAGGGCGGTGCTCCGATGCTGCTGGCCAAGGGCACCGATCTGGTGGCGTTGAAGATCCGCGAGATCGGTGCGCACAACCAGATTCTGATTCTCGAGTCGGCCGCCCTGGCGCGCTCGATCTACTACAGCACCGAGCTGGATCAGGAGATCCCGGCCGGGCTCTATCTGGCGGTGGCTCAGGTGTTGGCTTACGTCTACCAGATTCGCCAGTACCACGCAGGTCAGGGCAAGCGTCCCGATCCGCTGGGTGACGTGCCAATCCCGCCAGACTTGCAGCGCGATTCCTGACGGGTCTCCCGTCGACCTTCCACTTCCGGTGATTTCGCTCTCTGTGCCAGCTATTTCTGCCTTTTCAGGCCCGTGATTGCGGGCTTTTGAAAAGTTGGACAGCTTTTTGCAACAGGTCAGTTCAAGGTCGCCTTCGGCGTCAAAGTTTTGATCCAGTGCGCAGGTATAGAATCGGTGGAACGCTCTCAGATATTCAGTAGCGCACGCAGCAACATTGCAGGCCTGGGCCGTGGCCAGTTGGGTGTGCCGCTGTTGCTGCTGATCATGCTGGCAATGATGATGTTGCCCATTCCGCCATTTCTGCTTGACGTGTTGTTCACGTTCAACATCGCACTGTCCATCGTCGTGCTGCTGGTGTGCGTCTACGCGTTGCGCCCGCTGGACTTCTCTGTTTTTCCGACCATTCTGCTGGTCGCCACGCTGTTGCGCCTGGCCCTGAACGTCGCGTCGACCCGCGTGGTCATGCTGCACGGCCAGGATGGTCACGCTGCCGCGGGCAAGGTGATTCAGGCCTTCGGTGAGGTGGTGATCGGCGGCAACTATGTGGTCGGTATCGTGGTGTTCGCGATCCTGATGATTATCAACTTCGTGGTGATCACCAAGGGCGCCGGGCGCATTTCCGAAGTGAGTGCGCGTTTTACCCTCGACGCGATGCCAGGCAAGCAGATGGCGATCGACGCCGACCTCAACGCTGGCCTCATCGATCAGCCTGAAGCCAAGCGCCGTCGTGCGGAAGTGGCCGGAGAGGCCGAGTTCTACGGTTCCATGGACGGTGCCAGCAAGTTTGTTCGCGGTGATGCGATCGCCGGCCTGCTGATTCTGTTCATCAACCTCATCGGCGGCATGCTGGTCGGTATTCTGCAGCACAACATGACCTTTGGTGACGCAGGTCGCGTCTACACCTTGCTGACCATCGGTGACGGTTTGGTGGCACAGTTGCCATCACTGCTGCTGTCCACCGCTGCCGCGATCATGGTGACCCGTGCTTCCGGTTCGGAAGAAATGGGCAAGCTGATCAATCGCCAGATGTTCTCCTCATACAAGGCGCTGGGCGTCTCTGCCGGCATCATGATCGTGATGGGGCTGGTGCCTGGCATGCCGCACTTCGCTTTCATCGGGCTGGGCCTGGTGGCCGCGGGTGGCGCCTACCTGCTGTGGAAGAAAGAGAATCAGGTCAAGGTCGAGGCGTTGGCCGAGGTGCAGCGTCAACAGGACCTGCTGCCATCGCCGACCCGCGTTCAGGATTCCAAGGAGCTTGGCTGGGATGACGTCACGCCGATCGACATCATCGGTCTGGAAGTGGGTTATCGCCTTATTCCGCTGGTGGATCGCAATCAGGGTGGTCAACTGCTGGCGCGAATCAAGGGCGTGCGCAAGAAGCTGTCTCAGGAACTGGGCTTTCTGATGCCGACCGTGCACATTCGCGACAACCTCGATCTGGCGCCCAGCGCCTATCGCCTGACGCTGATGGGCGTGATCCTGGCCGAAGCCGAGATCTACCCCGACCGCGAGCTGGCGATCAACCCGGGTCAGGTGTTCGGCACGCTGAACGGCATCACCGCCAGAGATCCGGCATTCGGTCTGGAGGCGGTCTGGATCGAAATCAGCCAGCGCAGCCAGGCACAGTCCCTCGGTTATACGGTGGTGGACGCCAGCACCGTGGTGGCGACTCACTTGAACCAGATTCTGTACAAGCACTCCCATGAACTGATCGGCCACGAGGAGGTCCAGCAATTGATGCAATTGCTGGCCAAGAGCTCGCCAAAACTGGCTGAAGAGCTGGTTCCGGGTGTGCTTTCCCTGTCGTCGCTGCTTAATGTGCTCCAGGCGCTGCTGGCCGAGCACGTACCGGTGCGCGATATCCGCAGCATTGCAGAGGCTATCGCCAACAATGCCGGGAAGAGTCAAGATACCGCCGCTCTGGTGGCGGCGGTCCGCGTCGGCCTGAGCCGCGCAATCGTCCAAAGCATTGTAGGCATTGAGCCGGAGCTGCCTGTCATCACTCTGGAACCAAGGTTGGAACAGATATTGCTCAATAGTTTGCAGAAGGCTGGTCAGGGTCAGGAAGAAGGCGTTCTGCTCGAACCGAGCATGGCTGAAAAGCTCCAGCGTTCGTTGATCGAGGCGGCCCAGCGTCAGGAAATGCAAGGGTTGCCGGTCATTCTCCTGGTAGCGGGTCCGATCCGGGCCATGCTGTCACGATTTGGACGATTGGCTGTACCGAACATGCATGTTCTGGCGTATCAGGAAATTCCTGACAACAAGCAAGTTACCATCGTAGCGACTGTCGGGCCTAACGGCTGAGGTAGTGAGTCATGCAAGTTAAGCGATTTTTCGCCGCCGATATGCGTCAAGCCATGAAGCTGGTTCGCGATGAGCTGGGCGCAGAAGCGGCCATCATTGGCAACCGGCGCATTGCCGGTGGCGTCGAGCTGACTGCCGCGCTGGATTACAAGCTGTCAGCGCTGGCCCCGCGCGTGCCGAACATGGAGCTCGAAGACGAGCTGCGCAAGACTCAGTCGCGCATCGTCTCCGCTCAGGCTGAATTGAACAATCGCAGCGACAGCGACGCCTCGGTCAATCTTCAGCTGTTTTCCGGCAAACCGGTCAGCGCGGTCGACACCCATATCGAGCCAACCCTCGAAGAGCCGCCACGCCCGTTTGCCTACGCGCCGACGCCTGCGGCCGACTCCGCCAGTGCTGGTGGTCAGCGTGCCATCGACTCGATGCGCTCCGAATTGAACGGCCTGCGTGAGCTGCTGGAAGTGCAGCTCGGCTCACTGGCGTGGAATCAACTGCAAGGCAGCCGCCCGCAGCAGGCCAACCTGTGGCGTCGCCTGCAACGCGTCGGTCTCTCGGGTCCGTTGTCGCGTGACCTGCTGTCGATGATTCCGGACATTGACGAGCCTCGTCAGGCCTGGCGCATGTTGCTGGCGCACCTGGCCCGCATGATTGCCGTGCCTGACGTCGAGCCACTGGAAGAGGGCGGAGTGATCGCCATGGTCGGCCCTGCCGGCATGGGCAAGACCACCACCCTCGCCAAGCTGGCCGCTCGTTACGTGCTCAAATACGGCGCGCAGAATATCGCGCTGGTCAGCATGGACAGCTTCCGCATCGGCGCACAGGAACAACTCAAGACACTCGGCCGCATTCTCAATGTGCCAGTGACCCACGTCGATCCTGGCCAGTCGCTGGCGCAGGCTCTCGAGCCGCTGCTGCGCAAGCGCGTCGTCCTGATCGATACCGCGGGCCTGCAGGCCAGTGATCCGGCGCTGCGCATGCAGCTGGAAAGCCTGGCCGGTCGCGGCATCAAATCGCGCAACTATCTGGTACTGGCGACCACCAGCCAGAAGCAGGTGCTGACTGCGGCTTATCACAGTTACAAGCGTTGTGGCCTGGCCGGATGCATTCTGACCAAGCTGGATGAAACCGCCAGTCTGGGTGAAGTGCTGAGCCTGGCGATCAGTCATGAATTGCCGGTGGCCTACCTGACTGACGGGCCACGGATTCCTGACGATTTGCACATTCCGCGTCGTCACCAACTGGTGAGCCGTGCGGTCAGTGTGCAAATGCAGGACGAGCCGAGCGAAGAAGCGATGGCTGATATGTTTGCCGACCTCTATCACTCACCTGGCAAAAGGGTGGGTTGAGTGATGGAGATTACTGGAATGTCCCTGCATCGATGGTCTGCCAGGCATTGTTCGTCCGCGAACGTGCAGCCCGCAATGTGGCTTCGGTCTACGCAAGACAAGGTAAAGAAATAACATGGGCAGCATGCATCCCGTACAGGTTATTGCGGTGACCGGCGGCAAAGGTGGCGTCGGTAAGACTAACGTGTCAGTGAACCTCTCGCTGGCCCTTGCCGAGCTCGGCCGGCGCGTCATGCTGCTGGACGCCGATCTGGGTCTGGCCAATGTCGATGTTCTGCTGGGGCTGACACCCAAACGTACGCTCGCCGACGTGATAGAAGGCCGCTGCGAACTGCGCGACGTGCTGTTGCAGGGGCCGGGTGGTGTTCGCATCGTACCGGCCGCTTCCGGCACGCAGAGCATGGTGCATCTGTCTCCGGCGCAGCATGCCGGACTGATTCAGGCGTTCAGCGAGATTGGCGACAACCTCGACGTGCTGGTCATCGACACGGCGGCCGGTATTGGCGAGTCGGTGGTGAGTTTCGTTCGCGCCGCGCAGGAAGTGCTGCTGGTGGTCTGCGACGAACCGACCTCGATCACTGACGCCTACGCACTGATCAAACTGTTGAACCGCGATTACGGCATGAACCGTTTTCGGGTGCTGGCCAACATGGCCCAGAGCCCGCAGGAAGGCCGTAACCTGTTCGCCAAGCTGACCAAGGTCACGGACCGTTTTCTGGACGTGGCGCTGCAGTATGTTGGCGCCGTGCCTTACGACGAATGCGTGCGCAAGGCCGTGCAGAAGCAACGGGCCGTCTACGAAGCCTTTCCGCGTTCCAAGTGCGCGCTGGCGTTCAAGGCCATTGCCCAGAAGGTCGACACCTGGCCGTTGCCGGCCAACCCACGGGGTCACCTTGAATTCTTCGTCGAACGACTCGTTCACCAGACCAGTGCGGGGCCTGTCCAATGACAGCGAGCGGCTACCAGATGTACAGCAAGGCTTCCCGGAATTCGCAGTACGAGCTGATCGAGCGTTATGCGCCGTTGGTCAAGCGCATCGCCTATCACCTGCTGGCGCGTCTGCCGGCCAGCGTACAGGTTGAGGATCTGATCCAGGCCGGCATGATCGGTCTGCTGGAAGTCTCCACCAAATACGACTCCACCAAGGGCGCGAGTTTCGAGACCTATGCGGGTATTCGCATTCGTGGTGCAATGCTCGACGAAGTGCGCAAGGGCGACTGGGCGCCACGCTCGGTCCACCGCAATACGCGCATGGTGAGTGACGCAATTCGCGCAATTGAAGCGAAAACCGGACGTGACGCTAAAGATCACGAGGTTGCGGCCGAACTCCAGTTGAGTCTCGATGATTATTACGGGATTTTGAATGATACCTTGGGCAGCCGCCTCTTCAGTTTCGACGACCTGCTTCAGGATGGCGACCATGAAGGGCTGCACGAGGACGGTGCCAGCGGTTCGCTTGAACCGTCACGCGACCTGGAAGACGAGCGCTTCCAGGCCGCCCTGGCCGATGCGATTGCCAATTTGCCGGAGCGTGAGCGTCTGGTCTTGGCGCTGTACTACGACGAGGAGCTGAACCTCAAGGAAATCGGAGAAGTCCTGGGGGTCAGCGAGTCGCGGGTCAGTCAGTTACACAGCCAGTGCGCAGCTCGTTTGCGAGGGCGTTTGGGGGAGTGGCGAGCGCGTTGACAGTCGATGTGCGGCCCGGTGCCGCACGTTGGCTGCTAGCCGGCTGTGCAAAGCGTTGCGTGGTAACAGGATAGACACGGCAAGAGCCTGTCGGGCATCGCCTCGATGGGCTGTTCGTTCAGGTCTGTACCTGTCGTTTTGCCAAGCCCGTCGTCGTTTCGTACAGCCGGGGTGTGCTGTGCCAGTATTGAGTGAACAGCGTGTTCAGGTGCTGAACGCGTTAAAGACTGCTTGGAGGTCGAATTGGACAAGAACATGAAAATCCTCATCGTTGATGACTTCTCAACGATGCGGCGGATCATCAAGAACCTGTTGCGTGACCTTGGGTTCACCAACACATCGGAAGCGGACGACGGTCTGACCGCGCTGCCGATGTTGCAAAGCGGCGCCTTTGACTTTCTGGTGACGGACTGGAACATGCCTGGCATGTCCGGTATCGATCTGTTGCGTCAAGTCCGTCAGGACGAGCGCCTCAAGAGCCTTCCGGTGCTTATGGTCACTGCCGAAGCCAAGCGTGAGCAGATCATCGAAGCTGCTCAGGCCGGGGTGAATGGTTATGTCGTCAAGCCTTTCACGGCTCAAGCGCTGAAAGAAAAGATCGAAAAGATCTTTGAACGCGTCAATAGCTGATGCATGCCGTGAGGGCGCTATGGATAACACTGATTCGATGGCCGACTTTGAGTCGACCCTGAAAAGACACGCGCAGGAACTCGTCACCAGCCTTGAAAAAGGCCGTTTCGGCGAAGCTGTGCAACTGATCCATGAGCTCAACCAGACACGTGACCGCGGCCTGTATCAGGAAGTGGGCAAGCTGACTCGTGAGCTGCACAGTGCAATCGTCAACTTCCAGATCGATCCGCACATGCCTCAGGCCGAGGAGGTGTCGCAGATCACCGATGCCACCGAACGTCTGGGGTATGTCGTCCGGCTGACCGAGAATGCGGCCAACCGCACGATGGATCTGGTGGAAGAAAGCACACCGGTCATGAACGGGCTGAGTTCCGACGCCAAGGCGTTGAGCGAAGACTGGGGCCGTTTCATGCGCCGCGAAATCGGTGCTGAAGAATTCCGCGATCTCGCCAAGCGGGTCGATGGTTTTCTGACGCGTACCGAGAAGGAAACCCACCAGGTGTCCGCGCACCTGAATGACATTCTGCTCGCCCAGGATTATCAGGACCTCACCGGTCAGGTGATCAAGCGTGTCACGCAGTTGGTCACTGAAGTAGAAGGCAATTTGCTCAAACTGGTGCTCATGGCCAGCCATGTCGATCGCTTCGCAGGCATCGAACATGACGAAGAATCCATCCTTGCTGAAAAAGATCCTAAAAAACATCTCGCCAAGGGTGAAGGTCCGCAGATTCATGCCGATAAACGTGAAGACGTCGTATCCGGACAGGATGATGTAGACGATCTGCTATCGAGCCTCGGCTTCTAGGTCTGTTGACGGTTAATTTTAGGGAGCACCCCATGAGCTTCGGCGCCGATGAAGAAATCCTTCAGGATTTTCTGGTAGAGGCCGGCGAAATTCTGGAGCAGTTGTCAGAACAATTGGTCGAGCTGGAAAGCCGACCGGATGATGCTGACCTGCTCAATGCAATTTTTCGCGGTTTTCACACTGTAAAAGGGGGCGCCGGCTTCCTCCAGCTGCATGAGCTGGTGGAGTGCTGCCATATCGCCGAAAACGTGTTCGACATCCTTCGCAAGGGTGAGCGTCGCGTGGACTCCGAGCTCATGGACGTGGTTCTGGAAGCACTGGACACGGTCAACAGTATGTTTGGCCAGGTGCGCGAACGTACGGATCTGACACCCGCTACGCCAGAGTTGCTGGCAGCGCTGTCGCGTCTGGCCGAGCCGCAGTCCAATGACGAAGTTGCGGTGGCCGAACCTGAGCCGGAGCCAGTGGTTGAAGCCGCTGCTCCGGTTGCCGAGGCGGCTGGCGGTGACGACATCACTGATCAGGAATTCGAACAACTGCTCGATTCGCTGCACGGCTCCAAACCGGTGTCAGCACCTGCGGCGGCTCCGGCTGCCCAGGCCGCGTCGAGTGATGAAATCACCGATCAGGAATTCGAATCCCTGCTCGATCAGTTGCATGGCAAGGGCAAGTTTGCGGCTGACGTCGCGCCTGCGCCCGCTCCGGCAGCCAAGAGTGGTGGCAGCGCGCCGGCCAGTGACGAGATCACTGACGATGAGTTCGAGGCCCTGCTGGATCAGTTGCATGGCAAGGGGTCGTTCGACGCCGCTGCCGTTGTGCCTGTAGCCGCCGCGGCCGTTGCGGCCAAGGCACCTGCGGCCACAGCCTCTGCATCCGACGAAATCACCGACCACGAATTCGAAAGCCTTCTGGATGAGCTGCACGGCAAGGGCAAGTTCGAGCCTGAGGCTATCGTTGCGAAAGCCGCGGCACCTGCCGCCGCAGCGCCAGCCCCGGCAGCCAAACCTGCCGCGGCTCCGGCTGCCAAGGCTGCGCCTGCTCCGGCAGCCGCTCCAGCCAAGGCCGCAGTTGCTGCCCCCGCGCCGGCGCGTGCTCCGGCTGCCGGTGGCGAGAAGCCAGTGGCATCGGAAGCCGAAACCACGGTGCGCGTCGACACTGCGCGCCTGGACGAGATCATGAACATGGTCGGCGAACTGGTGCTGGTGCGTAACCGCCTGGTGCGTCTGGGCCTCAACAGTGGCGACGAAGCCATGTCCAAGGCTGTTTCCAACCTGGACGTGGTGACCGCCGACCTGCAGACCGCGGTGATGAAAACCCGCATGCAGCCGATCAAGAAAGTCTTTGGCCGCTTCCCGCGTCTGGTTCGCGACCTGGCTCGTCAGCTCAAGAAAGAGATCAATCTGGAACTGGTCGGCGAAGAGACCGATCTGGACAAGAACCTCGTCGAGGCTCTGGCCGATCCGCTGGTCCACTTGGTGCGCAACGCGGTTGACCACGGTATCGAAACACCGGAAGAACGCGAAGCCACCGGCAAGTCTCGCGGCGGCAAAGTGATTCTGGCTGCCGAGCAGGAGGGCGACCATATCCTGTTGTCGATTTCCGATGACGGCAAGGGCATGGACCCCAACGTGCTGCGTTCCATCGCGGTCAAGCGCGGCGTGATGGACAAGGATGCGGCCGATCGCCTGAGCGACACCGATTGCTACAACCTGATCTTCGCACCGGGTTTCTCGACCAAGACCGAGATCTCCGATGTGTCAGGCCGTGGCGTGGGCATGGACGTGGTGAAAACCAAGATTTCCCAGCTCAACGGGTCGATCAACATCTACTCGACCAAGGGCCAGGGCTCGAAGATCGTCATCAAGGTGCCGTTGACCCTGGCGATCATGCCGACGCTGATGGTCATGCTGGGCAATCAGGCCTTTGCGTTCCCGCTGGTCAACGTCAACGAAATCTTCCACCTGGACCTGTCGACCACCAACGTCGTCGATGGGCAAGAAGTGGTGATCGTGCGTGACAAGGCCTTGCCACTGTTCTACCTCAAGCGTTGGCTGGTCAGTTCGGCCGCCCACGAAGAGCAGCGTGAAGGGCATGTGGTGATTCTGTCTGTCGGCACCCAGCGCATCGGCTTTGTCGTCGATCAACTGGTGGGTCAGGAAGAAGTGGTGATCAAACCGCTGGGCAAGATGTTGCAAGGTACGCCAGGCATGTCGGGCGCCACCATCACCGGTGACGGTCGCATTGCCCTGATTCTCGATGTACCGAGCATGCTCAAGCGTTACGCCGCCCGGCGTATTTGATTCTGGGGTTGCGGGCAGCTTCGGCTGCCTGCGGCGCCTATTGGAGTGTTTATGGCAGTCAAGGTCCTGGTGGTGGATGATTCCGGTTTCTTCCGCCGCCGCGTCACGGAAATTCTTTCTTCGGACCCCAACATCCAGGTTGTCGGCACGGCAACCAATGGCAAGGAAGCGATCGAACAGGCGCTCGCGCTCAAGCCTGATGTGATCACCATGGACTACGAGATGCCGATGATGGATGGCATCACCGCCGTTCGCCATATCATGCAGCGCATTCCGACCCCGGTACTGATGTTCTCCTCGCTGACCCACGAAGGTGCCCGCGTCACGCTGGACGCACTGGACGCCGGCGCGGTGGATTTTCTGCCCAAGAATTTCGAAGACATTTCGCGCAACCCGCAAAAGGTCAAGCAACTGTTGTGCGAGAAGATCAACAGCATCTCGCGCAGTAATCGTCGTTTCACCGGAGCCAGTGCTGCGTCAGCGGCACCGGTTTCCCCACCCGCCCTGTCGGCGGCATCTGCCGCCCGCACGGCCGCGCCAGCATCGACAACGCCTGCGCGCAGCGTGCCGCCACGTGCCGCTGCGCCTGCGTCTCATGCTGCACACGCCCAGCCTCACGCGCATGCACCGTCGCATCCGACCACCTCGGGTACGCCGAAGCGCAAGGCGTACAAACTGGTCGCCATCGGCACGTCTACGGGTGGCCCGGTCGCGTTGCAGCGTGTGCTGACCCAATTGCCTGCCGGTTTTCCGGCACCGCTGGTGTTGATCCAACACATGCCGGCGGCGTTCACCAAGGCATTCGCCGAGCGTCTCGACAAACTGTGCAAGATCAGCGTCAAGGAAGCCGAAGACGGCGACGTGCTGCGCCCGGGTCTGGCGTTGCTGGCGCCTGGCGGCAAGCAGATGATGGTCGACAGTCGCGGCACAGTGAAAATTCTGCCCGGCGACGAGCGTCTCAATTACAAGCCGTGTGTGGACATCACCTTCGGATCGGCCGCCAAGTCCTACGGTGACAAGGTGCTTTCCGTGGTGCTGACCGGCATGGGAGCCGATGGCCGCGAGGGCGCTCGTCTGCTCAAGCAGGTCGGCGGCACGGTCTGGGCCCAGGATGAGGCCAGTTGCGTGATCTATGGTATGCCAATGGCCATCGTCAAGGCTGACCTGGCGGATGCGATCTACAGTCTGGACGACATCGGTCGTCACCTGGTCGAGGCGTGTATCTGATGGATGTACTGAGTCTGATCGGTCTTATCCTGGCGTTCGTGGCGATCATTGGCGGCAATTTTCTTGAAGGCGGACACCTCAGTGCATTGCTCAACGGCCCGGCTGCGCTGATCGTGATCGGCGGCACGCTGGGCGCTTCGCTGTTGCAGTCGCCAATGAGCGCCTTCATGCGCGCCATGAAGATCATTCGCTGGGTACTGTTCCCGCCGCGCGTCGATCTGCCCGGTGGCGTCGATCGTGTGATCGGCTGGAGCATGACTGCCCGCAAGGAAGGCCTGCTGGGGCTTGAGACGGTGGCGGATGCCGAGCCTGACAGTTACGCTCGCAAAGGCCTGCAACTGCTGGTCGATGGCGCCGAGCCCGAGGCGATTCGCAGCATTCTTGAAGTGGATTTCATCACCCAGGAAACCCGTGACATCCAGGCCGCCAAGGTATTCGAAAGCATGGGCGGCTATGCGCCGACCGTGGGCATCATCGGTGCTGTCATGGGCCTGATCCACGTCATGGGCAATCTGGCCGACCCCAGCCAGTTGGGCAGCGGCATTGCCGTGGCCTTCGTCGCGACCATCTATGGTGTCGCGACCGCTAACCTGATCCTGCTGCCGGTCGCCAACAAGCTCAAGGCCATTGCCCACCGCCAGGCGCGTTACCGCGAAATGCTGCTGGAAGGTCTGCTGTCCATTGCCGAGGGTGAAAACCCGCGCTCCATCGAACTCAAGCTGCAAGGCTTCATGGAGTAACCGGTCATGGCTCGACGTCGTCAGCCCGAAGAACACGAAAATCATGAACGCTGGCTGGTGTCCTACGCCGACTTCATCACGCTGCTGTTTGCGTTTTTCGTGGTGATGTACTCGATTTCGTCGATCAATGAAGGCAAGTACAAGATTCTCTCCCAAGCGCTGGTCGGCGTGTTCAATGACGCCGAGCGCACCATGAAACCGATCCCCATCGGCGAGCAACGCCCGGTCTCGGTCAAGCCGTCCGAGCCGCTGCTCAAGGACAGCGAGGAAACCGATGCCGGCATCGCCTCGTCGGCCAGCGACCCGCTGCAGACCATTGCGCAGGAGGTGCGCGACGCGTTTGGCGATCTGATCAAATCCGATCAGATGACCGTGCGTGGCAACGAGCTGTGGATCGAGATCGAACTCAATTCCAGCCTGCTGTTTGGAAGCGGCGATGCCATGCCCAGCGACAAGGCCTTCACGATCATTGAAAAGGTCGCCGGCATCGTCAAACGCTTCGATAATCCGATCCATGTCGAAGGCTTCACCGACGATCAGCCGATCAGCACTGCGCAATTCCCGACCAACTGGGAGCTGTCTTCCGCGCGCTCGGCGAGCATCGTACGCATGCTCGCCATGGACGGCGTCAATCCTGCACGCCTCGCGTCGGTGGGTTACGGCGAGTTTCAGCCGATCGCACCTAACACCTCGGCCACCGGGCGCGCCAAGAATCGCCGGGTGGTGCTGGTCATCTCGCGCAATCTGGATGTGCGTCGCAGCCTGACCAGCACCGGCACCGCCAATGCACAGCCGGATGCCGCACTGCGGCGTGCTGGCACACAAACTGCACCGGTGCCAGCAAAGCCGCCGGTACGTGCGAACACTGTCAATTCTCCGTCACCCGCTCCCTAACATCGTATCGGTACGGTCGTCGCTGTACGGAAGGAAAATCATCAATGAGAGTCTGGGCAGTAGCCAACCAGAAAGGTGGAGTCGGAAAGACCACCACGACCATTGCTCTGGCCGGTTTGCTGGCCGATGCGGGCAAGCGCGTCGTCGTGGTCGACCTCGATCCCCACGGCTCCATGACCAGCTATTTCGGGCACAACCCCGACGAGCTCGAGCACAGCGCGTTCGATCTGTTTCTGCATAAGGGCGCGGTGCCTGACGGGTTGCCGAAGCAGTTGCTGCTGCCCACGAGTGATGAGCGTATCTCGCTGATCCCGTCGAGCACGGCGCTGGCGACACTGGAGCGTCAATCGCCTGGCCAGAGTGGTCTGGGTCTGGTCGTTGCCAAAAGCCTTGCTCAGTTGTGGCAGGATTTTGACTATGCGTTGATCGACAGTCCGCCGCTGCTTGGCGTACTGATGGTCAATGCGCTGGCTGCCAGTCAGCAGCTGGCGATTCCGGTGCAGACTGAATTTCTTGCGGTGAAGGGCCTGGAACGCATGGTCAACACCCTGACTATGATCAACCGTTCACGCAAAGTGCCGTTGCCTTACACCATCGTGCCGACGCTGTTCGACCGTCGCACTCAGGCTTCGATGGGAACCCTGAAATTGCTGCGCGACAGTTTCCCCGAGCATGTATGGCAGGCCTACGTGCCGGTGGACACGCGCTTGCGCGATGCCAGCCGGGCAGGGCTGACGCCGTCGCAGAACGACAGCAAGAGCCGTGGCGTGATCGCGTATCGTGCGCTGCTCAAGCATATGCTCGCCGAGCAACTCAATGCTCAGGTGGCCTGACGTGTGTACTTATTCTTTCTTTGCTGGCAGCTCAAGTGATGCCTCAATGCGGCCGATAACTCTATCAGGCTGCACACGCTCCATTTTTTGTTGGGCCCCGGTATGAATCGCCCGTTAGAAGTTGCAACACGACCCAAGCTGGCCTTGCAGTCTTACCTGGATGCATTGCTTCAGGACGCGACCGAAGAGCCGGAAGTCCCCGTCAGCGGCATTGACGAGTTTCAGGCGGCGGTGCTGGAAGAGCAGGCGTTCGACGCCCGCAGGCAGGCGCAGATCAAGCCGGTCGCCGTCGCGGTGGCGGCACCTGCTCCGATAGCCGTGCCGGTGGCCGTGGCCGCGCCGCTGGTGACGCCAGTGCTTGCGCCGGTGGCCGAAGTTGCGCCGGTGATCGTTGCCGAGCCGGTGGTCGAAGTGGTGGTGCCGACCGTTGAACTGGTCGAGCCGGTGGCCGAGCTGAGCAGCATGGTGCCTCAACGTACGCCGACGCCACCGCCGACCAGCGATGGTCGTCCGGCCTGGGCCGCCGAGCCGTTCGAGTGCCTGTTGTTCGATGTGGCCGGTCTGACGCTGGCGGTGCCTCTGGTATGCCTGGGGTCGATTTATCCGCTGGCAGGGCAGGAGCTGACGCCGCTGTTCGGTCAGCCGGACTGGTTTCTCGGGATCCTGCCGTGTCAGGCGGGCAACCTGAAAGTGCTGGATACCGCGCGTTGGATCATGCCTGATCGCTATCGCGACGATTTTCGCCAGGGATTGCAGTATGTGATTTCGGTTCAGGGGTACGAGTGGGGGTTGGCGGTGCATCAGGTCAGTCGTTCATTGCGCCTGGACCCGAATGAAATCAAGTGGCGCACACAGCGTGGTCAGCGGCCATGGCTGGCGGGCACAGTGATCGAACACATGTGTGCGTTGCTGGACGTTGCAGAGTTGGCCGAGCTGATAGCCAGTGGTGCGGTCAAGCAGTTGAACAAGTCGAAATAATCATGGGTCGTCGCCAGTCGCGTCGCCCGCAGAGTACACACGTGAGGGGTTAGGGGTATGAATAAGTCGTCTGCACAGGGTTCCGAAGATCCTATCCTGCAATGGGTTACGTTCCGCCTGGACAACGAGTCCTATGGCATCAACGTGATGCAGGTCCAGGAAGTGCTGCGCTACACCGAAATCGCTCCGGTCCCGGGTGCGCCAAGCTACGTGCTGGGCATCATCAACCTGCGCGGTAACGTCGTGACCGTGATCGATACCCGTCAGCGTTTCGGCCTGGCACCGGTCGAAGTCAGCGACAACACCCGTATTGTGATCATCGAAGCCGACAAGCAAGTGGTCGGGATTCTGGTCGACAGCGTGGCGGAAGTGGTTTACTTGCGTCAGTCCGAAGTCGAAACTGCGCCTAACGTCGGTAACGACGAATCGGCCAAGTTCATTCAGGGCGTCTGCAACAAGAATGGCGAGCTGTTGATTCTGGTCGAGCTGGACAAGATGATGTCCGAAGAAGAGTGGTCCGAGCTGGAGAACATCTGATTGATTTTTGAGGTGGCTGTCGTCTTCCTGGGCATTCTCTGGGTGGTTACCCTGGGAATATTCCTTGCCTATACCAAGCGTCAGCGCAAGCTCGACGCCGAGCGTGACGAGGCGGCGGCCTTGCGTGATCAGCGCATCAAGGAGTTGGCGCGCCGCGTGGACAACTTCCAGAGCGGTACGGTACGCATGGGTGAAGACCTTCACGAACTGCGCGCCATCGTCGCACCGTTGCCTGACAAGCTCACGGCGCTGGAACAGCGCGATCCCTCCACGCTGTCCTTCGCCCAGGCTGCACGTCTGGTCGGCATGGGTGCCAGCATCGACGAACTGACTCAGTCCTGCGGGCTGACTCAGGCTGAAGCGCAGCTGATGACCAAGCTGCACGGCAACACAGCGGGTTGACCCTTGCGATGAGCCCGGTTCATTCGTGACCGGGCTTCTTCTTTTACCGATCCATTTTTACCGATCTACCGGCAGTCCTTTTTCCCTGTCACGCCTTACTGTTCGTCCAGCGCGAATTCGGTCAGGCAGAACGTCGGTATCTCCAACGCCTGCAGACGCTTCGAACCACCCAGCTCCGGGAGATCGATGATCGCTGCTGCTTCATGGATCTGCGCGCCCATGCGGCGAATCAAATTGGCGGCCGCGATCAGCGTGCCCCCGGTTGCGATCAGGTCATCGAACATCACCACCGAGTCACCATCGCACAGGCTGTCGGCGTGCACTTCCAGATAGGCTTCGCCATATTCGGTCTGATAGGCCTCGGACAGCACATCGGCTGGCAGCTTGCCCTGTTTGCGGAACAGCACCAGTGGCTTGTTCAGCTCGTAGGCCACGACCGAACCGATCAGAAACCCGCGCGCGTCCATGACGCCGATGTGGCTGAAGTCGGCCTCGATATAGCGCTGCACGAAACTGTCAATCACCTGGCGGGTAGCCTTGGGAGACTGGAAGAGCGGGGTGATGTCACGGAAGACGACGCCCGGCTTGGGAAAGTCCACGACCGGGCGTATCAGGGATTTGAAGCTCAATTCATCGAAAATCATCAGAGGTGATCCGGGGCAAGATTGGCCGACAGTTTAAGCCGACCCGCTCAGGATCGCATCCCCGCTGTCCGATCAGCTTTGCATGGCACCACCGGCCAGCGCGCAGAGCTGGATCGGATCGAGGATATGAACCTCTTTGCCCTCGGCGGTAATCAGCTGGTTTTGCTGAAAGCGGGTGAACACTCGGGACACGGTTTCCACCGCCAGACCGAGGTGATTGCCGATTTCGTTGCGCGACATGCTCAAGCGAAACTGATTGGCCGAAAAGCCTCGTGCCCGGAAGCGCGCCGACAGGTTGATCAGGAAGGTCGCAATGCGTTCATCGGCGGTCTTTTTCGACAACAGCAGCATCATTTGCTGGTCGTCACGGATCTCTCGGCTCATGACACGCATCAACTGCCGACGCAGTTGCGGCAATTGCACAGAGAGTTCATCCAGTCGTTCGAAAGGAATTTCGCAGACCGATGTGGTTTCCAGCGCCTGCGCAGAGACCGGGTACGCCTGGGCGTCCATCCCGGACATGCCGACCAGTTCACTGGGAAGATGAAAGCCGGTCAGTTGTTCTTCTCCGGCACCACTGATGCTGAACGTTTTCAGGGCGCCAGAGCGGACGGCGTAGACGGATTCGAAGGTATCGCCCTGTCGAAACAGGAATTCGCCTTTCTTCAGGGGGCGGCCTCGCTTGACGATCTGGTCAAGCGAATCCATGTCTTCCAGGTTCAATGAGAGGGGCAAGCAGAGCGGGGCGAGACTGCAATCCTTGCAATGAGCCTGGGTTGAAGCACGTAACTTGGCGGGCTCGGACATCACTAAATTCCTTGTGGGAAATCACACATAAGACGTAAGGGTAACCCACCCAAGGCAAGTAGGGCCAGTCTGGAAAATTCTCGAGGTATCAAGGTTTAGGCGGGCTCGGCGATAGCTTTTTAACATTCAACCCGATGCAGGACGTTCAATCATGTTGATTACAGGACCTCTTAGCCCGACCATCAGTCTACCGCCTTCGGCAGGGAAAATGCCCTCCAGTCAGACCCCTGAAGCCGTCTTGGAGCCCGCCGCCACCGGAACGAAAGGGGTAGAGGTCAGCCTGTCTCCCGAGGGTCAGGCCGCCGCTGCGCCAGCCTCCAAAGATGCTGATATCGAGCAGAGCGGCCTGCCGGAAGGCGTGCAAAAACTGCTCAAGGCCATTCGTGAGTTGCAGCGCAAACTTGAAGAGACGCAGCAACAAATCCAGCAGGTGATCAGTGACAGGAGCCTTGGCGACAGTGAACGGCAAACCAGGGTTGCCGCGTTGCAGAGTGTGCTTGGTGAGCTGCAACAACAGATCACCGGTTCCAGTTCAGATCTCAGTGTCATGATGAATCGACTCAAGCTGGACGAGGGAAGCAAAACCCTGGCGCGCTCGCTGACAATGGTCAAGGGCTGAGGCCGGGTGAGCGTTCAGATAACCCGTGAAAACCGTTGGCGATTTTCGCGAGTCAGGTAGGCGTCGAATACCTGGCACAGTGAACGGACCAACAAGCGTCCGGCTGGCGATACTTTGATTCCGTCAGTGTCGATGACCATCAGCCCGTCATCCGCCATCTCGACCAACTGCGGCCAGATCGTGTTGAAGTAGCGTTTGAAGTCGATTGAATACTGCTGTTCCAGCGCAGCGAAGTTCAGCTGGAAATGGCAGATCAACTGATGGATCACTGTCTGCCTGATCCGGTCATCGTCATTGCAGACCAGACCCCTTTTGGTCGCCAGTTGATCGCTGGCGAGCAAGGTCTGGTAGTCGTTCAGGTCGCGGCTGTTCTGGCAGTACAGGTCGCCTACCTGACTGATTGCCGACACCCCAAGCCCGATCAGATCGCAGTGCCCGTGAGTGGTATAGCCCTGGAAATTGCGATGCAGGGTCAGGTCTTCCTGGGCGATTGCCAGGTCGTCGTCAGGCAGGGCGAAGTGGTCCATACCGATGTAGCGATAGCCTGCCGAGGCCAGTTGCGCGACGGTGCGCTCCTGCATAAGCAGCTTGGTTTCGGCGTTGGGCAGGTCGCACACAGCGATACGCCGCTGTGGCATGAAACGCTCTGGCAGGTGGGCATAGTTGAAGACTGAAAGGCGGTCCGGCTGCAGGCGGATGATTTCATCGACGGTGTGGGCGAACGAGTCGGGCGTCTGTCTGGGCAGGCCATAGATCAGGTCGATGCTCACCGAGCGAAACTGCAGCGTGCGCGCCGCTTCCATCAGCGCCTGGGTTTCTTCCAGACTTTGCAGACGGTTGATCGCCCGCTGCACGTTCGGCTCCAGATCCTGCACGCCGAGGCTGACGCGATTGAAACCCAGCTCACGCAACAGGCCCATGGTCGCCCAGTCGGCTTCACGCGGATCGAGCTCGATGCCGTAGTCACCGGAGTCGTCGTCCAGCAGCGTGAAATGCCTGCGCAGGTGCGCCATGAGGTCGCGTAACTGATCATGGCTGAGAAAGGTCGGAGTGCCGCCGCCCAGGTGCAACTGCTCCACCACCTGACCGGGTGCGAGATGGCAGGCGAGCAGTTGGATTTCCTGCACCAGCCGTTGCAGGTAGACCTGCGCCCGACCACGATCCTTGGTGATGACCTTGTTGCAGGCGCAGTAGTAGCAAATGTTCGCGCAGAACGGGATGTGCACATACAGCGACAACGGCCGCAGCGCCTTGCGGCTGTCGCGCAACGCATGCAACAGGTCGAACGTCCCCACGTCGGTATGCAGTTGCGCCGCAGTCGGGTATGAGGTGTAACGCGGCCCCGTAAGATCGTAGCGGCGAATCAGGTCTGAATCCCAACGAATGACGTCGAGCATGTGCACGTTCCCCGGACAGGCTGGTAGGTGCGCAGCATAGATCGCGAGTCCGGGGTGAATGTTGATGTGAGTCAAGACGCGGTAGTGCGGTCATGGCCGTTTCAATGCCCCATCAGCCAGTGCTGATGAGGCCCTGGCAATGTCCACAGTCCGAACAGGATCACCAGCACGCCACCGGCAGAGCGCACGCTGCGCTTGCGCAGCAAGGCGGTGGTCCGCTCGGCGGCGAGACCGGTGGCCAGCAAGACTGGCCAGGTGCCCAGTCCGAACGCTAGCATCAGCAAGGCGCTGTCGAGCGGGCTGCCTTGGCTGGCGCTCCAGAGCAGCGTGCTGTACACCAGTCCACACGGTAGCCAGCCCCACAGTGCGCCGAGCAGAAGGGCGCGAGGCAGGCTCGAAATGGGCAGCAATCGGGTGGCGACGGGTTGCAGGTGACGCCAGAGGCCTCGGCCCAGCCGCTCGATGTAGGTCAGGCCGTTCCACCAGCCGGCAAGGTACAGGCCCATGGCGATCAGCAGCAGCGCGGCGAATACCCGCAGTGTGATGGCTCCCGGGCTGTCGGCTACCGCACGGCCGACCAGTCCGCTGAGGAAACCGGCCAGCCCGTAGCTGCACACGCGGCCCAGGTTATAGGCCATCAACAAGCGCAACCGGCGTGCGCGCAGTTCGCGCGGAATGGCCAGGGTCAACGCGCCCATCAGTCCGCCGCACATGCCCAGGCAATGGCCGCCGCCGAGCAGCCCCAGCATCAGCGCCGAAATCAGCAGCGGGGCCAGATCAATCATGGTGAACGTCAGGCATCGGTGGGAGCTTCCCGGTCCGGTTTTTTGAGATGAGGCGCACCGCCGGGCGCCGCCGCGTTGTGATCCGGATCCAGGTCGTCGAACAGAATGCTATGGGCCGGACTTTCGAGGTCGTCGTACTGACCGCTGTCCACCGCCCAGAAAAACACGTAGACCGCGACCGCGACCAGCAGCAGTGCGGCAGGAATCATGATGTAGAGCGCGGGCACGAGACCTCCTGAGCCAGGTTATACGGGCTGGCCCGTTTGCGCGTTGCGCGGGATGCGCGTCAGGCGCAGGGCGTTGAGCACCACCATCAGGGAACTGACGGACATGCCGAGTGCAGCCCAGACCGGTGTGATCCAGCCCAGTGCCGCGAACGGCAGCATCAGGCCATTGTACAAGCCTGCCCACAACAGATTTTCGATAATCACCCGACGGGTACGTCGTGCCAGACCAAAGGCATCGATCAATGTGGGCAGCCGGTTGCTCAGCAGCACGGCGTCGGCGCCGGTTCTGGTCAGGTCGGTGGCCGAACCCATCGCCACGCTGATGTTGGCCGCAGCCATCACGGGAACATCGTTCACGCCGTCGCCTATCATCAGCACGTTGTGTCCCTGCGCCTGCAACGCTTGCAGTACGGCCAGCTTGTCTTGCGCAAGCAGACCGCCGCGGGCGTCATCGATGCCCAGGTTCGTTGCGACGCTCTGTACCATCGGCGAACTGTCACCGGACAGCAGCAGGGTTTTCCAGCCACGGTCCCTGCAAGCCTGAAGCAGCGCTGCGGCGCCGTCGCGCAATCGATCATCGAGACCGAACCAGGCGAGGGGACCTTGCGCATCGCCCAGCAGCAGCCACTGGCCGCTGTCATCCGGCATCGGCGGAACCTCACTCTCACTCAGTGCACAGACGAAGGTTGGCTGGCCGATGCGTAACCGGC
Source organism: Pseudomonas floridensis (assembly GCF_002087235.1). Classification (GTDB taxonomy): domain Bacteria; phylum Pseudomonadota; class Gammaproteobacteria; order Pseudomonadales; family Pseudomonadaceae; genus Aquipseudomonas; species Aquipseudomonas floridensis. The sequence continues at coordinate 38,410 of NZ_MUIO01000017.1, read as the reverse complement.
GGTCGTCTACCGAGCCTTCGAGCCCGCGTCCGGGGCTGTTCAGAATGGCCTGCGCAGCCTGAGGCGCACGGCCGAATGCGCGGGCGATGGGGTGCCCGGAACGACTTTCCAGTGCTGCGGCCAGTTCCAGACACGTCTGCACGTCCAGCGTCCCCAGCGCCACGATGCTGTGCAACGTCAAGCGCCCTTCAGTGAGGGTGCCGGTCTTGTCGAAGATGACTGTGTCGATCCTGTTCAATCCCTCCAGCACATGGCCACGGGTGAGCAGCAGGCCGAGTGTGTGCAACGTGCCGGTAGCAGCGGTCAGGGCTGTGGGGGTGGCCAGTGACAGGGCGCAGGGGCAGGTCGCGACCAGCATCGCCAGCACGATCCACAAGGCACGAGACGAGTCGAGCTGCCACCAGATGACGCCGATCACGGCGGCGGCGATCAGTGATAGCAGCAGAAAAACCTGTGCAGCGCGGTCTGCCAGTTGAGCCAGACGCGGCTTGGCGGCCTGGGCACGCTCCAGCAGGCGGACGATGGCCGACAATTGTGTTGCCTGGCCCAGCGCGAGCACCTGAATCGTCAGCGTGCCGTCGACGTTCAACGTACCCGCCGTGACGCGGTCTCCGACGTTGCGTGGTCGGGGCAGGTACTCGCCGGTCAGCAAGGATTCATCGACGCTGGAGTATCCCTCGATGACCTGACCATCGACCGGGATCACTGCACCAGGGTGTACCAGTACCTGATCGTCCAGCGCCAGCTCGTTGAGCAGAATCCGTTCACTCTGGCCGTCCGGGCGCAGTCGCAGGCAGGACGCAGGCAGCACCTGGGTCAACTGGGCCGTCGCTGCGGCGGTGCGCTGACGGGCGCGGCGTTCCAGATAGCGCCCTGCCAGCAGGAACAGCGCGAACATGCCGACCGCGTCGAAATACAATTCCCCGGTGCCGGTGATGACGGTCCATATCCCGGCGATGTAAGCCGCGCCGATGGCCAGCGACACCGACACATCCATGCTCAGATGACGACTGCGCAGGTCACGCAGCGCGCCGCGAAAGAACGGCGCGCAGCTGTAGAACACGATGGGCGTGGTCAGAAAAAACGCCACCCAGCGCAGGATGGTGTGCATGTCCGGACTCAGGTCGATGTTGAATTCCGGCCAGGTCGCCATGGTCGCCATCATGGCCTGAAACCACAAAAGACCGGCTACACCGAGCTGCCGCAGCGCCAGCCGATTTTCGTCGGCCCTCTGTTCGGCGGCGTGGTCGGCCTGCCAGGGATGCGCCAGATAACCAATGTCGCGCAGTTCGCTGAGCAGGTGGCTCAAGACCACTTGATCGTTGCTCCAGCGCACCAGTAGCCGATGACTGGACAGGTTCAGCCGGGCTTCAACCACGCCCGGCAGGCGGGTCAACCGCTGTTCGATCAGCCAGCCGCAGGCGGCACAACTGATGCCCTCGATCAGCAGTGTGGTCTCGGACAGATCCGTCGTCTGGCGCACGAACGCTGCCTGCACGTCGGCACGATCATAGAGCGCCAGTTCGTCGAGCAACGGTGTCGGCAGGTTTTCCGGGTGGCTGGAGGTTTCGCTGCGATGGCGGTAATAGGCTTCGAGGCCGCCTGCGACGATGGACTCGGCCACCGCCTGACAGCCCGGACAACAGAAATCGCGGGTCTCGCCGAGGACGGCTGCGGTGAAGCGGCTGCCAGTGGGAATGGGCAGGGCGCAGTGATAGCAAAGTCTGGGTGTGGTCACGTCAGTGCTTCCGGTCCTGAACAGCCTGCAGCGGTTCATCGCCCAGCGTCAGCGTGCGCTCCGGTGCGGCCCATTCTTCCTCGAACAAACGCCAGGCCTGGCCACCCTCGGCGCCCAGCAATTCGATGAAGCGCCGACCGTCGACGCGGTCCTGAAGTTGCCCGACGTAGCGACCCGCTTGCGACGGGCTGCGGTTCAGAAATACCCGACGGTCCTTGTCCGGTTGAGTCGGTGAAATCAGGTTCAGTTCCAGTCTGTCGGGGTTGCTGTTGCCGCTCAGGCGCAGCGTCACTTCGCCGGTCAGGTCATCCATGCGCAGGCTGGCGCGCAGTTTGAGGGTCTCAGCCAGTGCTTCGCGATCGATCGAGCGATTGATGCCTTTGCCGGCTTCGTAATAGTTGTCGGCGACCAGCGTGTCCGGATGGCTGATGGCGATCCCTGCCATGGTCAGACTGAGCAGGACCGAGCCGCTCAGAATGCCAATGATGATCCACGGCCAGAGGTGCTTGTACCAGGGACTTGAAGCGCTCGCGACGGGCATGACTGTGCTCTTAACGGAGGGAGGGACCGATGAACCGGCTTCTGGCTTCGATGAGGGTATCGTCGTTGTCGGTGTCCGTGAGAATAAAGGTGATGTCCTGGGCGCTCGACTGCATGGCTTGCGGCGCGCTGGACAGCTCCACCGGCAGGCTGACGATCTCGCCAGCGGCCAGGGTGATTTCACGTCGCCCCTGCCATGTCAGATCAGGCCCGCCTTTGACTGTCAGCGCATAAGTATGCGCGATCTGATCCTTGTTGATCACCTTGAGGCTGTAGACGTTCTCGATTCGTCCTTCGGCGTTTTCCCGATACAGCATGCGATCCTTGCTGACGTCCAGACCCACCAGCGAGCGGGTCATGAAGGCCCCGACCAGCAACCCGATCATCAAGATCAACACGGCCGCATAGCCGATCAAACGAGGGCGCAGTGTCCGCGTGGGCTGGCCGGACAGGGTGTGCTCGGTCGTGTAACTGATCAGCCCGCGTGGATAGGCCATCTTGTCCATCACCGTGTCACAGACATCGATGCAGGCCGCGCAGCCGATGCATTCCACCTGCAAGCCGTCGCGAATGTCGATGCCGGTCGGGCAGACCTGGACGCACAGCGTGCAGTCGATGCAGTCACCCAGACCTTGCGCTTGATGATCCGCCTCTTTTTTCCGAGCGCCGCGTGGCTCGCCGCGCTGCAGATCGTAGGAGATGATCAGCGTGTCCTTGTCGAACATCACGCTCTGGAAACGTGCGTAGGGGCACATGTAAATGCACACCTGTTCACGCAGCCAGCCTGCGTTGGCGTAAGTCGCGAGCGTGAAGAAGCCGACCCAGAAATACGCCCAGCCATCGGCCTGCCCGGTGAACAGCTCGCTGCTCAATTGACGAATGGGCGAGAAATAGCCGACGAAGGTCAGCGCGGTGACAAAACCGATCAGCAACCACAGGCTGTGCTTGGCCAGCTTGCGCAGCAGCTTGTTGGCGCTGGTCGGCGCGTTATCGAGTTTGATTCGCTGGTTGCGATCACCTTCGGTGATTTTCTCGCACCACATAAAGATCCAGGTCCAGACACTTTGCGGGCAGGTGTAGCCACACCAGACGCGCCCGGCATACACCGTAATGAAGAACAGGCCGAACGCGGCGACGATCAACAAGCCGGACAGCAGAATAAAGTCCTGCGGCCAGAACGTGGCGCCGAATATATAGAATCGGCGCTCCGGCAAGTCCCACCACACCGCCTGGTGTCCGTCCTGCGTCAGCCAGACCGTGCCGAAATAGATCAACAGCAGCAATGCGCCGGTCACCCTGCGCAGGGTGCGATAGAGGCCTTTGAACGCACGGGTGTAGATTTTTTCGCGCCAGGCATACAGCTCGACGCAAGCGTCTGCGTTTCCCTCGGGAGGCGTGACGTCGTGTACCGGAATCCGGTTACTCATTGCAACGTCCCGTGGCGATCACGATCACTTGGCCGCCGTCGAGTCGTGTGCAGGCTGCGCCTGACGCGACAGGCTGTAGACATAAGCGGCCAGGATGTGGACACGGTCATCGCCCTGAGTGGCTTGCTGCGTCGGCATCTGACCCTGTCGGCCGTAGCGGATGGTCTGCTGCAGCTGGGCAAAACCTGATCCGTAGATGAATCCGCCTGGGTGAGTCAGGTCCGGCGCGCCCAGAACGGCCAGGCCCTTGCCTTCTGCGCCGTGGCACGCGACACAATTGGTCGCATAGATTTTCTGCCCGGCCAGCGGATCGGCCCTGGCACCTTCGGGCAGAGGTCGATCCTTCATCATTGTCATCACATAGGCCGATACATCGCGTACGCCTTGTTCGCCCAGCACTTCACCCCAGGCCGGCATCACGGCATGCCGACCATTGAGGATCGAGGTCTTGATCGATTGTGCATCGCCGCCCCAGCGCCAGTTATCGTCGGTCAGGTTCGGAAAGCCGTAGGCACCCTTGGCGTCCGATCCGTGGCAGACCGAGCAATTGGAGGCGAACAGGCGTGCCCCCATGCCCAAGGCCTGCGGGTCCTTGGCGACCTCCTCGACAGGCATTGCGGCGTACCGGGCAAACAGCGGGCCGAAGCGGGCTTCGGCGCGGGCCACTTCCTTTTCCCATTCGTGGACACCGGTCCAGCCCTGTTTACCGTCGGCGAATTTCAGGTGTTTTTCAGTGTCCAGGTAGGCGTAGCCAGGCAGCAGACCTTGCCAGTTTCCCAGCCCCGGATACAGCAGCAGATACCCCAGGGCGAAAACAATGGTGCCCATGAACAGCATGAACCACCACTTGGGCAGCGGATTGTCGTACTCCTCGATGCCGTCGAACGAGTGGCCCATGGTTTCTTCGGTCGGCTCTTTGCGCTCGCCCTTGCGGGTGGCCAGCAACAGCCAGACCAGCGCGACGATCGTGCCCAGTGTCAGCACCGTGACATACAGGCTCCAGAAGGTACTCATGGTGCGTCGCTCCGGGCCTGTTCGATCTTGCCGATGGCCTCGGGATCGTCCGCGAAGGGCAGCAGCGTCGCGTCATCGAATTGCGCTTTGCGGTTCGGGCTGAACACCCACAGCGTCAAGCCGACGAAGGCCACCATCACCACCAGCGTGCCGAGGCCACGAATCATTCCGATGTCCATCGTGTTCACCGTTTGCTCTTGATCAGGGTGCCCAGGCCTTGCAGGTAGGCGACCAGCGCGTCCATTTCGGTCTTGCCCTGTACTGCGGCGGCGGCCCCGGCGATGTCTGCATCGGTGTAGGGCGTGCCCAAAGTACGTAGCACTTCGAGTTTCTTTGCCGTGTCATTGCCGTCGAGAACCTTTTCCACCAGGAACGGATAGGCCGGCATCTTCGACTCCGGCACGACATCACGCGGGTTGTACAGATGTGCGCGATGCCAGTCATCCGAGTAACGGCCGCCGACCCGTGCCAGGTCGGGGCCGGTGCGTTTCGAGCCCCACAGGAAAGGGTGATCCCAGGCGCTTTCGCCCGCGACCGAGTAGTGGCCGTAGCGCTCGGTCTCCGCACGAAACGGCCGAATCATCTGTGAATGGCAACCCACGCAGCCATTGGCGATGTACACGTCGCGGCCTTCCACTTCCAGCGCGGTGCGCGGCTTCATGCCTTCGATGGGCTGCTGGGTGACGTCCTGGAAGAACAGCGGCACGATCTGGGTCAGACCACCGATGCTGACCGCTACGACCATGAAGAACGCCAGCAGGCCGATGTTCTTTTCGAGCACCTCGTGCTTCATGAGTGCGCCCCCACGACGGTGATCCGGGCCGCGGCTTCGGCGTCCTCCCGGTTGGAGGCCCGCACGGTACGCAAGACGTTGTAGGCCATCAGCAGCATGCCACTGGTGAAAATCGCCCCGCCCAAGGCGCGCACCACATAGCCGGGATGACTGGCCTGCATGGCTTCAACGAACGAATAGGTGAGCGTGCCGTCGTTGTTGATCGCACGCCACATCAGGCCTTGGGTGATGCCGTTAACCCACATCGAAGTGATGTACAGCACGGTGCCGACGGTCGCCAGCCAGAAGTGCGCGTTGATCAGGCCGATGCTGTGCATCTGGGGCCGACCGAAGACCTTGGGGATCAAGTGGTAGGTCGCGCCGATGGTAATCATCGCCACCCAGCCTAGCGCGCCGGAGTGCACGTGGCCGATGGTCCAGTCGGTGTAGTGCGACAGCGAGTTGACCGTCTTGATGGCCATCATCGGCCCCTCGAACGTCGACATCCCGTAGAACGCCAGCGACACCACCAGAAAACGCAGGATCGGGTCGGTGCGCAACTTATGCCAGGCCCCGGACAGGGTCATCATGCCGTTGATCATTCCGCCCCAGCTCGGCGCCAGCAGGATGATCGACATGACCATGCCCAGCGACTGCGCCCAGTCAGGCAGTGCGGTGTAATGCAGGTGGTGCGGGCCGGCCCAGATGTACAACGTGATCAGTGCCCAGAAGTGCACGATGGACAGCCGATAGGAATAGATCGGGCGTTCGGCCTGCTTGGGTACGAAGTAATACATCATGCCCAGGAAGCCGGTCGTCAGGAAAAAGCCCACGGCGTTGTGCCCGTACCACCACTGGATCATCGCATCGGTCGCACCTGCGTATGCCGAATAGGACTTGAACAGGCTGACCGGCAGGGCGATGTGGTTGACGACGTGCAGCATGCCGGTCACGACGATGAATGCGCCATAAAACCAGTTGGCCACATAGATGTGGCGGGTCTTGCGCCGCACGATGGTGCCGAAAAACACCACGCCATAGGCGATCCAGACGATGGCCAGCAGAATCGCGATCGGCCATTCGAGCTCTGCGTATTCCTTGGTGGTGGTGTAGCCCATCGGCAGCGAGACGATGGCGCCGACGATCACCGCCTGCCAGCCCCAAAAGGTAAACGCCGCCAGCCGGTCGGAGAACAGCCGGGTCTGGCAGGTGCGTTGAACCACATAATAGGAAGTGCCAAACAAGGCGCAGCCGCCGAAGGCGAAAATCACCAGATTGGTGTGCAGCGGACGCAGGCGACCGAACGTCGTCCACTCCAGATCGAAATTCAGCTCGGGCCAGACCAGTTGCGAGGCAATGAACACGCCCAGCGTCATGCCGACGATGCCCCAGACCACCGTCATGATGGCGAACTGGCGGACCACGGTGTAGTTGTAGGCCGTCGGGGTAATTGCTGCGCTCATTACAGATTCCAGAATTCAGTTTTTTTGCAGGGCATAAGCGCGCCCCGGCGAGGCAAGACATCACCTGGGACAGACCGAAAAGGCGGGGCAAATGGAGACCGGCAAAGCGCTCTGGCACAAGGTGTTTGCCACAGGCCACTGGTCGGCAAGCTTAACTTTGAAAGACAGATGTGGGAAGTCGGTGTGCGCATGTCGATGCCGCCAGGTTTGGCCGAGACCGAGCGCTCACGGGTATAGTCCGTTTCCTCACGACTTATAGAGAAGACATGCACCCATGAGTGACGCCACACACGCCGAAGATCAAGGTTCACGCCTGGCACAGCAGAACGGCTGGCTATGGACGGCGGCGCAAAGCGAGGCAGGGCAGGCACCGGTTACGCTGGTGCTGGCGCACGGTGCCGGCGCGCCGATGGACAGCGAATTCATGAACACCATGGCGACCTGCCTCGGCACGCAGGGCGTGAATGTCTTGCGGTTCGAGTTTCCGTACATGGCCCAGCGACGTGACGGCGGCAGCAAGCGCCCGCCCAATCAGCAGGCTCAATTGCTCGACTGCTGGCGCGAGGTCTATACCCGGGTGCGACCCTGTGTCGCCGGGCGACTGGCGATTGGCGGCAAATCCATGGGAGGACGAATGGCGAGTCTGGTCGCCGATGAACTGAAAGTCGATGCGCTGGTGTGTCTGGGCTATCCGTTCTATGCCGTGGGCAAACCGGAAAAACCGCGGGTGGCGCATCTGGCTGCTCTGCACACCCGTACGCTGATTGTGCAGGGCGAGCGCGATGCGTTGGGTGATCGTGAAGCAGTGCAGTGTTACGAGTTGTCCGGCAGCATTCGCTTGCACTGGTTGCCGACCGCCAACCATGATCTCAAGCCCCTGAAAAGTGTCGGCCTGACTCACGAGCAGTGCCTGACGCAGTCCGCGCAGCAGATCGCGGCCTTTCTGCGCGAATGATCTATTTGCAGTGCACGTCGAATGTGCCGTCAGTGACTTCGAAGGCAACGGCCGAGAGGGTGAAGCTGAAATGCCCTCGCAGGCGCAGGGTGCGGGGGTTGGACTCGATCAGCGTCAGCACCCCGGTCTGAAAATGCCCCGAATGATAAATCACGCTTTGCCAGTGTGGCGTCTCGTTGTAGATCACCTTGATCCGGTCATGGCCGATCAGGTTGTGGGTGCCGGGCCGCAGGTCGTGATCGAAAAACAGGCCGATGCTGGTGCGCTTGTTGCCGACCTTGCCATCGGCGATCACTTTCCATATCCAGTGATTGGGGGTGTGGGTCAACTCCGGACGCTGGGTCAGTCGTCCCAGCAACGAAGACAGGATGAAGGGCTTCTGATTGACACGTGCTTCGAAGCTGCCTTCGCAGGAGGGTGGGCGAACGAAGCGTCTGGCAGGCGTTACAGTGTGGCGCATGGTCGGGCTCTTGAAGCAGGAGTGGCTGTATGCCGGGGCGTGCATACATGAAAAGAGGGCGTTGCGTTTTTCACGCAACGCCCTCGGTTATCTCGGCTTGTGCTTCAGCGCTGGATCAGCGAATGGCGACGCCAAGACTGGCATTGTGGTGCAGCAATTTGAAGTCTGCGCCTGTGACCAGATTTTTCACGAAGTACCATTTCCAGCCCAGCATGTTTTGCGACGCAACCGTCGAGGACCAGTAGTTGCCGTTGCCCATGGGCCAGCGGCTGCCATAGGTTGCATGGATTTCCTTCAATTCGTGGATCGATGGAATCCGCGCAGCGTTGGCCGAGGCCGCACTGCTCATCTGCGACAGGCTGCCGCTGCCCAGGCCGATGCAGTGAATGACGCTACTCACCACCACCTGATAGCTTTTGCTGGACCCCGACGCGTCGGTGACCGAGATGGTCGCCGTGCCGTTGCCGCGAACCGTGGTCATGCCGTTGCCGTCCACCTTCGCCACCAGCGGGTTGCTCGATGCATAGCGGTAGGGCGCCTGACCACCCGTGGCCTGGCGTTTGACGCTGGTGCCGGCCGGGAGCGTGGGCAACAGGTCCGGCACACCCGGAATCAGGTAGATTTTGCCAGCCAGGGTCACGGACGAGGTGTCGAACACCAGCGCCTGCTGCACGGTGAGCCACAGAGGTGCGGACGATTTGGCGACGCCGCCGCGTGTCACGGTGTACGTCACGGAGGCAGAGCCGCCCTGGTTTTCAATGATCAAGGCCTTGGGCACAGTGAACAGCAGTTCGCTGCCGGTTGCCGACTGTGCGGCAGTGTCATGGCCGGTAGCACCGCGCCAATTGAGCACCACGCTGTCCTCGCCATTCATCCCCGGGTAGCTGGCGCGCACCGTGGCACCCGAGTCGGGAATCTGCGACACAATCACCACGCCATCTTCACCCACGTTGTCCATCCGCGGAGCGGGAAGTTCGTCCAGACCGGCGATGATCTTCAAGGCCAATGTTCCGGATGTCTGCACCAGGCCGCTGGCACGATTGACCGTGTAGAAAACATCGACCACCTCCCCGGCGTTGGCGGTCACCAGGGCGGACGCAAACACGGTTTCCAGTTCCTTGCCCGCCTCACTGTCGATGAGGGTCTTTTCCTTGGTGTCACTGCCTTTGGGGCCTTTCCACTGCACCGTGACCCGATCACCTGCCTTGAAGTTAGCGCTGGCATCGATGACAACCGTTGCGCCGGCAGGGGCGTCGATCGGGTCAAGGGTGTCGCCGTTTGCCTGTTTTACCGAGGGGGTGGGTAAAGGCGCAGTCACGGCGAGCTGCAGCCTGACTGTCAAGGGCTCCGAGTCCATGGACACGTTACCCGCGAGGTCAGTGACGGTGTAATGAACTGGCGCATCGACATCGCCAATGACTTCCAGAAAAGGTCTGACAAAATCGACCATGACCCTTTTCAAGCCCATGTCATCCTTGCTGACTACGGCCATTGGGCCGGCAACCTTATTCCAGTAAGTACGAATGACATCGCCTTCCTCCATGCCTTTATAACTGGCGATCGTCCCTGAAAGCACGTTCCCCAGGCCCTCCAGCTCATCCGACGTCAATCCGTCCTGAACAAGTCCCGGGAAGAGGATCGGGGCAAGAATCGGACTGCCGGGAGGCGTGCGGTCTATAACGATGTGAATCTCGTCTGACAGCTCAGTCACCATGTTGAAAGAGTTTTCAATTTCGTAAGCGACACGATGAGTTCCCGGAACCAGAAGCGCCAAAGGGATTTCGAGATTGAGGAGGTCATCGATTTGATCGCTATCGAGAATTGCTTTTTTAGGTCCAACCAGCGTGTTGTTGAAATAGAGTTGATAGGTATAGCCTGGAAGCGCGCCTGGCCAGACACGTAGTTCCACAGTGAGTGGCGCATTCAAATGGATAATGGGAACCACACCATTATCCAGCGCGGCGGGAACGGTCGGTGCTGGCAAAGATGAGGTGTCCGCCTGTGCAACCATGGACTGGGACATATAGAATTCCTTTTACATATGAGGTTACGGGCCATCAGCCCGCGTTAATTAGCGGGTCAGGCACGTGATCTCGGAGGGGCTGAGCATATTGACAACCACTCGGGTAATGACGGAGTTGGCCGGGCTCTGATTACTGTCCTCCACAGGATTTACGGTGTAGCTGGCCTCGGCAAAGCCGGTACAAATCAGCCGGGTATTGATATACGGAACTTTAAAGGCATAGCCTTCAACACCCTCTACTTCATCCAGCTTCCGAGTCGCGGTGTAGGTGGCCGCTTCAATAGGGTTGTTGGATACATCAAAGCCCTTGAAGGTGAAATTGATTCGTTGACCTTCAGCGATGTTGATATAAGGCGCAATAGTGACCCACGCACCGTCGGGGTTCTCGTTTGGGCCCAGAACACCATTGGACGTCAGATTGAACGTCGGGCCGTTCAGACCGTCCGGACCTCCTGGCTGTTCTTCTTTAGACCTGACAACAACATGTTGCATCGGGGCAACGACCGGGTTCGGATTGCCTGAACGGGTTACGGTAAAGTACACAGGAATGGCCGCGCCTGTGCCTTGTGTCCTGATAATATCGCCGTCGATGGGCAAAATGAGGTCTTTGGATTGAGTGAGGTCACTCGACCTGATCTGATACCACTGCGGCTTGGTCTGATCACCCCAATGGAGATTCAAGTCATCACCGATTGCCAGCCCATCGTTCCAGGTCACGATGCCTCGCCCACTCAGTTCATAGTCATCCTCATCGATAAAATTATCGATTTTGTTGGGGTTTTCTACGCTGGTGCCCTGAACGATCAGGCTCTCCAGAGGTTGTAGGAAGGGTAGGTTGGCAAATACATCAATCTCAGTACTCAGTGATGTACCAACGAGTTCCTCCCGGCGAGACACTTCATAATGAACACGCACCTTGCCTTCCGGCTGCAGTGCGATTACCTCGAAAGGTACTCGCAAGGTCATTACAATGTCTTCGTTCTCGTCACCGTCGGGCAAGATCACCGGAAGCAGTGGGTTGTTATCCCCCCAGAAGAGCTGGATGTGGTCAAGCGCTGCGGCGCCCGAGTAATGAGGTATATCAACCAACACTCCTGTTTGCGCTTCTACGTAATCGATCAGATCCCCAACGGTTGAGTCGATTACAGGCGCTGGGTAGTCCAGAGGGATTTCCTGCAACCTCAATGTTAGCGGCACGGCATTGGAAAACATCGAAGGATTTCCGGCCCTGTCGAAGACTTGATAACAGACGAGGTGTTCACCTTCTCCCACGCTGGCCAGAAAGTCCCGTGTGAATGTAACGACCACTTTATTCAAGCCCATATCATCTTCATTCACGATGGCTGTCGGGCCTTTGACACCCCCCCACCATGTCTGGATAAGATCGTGCTTTCTCATAATGGTATAGCCAGCAATCTGCACGTCGAGCTTTCCGCCCAGGTTCTCCAGCTCTGCAGCCGTGAGTCCATTCTGGACTTCGGCCGGGAACTGAATGGCCGCTAGCTCAGGTGCGCCTGGAGGCGTCTTGTCGATTTGGATTCTGAAGACAGTCGAATATTCTTCGACCTGATTGGTCGGGTTGACAACCATGTATTGAACATTGTGAAAACCCTCAGTCAGCAGCTCCGTCGGTATGTCGAGCGTCAGGATGTCACCTGGTGTATGCGAGTCCAGAATGATCCCAATCGGACCACTGTTTTTACCGTTGAAACAGAGTTGGTAACCATAGCCCTTGATTGCGCCCGGCCATACCTTGAACGTCATCGTCAATGGCGCGTTCAGTGCGCTAATAGGAATAAGCCCCGGCGTGTCTGCGTCGTGGAAGGCAACTTCAATGTCAGGAGCCAGTAGTTCCAGAGGCTCGCGGCTGCAAGGTTTTTTCGGGACGTGGGCAGGTGCAAGTAGACTGTTGTTAAAAATGCTTTTCATAAGATGATTCTCTTTATAGACAATGAGAGTTTTCTTGGATATTTCCAGGAAATAGTTACTGGGTTGGCCCGTTTTTAACTTTTAGATTGCAGGCTGTTTCAGCTATGAGTCGAAGTAATAGGGTTTTTGATTTTCTGTCAATAGGTGTTTTTGGTTTTTTTAGCGGGTGCCAAAGGTGTGCATAAGTGGAGGGGGTTCTCGTATGTAGGAATTTATTTGAGTCAGTTTCGGAAGTTTCCTACATATGTTTAGGATGCTCGCGCCTGTAATGAATATCTCGCTGCATTAAATTCTCAGCTTCAATAACTGAGGAGATGGCGGTGAATTATTCGGCAGTGAGTGATAAGAAAAAAAGAGGTTCGGTTCTGCATTGCGCAATCGTTCTGGTCGGTGCTTCGTTGGCGAACGAAGCTTCAGCGGATACGCAAGGGCAGGAGTCCCTTAAATATTCGAAAACACCCTTGCATTTGCCCGACGGGCAGACCGTGATGTCAATTGGCGTGTCTGGAGAAACGGTAACGGTCGATTCGACTACGCCTCCTGACTACTATTCTGTAAGCAAGGGAGGACAACTCAATATCATTGATTATGGGCGTGTCAAAGGCATCGCGGTTGACGCCTCAATGCTGGTTATACAGAGCGGGTTTGTAGAGGATGGGATCACGCTGACTGACAGTGTTGCACATATTAATAACGCTCAGATAGCAAAGCGTTCCGGTATGGGTATTTCCGTCGGCAGTCATGGGACGCCACAATCCAGTTCGGCATTGGACATTCGCGCCAGTAGCGTAACCGGGCAAGGGACCGGAATTGGAGCCGGGGTCTTCAGTACTGTGGAAGTCAGAAATACTCAAGTGCACGGGTACGCAGTGGGGGACCTTGCATGGACAGAGGGAGTCGGGGTGCTCGCGGCTGGTACGGAAATTCTCATTGCTGAAAACAGTCACGTTGCAGGCGATAAAATTGGTATTAGCATTGTCGACCCGGCTTCGGACAGATTATTTGATAAAACGTCTGTTTTAATTGTGGATAACTCGATCATTGAAGGTGTGGCGGGTGCAGCCATCAGAGTGGATCGTAGTAGAATGCTCGATACTCAAGCAGACATTACCATACAGAACAATGCTGAGTTGCTTGCGGGCAACGGTAATATACTGGAGGTCGCCGAAAGCGGTAATGCTGATTTCAAAGTCGATCACAGTTCCCTTGAAGGAAATTTGGTTTCTGATGACACCGGCACTTTCAACGTCACCCTGCGAAACAACGCCACTCTGACCGGCGATATCGTGAACAGCACTGCCCTGGCCGTCACATCCGGTGGGCACTGGCAGATGGTCGGGGATAACGCGGTCCGCTCGCTGTCGATGGACGGAGGGCGTGTCAGCTTTGCCGAAAACGGTTTTCATCGACTGGCATTGAATGAGTTGTCGGGGCAGGGCAGTTTCGGTATGCGCGTAGATCTGGACAACGGCGTCGGCGATCTGATTGATGTCAATGGCCAGGCCAGCGGCGAGTTCGGGCTGCATGTGCGCAACACCGGAGTCGAGGTGGTCTCTGCTGATATGGCCCCGCTCAAGGTCGTGCACACCGAAGGTGGCGATGCACAGTTCAATCTGCTCGGCGGTCGTGTGGACCTGGGGGCGTTTTCCTATCAACTCAAACAGGACGGCAACGACTGGTTCATCACCGGTGAGGACAAGATCATCAGCCCATCCACGCAGAGTGCGCTGGCATTGTTCAACGCTGCACCCTCCGTGTGGATGAGTGAGCTGTCGACGTTGCGCACACGCATGGGTGAAATCCGGGGTACCGGCCAGGGCGGCGGCTGGATGCGCGCCTACGGCAATCGTCTGAACGCAACAACGGGCGATGGCGTGGACTACCGTCAGAACCTGAGTGGCCTGTCGCTTGGCGCGGACGCGCCGGTAGAAGTCAGCAGCGGTCAGTTGCTGTTCGGTGTGCTCGGTGGCTACAGTAAATCCGACCTGGACTTGAGTGGTGGCACCTCGGGCAGGATCGACAGCTACTACGCGGGTGCGTATGGCACCTGGCTGTCGGACGATGGTTATTATCTGGACGCTGTGCTCAAACTCAACCGCTTCCGCAACAAGGCGAAAGTGGCGATGAGCGATGCTAGCAAGGCCAAGGGTCGCTACGACAATACCGGTATAGGCGGTTGGGTGGAGTTCGGTCGTCACGTCAAACTGGCGGATGACTACTTCCTCGAACCTTTCGCGCAACTGTCCAGCGTCGTGGTTCAAGGCCAGGACTACCGCATGGACAACGGGCTGGAAGCGAAGAACGAACGTACCCACTCGTTGCTGGGCAAGGTCGGTACTTCGGTCGGACGCAGCATTGCGCTCAAGGACGGCGGTGTTGTGCAGCCTTACGTACGTGTCGCGTTGGCACAGGAGTTCTCGCGCAGCAATGAGGTGAGCGTCAATGACGCGAAGTTCGACAACAGCCTGTTCGGCTCGCGCGCGGAGCTGGGGGCGGGTGTTTCGGTGTCGCTGTCCGAGCGTGTGCAGATGCATGCGGACTTCGATTACATGAAAGGCAAGCATATCGAGCAACCTTGGGGGGCCAATGTCGGGTTGCGTCTGACGTTCTGACGCGTCAGGCACACTCGGTTATATCCACCTCGAAGCCCCCGGTGACCCTTCACCGGGGGCTTTTTCAATCAGTTGTCAGGGTATCGGCGACTGATCCAGCGTTTGCGTTGCCGCTGCTTTAGCGTCACCGGGACGGCGTGATTGACCGTCACTTTCAGCGCAGGCGATGTACCAATCAACTTCTTGTCCCGATAGATCTCGTAGTAAAGATCGACCAGGCCGTAATGCAGGTAAGTTAGAAAGTTGTAGGAAAGACACATTACACGCACGATGCTGTTTGCCCCCACGCGATGATAGATGGTCGTGACGGATACATTTCTACCCCAATAAAAGAAGATGACATCTTCCTCGCACAGTTTGACCGAGCCCGGTATGTGAATGGATATACCTGCAAAGGCCTGCTCCTGAGTGATGGCATCAGGATTGACATTGGGCAGTATGGGCGGCTTGAGTGTGTCGGATATATCCGACGGTGCATGGACTACAGAAACAGGCGTGTCCTTCGGATAAGGGGGTGGTACTTCCTCAACCTGGCTGGCATGTTCATCGTCCGGATGTTCGTCAGTCGGTGTCGAATCGTCTTCACTCATCGTGATCCCTTGTTAGTGTAAGTCATGGTTGTTGTGTTGTTTGTACACCGACTGTTTGCCGGTGCGACTAACATTACAAGGTAATCCATTATTCAGATCAAGTTGCCTGTGAGTGTCGCGGTTGATGTAGGTTATGTCCCCTTATTGTTGCGATTTGTTTCCGTCTTGCGCAATCATATAAGTGTGATATTCCCCTGTTTAAAGGCTGAAACAGTGCTTGGCGCCGTCAGGCTGGATCAGGGCTTAAAGTTTTATGTAGGATATCGACTACAGGCGTTTCTGAAAATGAGTTAAAAACTCTTCAACCATATTTCTCCTACTGTTGTGTAGGACTGTTCATTCAAGATTATCATTCGGATCGCTCACGCGTTTGCGTGACCGATCCCGATGGTTGTGCTCAGTTGAGTGACACTTTTCTGGATTTGATACTGCATCGGCGATTCGACGCGCTGCGCCGTAATCGAAATGTCGCCCGCACGGTCGCTGATCTGATAACTGAACGTGATGTGACAGTAAGTTTTCGGATTCAAGGCTATAAAAAAGCCCCGACAAACCAACGTCTGCCGGGGCCTCTGGAAACCAACGTCCTTTACCGATTAAACCGCTCCACCAGCGAATACTGCGAATTGGCCGTATCGGTCAATTCCGCGCTCAACACCGCCGAGCGATGCGCTTCGTCCGAGGTCTTGTCGGCCAGTCCGGCAATGGTTGCGATGTTGCGGTTGATCTCTTCGGCAACCGCACTTTGTTCTTCGGTGGCAGTGGCAATCTGGGTGGTCATGTCGGTGATGTTGGCAACGGCTTCGCTGATGCCGACCAGCGCCTGATCGGCTTCCAGCACGCGCGCTACCCCTTCTTCGGCCTGGCGGTGACCGGTGTTCATGGTCTGCACAGCGTCGTTGGCGGTCTGTTGCAGTTTGGCGATCAGACCGTGGATCTGCCCGGTGGACTCGGCCGTGCGCTGTGCCAACTGGCGGACTTCGTCGGCCACCACAGCAAAACCGCGGCCCATCTCGCCAGCGCGGGCCGCCTCAATGGCGGCATTGAGCGCCAGCAGATTGGTCTGGTCGGCAATGCCCTTGATCACATCCACCACGCCACCAATTTCATCGCTGTCCTTGGCCAATTGCGTCACCGTCAGGCCGGTTTCGCCAACGGATACCGACAGACGCTGGATGGCTTCGCGGGTTTCTCCGGCGATATCCCGACCGCGACGGGTCAATTCGTTGGCTTGTTGGGTGGCGTCAGCCGCACGATTGACGTGACTGGCGACTTCCTGCGTGGTGGCCGCCATCTGATTGATCGCGGCGGCGACCTGCTCGGTTTCCACGCGCTGCCGCTCCAGCCCTGTAGAGCTGGCGTTCGCCAGCGAATTGGACTGTCGCGCCTGATTATTCAGGTGTTCGGCCGTGTCCTGGAGGCGAGTCAGGCAAGTCTTCATGCGCGCTTCCTGGCTGAGAATCGACATCTCCAGACGCGCCTGCGGGCCGCGGCTGTCGGTATACATTTGCGCGATCAGCGGGTCGGAGGTGGTCTGTTCAGCGAGACGCAACAGGCGTTTGGTGCCACGTTGTTGCCACGACAGCCCCAGCAGACCCAGCGGCACCGAGAGCGCCGCCGCCAACGCAAAGCCCCACGAGGAGTTCAGCCACACGCCAATCAGAAAGCCCAACTGGCTGACCAGAATGAACGGCAGCCAGTCCTGGAGTACCGGGAGCCATCTATCGCGGCCGGGAATTGCGCTTTTGCCGCTGTTGAGGCGAGCATAAAGGCCCTCGGCGCGACGGATCTGCTCGGCAGTCGGTTTGACACGCACGGACTCGAAACCCACCACTTGCCGGTTTTCCAGCATTGGCGTGACGTAGGCGTTGACCCAGTAGTGATCGCCATTCTTGCAGCGGTTCTTGACGATGCCCATCCACGGCTGGCCGGACTTCAGCGTCGTCCACATGTGTTCGAAGACCGCGGGCGGAACATCAGGGTGACGCACGGTGTTGTGCGCAGCGCCGATGAGTTCTTCCTGGCTGTAGCCGCTGATATCCACGAAGGCGTCGTTGCAGTAGGTGATGGTGCCACGGGTATCGGTGGTGGATATCAGGCGTTGTTCGGCAGGAAAAGTCCGTTCACGTTGAGTGATGGGCTGATTATTGCGCATGGGATTTCGGTCCTTCGATCGATAAGACTTTCGCGTGTTATCGACCGAGGTCCCCAAAAATTGAATAGTCTCGACGGCGTCTGATTGATCGATGCAGCTACCGGTCCAGCATGGGATAGGTAAACAGCCCGAAATGCACCAGATTCAGCCCAAAGTGGCTGATGACCGCAGCCGAAAGACCACCGAAGCGCCAGGCCATGCCGTAACCGATACCTGCCATGCCCGCGAGCAGTACCCACTCCCATCCGGCACCCAAATGGGAAAGCCCGAACAGGCAGGCCGTGATGACAATCGCCAGAGGGCTCGCGAACCTTGCGGAACCGAACCATCGTTGCAGACCGCCTTGAAGATAGGCGCGGAAGAACAGTTCTTCGGTCAGGGTCACTAGGAGCAGGTTATTCACCCACCAGATCGTGCTCTGCGCAGGCCACTTTGGCGTCCAGCCCGTGATGCCCATCAGAACGGCTGCCGTCATGCAGAAGGCCGATGTGACCACCATAGCGAGAGCGCCGACTTTAAGTGAATGGGCAATGCCTGTGCTGACCAGAATCCAGGGGCAGGCCAGCAGCAGCCAGAAGCCAATCAGAGGCTTGTCCAGGTTCAGGTCCATCGTGAAAGGCGCTGCGTCGGGCGTAAACCGTATGGCATCGATGACGACCGCGTTATTGAAACCAGGCATCAGACTTACAGCCAGCGCCAGGCCCGTCAGGATGAACACCCCATGACCAATCACGCGAACGTAGCGAGGACGAGCGCGCTGGACGCACACACCAGCGATGATCAGCAAGCTCAAGCCCAGTGCCGCCGGGAGGGTGAGACTGCCATATGAAAGCGCCAGGCCGTAGCCGATGCTCAGAAGACTTAAAACCAGCCAGTGCCGTGGGGCCATAGGAAGAACCCTGAGGAATGAAATCGGGGGGATTCTACTGCGTTCTCAGGGTAAGGGATTGCCTATGACAAACTGCGCAGGCACCTGGCACGTTCCAGGTGCCTGCGCAGTGATCAGGACGCGATCAGCTGCCGCAGCACGTAGTGCAGAATGCCGCCGGACTTGAAGTATTCGACTTCATTGAGCGTGTCGATTCGGCACAGCACATCGACCGTTTCCTGGCTGCCGTCTTCGCGGGTGATGTGCAATTGAAGCCCCATGCCCGGACGAATATCCGCATCGGTCAAGCCGGTGATCGTCAGTGTCTCCTTGCCGGTCAGGTTCAGGCTCTTGCGGGTCTGCCCGTTCTTGAACTGCAAGGGCAGCACACCCATGCCAACCAGGTTGGAGCGGTGAATGCGCTCGAAGCTCTCGGCAATCACCGCCTTGACACCCAGCAGGTTGGTGCCCTTGGCCGCCCAGTCACGGCTGGAGCCGGTGCCATACTCTTGCCCGGCAATGATCACCAGCGGCGTGCCTTCCTGCTGGTAACGCATGGCCGCATCATAGATCGCCAGCTTCTGGCCGGAAGGGACATGCAGCGTGTTGCCGCCTTCTTCACCGCCGAGCATCTCGTTGCGGATCCGGATGTTGGCGAACGTGCCGCGCATCATGACTTCATGGTTGCCGCGACGTGAGCCGTAGGAGTTGAAGTCCTGATAGTCGACGCCTTTTTCCTTCAGGTAACGACCTGCAGGGCTGTCCGCCTTGATGTTGCCGGCGGGGGAGATGTGGTCGGTGGTCACCGAGTCGCCCAGCAGTGCCAGAATGCGAGCGTTCTCGACATCCTTGATTTGCGGCAGCGGACCGCCGATGTCTTCGAAAAACGGTGGATGCTGGATGTAGGTCGAATCGTCCTGCCAGACGTAGGTCGCAGCTTGTGGCACTTCGATCGATTGCCACTGTTCGTCACCGGCGAACACCTCGGCATATTCCTTGTGGAACATGCTGGTGTTGACGCTTTCCACGGCTTCGGCAATCTCTTTCTGGCTCGGCCAGATGTCGCGCAGGTAGACCGGCTTGCCGTCGCTACCTTCGCCGAGCGGCTCACTGCTGATGTCGATGCGTACCGAGCCTGCCAGCGCATAGGCCACTACCAGCGGCGGCGAGGCCAGCCAGTTGGTCTTGACCAGCGGATGCACACGGCCTTCGAAGTTGCGGTTGCCCGACAACACGGATGCGACCGTCAGGTCCGATTGCTGGATGGCTTTTTCGATCGGTTCGAGCAGCGGCCCGGAGTTACCGATGCAGGTGGTGCAGCCATAACCCACCAAGTCGAAGCCCAGTGCGTCCAGATACTGAGTCAGGCCTGCCGCCTTGTAATAGTCGGTCACGACCTTGGAGCCGGGTGCCAGTGAGCTTTTGACCCACGGCTTGCGTTGCAGGCCCTTTTCAACGGCTTTTTTCGCCACCAGCCCGGCCGCCATCATGACGCTGGGGTTGGAGGTGTTGGTGCAGGAGGTGATCGCCGCGATCACCACGGCGCCATCTTTCAGGTGATGGGTCTGGCCATTGTGCTCATAAGCCACTGCGCCACTGACTTGCGCGTCGTTGCCCACAGCAACACCGCCGCCGCCTTCGCTTTCCAGACGGCCTTCTTCGGTTCTGGCGGGCTTGACCTGCAAACCGAGAAAGTCGCTGAACGCTTGGGAGACATTGGGCAGCGCGACCCGGTCCTGTGGGCGCTTCGGCCCGGCGAGGCTGGCTTCCACGGTGCCCATGTCCAGCTCCAGGCTGTCGGTGAACACCGGTTCCTGGCCCGCAACGCGCCACAGACCCTGCGCCTTGCAATAGGCTTCGACTAGTTTCACGGTTTCATCCGGACGACCGGAAAGGCGCAGGTAATCCAGCGTCACCTCATCGACCGGGAAGAAACCGCAGGTGGCGCCGTATTCCGGTGCCATGTTGGCGATGGTGGCACGGTCGGCCAAGGGCAAGTCGGCCAGGCCGTCGCCATAGAATTCGACGAACTTGCCCACGACACCTTTCTTGCGCAGCATCTGGGTTACGGTCAGTACCAGGTCAGTGGCCGTGATGCCTTCCTTCAGCTTGCCGGTCAATTTGAAACCGATGACTTCGGGAATCAGCATCGACACCGGCTGGCCGAGCATGGCCGCTTCCGCTTCGATACCGCCCACACCCCAGCCCAGTACACCCAAGCCGTTGATCATGGTGGTGTGCGAGTCGGTGCCGACCAGGGTGTCTGGAAACGCGTAAGTGCGACCGTCTTCTTCCTTGGTCCAGACCGTGCGACCAAGGTATTCCAGGTTCACCTGGTGGCAGATGCCGGTGCCGGGCGGCACGACGCTGAAATTATCGAAGGCACTCTGGCCCCAGCGCAGGAACGCGTAGCGCTCGCCGTTGCGCTGCATTTCAATGTCGACGTTCTGCTCGAAGGCTTGCGAGTCGCCGAACTTGTCGACCATCACCGAATGGTCTATCACCAGATCGACCGGTGACAACGGGTTGATGCGCTGCGGATCGCCACCGGCCTTGGCCACGGCGGCACGCATGGCAGCCAGATCGACCACGGCAGGCACGCCAGTGAAATCCTGCATCAGGACGCGGGCAGGGCGGTACTGAATCTCGCGATCGGAGCGGCGATCCTTCAACCAGTCGGCAATTGCCTTCAGGTCGTTGCCGGTCACGGTTTTGTCGTCTTCCCAGCGCAGCAGGTTTTCCAGCAGCACTTTGAGCGACATGGGCAGCCTGTTCAGATCGCCCAATGAACGGGCCGCGTCAGGCAGGCTGAAATAATGATAGGTCTTGTTATCGATCTCGAGTGTTTTCAGGCTTTTCAGGCTATCGAGGGAGGGCATGAACGACTCCTTGTAGAATGTGCTGTGAGCGACAAATGGCGGGGTCCGGGTGCATCAGGTCGTGGACGCCGCGTGTGGCTTCAAGCTTAGTGGACTGCCAGGCCGCGCCAGTGGTTCCTGATTCCGTTATCATGCGCGGCTTTGAAGTCCGCCGGGTTACGCCCGAGTGTTCGTTGCCCCAGGAGTCACCATGAATACGCTGTTTATGCATTGCCGGCCCGGTTTCGAAAGCGAGGTTTGCTCGGAAGTCGCTGACCATGCTGCGCGTCTGAACGTTGCCGGATACGCCAGGGCCCGCCCCGATACGGCGTGCGCGGAGTTCATCTGCAGCGAGCCCGACGGTGCCGAGCGTTTGATGAATGGCCAGCGTTTCGATCAGCTCATCTTTCCCCGGCAATGGGCGCGTGGCGTGTTTCTCGATCTGCCGGAAACCGACCGCATCAGTGTAATTCTCGCCCGGATGACGGACTTTCCGGTGTGCGGGAGCCTGTGGCTGGAAGTCGTCGATACCAATGATGGCAAGGAGTTGTCGAATTTCTGCAAGAAGTTCGAGGTGCCGCTGCGCAAGGCCCTGACTCAAGCGGGCAAGCTGGTCGAAGACCCGAGCAGGCCGCGCCTGTTGCTGACCTTCAAGAGCGGCCGTGAAGTGTTTCTCGGACTGGCTGACGCAGGCAATTCGGCAATGTGGCCGATGGGGATTCCACGCTTGAAGTTCCCGCGCGAGGCACCCAGCCGTTCAACCTTGAAGCTGGAAGAAGCCTGGCACCACTTCATTCCCAGGGATCAGTGGGAAGAGCGTCTGTCCGGCGACATGACCGGCGTAGACCTGGGCGCCGCACCGGGCGGCTGGACCTATCAACTGGTGCGACGCGGCATGCTGGTTACCGCCATCGACAATGGTCCGATGGCCGAAAGCCTGATGGACACCGGACTGGTGCAACACCTGATGGCAGATGGCTTTACCTACAAGCCTCGCCAGCCGGTCGACTGGATGGTGTGTGACATCGTCGAGAAGCCCGCGCGCAACGCTGCGCTGCTGGAAACCTGGCTGGGCGAGGGGCTGTGCCGCGAAGCGGTGGTCAATCTCAAGTTGCCGATGAAACAGCGTTACGCTGAAGTACGACGTCTGCTCGAACGCATCGAAGAAGGCTTCAAGGCCCGCGGCATCAAGGTTTCCATTGGCTGCAAGCAGCTTTATCACGACCGAGAAGAAGTGACCTGTCATCTGCGTCGTCTCGATCTCGCCAGGCCATCAAGACCGCGCAAGGGCTGAGGGGTTCGTGCCTCGCGTTGGCCTGAGCCGGTGAATTAGGTGACAATGTCCACCCGTTTCTGGAGCGCCCCATGTCTGAATCCATCGAAAGCCTCACCGTTGACGCCGTGCTGGATGCCAGCGGACTATTCTGCCCTGAGCCGGTGATGATGCTGCATCAGAAAGTGCGCGACCTGCCTGCGGGCGGTCTGCTCAAGGTGATTGCGACCGACCCGTCGACCAGTCGCGACATTCCCAAGTTCTGCGTGTTTCTCGGTCACGAGCTGATTGAGCAGCAGGCCGGCGACGGCACGTTCCTGTACTGGATCCGCAAGAAGCAGGACTGACCGTCTGCCGCTCAAACCCTCCCTGTTCGTGCTGCGGACGGGTCACTGTCCGTTCACAGAGAGACCTTCATGCGCATTGTCGCCGACGAAAACATTCCCCTGCTCGATGCCTTTTTCGCCCATCTTGGCGATATCCGTCGCCTGCCGGGGCGCTCCATTGACCGCGCCGCCGTAGCGGACGCCGATATCCTGCTGGTGCGCTCCGTCACGCCGGTCACCCGGGAACTGCTGGAAGGCAGTCCGGTACGGTTCGTCGGAACCTGCACCATCGGCACCGATCACCTGGACCTGGCGTATCTTCTGCAAGCCGGCATCCAGTGGTCCAGCGCACCAGGTTGCAATGCGCGAGGCGTCGTCGACTATGTGTTGGGCAGCCTGCTCACGCTGGCAGAAATCGAAGGGGCGGACCTCGCTCAGCGTACATATGGTGTTGTAGGAGCCGGTCAGGTAGGCGGGCGGCTGGTCAGTGTCTTGAAGGGGCTTGGCTGGAACGTACTGGTTTGCGATCCGCCACGTCAGGCAGCCGAAGGCGGTGACTTCGTCTCGCCCGATGAGATCATTCAGCGCTGCGACGTAATCAGCCTGCACACACCGCTGACCAGGACGGGGGAGCAGCCGACCTGGCATCTGTTCGACGCGTCACATTTGCGTCAGCTCAGACAAGGCACCTGGCTGATCAATGCCAGCCGGGGCGCCGTGGTCGACAATGCAGCGCTGCACGACGTATTGCTCGACCGCGAAGACCTGCAAGCGGTGCTCGATGTCTGGGAAGGGGAGCCGCAAGTCAACGTGCCGCTCGCCGATCTGTGCGTGATTGCCACGCCGCACATCGCCGGTTACAGCCTGGACGGCAGGCAACGCGGCACCGCGCAGATCTATCAGGCGCTGTGCGCATTTCTGGGCCAGCAGGCGTCCATTCAGCTCGCAGACCTGCTGCCTGCACCCTGGCTTGCTCAGGTCACGCTGGATGGTCAGACCGATCCTGTCTGGGCATTGAACATGCTGTGCCGGGGTGTGTACGACCCGCGTCGGGACGATGCCGATTTCCGGCGCAGTCTGGTAGGAGACACTGCGAGTCAGCGGCTGGCCTTCGACGCTTTGCGCAAGCATTATCCGCCGCGTCGCGAGATTGAAGGGTTGCAGGTGAGGCTGCACGGCGGGTCGGAACGGCTGGTGCGAATGGTTCACGCACTGGGGGCGGTGTTGGCCCAGGCTGGATCGGTAGACTAAGCGGACAAGCAAGAACAAACAGGCAGAAAAAACCCGACATCAGGGTCGGGTTTTAAAGCATTCTGTACGGCTCAGTTTTGTTTTTCGGGCTTGACCCAAAGCTTGTCACACGCCTGGCAGGCCGCCTGAACCATTTCTTCAGTGATCACTACTTCGCGCCCATCCTGGTCGAGAATCGCACCGCCAACAGGCAGATTCGGGGTCGCTCGAACGATAGTGACTTCGTTACCGCTGCGTTCTTGCAGGCTCATGGTGTTTCTCCTTTCATCAGGTTTGCACGTTAAAATTAGCGACGCTTGATGACCGTCCGATGACACCGGACCGCCGTTCAAACGCCATTTCCAGTCCAACAGAAATAATGCGATTCTGCCAGCACTTGCTTAGATCGATCTTTTATAGCGTCGTTGTAAAGCAGGCATACCACATGACCCTCCAAGCGCCGCTCAAGTTCAGCGTAATTGATAGCGTCCTGGCGCAGTTTCAATCGAGTGAGAGGTGTAGGCTGGCGGTTCAGTCAATCCAGACGTACAGCAGGTTCGGTTTTCATGATTTCAGTGGTTCCCCGTCGTCAGCGTCAGGCCGTTCGTCTGGCCGTGGGTCTCATCGCTCCCTATCGCTGGCAGGCGCTTGGCGCCTTGCTGGCATTGATCGTCACGGCAGGCGTGACCTTGTCCATGGGGCAGGGTATCAAACTGATGGTCGATCAAGGGTTCATGACCCGATCACCGGAGTTGCTGGAGCGGTCCATCGGTCTGTTCATGCTGCTGACGGTGTGCCTGGCGGTTGGCACCTTCACGCGCTTCTATCTGGTGTCCTGGATCGGCGAACGGGTGGTGGCCGATCTGCGCAAGAAAGTTTTCGATCACCTGATCGAGCTGCATCCGGGTTTCTACGAAAATAATCGCAGTTCGGAAATCCAGTCCCGACTGACCGCCGATACCACCTTGCTGCAATCGGTGATCGGCTCTTCGCTATCGATGTTCCTGCGCAATGCGCTAATGGTGGTGGGTGGCGTCGTCCTGCTGTTCGTGACCAACCCCAAGCTGACCAGTATCGTGGTCGTCGCACTGCCGTTGATCATCGCGCCTATTCTGATGTTTGGCCGAAGGGTGCGCAGCCTGTCCCGCGAAAGTCAGGACCGGGTGGCCGATGTCGGCAGCTACGTGGCTGAAGCGCTGGGGCAGATCAAAACCGTTCAGGCCTATAACCATCAGCAACAGGACAAACAGCGCTTTTCGCACACTGCCGAGCAGGCCTTCGACACGGCCCGCAAGCGGATTCTGCAGCGCTCCTGGCTGGTGACGGTGGTGATCGTACTGGTGCTGGGCGCGGTTGCCGTCATGCTCTGGGTGGGTGGGATGGACGTGATCAGCGGGCGCATTTCCAGCGGCGAGCTGGCAGCCTTCGTGTTCTATGCGCTGGTGGTCGGCATGGCCATCGGCACCCTGAGCGAGGTGATCGGCGAGCTGCAGCGTGCAGCCGGGGCTGCCGAGCGAATCAGCGAGTTGCTTAAGGCCCGCAGTGAAATCACCGCGCCGATCACAGCTGTACAACGCCTGCCGCAGCGCGTGACCGGTCGGCTGGCGCTGGAGAACGTCAGCTTTGCCTACCCGGCACGCCCGCAGCGTAACGCGGTCGATAACCTGACCCTGACCGTCGAAGCGGGTGAAACTCTGGCTATCGTCGGCCCCTCCGGAGCGGGTAAATCAACACTTTTCGATCTGTTGCTGCGTTTCTATGACCCTGGCCAAGGCCGGATTCTGCTGGAAGGCGTGCCGATCACCGAGCTGGACCCAACTGATCTGCGACGCTGCTTCGCCTTTGTCTCGCAGTCGCCTGCCCTGTTCTTTGGCAGCGTCGAGGACAACATCCGCTATGGCAACGCCAGCGCGACTTCCGCACAGGTCGAGGCCGCGGCGCGTATCGCCCACGCGCATGAGTTCATTCTGGAGATGAGCGATGGTTACCGGACGCATCTGGGCGACGGCGGAACGGGGCTGTCGGGCGGGCAACGTCAGCGACTGGCCATCGCCAGAGCGTTGCTGGTCGATGCGCCCATTCTTCTACTGGACGAGGCCACCAGCGCGCTGGATGCACAGAGTGAACATCTCGTTCAGCAAGCGCTGCCCAGCCTCATGCAAGGCCGCACCACACTGGTGATCGCTCACCGATTGGCCACGGTGCAGAACGCCGATCATATCGCTGTGATGGAAAAAGGCCGGCTGGTGGCCATAGGGACGCACAAGCAACTGATCGCCAACAATCCACTGTATGCAAGGCTGGCAGCGTTGCAGTTCAATGTCGGCATGGATGAGGCGGGGTAGGGCTGTCACCTCATTGATACGAGGCAGTGGGAGGAAAGCCCCTCCCACGTGAGGCGATCAGCGGTATTCGCACAGGTAAGCGGTATCGACGCTGACCTTGAGCTGGAATTTGCTGTTGGCGGGGACGTTGAACTGGCTGCCGGTGGTGAAGGTTTCCCAGTCGCTGCTGTCCGGAAGCTTCACGCTCAGTTCCCCCGAAATCACGTGCATGATTTCCCGCTGCGCGGTTCCGAACTCGTATTCGCCCGCAGCCATCACGCCGATGGTTGCCTGACCTTCAGCCTGGCTGAACGCGATGGACTTAACGGTGCCGTCGAAATACTCATTAACCTTGAACATGGGCGATTCCTTACGAAGGGGTTAAAAAGGGACTCGCCAGTATGCCCAACGCGGGAAATCCCGTCACCCGTAATCACCGCGTTCAGTTGGGCAGTATCAGCGGCAGGAGCCTTGCCGTGTTACGGGCGTCGACCAGCGCGCGATGTTGCTGACCGGTGAACTGCATGCCGGCCAGTTGCAGCGCGCTATTGAGGCCGACCGGGCGTTGCAGTTGCCGAGCCTGTGCAAAGCGTTGCTTGAGGTTGACGTAGGGCATGTCGGACAGGGCGCTGGTCATCTGGTGCTGGCGCCATTGCTCTTCCAGTTGCTTGCGATCGTAATCGCCCCAGCTCGCCCAGCCCACCACTCTGGCCCGATGATGGCTCAACCAGCGCTCGAACAATGGCCATACCGTGGGGAACGGTGCGGCGCTGTCGATATTGCTTTGACTGATATGGGTCAGCTCACGGCAGAAATGGGTCAGCAGCGGCCTGCGCACGGGACGGACGAACCGCTCGAAGTGATCCAGCTCCCGCCCATCCTGATTGACCAGCGTCGCGCCTATCTCAATGACTTCCATTTCTGCGACTGGCCATCCGCCTTCTTCAGTAGTGGCCTCCAGATCAATCACCAGCCAATGCGGCATTATCAAGCTCCCGTCAGTATGCATTGCGTTGAGCGTAGCCATTTCCGGGCAGCTATGCCCGGCGGTCTTGTCAGCCAGTAATCGCGTGGGCGCGTGCTCAGGTTTCCAGCCCTTGTATCGACCGTCGAATCGGCCATTGGTGCCTCGTTCGTGCGGGGCCGGAACGTCGCGTGAAACCGATCGCTGAATCGATGGTTGTTCACTTATTGCGGGAGTTGTTTAAAACGCCGAAACCGCATAGCGTGTAGGGTTTTAATCGATGTCGTTTTTATGAAAAAACATGCAGTGATAATCGATGTGCTGGCGCGCAGGGCGGCGCTCGGAACGCTTCTGGTCGCCTCGCTGTTTTCGGGGTCGCAGGCATTCGCCATTCAGATCGTACGGGTGGCGGCCGTGCATTTTCCGCCTTACATGGTGCGGCCGGAAAAAGGTGAGGATACCGGTCTGCTGCCCAAGCTGGTTTCCGCGTTGAATGCCGAGCAGGACGACTATCGATTCGTCATGGTGCCCACCTCGGTGCCGCGCAGGTTTCGCGATTTTTCCGAAGGGCGTTTCGATGTGGCGATCTTTGAAAACCCCGAATGGGGCTGGAAAGACATTGCGCACCAGACCGTGGACATGGGGCTCGAAGATGCCGAGGTCTACGTGGCGCGCCGCGCCGAAGGCCGTCAGCAGGACTATTTCAATGACCTGCATGGCAAGCGTCTGGCGATTTTCAGCGGGTATCACTACGGTTTCGCCAATTTCAATGCCGATCAGAAGTACCTGGCCGAACATTTCAACGTCACATCCACCTATTCCCACGACAGCAATCTGTTGATGGTGCTGCGTGATCGAGCCGATATCGCGCCTGTCACCCGCTCCTACCTGATCGATTTCATGTCACGCAATAAAGACGAAGCGTCGCAACTGCTTGTGTCGGAGCGCGTGGATCAGATCTACCGGCAATACGCGCTGATGCGGCCAAATGGGGCCATAGACGGTGCGCAGTTCAGTCTGCTGCTGCGGAAACTGCGCGAAGAGGGAACGCTGGACACGATTTTCCAGCCATTGAACATCAAGGTGCTGCCGGTGCAGGCGGGGGCGGCAGTCCAATGACAGGCGCGGCGACAGGCTTGCAGGCCCGCCGCCATTCTTGAGGTTCAGCGGTCTTTCGCTTCCTTGGCATCCATTTCGGCATTGCGTTCATGGACACGCTTGAGTTGTTCTTCGGTCAGCGGCACTTTCTTGGCGGTGTCGCGCAGCATCATCAGGCCGCCTGCGATCGAGCCGATTGCAACGAGTAGGATTAACCAGGCATACCAGGGCATAACGCACTCCTTCTTGTGATACCGGTTTGAGCAGCGGCGCTGTTCAATGGTTCAAGTGTATGCGTCATGCAGAGGCCGCGCACGATTCAATCGTGCGCGGCCTCGAGGTAGTGCGAGCCGGTGGGGTCAGACGCCGGTCAGCATGGCATCCGCAGGGGCGTCGGCACGCGATTTGGCGGTCAGGCTGAAGTAGATGAAACCGATTGCCATCAGGCCGAGGAAGATCAGGCCGATCAGCATGTTGAACCAGGCCATGGCGACCAGGCACACCACCGCCAGCGCCAGGGCAATGCCGGGAACGACCGGATAACCGGGCGCGCGGAACGACCGCTCCAGCAAGGGCTCGGCCTTGCGCAGCTTGAACAGGCTGAGCATGCTCATGATGTACATGACGATGGCACCGAACACGGCCATGGTGATCATCGCAGCAGTCAGGGTCATGCCGCCCAGGTTGATCAGCCCGTCGCTGTAGATGGCGGCAATACCGATCAGGCCACCGGCGATGATTGCCCGGTGCGGCGTCTGGAAGCGCGACAGTTTCGCCAGCGAAGCAGGCAGATAACCGGCTCGCGCCAGGGCAAAGAACTGCCGCGAGTAACCGAGGATGATCCCGTGGAAGCTGGCGACCAGACCGAACAGGCCGATCCAGACCAGCATGTGCAGCCAGCCGGAACTGTCGCCGACCACTGCTTTCATCGCTTGCGGCAGCGGGTCATTGATATTGGCCAGGGTGCGCCAGTCGCCCACGCCGCCCGCGAACAGCATCACGCCGAGTGCCAGAGTCACCAGGGTCAGGATGCCGCTGATGTAGGCTTTGGGAATGGTGCGTTTCGGATCTTTCGCCTCTTCGGCGGCCATGGCTGCACCTTCGATCGCCAGAAAGAACCAGATGGCGAACGGAATGGCGGCGAACATGCCGGCGATGGCCTCGGGGCCGAAAGTCTGTGAGCCCGCCCAGCCGTTGAGGGCGAAATTGCTGAAGCTGAACGCCGGCGCGACAACGCCCATGAACACCAGCAACTCGGCGACTGCAAGGATGCACACCACCAGTTCGAACGTGGCCGCCAGTTTCACGCCCATGATATTGAGCGCCATGAACACGATATAAGCACCCACAGCGGCATGCTTGGGGTCAAGTCCGGGGTACTGGACGTTCAGGTAGGCGCCGATTGCCAGCGCAATGGCCGGTGGCGCGAACACGAACTCGATCAGTGTCGCCAGGCCTGCAACCAGTCCGCCTTTTTCGCCAAACGCACGGCGACTATAGGCAAAAGGACCGCCCGCGTGAGGGATGGCGGTGGTCAGTTCGGTGAAACTGAAGATGAAGCAGGTGTACATGGTCGCGACCATCAGCGCTGTTACCAGAAAACCCAGCGTGCCTGCCACGCCCCAACCGTAGCTCCAGCCGAAATATTCGCCGGAGATTACCAGTCCGACCGCGATCCCCCATAAATGCAGTGTGCCCAGCGTCGGCTTGA
This sequence comes from Pseudomonas floridensis, assembly GCF_002087235.1. Classification (GTDB taxonomy): domain Bacteria; phylum Pseudomonadota; class Gammaproteobacteria; order Pseudomonadales; family Pseudomonadaceae; genus Aquipseudomonas; species Aquipseudomonas floridensis. The sequence continues at coordinate 8,080 of NZ_MUIO01000017.1, read as the reverse complement.
GTTGAGTGCTCATCGTCGTCTCCCTGAAGTTCGAAGGTCTTGAAATATCTTGTTTCAGAGACTTGCAGAGGCCGTGCCAGTGCACGCCGGACCGTCGTATTGCTTCAAAAGAGGTCGTTTGCAGAACGGATGAGTGAAACGATTCACTTCACTGTGCGGAATTGGTGCGCGCAGGCGTCCCGGTGTTCGCTGCAAGTGCAGGCTGTCGAGGTGACTTTGCGCGCCTGAAAACCCGGCACAAAGCGCCTGAAAACGCGGCAAATACCGATCTACGGGTCCCGTCCGTTGACAGCTTCGGCTACAATGCGCGCCGATTTCGACTTACCTGAGAACCCGCTCATGTCCGCCTGCCAGACCCCAGTCATCGTCGCCCTGGATTTTCCGACTCGAGAAGCCGCCCTGCGCCTGGCCGATCAGCTCGACCCCAAGCTGTGTCGGGTCAAGGTTGGCAAAGAGCTGTTCACCAGTTGCGCATCGGACATCGTCGAGACCCTGCGCGACAAGGGTTTCGAGGTATTCCTGGATCTCAAATTCCACGATATCCCTAATACCACCGCCATGGCGGTCAAGGCCGCGGCGGAGATGGGCGTATGGATGGTCAACGTTCATTGCTCGGGCGGTTTGCGGATGATGGCGGCGTGTCGCGACGTTCTGGAACAGCGCAGTGGTCCAAAGCCGCTGTTGATCGGCGTCACCGTGCTGACCAGCATGGAACGTGAGGATCTGGCAGGAATCGGCCTGGACATCGATCCGCAGGTACAAGTGCTGCGTCTGGCAGCACTGGCGGATAAGGCCGGTATGGACGGTCTGGTGTGCTCGGCACTCGAGGCGCAGGCGCTGAAGGCCGCACACCCGACCCTGCAACTGGTCACACCCGGCATTCGCCCGGCGGGCAGTGCGCAGGATGATCAACGCCGCATCCTCACGCCGCGTCAGGCGCTGGATGCAGGCTCCGATTACCTCGTGATCGGCCGTCCGATCAGTCAGGCCGCCGATCCTGCCAAGGCGCTGGCGGCAGTGGTTGCCGAACTGGCGTAAACCGGTTCCGGCGCAGGATTGAGCTGAGCTTTGCGTGCCCATGCCGAGCATGGGCACGACCAGATCGGATCAGCCTGATCAGTCGACTTTCAGCATCAGCTTGCCGAAGTTCTCTCCGCTGAACAGCTTGAGCAGGGTTTCAGGGAAGGTTTCAAGGCCTTCCTCGATATGTTCTTTGCTCTTGATCTTGCCTTCCTTGACCCAGCCCGCCAGTTCCTGACCGGCTTCGCCGAAGCGAGCGGCGTGGTCCAGAACCACGAAGCCTTCCATGCGTGCACGGTTGACCAGCAGTGACAGATAGTTGGCCGGACCCTTGACCGCCGTGGTCGCGTTGTACTGGCTGATCGCACCGCAGATCACCACTCGTGCGCCGACAGCCAACTGGCTGAGCACGGCGTCGAGGATATCGCCGCCCACGTTGTCGAAATACACGTTCACGCCATCGGGACATTCACGCTTCAATGCCTTGTGAATGTCGTCCTCGGCCTTGTAGTCGATGGCGGCGTCAAACCCAAGCTCTTCGGTCAGCAGGCTGCATTTTTCCTTGCCGCCGGCGATGCCGACGACGCGGCAGCCCTTGATCTTGGCAATCTGGCCGGCGATGCTGCCTACTGCACCGGCTGCACCGGAAATCACTACCGTGTCGCCGCTTTTCGGCTGGCCGACATCCAGTAGCGCAAAGTAGGCGGTCATGCCTGTCATGCCCAATGCCGACAGATAAAGCGGCAGCGGGGCCAGGTTCGTATCGACTTTATAGAAGCCTTTGGGCTCGCCGACAAAATAGTCCTGAACGCCAATGGCGCCTTGCACATGATCGCCCTTGCTGAATTTCGGGTTCTTCGATTCCAGCACTTCCCCGACGCCCAATGCGCGCATGACCTCGCCAAGCTGCACCGGCGGGATGTAGGACTTGCCTTCATTCATCCAGCCGCGCATGGCGGGGTCCAGCGACAGGTATTTGTTTCTGAGCAGAATCTGGCCGTCAGCCAATGCAGGAACCGGCACTTCCTGATAAGTGAAGTCATCACGGCGCACCGCGCCGGACGGGCGTTTGGCGAGCAGGAATTGGCGATTGGATAAATCGGTCATGGCAGGGCCTCCTGATAGAAGTCAAAAAGTGATTCAAGCCTTGGAAGGATGTTCAGGCAAGCAGCGCGTGTAGAGCGAATGCCGTCCGATCCATATGGTTGATGGGAGTCCGGACCGGCCGCTGCGTTCAAACTGATTCGTCCAGGTCGGCTCGCCCAAGGGTGTCGCGACTTGAGTCACCTGCGCCGGTGCTCTACATTGACCGTTCATTGAAGTACGGATCACTGGCATGTCATCGACGAGTTTGCACACCCTTCATCCTCAGGTTCTGCGCGCAGGCGACGCGGTGGCACTGGTGTCTCCGGCCGGGCCGGTGGACCCGCGCAAGCTTGAAAAGGCCGTCGAGGTCCTCAAGGGCTGGGGGTTGCGTCCGCGTGTGTTTCCTCATGCGCCGGGTGCGTATGAATTCTATTCGGGCACTGACGAAGAGCGGTTGGCCGACCTGAATGCCGCGCTGGCCGATCCCGAAATCAGAGCAGTGATCTGCAACCGGGGTGGCTATGGCATGCAACGCATCGTCCAGCAGGTAGACATGGATGCGGTTCGCCGCGATCCGAAACTGATCACCGGCTTTTCAGATATCACCGCCTTGCATTGCGCTGTCTGGCGTCACGCACGGCTGGCAAGCATTCATGGGCCGGTCGCCACTCAGCTTGAGCGTGGAGGACTGTTTACCAGCGGCATGCGTCATGCCTTGATGAGCACCGAGCCTGTTCTGCTCGAATCGGATCCGGCTGCGCCCACGGCCAGGGTACGAACCGGTGGAAAGGCGCAAGGCGTGCTGCTCGGCGGCAACCTGTGCATCCTGACCACTTCGATAGGTACCCCTTTCATGCCCGATCTGACCGGTGCGATTCTGCTGCTCGAAGAAGTAGCCGAGGCGGCTTACCGGGTCGACCGCATGCTGACCCAACTGGGCAACTGCGGGATGCTTGAACGGCTGGCTGGTATTGCGCTGGGCGAAGTCAGTCCCGCCGCCAACACCGGTGGCACGATCAGCCCCGCGCATGTGCTGGCAGAACGGCTCGGCCAGTTGGGAATTCCGGTCCTCGGCGGTTTGCCCGTGGGCCATGGCGACCTCAATCAGGCTGTGCCGCTGGGGACCCAGGCGGTTCTCGACGCCGATGCCGGTACGCTGCTGGTCGCCGCAGCCGCTCGCAGTTAGGCTCTTTACGATAAGTGGCTGCGCTCGGTGACGCTGCGTTAAAAACTTACACTACGTAGACTCCTCAGTCCGCCTTGCGCGGGCTCAGAATCAGCAGCGTCAGCACGCCCGCTACGATGCCCCAAAAGGCGGAGCCAATGGAAAACAGCGTAAGCCCTGACGCGGTCACCATGAACGTGATCAATGCAGGTTCGCGTTCGCCGGGTTTGGCCATGGCAACGGTCAGGCCGTTGATGATCGAGCCGAACAGCGCCAGCGCCGCAATCGACAGCACCAGTTCCTTCGGGAACGCGCTGAAAAGCGCCGCCAGTGTCGCGCCGAAAATACCTGCAATCGCGTAGAAGATTGCGCACCAGATAGCGGCGGTGTAACGCTTGGCCTGGTCTTCATGCGCATGCGGGCCGGTGCAGATGGCAGCGCTGATCGCAGCCAGATTGATGCCGTGTGAGCCGAACGGTGCAGTCAGCAGCGAGGCGATGCCGGTCACCGATATCAGCGGTGAAGCCGGCGTGTGGTAGCCATCGGCGCGCAATACCGCGATCCCCGGCATGTTCTGTGACGTCATGGCCACGACGAATAATGGAAGGCCGATGCTGATGGTCGCCGCTAAGGAAAACTCCGGCGTTGTCCAGACCGGCATCGCCACTTGAAGCGCCAGGCCGTCGAAATTCAGCAGCCCAGCAGGCCTGACAGAACCACGCCAACCAGCAGGGCACCCAGCACCGAGTAGCGCGGTGAAAAGCGCTTGATGATCAGGTACGTCAGAAACATGCCAATCACCAGACTGGTACGGTGCTGGAGGGCAATGAAGATCTCGCTGCCGATCCGGAACAGAATCCCGGCCAGCAACGCCGCCGCGAGTGAGGCGGGGAGGCGTTTGACCAGGCGCTCGAAGCTGCCGGTCAAGCCGCATGCTGTCACCAGCGCCGCGCAGGTAATGAACGCGCCGATGGCCTGCGGATAGGTCACGCCGCCCAGGCTGGTGATCAACAGCGCCGCGCCGGGCGTGGACCAGGCGACTGTGATCGGCGCACGATAGCGCAGCGAAAGGCCGATGCTGCACACCGCCATGCCCATGAACAATGCCCATAGCCAGGACGAAATCTGTACGTTGGTCAGGCCGGCGGCCTGTCCGGCCTGAAACATCAACACCAGTGAACTGGTGCAGCCGGTCATCATGGCGATGAAGCCCGCCACCACGGCAGACGGCGACGAGTCTGCCAGCGCACGCAGCGGCAGCTTGAGGGGCGGGGTCATGCAGGTCTTTCCTTGAACGGCAGGTAGCAAAGGGCGCACAGCCTATACGTATCGCCGCAAGGGCGTGCGATACAGCGACATGCGCAAACGCCGGAACAGTTGCCTGTGGCGCAATCGGCCTGATCAGTCGGTGTCGGACTCGATTGGCCGGGCGCTGGCATGCAGGGTCTGGCCGAGCGCTTCGTTGACGTTCATCCAGCCATCGACCGCCGCCTGGCCGGCGTCGGCAAACACTCGCTGCAACAGTTTGACCTGCTCACGGCGCAGCGCCTGTTCGAACTTGACGCCTTCATCGGTCAGGCCCAGCAGCCGCTTGCGCTTATCGGTCAGCGGCGCTGCGCTGTGCACCAGATCCATGGCAATCAATTGCCGCAGCGGCGCATTGAGCGCCTGCTTGCTGACGCCGAGTACGGTCAGCAATTCCTTTACGCTCAGGCCAGGGTAGCGGGCGATGAAAAACACAATGCGTTGATGCACGCGGCTGAAGCCCCGTTTGTCGAGCATCTCGTCGGCCTTGGCGGTGAATGCCTGATAACCGAAGAAGAACGCTTCCATGGCGCGTTGTTGATTGGCAGGGTTTTTAAGGTCAAGCATATTGACGTATCCGGGTTGGGCGTCGTGATTTGAGTCAACAAGTTTGACTCATTTCCATTTGGCTCGGCTACAGGTAATCGTCATGGCATTCTCCGAACGCGTTTCCCGTCTGAAAAGCTCCCTGATCCGCGAGATCCTTGCCGCTGCGCAGCGTCCGGAAGTGATGTCGTTTGCCGGTGGCCTGCCTGCCGAATCAATGCTGCCCACCGTAGAGTGGACGCAGATGCCCGTGGCGTTGGGTCAATACGGCATGAGCGAAGGTGAACCGGCGCTGCGCGAAGCGCTGGCGGCCGAGGCCAGAGCCTTGGGCGTGCCGTGCCAGGCCAGCCAGGTTCTGGTGGTCAGCGGATCACAGCAGACGCTGGATCTGGCGGCAAAGCTGTACATCGACAAGGGCACTGAAATCCTTCTGGAAGCACCGACCTACCTGGCGGCGTTGCAGATATTTCAACTGTTCGGTGCCGATTGCATCACGGTTCCTCTGGCCGCTGATGGTCCGGATATGGTCGCGATGCGTCAGCGTCTGGAGCAGCACACGCCTGCGTTCGCCTACCTGATTCCGACCTTCCAGAATCCGTCGGCGGTGCGTTACAGCGAAGCCAGCCGGGACGCAGTCGCCGCATTGCTGGATGAGTTCGGCGTGACCCTGATCGAGGACGAGCCATACCGAGAACTGAGTTTCGACGGCGCCAGCGCCAAACCCATTGTCAGCCGTCTTACCCGCGCAAGCTGGATCTACACCGGGACGATTTCCAAGACCTTGCTGCCCGGCCTGAGGGTGGGCTATCTGATCGCTAGCCCCGATCTGTTTCCGCATCTGCTGCGTCTGAAACAGTCGGCGGACCTGCACACCAATCGCCTGGGGCAGTGGCAGGCCTCGCAATGGATCGGCACCGACCGTTACCGCGAGCACTTGCTGAACTTGCGCGGGTTCTATCGCAGTCGACGCGACGCCTTCGAAATCGCCTTGCAGGAGCATTTCAGCGAACTGGCCGAATGGAACAGCCCTCAGGGCGGCCTGTTCTTCTGGCTGACCCTGCATCAGCCGCTGGACACCCGCACGTTGCTGGATGCCGCGCTGGCGCAGGATGTGGCATTCATGCCGGGCGAGCCGTTCTTTGCCGATCCGGACGCGAACCATGGGCATCTGCGACTCAATTTCAGTCATATCGACCCCGCACGTTTGAACGAAGGTGTGAAACGACTGGCATCTGTCGTGCGCGCGGCACAGAATCTCAAGGCTGCCTGAATCGATCCGATCAGCAGGGACTCCAGCAAAAGGGGCAGGGCAATGTACAAGGTTTACGGTGATTACAACTCGGGCAATTGCTACAAGGTCAAGCTGATGCTCAATCTGCTGGGCGCCCGCTATGAGTGGGTGCCGGTGGATATTCTCAATGGCGAAACCCAGACAACCGCATTTCTGGCGAAAAATCCCAACGGCAAGATTCCGGTTCTGGAGCTGGAGGACGGTACTTTTCTGTGGGAGTCCAATGCGATTCTCAACTTCCTGGCCGATGGCACAGCCTACCTGCCGACCGAGCCGCGCCTGCGCACCCAGGTTCTGCAGTGGCAATTCTTTGAGCAGTACAGCCATGAGCCATCGGTGGCGGTTGCCCGGTTCATTCAGTTCTACCTGGGCCTGCCCGCCGAGCGCATGACTGAATACCGCGCCATGCAAAAGTCCGGCTACCGAGCCCTGGCAGTGATGGAGCAGCAACTGGACCGTACGCCCTTCATGGTCGGCGACAGTTTCTCCATCGCTGACATCGCGCTATACGCTTACACACACGTGGCGCATCAGGGCGGGTTTGATCTGGCACCGTATTCGGGCATCCGCAAATGGCTGGACCGGGTCAAGGAGCAGCCAGGGTACGTGGGCATGCTGGATTGATCGCGTCTTCGGGCTGCCTGAAACAACGCAAACAGGCCAGTAAACGCTGCAACTGAAACCGAGAAAAAGGACTATCCCATGCGTTTCGCAATGACCCTTCTGGCCGCCTTCATGGCGCTGGGCATCGGCTGTTCGGCACAGGCCGAGGACTGCGATGCCAATCAGGCAAGCATGAATCAGTGCGCCGCCAAAGAACTCGCTGCACTCGATGCCGACCTGAACAGGCAGTACAACGCGCAGATGAACTGGCTGAAAACCCCCGCAAAGCAGCAGGCGCTCAAGGACGCCCAGCGCAAGTGGATCGCCCTGCGTGATGCCGATTGTTTGTACCAGGTGGGTAAGCGCGAGGATTCAGGGTCGATCTGGCCGTTGCTTCAGACGCAGTGCCTGGCCGAGCAGACCAAAGTCCGGGTCAAGCAATTGAATGCGTACGTTGCCTGCCGCCACGAGGGTTGCCCGCGCTAGGGGCGGGCATCCGGCTCAGACAGCGCCGAAGCGCTTGTCCAGATAGTCGATGATGACACTGGATTCGTACATCCAGACTGTTTTGCCGTCTTCCTCGATACGCAGGCAGGGCACTTTGATCCTGCCTCCCCCGCTGAGCAAGGCCTGGCGATCGGCCTCATTATTCTTGGCATCGCGCAACGCGACCGGGACGTTCAGCCGATGCAGGGTGCGGCGGGTTTTCACGCAGAACGGGCAGGCGTGAAACTGATACAGCGTCAGGGATCGGGCAGCCTGATCGACCGCCGCCTGAGCCTCTGGACCACGCTTTTTCTTGCCCGGACGGGTGAGCAAGTCGATGCCGATGACGAGTTGGCCGAGACCGACTCTGAGGGCTTTCATGAACACGATCACAACCTCTTGCAAAGGGGAATTGGAGCGGCAGCCCTGAGCCAAAGCCGTCCGGCTGCCTGCTCAACGTCACTTGATCAGGCTGAGAAACTCACTGCGCGTCGCTGCATTTTCGCGGAACTCGCCGAGCATGACCGAGGTGATCATGGCCGAATTCTGCTTCTCGACGCCGCGCATCATCATGCACA
>NZ_MUIO01000169.1 GCF_002087235.1 Pseudomonas floridensis | reverse complement strand
CTTTGTTGAGCATGACAATGATCGAGCCCACCACTTCCAGATGACTGAGCTCCTCGGTGGCGATGTCGAACAGCAGATCCTTGCGGCCCGGGTCTTCTTCGGACAACGCTTGAGTGAAATAGCGGCTTGCAGCGGCAAGCTCGCCCTGAGCGCCGCCAAATTGTTCCAGCAACAGATTGGCCAGCCCCGGATTGGGCTCCGAGACGCGAACCGTGTACTGCAAACGCTTATTGTGAAGGAACATGTTTTCTCCCCTTTCTCAGGCGTAAAGCGTGTTTTTGATCTGGCAAAATCAGCTAACGACCGTCCAGAGACGAATCAATAGCGCAGCGAACAGCATCGCCATCAAGGGTTGAGAGAGAACATGGCGATAGAAAGATTCGCAAGAAAGCAGGGCGCACGACGAAAGGCTGGCGCGACAAAGTTTCATAGTCTTTCTCAACGGCGCAACCTTCGCCGCCCTGCGCAATGACAGTGGGCGCACGTAGACGAGGCGTTAAGACCGGGATTGAAAAGGTAGCGCGATCAGTCTTCGCGCTCGATCATTTCGTAGATACGACTGGCGAAGGCTTCCATGGTGAATGGTTTGGTCAGCACCCACATGCCAGGATCCAGATGACCGTTACCGATGATCGCGTTCTCGGCATAGCCGGTGATGA
>NZ_MUIO01000168.1 GCF_002087235.1 Pseudomonas floridensis | reverse complement strand
GCCGGAGATGGATGGCTATCGGCTGACCACTGAAATCCGCAACGATCCTCGCTTGCGCGCCCTGTACATCGTGCTGCACACCTCGCTGTCCGGCAGCTTCAACGAATCGATGGTCAAAAAGGTCGGCTGTGACAACTTCCTGTCCAAGTTTCAGCCCGACAAGCTCGTCGAAGTGGTGCGCGAGCGCCTGCTGATGCTCGGCAACTGAAGCCCGATCTGATCGAGGCTGCCACCGGTTCCTTGTTCGTATAAGCTTTGCCGCTTTCGTCAAAGCTTATCGAGCCACCCAAGGAACAGGTCATGCTACGTCTGCGCTCTCTCTATCGTTTTCCTCTGAAATCATGCAAGGCGGAAATCCTGCAACGGGCGTCGTTCGACGACCTGGGGTTGGCGGGTGACCGACGCTGGATGCTGGTGGACGAAAGCACCGGCCGTTTTCTGACCCAGCGCGCTGTGGCGTCCATGTCGCAGTTGTCCGTGCTGTGGAACGCCAGTGGCGGAGTGACACTCA
>NZ_MUIO01000167.1 GCF_002087235.1 Pseudomonas floridensis | reverse complement strand
GCTTCGCTGAAGGTGATGGTCACCAGCGAGGTTTCGCCAATGGACAGCGCGCTGTCAGCAATGACGATAGTGGCGGACGGACGTACGGTGTCGATCGTGAAATTGCCCGAGTTGCTGGTGCCGGACCCGATGTTGCCCGCCAGGTCGGCCACGCCTGCGTTATTCAGGGTGATCAGGTTGGTGGTGTCGTTGACGTTGCTGTTCGGTGTATAGACCGCTGTCCAGGTGATGCCGCCATCGCTGCTGGTCACGCTGCTCAACGTGCCGTTAGGCACGCTCAGGTCGGCGTTGGTGAAACCGCTGACCGCTTCGCTGAAGGTGATGGTGACCAGTGAGGTTTCACCGGCTGTGAGGCTGGCGTCCGCGAACAGCAGGCTGGCGGTCGGGCGCTGAGTGTCGATCGCGTAATTGTTCGACGTGCTCGTGCCCGAGCCCACATTACCTGCCGCATCGCTGACACCGGTATTGGCCAGGGTGATCAGGTTGGTCGAGTCGGTAATGTTGTTGGTCGGTGTGAATATCGCGGTCCACACAATGTTATTGCTGGTGGTCAGGGTGCTCAGCGTGCCGTTGACGACGGTCAGGTCCGCATTGGTGAATCCGCTGACGGCTTCGCTGAAGGTGATGGTCACCAGCGAGGTTTCACCGATGCTCAGTGCCGTGTCGGCCACCACGATGGAGGCCGTCGGGCGAGCAGTGTCGATGGCGTAGTTGTTCGAGGCTGTGGTGCCAGTACCCACGTTGCCAGCCAGATCTTGAACGCCAGCCCGGTTGAGGGTGATCTGATTCACCGAACTGGTGAAGTTGTTGGTTGGCGTCAGGGTCGCCGTCCAGGTGATACCGCCGTCGCTGCTGCTGACTGCGGTCAACGTACCATTGGCCACCGTCAGGTCAGCGTTGGTGAAGCCGGTGACGGCTTCGCTGAAGGTGATGG
>NZ_MUIO01000166.1 GCF_002087235.1 Pseudomonas floridensis | reverse complement strand
GTCTGGTTGAGGGCGTCGGTGACGGCGACCAGGTGGTGGCGGTCGTCGTACTGGTAATAGGTGTTCTTGCCCGAACAGTCCTGAAAGCGTTCGACCTGGGCCAGTGTGTTCCACCACAGGTATTTGGACTTCAGCGTCGGATCGACGATGGTGTGCGGCAGGCCGTCATCGCCGTTGAGGTATTCGGTCTTGTGGCCGAGTGCATCGAGTTCAGCGACCAAGTTGCCCTTGTCGTCGTAGCGGGCGCGCCAGGTGCTGCCGTCGGGGTAATCGACCTGGGTGACCCGTGTGGTCAGGTGATGGTAGCGGTAGGTGATGCTGCGGCCCAGCGGGTCGGTCTCCTTGAGCAGCCGGGCGTACTCGTCGTACTCGAAGGTCAGCTGGTTGCCATCGGGCAGCGTCAGACCGGTCATGTTGCCGGTGTCATCCAGGTCGATGGTGAAGCGCTCGCCACCATAATCCCGGCTCGAGGTTACGCGGTGATCGGCGTTGTAGTGGATTTCCAGCTCGCGCCCCAGCACATCGGTCACCCAGGTGGTGCGGGCCTGACGGTCATAGCGGAACCGGAAATGCTCGCCATCGCTGGTGGTGTGTTCGACCACCCGAGGCTGGCCTTCAATGGTTTCCCAACGGTATTCACAGCTCAGGCCCAGTGCGTTGCTGTGCCGGGTCATGACGCCATCGGTGTAGCTGAAGCGGCGCACTGAATCGCCGTTACGGTTGAACACTTCGCTGAGCTGGCCGTGCTCGTCGTAATGGTACTGGACGAGTGTTTCGACGGCCTGGTTGTCGACGATGCGCTTGACGGCGTTCAGACGCGTCGAGCCTTCTTCGTAATGCAGGTGCACGCGCACGCCACCCGTGGCGCTGATGTCGGTCAGTGTGCCGTCATCGGTGCGGGTGAAATGCAGGAAGTGGCCCAATCCGTTCTCGATGCGCTGCAGCGGGACGGTGGTATTGGTGTTCGGGACTTCACCGAAGTAGAAGAAGATGTTGTCCAGTGTCTGCAGTAGGTAATGGCCGCCCTGCGTGCAGACCAGATAGACCTGCTCATGCGGGTTGTAGATACGCTCACCGGGCTGTACGTCCACAAAGGGAACGCTGCGGCCCTGATTGTCGGTGAGGTAGACGAAGCGGCCATGCCTGCGCAGGCTCTGTTCCCACGGCAGGACCCAGCCTTTGCCAAGCACGCTGTCGACGGTCAGGTCGCTGGCATAGAACCGCGACCACTCGATAGGCATCAGGCCCGGCAGGCTGAAGTCGATTTCGTCGGGGATGAGCTTGCGGCCGGTGGTGGTGTCGACCGGATTACCGGCCAATCCACCGATTGCGCTGCGTGCCACCGGCTCGACCACGTAACGACTGGCCACTTCACCTGCTACGAAGCCCGCAGTGAATTTCAGGGCGCAGGGCATGATGGCTTTCATGCCGGCCTGAGTGCCGGCCTTGATCAACTGGGCAATCCCGCCTGCGGCTCCGGCCACAGCCATCAGGATGTCAACGGTGGTGCGCAGCCAGCCTGGAATCTCGTCGTCCACCGGCAGGTAACGGTAGGTGCCGCCGCCGATGAATACGTTGTTCGAACCGCTGGTGATCTTGCCGCCGCAGGTGATCTTGTCTTCCTTGCGCGCCGCCGCCACCCCGTTGATGAAGACGTTGGTCGAGCCTTCGGCGATCTTGACCGGGCCCGGGTGTTTTTCGCAGGCCGCGATGCTTTTCTCGACGTGTGCCGCTTTGCGGTTGTTGATGTACACGTCGGGCGAGCCGGTGGTTATCGTGCCAGAGGGGGAGGAAAACATACTCCCTATCGCCTCCCCTGCGGCGGTGAGCAGGCTACCTCCGACGCCTGCTGCAAGCCCCGCCAGGAGCGCCACACCGAATCCGCACGTGAATGTGGCGATGGCCACGGTCGCAATCAACGCAATGCCGAGCGCAGCCCCGATCAGGAATCCTCCCAGGGCGCTGGTGTGTGATATTTCGTCACCGAACCGGGCGGCCTCGTACATGGGCGTTACTCCTGTTCGCCAGCGTCAGTCGGGGTGCTCTCCGAGCGTCGCGGCTGAAAGCTCGCCAACAGATCTGACCAGCTTTGCGTCTGGTCGAGGCTGAAATCGGTCTGAGAAGTGGTCGAAAAAATGATCGCGCGCTCAGGTTCGATCAGAAATGCGGCCTGACGCTGATAGAAGGGACGGCCATCCGTCATGTAGTACGCGTCGATCTGGATACCTTCCAGAGGCGCCACAGTCGATAGCGAAACGGCTTTCTTGCTCAGAAGTGTGTAGCCGCGCAGCTTGGAGGCCAGCATTTTGACCTGACGATCTACATAAGTCTTAAGCAGCTCGGAGGGCAGCAAGGTGTCCCGCGACACAGTGATGCTCAACGGCGCCGGAATGGTAGCGCCCAGCACAAACATGTTCACCGTACGATCTTCAAAACCTTCTGGCAGTGCAATACTGCCCTCGTGCAACTCGTAATCCATGTGAAAAGAATTCCTGTAATCAGTCAAAGAGTTATCAGTGGGCAGCAAGGCCGTCGAGCATGCGATCGAAATCGGTCAGCCACAAGCTGAGTTGCGGGTTCACAGGATCGACGAGGCAGGAGACTTCCAGCCATTGTTCAACGCCCTGCTCTGCAACAGGAACAACGGCGCCTACAAGACGAGCATGATGTTCCGCAGTGCCCACTTTGAAGAAAAAATCCAGCGTTTTGGCCGGGCTGCCAGCAAGACTGCTGTCTTGGCGACGAATAACCCGTAGCTCCGGGTCGCGCTCGCGAAACGCTTGAATCGAGGCACCGAAAAGTGACTCCAGCGTCTGCCCGTCCATAACGTCTCGGCGCTTGATGGACAGCATGACCTGTGAGCCTTCGTGTTCAACTGTGGTCTGAATGTCACGAAACCGAAACCCTTCCGGAAACACCAGATTAAAACCGCCGAAACTGAAACTGCTCGGCAACTCCCGCAAAGGAACAACAGGCTCGGGCTCAGGCTCTGGGACAACCTCAACAACTGGAGCTTCCTGCTCTGCCTTGCGAGCCGCTTCCTCAAGCGCAATACGCTTCGCGGAGATACGGTCGTAAATACTCGTTCTGACCATGAACTACGTTCTCACTTGTTGATATCGACGCGTTTGCCTTGAACGAAAGTGTTTTCTCCAAGCACATTGATCGCCTTGCCTTGGATCGTGATTCCGTCTTTGGTCAGCGTAATACTGCTGTCGCCTACCTTGAGAACAATGTGCTGCAGCGCCTCGACCTGAATGAACTGGTTGTCGACCTTGATCGTCAACGACCCTTGTTGCACGTTCATCACAGTGTCTTTCTGAATGACCTCTGTCTGTGTACCACCGACTGTAACGACGCGGTTGTTACCCACATCGTGCTTTTCATCAAGCTCGATCTCGGTGTCCATGTTGCGCTCGGCGTGCACGATCACCTGCTCGGCGCCCGCTTTGTCTTCAAAGCGGAAGAAGTTGGCCGTACCGCCATCCCCTTTCATAGAGCGCGTCAGGAAACCACTCTGAGTCTTGTTGGCCGGCAGCGACCACGGTGGTGTGTTCTGGCTGTTGTACAGGCTGCCCATGATGAGTGGACGGTCCGGGTTACCGTCGAGGAAAACGACACCGCCCTCGTCGCCTACGCGGGGGATCTGCATGCTGCCGAAACCGCCGCTGGCACCGGTTTGGGCGACGCGGACCCAGCAGGAGCTTTTGTCGTTGAGTTCACCTTTTCGATCCCAGTGGAACTGGATTTTCACGCGACCCAGTTCGTCTGTATAGATTTCTTCGCCTGGCGGACCAACGATAATTGCGGTCTGCGGCCCGGAAATAGTAGGGCGCGGTGTAGTGAGTTGAGGCCGGAATACGATCTTTTTCCGGACGCAGGAAAACGTGTTGTAGTAACTGGCCTGTTGGCCATTGAGATAGTTGTTGTGGCCTTCGCTTTCGACGCTCATCAGCAGGAATTGACGATCATCAGGCGAACCCTGATCGTGATCGTAGTGCTGCAGCAATTCAAAGGTATATCCAGGCTTCATTGCGCGACAATTGCTCGCGCCTTTGAAGCTTTTTCCCTTAAGTTCGAGCGCTTCGACTCGCAACCTGACAAGTGCTTCACCCTCGTCGTAAGTGCCATGGGTGTACTGGCCAGGGAAGTCGTAAATTTCGAAGTTTTCGACGTCCCCCTGCTTGTTCAGACTATTCATAGTCACAGGCAGACGATTGGTCGGCTGACGATAGTCAAAGGTCTGGACAGCGATCTTCCCTGATTGAAGCTGCCGATTACCGGTCCATTCCGTAATGGAGTCTGCGGTCTCGGTCACTGAAGCCGTGTGGAATCGAATCTGGGGCTGCTCAGGCAACGGCACCAACGTGGTGGAGTCGTCGCAGATGATCATGGTGTGACCTTCGGCAGTGTGCTCGAAGTAATAGAAGATCCCCTCTTCTTCGAGCAGACGCTGTACGAAGTTGAAATCAGACTCTCGGTATTGAGTGATGTAGGTATAGCGCTTCAGAGGCTTGCTCAGACGGAACTCATGGCGAGAAAACGCTGTGCACAGCGCGAACACCTGGGTAACCACCTCTTCAACGGTATTACCCTGGAAAATGCGTGTGTCGAACCGATTCTTCAGCATAGAGAACCAGGGATTCAGTGTAGCTGTATAGCGAGCCATGCCGCCGTCGCTGCCGATACTGGCGAAGCGCGTGAGGTAGCCGGCAAGGTATTTCGGTGAGCCGTCGGCGAGTTCAATTTCGATGACCGCGTGCTGACCCATCATGGACTTCAGTTCGACCCCTGAATCCTGGCATACCAGCAGCAGCTCAAAGCTGTAGGCACGTGAAAGCCCTTCCGCCCCCCTGAACGACTCCAGCAGCAGTTCCTGCTCAGGGTTGGCAAGGTTCTTGAATTTGAAAAGGCGCCGGTTCTGCGGTGAGAGCATCGCGGCCAGGTCCATCAACATGTATATCTCCTTGAAGGCAAGGGAATCGCTACCGAAGAGTCAGCTATTACAGGCTGAAACAATCTGCTAACTGGATAGGCGAGGCCTGATGAAAGCATCTACGAAACATCTGCGAATAGACACAAGCAAGGTTCGTCCACCCCTGTACTAAAAGCCTGAAAACCTCGTAAGACAGAGGCTACAGACCTATCTCGCTCAGGATCACGCCTGGACAACGCTCAGATAAAAAAGCGCGTCGTAAAGGCTAAACCGGAACGTGGGACCATCGCGCAGTTCGAAAGTGCCACTACGGATTCTAAAAAAGTCAACCTCGTCACAGTTTCAAAATCTTTACACGCGACATCGGCGAGAAAGGAGACACCTACGCAGGGGCTGTGTCAACTAGCCCTCGCCTCTAAAGGGCAGGCAAAGCGCCAAGACTGCCGACCGCAGCTAATAAATCAGAATGTTCTCTGGATGAGCTGCCGGACTTGGATGTAAATAACTCAGTACAGACAACAAGTTATGATTCACACCCAAAAAATGATGCCACTGAGACATCATTGCCGTACACAAATTGTGCGATAAAAATGGACGAGCATCTGAATTAAACTCTAGGATTTGTGTCAGATTGCGGCTTTTAGCCATCATTAAATCCCAATTCCCAAGTGCTCCCTCAGCCAAGGAAAGTGATGTGTAAATGGACCTTTTAGCCAACGTACCCAGCTGGGACGACATAGAACGTAACCTCGACCAGAAATACAGTGAGCTCAATCAGAGCGTCAACGAGGGGTTGCAGAGCGCTCACGATGGATGGAACGGCTTCACCAGGCGTGTGAGCCAGAGCGCTACGCAAGCCTATGGCTACGCCGGGGGGCGAAGGATCGACTCGGTTCGATTGGCAATGACGCTGTCATATCCAATTATTCAGGCGAACCTGCAACGTAAATGGGCATCGATCGAAATCGAGCAGATCCTTCCTGTTCTGCTGCAACTGGTTAAAGAAGTTGCGATGATTCTGGGCGGAAGCGTCGCCGTCGGGACCATTATCGGTGGCGCGGCAGGATCGTTTGCATTCGGCGTCGGCGCTGTACCGGGCGCAGCAGCCGGAGCGGGCATCGGACTACAGGTTGGCAATTTGATCTTGCTGGGACTGGGTCTGTCGGCAGTCGCGGAATATTTTTACAAAGGGCTGCCTGCCTGCCTGTCGACATTACAAGAAGGTATGACCATCGCGTGGCACGCCGAAGATGGCTTAAGGCCTGTGGGTCTGGACCCCACCGGTGGGTCCGAATGGAAAGTGCAGGAACGTATCGACCGGGCGGCTAGGCAACTGGCCAAGGGTCAAGAGCAGTTGGTCCTTCTGCTCCTCACCGCTATCGTAACTTATCTGACGCGCGGGCAGGTCAAAGCTGGAATTGTAGGGAGCATGGACAGCATTGCAGCACGAAGCGCCAAGCTACAAGCGGAGATTTCGAATAAGCAGTTCGCAAACTGGTTGGCTCGTAATGAGCAGAAATTGTTGGCTCAGTCCGAGCTGAGGGCGGCAGAGCCTACGCCTATAGCAAAAGCAGAACCCCTTGAAGCAGACAGCCTTCCTAACGCACCGGACCAAAAAAAGGTTGCTCCAAAGCCACCTCCCGTCATGAGCCTGCGTGAAGCCGTTGGAAAAGAAAGAGCAGAACGGTGGATAGACGAAGGAAGAGCGAGAGCCAATCGAAGGGCAATAGAAAAATCGCAGCTGCTCACGGATGACGAAATAGGTGCTCTCTATGGCTACTCTACCGACGAGGTCTATGAACAATTCAACGCGGCTATGCGAGCAGGTAATGCAACGCCAGAGATAGATGCGTTCGCTCATCACGCAACCCAAGGTTTGGCAAAGCTCCCAAGTTATGTAGGAGGCAAGACTTATCGTGGAGTAAACCTCCCTCAAGACGTTCGTGACGGGCTTGTCGTGGGGGGAGATGCAGTAGATAAAGCATTTATGAGCAGCTCGGCGACTACTCCGTTTCAGAATAAAAACACACAAATGATCGTTGAGGGATTCTCCGGCAAGGACATCTCTTTCTTGACCCACCTTCCTGAAGCAGAAGTACTATACCCTCCGGGTGTCCGCTTTGAAGTTCTAAGTCGCCAAGACAAAGACTTTATTACTACTGTTTCGATTAAAGAGTTACCATGATAGATCTACATAAAGAACTAGAAGCAATATCTGACTATGCACTTCAGTATAATGACTTGAGGCCAGGGGCGACGCCACGTGCGTCTGCCAATAACGGAAGGTTATCGGCTGGAAACCCTGAGAACTTAATTGCGGAGCCTTATTGGCTTAAGTCAAGGACTTGCAGCCTTACGTCGGCACAGGCGCTTGACAGGGCGAAAGGTGCTCTAATAGGGCTAGCCGTAGGAGATGCGGTAGGAACTACATTAGAATTTAGCCAGCGTGATACCTTTACCATTGCGGATATGCAAGGTGGCGGACCATTTGGGCTAAAGGCTGGAGAGTGGACCGACGACACTAGCATGGCGCTATGCCTGGCAGATAGTTACTTAGCTAAAAATGATTTGGATTATGCCGATTATTTGAATAGACTTTGTCGTTGGTATAAAAACGGTGAAAACAGCACGACCGGAGCTTGTTTTGATATAGGTCTTACAACAAGAAAAGCCCTTGAGGGCTGGATGAAGGATGGAATGAGATGGATTGGAAACTTTGAGATCAATACTGCTGGCAATGGCTCAATTATAAGATTGGCACCAACAGCTATTTTTCGGCGTAACTCTCTTTCTGTAACCTGGATGGAAAGTCAGAAGCAGAGCAACACCACGCACCGAGCAGTTGAAGCCGTGAACAGCTGCGAGTTTTTAGGCATCAAACTTCACCAAGCTCTTAATGGCGCTGACAAACAGGAGCTTTTTAATCCGGTGATCGGGCCTTTCCAGCCGCGAATTATGGTCATTAATGCCGGTGAGTATAAGCAGAAAACTCGTGACCAGATACGTTCATCAGGCTACGTTATAGACACTCTTGAAGCTGCTTTATGGGCGGTTTGGCATACCGACAATTTCAAAGATGCCATTCTATTAGCTGCCAATCTAGCAGATGACTCGGATAGTGTAGCAGCCACAGCTGGACAGATCGCAGGCGCACTTTACGGACTCTCAGGTATACCAAGAGAGTGGGTCGAAAAAGTGGCATGGTCAAAACATATCCAGGATTTAGCACAACAGCTTTTCGAACGCGCACCATCGGAGGGGTTGACGATATGACATCTCGACTCACGCCGCAGAATATATTCATTATAAAAGGCATTTTAACTGTAGTACTATCGGCCTTCTGAAAAGAAGGCCTAGGGATTCTCCGAACAAGTCCTCAAATGTGATGAAATACGCCTGACCACCTGATCCGAGCCGCCCATGAGCCAGATGAGCTTTTCCGATTTCGAATATGCCGGCAAGCGCAAGCAGACACGCCGCGAACGCTTCCTCGCCGAGATGGATCAGGTCGTGCCCTGGGCAGGTCTGCTGGGCCTGATCGAACCGTTCTACCCCAAGGCCGGCGGTGGCAGAAAACCTTATCCTCTGGAAACCATGCTGCGCATTCATCTGCTGCAAAACTGGTTCTCC
>NZ_MUIO01000165.1 GCF_002087235.1 Pseudomonas floridensis | reverse complement strand
GCGGTGCCGTCCGGGTGATTGATGCGCAGCACTTCGCCGTCGGGTTTGCGTTCCAGCCGGGTGGTCTGGTTGAGGGCATCGGTGACGGCGACCAGGTGGTGGCGGTTGTCGTACTGGTAATAGGTGTTCTTGCCCGAACAGTCCTGAAAGCGTTCACCTGTGTCTTCGGTTGCAGCAAGCAGGTGATCAGCGAAGAAACCAGCGAACAGCTAGATGGTGCAAGCAGTCGTATTGTATATCGCTGATTTAGCTGGCCGTAGGGTCTAACTGGGTAGCAGTGCTCGTAAAAACTATAAATGCAGCTATAGAATAACATTTGAATCTGATCGTGGCTCACTAGTTCGTAAAAATCGATCCACCACAGAACACATCACCACATCATACCCATAATCCACACTTCCGGAGCTATCAACAATCTTTACTCCAGCAACACTAACTTTATAGTGACCTTTTGGCACGCCAGTATCAATCCAGCCAGTGTAGTCTTCCCAATCCCAAAATACGGAGATATCAGCAACATATAGAGTATTTTGAACATTTAAATAAAAGAATTGATCTAAAAATACTGTCACACGTTCATTAGCATCTGGCTCTTCATCCACAAAAAATCTGACTTTGTACCCCCCATCATCAATACCCATTATCGGTAGCGCAAGACCATCATCGAGAACCTCGTCACCTTTATTAGTGGTAGTAAATAGATTGAGAATATTATCACCATCATTAATAACCCCACCAAATAAAGCTTTGATACCTGGATAATCAAATATTACCAAGCCATTAAAATCTACATTCAATTCAAATTCGGACTTCATGAGCAGCCTCCAGCGCCGACACTTACTTTCTTGTACCAGTCAATTAAAGCCGCATGGGCTTGTTTTGGAGTAACATTTTTCGCGATTACCTCTCCGGTTGCACGAATCCTCAGATCACCTTTTATGTGAGAAACTTTATCTAAACCTTTTCCGGTGGCCTCAAATAATTCCTCAGAGGATTTTGTCCACGGACCTTGAAGCTTGCCAATATCTGGCCTAATTGCCCGATGAAGTTCCTCGTGCATACCGGCGGCGTAGGGCTCAGGATAAAAAGAAGGGGTGTTATACTTAGTACCAAGCTCATGCAAACCAATGCTATTGGCTTTTTCTCTAGGAATAAGGTGATGTCCCATGCCGTCTGGATTCCATGCCCAAGGCATCCATCCAAGTGGATCAACCCAGCCTGTGGGGCTTTCAGCGTAAGAGTAGAGATTACTTCCACCCGCCAACCCAATCGGATCCTGCGTAATAAACCGCCCCACCTCCGGATCGTAATACCGGAACGTGTTGTAGTGAAGCCCCGTCTCCTCATCAAAATACTGCCCCTGAAACCGCAGGTTCTGCTCCACCTCGTTCACGGTCAGCGCTTCGAGGCTTCCCCATGCCTTGTATGTCGCCTGCCAGACGATCTGGCCGTCGGTGTCGGTCATCTCCAGTGGCGTGCCGATCTGGTCGGTGTGGAAGTAGTAAAGCGTGTTTTCGGCTTCACCTTCACGCTGATCGACACGGGCCAGCGGCGCATAGCTGCCGGGCTCGTAGATGTACAGGCTGCTCTGTCCCGGCTGCTCTTCACGCAGCATCCGCAGGCCTTGCCAGAGGAAGCGTTTGTGTTCGGTCTGGCCGTTTACTTCGGACTGTTTGGCAACCCGTCTCCCCAGGCTGTCGTACTGGTACGTGCCGGTGCTATGAAGCTGGCTGTTCACCAGCGTTTCGGCTTTGACGAGACGGTTTTCGCAATCGTAGGTAAACGTCTGCCATTTCGCCAGACCGCTGCGTTTTTCAACCAGATTGCCCCACGGATCATAGGTGTACTCTTGATCACGCCACTGTTTAAGGCGGTTGTCCTTCACATGGTCGAAGCGGCTGGTGTTGAAGTTCAGCCGGTTGGCCGCGGCGTCGTAGCGGAATTCCTCGCTGTCGACCAGCTTGCCGGTGTCGCGGCTGTGCAACTGGCCGTTGGCTTCATATTCATACTTAATCTCGCCACGCAGTTTGTCGAGGGTGCGGATCAGTTCGCCGGCCGGATCGTATTGGTAGCGCCGGTGGATCGGGTTATAGGCGTGTTCCACCAGCAGTTGCGGGCTTTCGCTGCCCAGCACGCCGGAGAGTTTGTCGGCCGGTAATGTGGACGCGAACTGCCAGGACTTTCGACCCATGGGGTCGTAGCCGAAGCAGCTGGTGAGCTTGCGCTGAGTGCGGTAGACCTCGCGGTG
>NZ_MUIO01000164.1 GCF_002087235.1 Pseudomonas floridensis | reverse complement strand
CCAGACTCAGGCCAGCCAGCAGCACGGGGCAAGACAGCTTTGAATTCCATTGCATGACTCGATTCCTTGTTTTTTGATGGCGATGTTGAACGCAACCGCCGTTCACTGCGCGAGCAAGAGCTTGCCCTCAAACACGCCTGTGTGTCCAAGCCGGATGAGCCGTCTGATCCATGACCGGCTGACAGGAAGTGCGGCGCTGAAACCTTGCAGCGGTAGTTGTTGGCCACTTGTTTGCGTAATATGCCCCCTTTTTCGCACTGCTGCGGGCGTGCTCGCAGGCGCAGTTCAGGTAAGCCATGAAATCTATCCGTATACGCGCCGAGGTTCTGGCAGGACTCACAACCTCTTTCGCGCTGGTGCCCGAGTGCATCGCTTTCGCGCTGGTCGCTCATCTCAATCCGCTGATGGGGCTCTACGGCGCATTCATCATCTGCACACTGACGGCGTTGTTTGGCGGACGACCGGGCATGGTGTCGGGTGCTGCGGGTTCGATGGCGGTGGTGATCGTCGCGCTGGTGGTGCAGCAGGGCGTGCAGTACCTGTTGGCGACCGTGCTGCTGGGCGGTCTGTTGATGATCCTGTTCGGGGTGCTGCGGCTGGGCAAACTGGTACGGCTGGTGCCTTATCCGGTGATGCTCGGCTTCGTCAACGGCCTGGCCATCGTCATTGCCATGGCCCAGCTTGAGCACTTCAAGGTCGGTGAACACTGGCTCAATGGCACGCCGTTATACGTGATGCTGGGGCTGGTCGCGTTGACCATGGCGGTGGTCTATCTGCTGCCGCGTGTGACCCGTGCCGCGCCGCCCGCGCTGGTGGCGATTCTCGGTGTCGGCCTGGCGGTCTATTTCCTCGACCTGCCGACGCGCACGCTGGGCGACATGGCCCACATTGCTGGCGGTTTGCCGGTGCTGCACCTGCCGGACATCCCGTGGAACCTGGAAACCCTGCGCATCATCG
>NZ_MUIO01000163.1 GCF_002087235.1 Pseudomonas floridensis | reverse complement strand
GCGGGCGCCAGAGGCGGGTCCCGCCGACATCGGCCAGCCGCGGACTGAAGTGGTAGCCAAGTAGGCGGAAGAGCCCGAACACCACATCGCTGTAGGCCCCGGTGTCGGTCATGATTTGCGTCGGCTGCAACTCGGTCTGCTGTTCCAGCACGACCGCCAGCAACACCAGGCTGTCGCGCAGCGTGCCGGGCACGGTGATGGCGTTGAGGCCGGAGAATTGGTCGGAAATCAGGTTGTACCAGGTGACACCCCGGCCGGTGCCGAAATACTTCGGATTGGGGCCGGCATGCACGGTGCGCACCGGTACGACGAAGCGCATGCCATCGGCGGAGGCGACCTCGCCGCCACCCCAGACTTGGGCCAGTTCCAGTTGGCTTTGCGCTCCGACCAGGATGGCGTTAGCCGCTGACAGGGTGTCGTCGCGGATATAATTCTGGCTGACCCAGGACAGCCGGTCACGGCGCAGCGCCGGGTTGTCGGTGCGGATCAAGGGCTCCAGGCCGGTGTTGCAGGCCCCGCCCAACAGCACCGCGCAGAGGCTGGTGACCAGGTTGTCGGCGCGTGCATTGCGTTCGGAGACATGGGTGAAGGCCTCGGAAAAGCCAGTGCGGGCGGCGATTTCCAAGAGGATTTCCGGCAGATCGACACGCGGCATCAGGTCAGACACGGCCGCCCGCAGTTGCAGCAACGAGCAGGGCTCGTCCAGCTTGTCCAGCGCCCCGAGCGACAGTTCGGTCTTGCCCTCGGTGTTCTCGCTCAGTTGAATCGCCGGGTTGTCGGGCAGGCGCGCGGCTACTGCCAGCCAGGTTGCATCCAGCTCGACGGACAAGGCGTCCAGGGTGGTTTTGGCGTCGATGGTCAGGCCCAGTGACCGGCAGATGATCGGTCGCGCCGCCAGCCATTCGGCACCGTCGAGCAGGCCAAGGCGCGGGTCGGCATAGCGCCAACTGGGCGAGACGAAGACATCGCGGCGGCGCAGGGCCGTGCGCAGCGCATCGAGCGTGCAGAACACATAGGCACCCATGTCGAGGGAGCCATCTTCGCGGGTGATGTGCTTCTGCCAAGCCTTGGCCACGATCTCCTGCGGCGCGTCATCCTCTGGCTTCCGGCGCGGCAGGTTCAGTTGCAGCCACTCCAGACTAGCCGCCACGCCCTTGCCGGCCGGGCTGAAGCCGAAGCGGATGTGCTTGAGCAGGTCGGGCAGGAAGCGGCGCACGCTGCGGTAGCGCGCTTCCAATGCAAGAAAATAGACGTCATCTACCGGGCGGATCAGCGCGTTGACCTCTTCCAGGGCCTTTTCCAGGGTGGTCCTCGGCAGGTCGTTGAACAGCCGGGCGCGCACGTTGTCATCGCTGATCGAGCTGTCCAGCACGACCTTGCACGCGGCGGCGAGCGTCGCGGCCGACCGATCCAGGTCTTTCAGGCTGCGCATGCGGGCTTTCTTGTCGGCCTTCTCCGCGTTGCTGAACAGGTCGCGCAGCAAGGCCTCCAGGACTTCCAGTGCGTCGTCGTGCGCAGTCGCCTCCAGGCAGAGTGCGAAGGCCACCAGTGTCGCCATCCGCCGCGACGCCGGCAGCCGATTAATCGCGGTGACCTTGGCCGTGTTGGCGAAGCGGGCCAGGGCGGCGATACGGCTGGGAGGGATGTGCGCCGCCGCCGGCAAGGTGATGCCGATGCCGCGCACGTCATCGAGCCGGCGCAGTGCCCGAATCAACGCGGGGCCACTGACCATGACCGGGCCGGAGCGCAATTGATCCAGCCGGGAGCTGCGGTTGCCTTCGGCCACCGTCAGCAAGTCTTGCAGTTGCAATCGCTGTTCCTCAGTCACGCTGCGGCCCAGCGTAAACCAGAGGCGTTCTTCGACCCGACTGCGCAACTGGGCGATAAAGCGCTCTAGTTGAGACACACCAGGCAGGAGGACTTTCTGTGTGAACAGCCACGAGGTGGCTCGCTCAAACAGCACTCCCGGCCGGTCGGTGCCCGTCCAGCAGAGGGCATACAGCCAGCGGCTCAAGCGAAAGCCGATGCCCGGATCGGTGAAATGACGATAGCCAAAGCGGTTCTGAATATCGGTGGCATGTATCCAGCGGCGATGATCGCTATAGCGCTGGAGGCAGTCGGGGTCTGGAATCGCCAGTTGTCGGCAAAGCACCTGCAGGACTTCCACCGGCACGGCGGCGGGCTTGTCCGGCAGAACGCCAACGAAGCGGACGGTGGTCAGCAGAACGGCATAACCCAGACGGTTATGGTTACCCCGCAGCACCTGGATGGCTTCACGGTCTTCATCGCTCAGGTGGAAGTAACGTTCCAGGGGTCGTTTGCGGGAGAGGGCGAAATCCTACGCTAAGGCTTTGGCCAACGATATTCTCCGGTAAGATTGATGTGTTCCCAGGGGATAGGAGAAGTCGCTTGATATCTAGTATGACGTCTGTCGCACCTGCTTGATCGCGGCCGCGATAGCTAGATCGCGTTGCTCCTCTTCTCCATCCGCGTTCCAAGCTGCGGAAAGGCACCCATAAGCGTACGCCTGGTCGAGCAGGCGACGCGGATCGACGTCCAGCGCACGAGAGAATGCGTCCGCCATCTGTGCAATGCGTCTAGGATCGAGACAAAGGTCGTCTCTGTCAGCCGGATCGTAGAACATATTGGCGGCGCCAAAGCCCACTTCACCGACCAGACCGACGGGATCTATCACCAGCCAGCCGCGACTGGAGAACATGATGTTTTCATGATGCAGATCGCCATGTAGCCCACGCAGTTCCGAGGCATTGCTCATCATTTGATCGGCTATAATCGCCGCGTGGACGTAGTCAGTTTGACAACCTGCGTTTTGATCATCGCGCGCCCGCTGAAACAAAGCTGCAAAGCGATCCCGGATCGGGAGAAGGGCAGAAGGCAGGGGTTCCTCAGATGCGGCATACAGCTTCGCCATTAGTTCCGCTGCAATTTCGGTCGCCTGGTAGTCGCCGTGCTCGGCAACGATGTGAGAGAGCATTCGCTCCCCGGCATATTCGAGCAACATCAGATTGTTCTCACGACCGAGCAACCGGACTGCTCCCCTCCCATTGCGCCATACCAGATAGTCGGCCCCGCGCAGTTCATCAGCAATGTCTTCTATAGGTTTCAATCCCTTGACGATTGCAGGAGTCCCGTCTGGCAATGAAACTTTCCAAACGAGGCTGGAAAAGGTGTCCGCAATGAGAACAGGTTGCGAAACGTGCCAATGAGCAGGAAAAACAGGCGGCATGAACATCAACCCCAAGTCAGAGGGTCCAATCGCAGATAGAAGGCAAGGCGTTCGCGGTCGGGGGCTTCGATCCCCAATACATTGAATAGGACAGCGAAGGCGCGCTCTGCTTCATCTGGCGCTGCCCAGTTCTCTTCGGCGTTAGCAATCATGAGTGCCAAATCGGCATAGCGATCTGCTGTTCCGAGCCGCCCAAGGTCGATCAGACCCGTGCATTGAAGAGTTTTAGGGTCCACCATGAAGTTCGGCATGCAGGGATCACCATGGCAAACAACCATATCGGTGCGCTCTTGGTCGAGCCGCACCGGTAGCTCTCGTTCGACACGAGCCAAAAGATCGAGCTGCGGCGTACTCTTGTCCTCGTCCGGTAAGAAGTCGGGATTGACGGCATTGCGGGACACCACATCAACGGCGCGTCCGAACATTCGCGACAGCCTGCGCTCAAACGGACATTGATCAACCGATAGGCTGTGAACAGCGCCAAGTTGCTGCCCCATTGACGGCCACGCTTTGAGCAAATCCGCTCCAGACAGATCAGCCGCCGGTACTCCCGGAATTGCCGTTATCACCAAGCATGCACCCTCCTGTTCCTCCTGCCAGTTGATCACCTCGGGGCAAGCCACACCTCGACCTTTGAGCCAAATGAGGCGGTCACGCTCTCCAGCGAGCTCACCGCGGCGGGAAGCAGGTGCGATTTTCGCGAAGGCATGCCCGTCACCACGTCGAAAAACAAAATCACCAGATTCTCCGCCTCTGACAGGCAACCAGTCAGAATGCGATTCACCAAAAAAAATATTAGTTCGATTCAATGGAGGTTCCTTCAGTTTTCTGATGAAGCGCGGAGGTGGCTCAACCTGCGAAAAGAAACGAGTTGCTACGTAAGTCCGAGAACATGCTTTCCATGGTCTCTGAGCTCGCCTTTGGGACCGACATATCGGTAGAGAGTGACGCGCTCGATGCCGAGTTCCTTGCAGAGATCGGAAACTGAAGTATCGCGCTGGGCCATGGCGGCTTGCGCGAGACGCACCTGAGCTTTGGTGAGCGCGAATTTTCGTCCGCCCTTGCGACCGCGCGCTCTCGCGGAGGCGAGACCCGCCATGGTGCGCTCTCGGATCAGATCCCGCTCGAACTCGGCCAAGGTGGCGAAGATTCCGAACACCATGCGACCGGACGCAGTCGTGGTGTCGATCTGAGCGCCCTTTCCAGTCAGAACCCGCAGGCCGATCTTGCGGTCTGACAGCTCCTTCACCGTGTTGACCAGATGGGCAAGCGATCGTCCGAGGCGATCGAGCTTCCAGACCACCAGCACATCGCCGTCACGCAATGACTTGAGGCAGGCAGTCAAGCCAGGGCGATCATCACGACCGCCGGAAGCAAGATCATCATAGATATTGTGGCTCTGTTGCAAAAATCG
>NZ_MUIO01000162.1 GCF_002087235.1 Pseudomonas floridensis | reverse complement strand
TAGATCACATAGGCCAGATCGCCGGGCACACGCGGCACCGGCCGCAACGGATCGGCATCAGTCAGTTGCTCATCGGTCACGGCCAGCACGTTAACGTGCGATGGCCATTCGATACGCGTCAGCAAAGCGGGCTGGGTCAAGGCCAGAGTCGCTTCGGCACGCTCCAGAATGTGCTGCAAACGCTCGGCGGGCAGCGCCGGATCGATGGGCAGATAGGCGCCGCCTGCATAGTGAATCGCCAGCGTCGCCACCACCTGCTCCCAGCCCCTTTCCATCACCAACGCCACCAGCCTGTTGGGCTGCACACCCAAGGCTTGCAGCCGTGCGCCCAACCGGCGGGCTTCCATTCGCAGTTGCCGGTAGTTCAACTGACGCTGCACGCCGATCACCGCCAATGCGTCCGGCGTCGCCAGCGCCTGATGCTCGAAC
Organism: Pseudomonas floridensis; assembly: GCF_002087235.1. Taxonomy (GTDB): domain Bacteria; phylum Pseudomonadota; class Gammaproteobacteria; order Pseudomonadales; family Pseudomonadaceae; genus Aquipseudomonas; species Aquipseudomonas floridensis. The sequence continues at coordinate 186 of NZ_MUIO01000162.1, read as the reverse complement.
AGCTCATGCATCAAGGGCGATTCAGGCGCGCTGTCGAGCGGCGCAGGCAAGCGCGCCATCGGCAGCAATTGCGACGTGTCGGCGCTCCAGGCCGATGGCTCCGGCAGACGGTCCAGCAGTGCGTTGTAGGCCTCGAACATCTGCCCGATCAGGCCGTCCGGAAACAGCGCGTCAATGCTGTCCCAG
>NZ_MUIO01000161.1 GCF_002087235.1 Pseudomonas floridensis | reverse complement strand
GCGCCAGAATCGGTGCCAGTGGTGCGAACAGGCCCAGGCACAGCACGGGCAGTGTGGTCAGCAAACCGGCTTCGGCCGCAGACATGCCGAGGCTGTCGGATACGTTATTGAGCAACGGCGCGATGCTGGATAGCGCCGGACGCAAATTGAGGGCGACCAGCACCAGGCCCAGCAGCAAGAGCCAGGGGCGCTTGAGGATCGAGTGAGTCGGAGCGGTAGCAGCGTCGGGGCTTGGTTGAGCCTTGGCAGTCATCAGTTTCTCGGCAATCAGGGGTGTCGACCCGTTTTTCAGGGGGCCAGTATCCTGTTGGAGAATGATCGCGAATACAAGGTTCAGGCCAGATTGCATACATCGCCAGCGCCAGGGCCGGACAACAAAAAACCGGGCTCAGGGCCCGGCTTTTAGCAGTGCAACTGTGAACTCAGTGAATGATCTGGCTGAGGAACAGTTTGGTGCGGTCGCTTTGCGGGTTGTCGAAGAAGTCGTTCGGCGCAGCCTGCTCGACGATTTCACCCTTGTCCATGAAGATCA
>NZ_MUIO01000160.1 GCF_002087235.1 Pseudomonas floridensis | reverse complement strand
CTGGCACCGATTCTGGCGCGTCGTTTCGGCAGCGAGCGCGTGGTGCTGGTGATCCTGCTGATGCTTGCGTCGGGGTTGGCCGTGCGCAGCCTGTTCGGGGAGTTCGGCCTGTTTTCAGGGAGTCTGCTGGCGGGCGCCAGCATCGGCATCATCGGCGTGCTGCTGCCGGGTATCGTCAAGCGCGATTTCCCGAAGCAGGCGGGTGCCATGACCGGCGTCTACACCATGGCGCTGTGTCTGGGCGCGGCGATTGCAGCCGGTTCGACGGTGCCGCTGAGTCATTATTTCGGTGATAGCTGGCAAATCGGCTTGGGTTTCTGGCTGATCCCGGCAGTCATCGCCGCACTGTTGTGGCTGCCGCAAGCCTGCGAAAAACACGGCACCCATCGTGATGTGTATCGCGTGCGTGGTCTGCTGCGCGACCGTCTGGCCTGGCAGGTCACGCTGTACATGGGCCTGCAGTCCTCACTGTCGTACATCGTTTTCGGCTGGCTGCCATCGATTCTGATCGGGCGGGGCATGACGCCAACCCAGGCCGGTCTGTTGCTGTCGGGTTCGATTATCGTGCAGGTCATCAGCGCCCTGAGCGCGCCTTGGCTCGCGACCCGGGGCAAGGACCAGCGTCTGGCGATCATGCTGGTCATGTCGCTGACCCTGACCGGCTTGTTCGGCTGCCTTTACGCGCCGCTCGACGGCCTTTGGGGCTGGGCGATTCTATTGGGTCTGGGGCAGGGCGGGACGTTCAGCCTTGCGCTGGCGCTGATCGTTCTGCGTTCGCGCGATTCGCATGTGGCGGCCAACCTGTCGAGCATGGCGCAGGGTTTCGGCTACACCATCGCCTCGATGGGACCGTTTGCCGTGGGTGTCGTGCAC
>NZ_MUIO01000016.1 GCF_002087235.1 Pseudomonas floridensis | reverse complement strand
GGACTTGTCCACGAAGAGGACGATGCTCTCTATGAAGATCCAGCGGCTGAAATATAGCCTTCGCGGACGAGTCCGCTTCCACATGGGGTAGCGTGGAGCTGTGCACAACCTGTGGGAGTGGCATTAGTCATGCTTGCAAGCAAGATGGCCCGAATCGTATTTGCCTGTTGAAAAACGAGAGCGAATACCGACTAAAAGCGGCTTGAGGCTGTAACCGCTCCCTGGAAGCTTTCCAGCGCAGACCTACAGTCGCGCCAATTCCGGCAGATACCCCGCCAACCCAAGCGCTTCGCGCACGAACAGTGCCTTGGCTTCAGGCATCTTGTTGACCATTTTAAGCCCGGTGTTGCGCAGCCAGCGCAGAGGCAGCGGATCGGCCTGAAACAGACGCTCGAAGCCTTCCATTGCGGCCATCAGCGCCAGGTTGTGCGGCATGCGACGACGCTCATAACGGCCCAATACGCGTACATCCGACAACAACTCGCCTCGCCCGGCCGCATGGGTCAGCACTTCGGCCAGTACTGCAGCGTCCAGAAAACCAAGGTTTACGCCCTGCCCGGCCAGCGGGTGAATAGTGTGCGCGGCATCACCGATCAGAGCCAGCCCTTTGGCGACATAGCGCTTGGCGTGACGTTGACGCAGCGGCACACACAAACGGGCATCGACCGCCAGCACCTGGCCCAATCGACCTTCGAACGCCAGCTCGAGTTCTTTGCAGAACACCTCGTCGTCCACCGCCATCAGGCGCTCGGACTCCGCAGGCGTCACCGACCAGACGATGGAAGACCAGTGCTCGCCCTCGCGATCGAGCGGCAGAAAAGCCAGCGGCCCCTCATCAGTGAAGCGCTGCCAGGCGGTTTTCCTGTTGGAATCGGCCGTGCGCACGCTGGTGACGATTGCGTTATGCAGGTAATCCCACTCGCGGGTCGGCGTTGCAGTCAAACGGCGCACGGCCGAGTTAGCGCCATCGGCCGCCACGACCAGCGGCGCGCGCAACTGGCGGCCGTCAGCCAGAGTCAGCAGCCAGTCATCACCCGAATAGCGCATCTGCTCGAGCCGGGCGTTGGCCAGCAGACCGATGTCACTGTCATGCAGACGGTCCAGCAGCGCATCCTGGACCACACGGTTCTCGACGATATGACCCAGCACATCGGCATGTACGCTGGACGCAGAAAAATGGATCTGCCCGGTGCCGCTGCCATCCCACACCTGCATGTGGCCGTAAGGGCTGATACGGCGAGCGGCGATGCCGTCCCAGACGTCAAGGCGTTGCAGAATCCGCTGGCTGGCCGCGGACAAGGCGCTGACACGCGGCTCGAACGTCGAAGCCGGGTCGAACGGTTTGACGCTCAGCGGTCCGCCGTCGACCACGACAACATCCAGGCCGCTGCCCTGCAAGGCCAACGCCAGCGCGCTGCCGACCATGCCGGCACCGACGATGAGCACATCTGCGCGTGTTTCCATGATCAAACGGTCCCCGCTTGCGGCCGAAGCCCTGTTTTGAAAGTACGTGCGTCACACATCGGTACGCGTCCCCAGGCCCATGGCCTGACGCGCAAACCAGCGCTTGGCCGTGGGCAACAGATCGAGCCCCAGCAGGCCAAGATTACGGCCCGTGGTGATCGCCGACTGAGTGCTGCCGAACAGGCGCGTCACCTTGTCGGAAAACCCCACGGTCAGTTGCTGATCAAGGCGTTGACGTTCGCGATAGACCTGCAGCGTCGCCAGATCGCCCAGCGCGGAATCGCTCTCAAGCAACGTCTCGGCCAGTGCATCGGCGTCGCGCAGCGACAGATTGAAACCCTGTCCGGCAATCGGATGCAGGCTGTGCGCGGCGTTGCCGAGAATCACCAGATGCGAGCGCACCTGCTCTTCGGCCTCCACCAGCGCCAGCGGATACACATGCCGTGCGCCGACCTGACGCAACGTGCCGAGCCGGTAGCCAAACACGCCCTGCAGTTCTTCAAGAAAGGCACGGTCGTCCAGCTCGGCGAGACGTTGAGTGTCGTTGCCGCGCCGCGTCCAGACAAGGGCGCAGCGATTTTCCGGCAACGGCAGCAAGGCCATCGGCCCCTCATCGGTGAAGCGTTCGAACGCCTGACCGCAATGCGCCTCACTCGGCGTGATGTTGGCAATCAGCGCGCTCTGGTCGTAAGGCGTTTGCCGAACGCCAATGCCCAACTGTTCGCGCAGGCTTGAACGGCCTCCATCAGCGAGCACTGCCAGATCGCATTCCAGTTCGCTTTCGTCGGCCAGCGTCAGACGGTATCCGTCGGCCAGCGGCTGCATCTTGCGCACCTCGGCCGGCACACGCCAACTGACTACGTCGCGATCCAGGCCCGCCCACAGACATTGCCCAAGCCAGGCGTTTTCGACCACGTAACCCAGCGCAGGTACACCTTCTTCAATGGCCGACAGACGGGTCGCGCCGAAGCGGCCCCGGTCGGATACCTGAATCTGCAGAATCGGCTCGGCGCGGCGCGAGATCTGCTGCCAGACGCCAAGACGTTCGTAGATACGCCGCGCACCGAACGACAGCGCCGAAGACCGGGCGTCGTAGCTGGGCTGATAGGTTTCACCCGGCGCGAAGGGTTCGACCAGAACGATCTTCCAGCCCCGCGCCTTGGCACCCGCCTGCAACGCCAGCGCAAGACTGGCACCGACCAGTCCGCCGCCGACGATGGCTATATTGAAGCGACTCATGCCGCGTCAACCCGCGCGGCAGCCATCAGCGCCTCGATCTCGGCCACTGTCTTGGGCACGCCACCGGAAAGCACTTCACAGCCTTTCTTGGTCACCACCACGTCGTCCTCGATTCGCACACCGATACCTCGCCATTTCTTTGCGACATTCAGATTGTCGGGAGCCACGTAAATGCCGGGCTCGACGGTCAGCGCCATACCGACTTCCAGTACGCGCCATTCTCCACCGACCTTGTATTCACCGACGTCATGCACGTCCATGCCCAGCCAGTGCCCGGCCCGATGCATGTAAAACGCCTTGTAGGCTTCGTCTTCGATCAGCCGATTCACATCGCCCTGCAACAGGCCCAGCTCGACGAGCCCTGCGGTAATAACCTGGACCGTGGCTTCATGCGCCTGGTTCCAGTGCTTGCCCGGACCGATCGCTTCGAACGCCGCGTACTGGGACTTGAGCACCAGTTCATAAATAGCCTTCTGTTCCGGCGAGAACCTGCCGCTGACCGGGAAGGTGCGCGTGATATCGCTGGCGTAACAGTCGATTTCGCACCCGGCATCGATCAGCACCAGATCGCCGTCCTTCAATGGCGCGTCGTTCTGCTGGTAATGCAGGATGCAGGCATTGCGGCCTGCCGCGACGATGGAACCGTAGGCAGGCATTTTCGCGCCGCCCTTGCGGAACTCGTAGTCCAGTTCGGCTTCGAGACTGTACTCGTGCAGCCCGGCGCGGCAGGCCTGCATGGCTCGCACGTGAGCGCGTGCAGAAATCTCGGCCGCGCCGCGCATGACCTTGATCTCGGCCGCCGACTTGTACAGCCGCATGTCATGCAGCAGATGGTCCAGCGCCTCGAATTCGTTGGGAGGCTGAGCGCCCAGATGGGCCTTGGAGCGGATCACGTTGATCCACTCCATCAGGTGCCGATCAAACTCGGGATTGCTGCCCATCGCCGAATACACCCGATCGCGGCCCTCGATCAGCCCCGGCAGGATGTCGTCGATATCGTTGATCGGAAAGGCATCGTCCGCACCGAAATCACGGATCGCGCCTTCCTGCCCTGCGCGCAGGCCGTCCCACAGCTCGCGTTCGGGATTGCGCTCACGGCAGAACAGTACGTACTCGCCGTACTCGCGACCGGGGATCAGCACCACCACGGCTTCCGGCTCCGGAAATCCGCTCAGGTACTGAAAATCGCTGTCCTGCCGGTACACATGCTCGACGTCTCGATTGCGGATCGCCACGGCCGCAGCGGGCAGGATGGCGATGCTGTTGGGCTCCATCTGAGCCATCAGGGCTTTGCGTCGGCGGGCGTATTCGGACTTCGGAATATGGATCATCGGCAACGTTAGTCCTGATGGCGCTTACCGGCGCCGGGGTTTTGTTACCCGGCCGGCAGGCGATGATGGGCAATCAGTGCAGGGAAGGCTTGGGTTGTGCGGCGGCAGGCTTGTTGCACTCGGTGAACAACAGCAACGGCGCGACACGCAGGTATTCCATGACCTCCATGTAGTCGGTTTCGCCGTCTTCGGATTCTTCCAGCGCGTCCTGCACCTGCGCGATGGCGGCCAGATCCTGCAGCACTTCGGTGGCCTCAATGCTCAGCACCTTGTCACCGGCTGCCAGACCGAAGCCTGACAGAAAACCCTGGCACCACTGGCCCAACGCGGCGGCGCGCTCGGCCAACGGCTCGTCGTCGCCCGGCAGCAACAGCACAACGGTCATGTCGTCGCTGGTGAGTTCGCCCTTGACCATCTCCTGCAGGCCGATCAGGGCCTGGCGAACATTGTCTTGCGGCTCGGTTTCCAGCAGCACCGACGCGTCGGCGAACCAGCTTTCGTTGTCGAAGCCGGCACCGGCGCAACTGCGGCCCAACAGCAGGCCGTGGAGTTCAGCGGGAGAAACCGGGTGGCCACTGCTGTTGAGCAAGGTGGCAAATGCTTTGTAAGGAGAATTCTGAATGGGCATGGGTAGCTAGTCGCCAAACGGCGCAATGTCTAGAATGAAGGCCTTGTATCCTAGACTATCCGCGCGCCAAGATCATCAACGCGACGGTTTGGGCTTCGGCATGATTACCTCGCCCGTGCCATTCATCAGAAAGTACTCAGTGGAAAACAATGGAAGACACCGACCTGCAAGCGCTGATGAAACGCGTGGAGCTGCTACTCAAGCACGCCGAGCAACTTAAAGCCCAAAACGCACTCCTATTAGCTCAGGAAAAATCCTGGCGCGAGGAACGCGCCCACCTCATTGAAAAGAACGAAATCGCCCGGCAAAAGGTCGAGTCAATGATTTCGCGCCTCAAGGCTTTGGAGCAAGACTCATGAGTAATGGCAACAGCGTTACCGTTCAAATCCTCGACAAGGAATACTCCATCATCTGTCCTCAGGAAGAGCGCACCAACCTTGTCAGCGCTGCCCGCTACCTGGATGGCAAGATGCGTGAAATCCGCAGCAGCGGCAAAGTAATCGGTGCCGACCGTATCGCCGTGATGGCCGCCCTGAACATCACCCACGATTTGCTGCACAAGCAGGATTTGCCTGACGTACAGGCCAGCGGATCGACGCGCGAACAGGTCCGCGATCTGCTCGATAAAGTCGATCTGGTCCTGTCCAGTGACACGCCAGGCGCGCCGGATTCAACACGGGGCTGATTATTGCGGGTCATTTCTGTATACTTGCGCCACTCCCTGGAGTGCTTGCCAGTCGGTCATGTCCCTGAGCCGATACGCACAACCACGGGGGTTGCACGTTGGGGTTGGTGTGCATGTCCGCTCGACGGAAAGCCTTAAAACCTCCTGCAATCTCCACCTTGAACTTTCGGGTTCAAGGGCTACACCGACAGCGGTTCGTCGGGGAGTCCTCATTAAATCCATTGCCGGTCACCGCTGTCTGGCAATGACGATCCTGCCTTGATTCCGACTTCAAGGACCCGCCTGCATGACCTCTCGATCATGACCAGTGCACCTTCGCTCTCACGCCCGCAATTGCGTCGCCAACTGCGAAAGGCGCGTCGATCCCTCAGCCGTAGCCAGCAACGTGAAGCCGCCCGCGGCCTGTATCGTCAATTGGCGCAGCATCCATTATTCAGGCGCGCCCGGCATGTCTCGCTCTATCTGCCCATGGACGGCGAGATCGATCCACGCCTGTTGTTACGTGCGGCGCAGCGTCGCGGCAAGGCGACGTACCTGCCCGTTCTCAATGCCTGGCCGCGCACACGCATGGTTTTTCAGCGCGTGCGTCCCGGCGAGAAATTCAGGCCCAACCGCTTCCGCATACCCGAGCCACGCATCGACCGCGCCAAACAGCGTCGAATCTGGGCGCTCGATCTGATTCTGATGCCGTTGGTGGGATTCGATGACGAAGGTGGACGTCTGGGCATGGGCGGCGGCTTCTACGATCGCAGCCTGGCGTACCGGACGCGCAGAAGTACCTGGCGCAAGCCGGTATTGCTCGGCCTGGCGCATGAATGTCAGAAGGTAGAACGCTTGGCGCAAGCCAGCTGGGATGTTCCACTGCAGGGAACGGTATCGGACAAACGCTGGTATCTGGCGCAGGGACTCTGACCGATCGGGCTTCGTTGCGAAGGCGTCTGGACGGTCAGAGCAAGACGGGGCTTATCAGTGTCGACCGGGCACTTTCTGCTGTTGCTGGGTAATCTCGACAGGCATGTCCGGCTTGCTCGCCCACAGGCTTTGCGCATAACCCGTTGTCACGACACCCAAGCCAAACAATATAACCAGAATCCAGAGTAAATCAGGCTTGCGCTTCATTGACTGCCCTCCTTAGGCAAATCAATACGATGTCAGCAGCGGTTTTGTGTGGGCCGTGCAGCAGCGTGGTGCTTAAAATGGCGGCATTCTGCGATAACGTGAACCAGTACGCAAATCCTGACGCCAACCGACTGTCGGTTTGTCATAAAACAAACATGAACTTCTTGTTCCAGGAGCACCATCAATGGCCTATTGGCTGATGAAATCCGAGCCCGATGAGCTCTCGATCAGCGACCTGCAACGTCTGGGCAACACCCGCTGGGACGGCGTACGCAACTATCAGGCGCGCAACTTCATCAGGTCCATGGCGGAGGGCGACGAGTTCTTTTTCTATCATTCCAGTTGCCCTGAACCTGGCATTGCAGGAATCGCCAAGATCACCGAAGCCGCCTACCCGGACCCGACCGCGCTGGACCCTGACAGCCTTTACCACGACGTCAAGGCAACCCCCGAAAAGAATCCGTGGAGCGCCATTGATGTGGCGTTCGTGGAGCGTTTCGACAAGGTGCTCGGCCTCGGCTACCTGAAACAGCAAAGTCAGCTCGAACAACTGCCGCTGGTGCAAAAGGGTAGTCGACTTTCAGTCATGCCAGTGACCGCCGAACAATGGGCGGCGATTCTGGCGCTGCGCTGAGCGGCCTTACTGGACGATGAAGTTGTTGAACAGCAGGTCTTCAACGATGGGCTTACCCTCTTCATCGTTCATGACGCGCTGAACCTGCTTGAGCGCTTCCTGACGAATGTTCTCTTTCGCTTCGGCGCTGCTCATGGTGTCGACGGTCTGCTGCGTGAACAGCGACACCAATTGGTTGCGGATCAACGCATCGTTGCGCTTCACGGCAGCTTCAGCGTCAGCGCCGGTAACACGCAGGGCAATGTCGGCCTTGTAGACGCGCAACTTGGGACCGCCATCCAGCGCGTAGTTGCCTACGAAAGGTGGCGTCAGCGAGACATAGGCCGCTTTCGGCGGACCTTCTTCCTTGGCCTCTTCCTGTGCCATGGCGGGCAACGACAAAGCCAGCAACATCAGAATCCACGCTTTCACAGTCCACTCCTTAATACGGTTTGCCACTCAGCTTACAGCTTATGTGTGCTTATCAGGCAGGGGCATGCTCATTGACCCTGAAACCCACTTAACTGACTTTATCGGCCATTACTGAAAAAGGAATAGCCCGATGAAAGCTCTGCTGTGCAAAGCCTTTGGTCCTGCGGATACCCTGGTGCTCGAAGAAATCCCGAGCCCTGCGATCAAGAAGAACGAAATCCTGCTCGACGTTCGCGCAGCCGGGGTCAACTTTCCGGACACCCTCATCATAGAAGGCAAATACCAGTTCAAGCCGCCTTTTCCGTTTTCACCGGGCGGTGAAGCTGCGGGCGTCGTCTCGGCGGTCGGCGAAAAAGTCACTCACCTCAAACCCGGCGACCGCGTCATGGCGCTCACCGGCTGGGGCAGCTTTGCTGAACAGGTCGCGGTACCGAACTACAACGTGCTACCGATTCCCGAGCGCATGGACTTCACCATAGCAGCCGCCTTCAGCATGACCTACGGCACCTCGATGCATGCACTTAAACAACGCGCCAATCTTCAGCCCGGTGAAACCCTGCTGGTGCTCGGTGCCTCGGGCGGCGTGGGCCTTGCAGCCGTAGAAATCGGCAAAGCCCTCGGCGCCCGTGTAATCGCTGCTGCCAGCTCGGCAGAGAAGCTCGAAGTCGCCCGAAAAGCAGGCGCCGATGAACTCATCAATTACACCGAAGCCAACCTCAAAGACGAAATCAAACGCCTCACCCATGGCAATGGCGTGGACGTGATCTACGACCCGGTCGGCGGCGACCTCTTCGACCAGGCCATCCGTGCCATCGCCTGGAACGGCCGCCTGCTCGTCGTCGGCTTCGCCAGCGGCCGCATCCCCGAACTGCCGGTCAACCTCGCCCTGCTCAAGGGTGCCTCGGTGGTGGGCGTGTTCTGGGGCTCGTTTGCGCAGAGACAGCCGCAGGATAACGCCGCGAACTTCAAGCAGTTGTTTGCGTGGTTTGAAGAAGGGAAGTTGAAGCCGCTGGTGTCGCAGGTCTATCCGCTGGAGCGCGCTGGGGAGGCGATTGATGCGTTGGGTGGGCGCAGGGCGGTGGGGAAGGTAGTGATCAGCATAGAAAAACCAATTTAAAATATTTATATAGATCGGGCGTGCATAAAAAACCAAACAACATAGCCATACAGAAAGGAGAACTGTATGGCTATCAGAAAAAAAAGACAGACCAACTTATTAAAGGACACAACCACCGGGACTGTGAATATTAGTCACGGCGGCTCATCAAAACTGCAAAATACAGGCTTTTTCGGGAGCAGTTTCACCAATACGGGTTCCTCCAGCCGAAAAAGACGACGCAGGCGACTGCATGCCCGCGCACAGCAGGCTGCTCAAGCAATAGCTGAAGCCGAAGCCATCGCACAGGCCGAGCGGCAGGCTCAGGAACATGCGCAGAGTCTGGCCAAAGCGCAACACGAACGTGAACAACGAGTAAAAGCCGAAGCAACAGCGAGAGCGCAGACAGAAGCTGCTGCACGTGCCCAAGCCGAGAAAGAACAAGCATACCGATACACTATCAACTCGTTGACCGAGTCTTTTCGAACTGAAAGTCAGGATATAGCACGACACTTCACAGCGAAGTTTGCCAGCTTATCCGAGTCGATAGCGCAGGAAATTGGCTTCATTGATTCGCAACAGGTTCCGCATACCGCGCAGCAGGCACTTGATCTCATCCTTCAAGAGAAAGCGCAGATCAACTACTTGATCGCCATGAAGAGCGCTGATCGGGATGCATTAAATAATGCACTTACTGCAAGTGGTACAGGCGTAGGCAATCCAGATCCAAGCCAGTACAAACAATTTCTTGAAGCCCATAGCAACGGTGATGCAAATCTGTCACATCAGCTTCATCGACGCTGGATAGATGCCTATACGCATACCCAAAAGTCGCAGCTTCTTTCACAAGCCATCTCACTACTCGAAGAACGATCTACCCAACTCTCCACACAGCATGCCGAGTTATCGCACACCTTCAGATCGGCCAGGGAGGCAGAAGAGTCCGTCTCCACGAAGCACGTCAACACTCTATGGAATGCCGTAGCACCTCCGGCGCTGTCGGCAACCACTGCGGGAATCGAAACGGCACAGACAAAGACGGCCCATCTGGCGAAGGAATAGTTTTTTCGAATCGCTTCAAAGGCACTCACACGCAATGCAGGTCTCGCGCTAGCCGCTTATGCGCCGATCCTGGGCGATGCCGAACGGCCCTCGCCCGTGGTCGGCACGCCCCTTTCACAGCTCAACCTGCCTGAAACACTGGACCTGGCTTACGTCGCCAGTGTGGGCGGTGCCATTGATGTACCTCATCGACTGGTCGAATCCACCGATGGTGAACGCTCGCTCGCGCAGTGGACGGCAACCGATGGAATAAAACTCGGCACGAAGGTTCGTGTACGAACATTCACTTACAACGCCCAGAACAACACCTACGAATTTATCCGATATGGCGAATCCACACCGTCACTGATCTGGACTCCAATAGCACGACCGGCTGACAGCTCGACTGTCTCTCCCCTGAGGCCACCAGCGCTGCCTGCTGATCCAGGCACCACCGTGGCTCCGGTCGCTCCCGAGCTTGAGACGTACCCGGCAATCGATCGAAACGATCCTGATGACTACATTCTCGTATCGCCGATTGATTCAGGGCTGCCAGACACCTATCTGCTATTCAAGGACCCGAGGTCTATTCCTGGGGTAGCGAGCGGGTATGGAGCAACGGTTGACGCAAACTGGCTGAAAAACTCTGCGAAGAGTCAGGGAGCCCCCATTCCATCGAGTATCGCGGAGCAGCTCAGAGGTCAGAAATTCAACAGCTTTGATTGGCTGAGAGAGGCAATTTGGTTAGCGGCGTCTAAAGATCCTGAGTTGAGTAGACACTTCAGCTTTATTAATAATAGAGAGGTTTTAAAGAAACGCGCACCCTATGCTCTGCCGGAAGACAGAATAGGCAGCCGTGTAAAACTAGAGATCCATCACAAACACTGGATCAGCAATGGGGGAGCCGTCTACGACCTCGACAACCTCACTATAATGACTCCCAAAGAGCATATTCAGACCCACAGGAAAACACGCACATGAAATTTAAATCAACGCTGAGCGAATACACAGAACCCGAGTTCTTTGAAATTCTTAGCGAGCTTTTCGACGGCCCGGTTGATGTGCCTGAAGATCAAGAGGAACAGTATATAACTGACCTTATCGACCACATAGCTGGCGTGACCGAGCACCCCGAGAAATCAGGCCTCCTCTGTTATCCACCCGCAGATCGAGAAGACAGCGCCAAAGGGGTCATGCAGGAAATCAAGGCATGGAGAGCGCGGAGTGGCAAGCCGGGGTTCAAGCAGTCCGACTAAACCAACGCCGCACGCTTATCCACTATTAGTTTTCAGCAATCATAACAATCTAAAAAGGATTTAAACCATGGAAGAGTTAAATCATCACCTGCAACAACTGCCCAATTTTTTGCAGGCAGAACTTGCCGCTCACATTGGCAGCTTGAGCGGACTTGAATACACAGGGATTACCGAACGATACATACACACGGCCCATCATCTTATTAACAGCAAACGAGCACCGTTGCAGCAAGCACACATCGATAATGTACGTTTCATGTGGGGTGATGTACGCGCTACAAAGCTCGACATGGAAAACAAAGCCTTGTTGCGCAGCTTGCCGGGAGGTGGTCAGACTGACTTCTACTCCATGACGGTCGATGCTGATTTTCATCTGCAGAGTATTCGCTTTCTAAACGAGTTCAAAGCAGGCCTCGAATCGTTACACGGCAGGCTTAAAGAGCAGCAACGCCAGCACACCGTGCTTGTCGCTCAAGAAGCCGCACGCCGCGCAGCCGAAAATGCTGCTCGGGCACGAATGCAGGCGGAAGAAGCCGCCCGGCGCATGGCAGAAGAACACGCCGCGCAGCAGCGTGCCCGAGAGGCAGCACTGCAGCTCGCGCAACGCCAGACTGAAGAGGCAGCGCGCGAAGTTACACGTATAAAAGCCGAGGAAGCCCTAAGGCTGGCGTCAGAATCAGCACGTACAGCGAAAGCGATGCTGGGGCCTGAGGCAACAAAGGAAATAGGTGTTGCCCTGAACGCACTCAAAAATGCCATTGAGTTTGCGGTTACAGAATGCTCAAACGCACTGAGCGCTCAAGGCGTGTCCAATACTGAGCATTTTGAAGCCGTAGAAAAAATGCACGTATTTGACTAGCTGACAGCCGTAGACGCCAGTTCGAGATGTCGTCGTCCGAACTGGCGTCAGGTTCCAGCAGCGGCCTTTAAGATGACTGCCGAACACGCTCCGGCAAATAGCTCACCTATCGCTGCCTAAGATTATCCCGAGAACTCGCGATTACCGTCGGCACCGCCTGAAACAAATCGCGCACCAACGCATCGCGTTCGTCCAGCGGAGGACGAAAAAGCGCCGTTCCAGCGAACTGACAGGTCACGGTTACGTTTTAGCTTTCAGGATGGGGGAGGCCGTGCGCAACATGGCTGCTGAACAGCACCTGGCCGGTGTACCAGAACACATCAACGTTGCTTAACTATTCGTCGGGGGAGTCCTGCCGGACGAACTGCACTTAGTGATTGAGGTAGCTGCAGCGAATGTCGCCCCCCACACGACCTTGGTATTGAAGCGCCGATACCCGAGGGAGACAAAAATCACCGGGATCATGATACTGGTGAAAGGTGATGCACCTACCGTCCCCATCCAAGGTTTATAGCGCCATGTCCGAGCGATTGCTCGACATCAGTAAAGGGTGTCCGCTTTCTACGGCCTAGCCTCATGCACAGAACCGTCTGACTTGATAACCAACTGAGCGCGTACCTTGCCGACATAGCGGATTTTGATCAACTCGGCAGGGACGCTGGAGCTGGCGTGTGGATCGGGATCAGAAACGATTCCGCCACACACATCGGCAACGCCATCACCGCCAGTGTCACTACCAGAATAACCACAATCCATTTCATCCTGACCTCTGCCTACCGCAATGTGAATGCCTTCAGGGCTTGCCGATCGCGATACTAAGGGCGTGTCCGTTTATACATAAGGACACGATTTCCGATCCGGCCGTAAGACCCTTCTCAACCTGATAGCTGAATCGTTAAACCTGTGAGACGTTCATAAAACAACATGCCAAACCCCCGATTTACCGGGCTTCTCGGTCAAAAGGCAGTGCTTTTTTCTGTAACGAAAATGTAATATTCGCATTCGCAAAAAAATAAGAACCAGGAGCGTCTCTATGTTTGCGTTTTTCCGCCCCGCCAGGCACAAGGCACCCCTTCCCGAAGAGAAAGTCGACAGCACGTATCGCCGTCTGCGCTGGCAGATTTTCGCCGGTATCTTCATTGGCTATGCCGGTTACTACCTGCTACGCAAAAACTTTTCGCTGGCGATGCCTTATCTGATTGAAGAGGGTTACACCCGTGGTCAGTTGGGTGTAGCGATGTCGGCGATTGCCATTGCCTACGGCCTGTCGAAGTTCTTGATGGGGATCATCTCCGACCGGTCCAACCCGCGTTATTTCCTGCCGTTCGGCCTGCTGGTGTCGGCCGGGATCATGTTCATCTTCGGTTTCGCGCCTTGGGCCACGTCCAGCGTCACGATCATGTTCGTCCTGCTGTTCATCAATGGCTGGGCGCAAGGGATGGGCTGGCCGCCGAGCGGGCGGACGATGGTGCACTGGTGGTCGCAGAAAGAGCGCGGCGGCGTGGTGTCGGTGTGGAACGTCGCGCATAACGTCGGCGGCGGTCTGATCGGCCCATTGTTCCTGCTGGGTATGGGCTGGACCAACGACTGGCATGCTGCGTTCTACGTACCGGCCGCCGTGGCGCTACTGGTTGCAGTATTTGCCTTCGCAACCATGCGCGACACACCGCAGTCCGTGGGTCTGCCGCCTATCGAGCACTACAAGAACGATTACCCGGAAGGCTACGATGCGAGCCACGAAGAAGAATTCAGCGCCAAGGAAATCTTCGTCAAATATGTGCTGCGCAATAAATTCCTGTGGTACATCGCCATGGCCAACGTGTTCGTCTATCTGCTGCGCTACGGCGTACTGGACTGGGCACCGACCTATCTGAAAGAAGCCAAGCACTTCACTGTCGACAAGACCTCATGGGCGTATTTCCTGTACGAGTGGGCCGGTATTCCGGGCACGCTGCTGTGCGGCTGGATGTCGGACAAGATCTTCAAGGGCAATCGCGGCCTGACCGGCATGGTGTTCATGTTCCTGGTGACCATCGCCACGCTGGTGTACTGGCTCAACCCTGAAGGCAATCCGACCGTGGATATGATCGCGCTGGTGTCCATCGGCTTCCTGATCTACGGCCCCGTGATGCTGATCGGCCTACAGGCGCTGGAGCTGGCACCCAAGAAGGCAGCCGGCACGGCGGCGGGCTTTACCGGCCTGTTCGGTTATCTGGGCGGCTCGGTCGCAGCAAGCGCGGCGATGGGCTACACCGTCGACCATTTTGGCTGGGACGGTGGTTTCGTGCTGCTAATCGGCGCGTGCATTCTGGCCATGGTGTTCCTGGCCCCGACACTGCGTCACAAACAGGTCGCCAGTACCGCGCGTGAAGTCAAAGCCTGATTCAGGCCGTCGCTGACCGGCACCGCTTGAGCCGCGCCTCCAGATGCAAATCCGGCATGGCGTGGCTGCGCAGGGCGATGGCGGTCTGCTCGACGTAGTCGCGGGTGGTGCCATACCGCCCGCTTGCGCTGGCCAGCACCTGGCTCAGCACGCTGTCCGGCAGATTGCCCGCATAACTCGGCAAATGCCGCTCCAGCACGAATCCCAACGCCTGCACCTGTCGGCCATCTTCAAGACGGCAACTGAGCCAGTGCGGCCGGTAGGAGGGATAGGGCATTTCGCGTTGCCAAAGCGCAAGCAGCGAATCTTCCAGGCACTCATCCGGCAGCCGATACGCAAAGCCGGTGCATGAACCGCCACGGTCCAGGCCGAACACCAGTCCCGGCACCTCGGGAGTGCCACGATGCTCGTGCGACCACAGGTATAAACCGCGATGGTAACCATGCACGCGCCCGCGCTGGCGTTCGACGGCGGTGCATTCAGGTCGCCAGATCAGTGAGCCGTATGCGAAAAGCCATACCGGACCACCTTTGTGGCGCTGCATGGTGGCCGCCATCGAGGCCAACAGCTGTTCGCGGGTCAATTGCGGGCCAAGATCGATGACAGGTGGATACGTCAGGCCCAGGCCGTCGTGTACAGCCACGGCCAGTTCGTTGATTGGGTTCTCCATTTGCCTCCCTGACAGTCTCGCTGCCAGTCTTTGCCGAGCCCCGCTGAAACGCTCACGGGCGAGCGGCATCAGGGTGTCGTGGTACGTTCACTGCCGCAGGCCGACGGCCTGCCTTACCAAAAAAGCACTTGGCGATGATTTGACATCGCCAGCGGCTATAAGCGGATCCAAGCAAAATCCAATCCAGCGTTGCTGCCGTCAGTCAGGTATCAGGGACGTGGCGCGTAGGCGAACACATCCGCACGCATCTGATGAGCGTCCATACCGGCGCTAACCAGCGCATCGAGCGTGCCGTAGATCATCGCTGGCGAGCCGCTGCCGTAGACATGCAAGGCCGACAGGTCCTTGATGTCTTCACAGACGGCCTCGTGCAGCATCCCGCAGCGTCCTTCCCAACCGCACAGATCGCTGACGACCTTGTTCAGGAACAGATTGGGCAGCTTCGCCCACTCATCCCAATGGGCAATTTCGTAGAAGTCCTCGGGACGCCTCGCCCCCCAATACAAGTGCACCGGATGGTCGAACCCCTTGGCCCGGCAGTGCTCGATCAGGCTGCTCATCTGGGCCATACCGGTGCCGGCAGCGATCAGGACCAGCGGACCGTCAGGCAGCTCAGCCAGATGCGTATCGCCGAACGGTAATTCAACCCGGGCCATCGCGTTGCGCTGCAGTTGCTCGATAAGGTTGCGTGCGCTGTCCTCGCGAACCAGCACGTGCAACTCCAGATCGCGACCCCGATGAGGCGCAGAGGCGATGGAAAAGGCCGATTTCTCGCCATTTTCGCGCTCGATCATCAGGTATTGCCCGGCGTGGTAACGCGGCGCCTTGCCGGCCGGGGCACGGAGCCCGACGCGCCAGACATCGCCACCCACCTCGATGCACTCGCTCAGTTGGCAGGCGAAACTGCGCACCGGCAACTCACCCTTGGCCAGCACGCCGTCCCATAGCACCACGCACTCTTCCAGCGGTTCGGCCAGGCAGGTGTAGATTTCGCCGTGATCATGCTCCTGACCCGACTGCATGACGCGCCCTTCGACCAGCAGCGCCGAGCAGACGTGGCAATTGCCGTTGCGACAGCTCTGCGGGCAGTCGTAGCCCAAACGTTGCGCGGCATCGAGAATCCGTTCGCCCGGCAAGGTTTCCAGCACTGCGCCCGAGGGCTGCAAAGTTACACGCATCACTTTATTCCCAACTGATCCCAGATCTCATCGACCCGACGTGTAGTGGCCTCATCCTTGACGATGGCCCTGCCCCATTCCCGACTGGTTTCGCCCGGCCACTTGTTGGTCGCGTCCAGGCCCATCTTGGAGCCCAGACCGGACACCGGCGAGGCGAAGTCCAGGTAGTCGATCGGCGTGTTGTCGATCATGACCGTGTCGCGCTTGGGGTCCATGCGCGTAGTGATCGCCCAGATCACGTCGTTCCAGTCACGGGCATTGATATCGTCATCGGTGACGATCACGAACTTGGTGTACATGAACTGCCGCAAAAACGACCAGACCCCAAGCATCACGCGCTTGGCATGACCGGGATACTGCTTCTTGATGGTCACAACGGCCATGCGATACGAGCAGCCTTCGGGCGGCAGGTAGAAATCGACGATCTCCGGAAACTGCTTTTGCAGAATCGGCACGAACACTTCATTCAGCGCCACGCCCAGAATTGCGGGCTCATCCGGCGGACGGCCAGTGTAGGTGCTGTGGTAGATCGGTTTGATGCGATGGGTGATGCGCTCGACGGTGAGCACCGGAAAACTGTCCACTTCGTTGTAATAACCGGTGTGGTCGCCGTAAGGCCCTTCATCCGCCATTTCGCCGGGATGGATCACGCCTTCCAGCACGATTTCAGCGCTGGCCGGCACTTGCAGGTTACTGCCACGGCATTTGATCAGTTCGGTACGCGAACCACGCAGCAAACCGGCGAAGGCATACTCGGAGAGGCTGTCAGGAACCGGCGTCACAGCACCCAGAATAGTCGCCGGGTCAGCGCCGAGCGCAACGGCCACCGGATAAGGCTCGCCCGGATGCTTGGCGCACCACTCGCGAAAATCCAGCGCGCCGCCGCGATGGCTGAGCCAGCGCATGATGATTTTGTTGCGACCAATCACCTGCTGGCGGTAGATACCCAGGTTCTGGCGTTCCTTGTTCGGCCCTTTGGTCACCGTCAGGCCCCAGGTGATCAGCGGTGCGACGTCGCCCGGCCAGCAGGTCTGGACCGGCAGCATGCCGAGGTCGACGTCATCGCCTTCGATGACGATCTCCTGGCACGGCGCGTCCTTGACCACTTTAGGCGCCATCGCAATGACTTTGCGGAAGATCGGCAGTTTGGACCAGGCGTCTTTCAGACCTTTGGGGGGCTCGGGCTCTTTGAGGAAGGCCAGCAGCTTGCCGATTTCGCGCAGTTCGCTGACTGCCTCGGCACCCATGCCCATGGCCACGCGCTCGGGTGTGCCAAACAGGTTGCCCAGCACCGGAATGTCAAAGCCGACCGGTTTTTCGAACAACAGGGCCGGGCCCTTGGCACGCAAGGTGCGATCACAGATCTCGGTCATTTCCAGCACGGGCGAAATCGGCATCTGAATGCGTTTCAGCTCTCCGCGCTGCTCAAGCTGCTGTACGAAATCCCTTAGATCTTTGAATTTCATTAACCCGGCCATTTATCCAAATAGACGCATATCCTACCCGCTCTGAGCATTCAAGGCAGCTAATGAGCCGATCGCCAGCCAAAAAAAATGGCATCCCGAGGGATGCCATTTCTTGAACCGACCCGTCTGTTACTTGCGTTTCATCGACAGGAAGAATTCATCGTTGGTCTTGGTCTGCTTGAGCTTGTCGATCAGGAACTCGATCGCCGCGACTTCGTCCATCGGGTGCAGCAGCTTGCGCAGGATCCACATGCGCTGCAGTTCATCATCAGCGGTCAACAGCTCTTCACGGCGGGTGCCGGAGCGGTTGATGTTGATGGCCGGGAACACACGCTTCTCCGCGATCTTGCGATCCAGAGGCAGCTCCATGTTGCCGGTACCCTTGAACTCTTCGTAGATGACTTCATCCATCTTCGAGCCGGTTTCAACCAGCGCGGTGGCGATGATGGTCAGCGAGCCGCCTTCTTCGATGTTTCGTGCAGCACCGAAGAAACGCTTTGGCTTCTCCAGAGCGTGCGCATCGACACCACCGGTCAGTACCTTGCCGGAGCTCGGGATGACGGTGTTGTAGGCACGGGCCAGACGGGTGATGGAGTCGAGCAGGATGACGACGTCTTTCTTGTGCTCGACCAGGCGCTTGGCCTTCTCGATCACCATTTCGGCAACCTGTACGTGACGGGTTGGCGGTTCATCGAATGTCGAGGCAACCACTTCGCCGCGCACGGTGCGCTGCATTTCGGTCACTTCTTCCGGACGCTCGTCGATCAGCAGAACGATCAAGTGCACTTCCGGGTTGTTACGCGTGATGTTCGACGCGATGTTCTGCAGCATGATGGTCTTGCCCGCCTTCGGCGGCGCAACGATCAGACCACGCTGGCCCTTGCCGATTGGTGCACACAGATCGATCACGCGACCGGTCAGGTCTTCGGTGGAGCCGTTGCCGGCTTCCATCTTCATGCGCACGTTCGGGAACAGCGGCGTCAGGTTTTCGAACAGAATCTTGTTCTTGGCGTTTTCCGGACGGTCGTAGTTGATCGTGTCGACCTTGAGCAGAGCGAAATAACGCTCACCTTCCTTAGGAGGACGGATCTTGCCAACGATGGTGTCGCCGGTACGCAGGTTGAAGCGGCGAATCTGGCTCGGGGAGACATAAATGTCGTCCGGACCGGCCAGATAGGAAGCGTCTGCAGAGCGCAGGAAGCCGAAGCCGTCCTGGAGGATCTCCAGCACGCCATCACCGGAAATTTCCTCGCCACTTTTAGCGTGCCTTTTGAGCAGGGAGAAAATCACATCCTGCTTGCGCGAACGGGCCATATTTTCTATGCCCATCTGTTCGGCCATTTCGAGCAGATCGGTAATCGGCTTTTGCTTGAGTTCAGTCAGGTTCATATAGGAATGACGTAATCGTGTATGGAGGGGAAATTAAGCTTTTGGCTTAATGAGGCCGCGCCGCAGAGAAGGCGACAGGATCGCGTACTAAATCGAAAGGAGAGCGTCGGCGACGGCTAGCAGGGGGCAACGGAGAAGCCGTTGCGGGGCCGAATGTACCACTTGATTTTCGAGGCGTCCAGTACGACGCCCGAAAAAAAGCCCCGTTATTCGCAGGGCTTTGGAACGCTTCAGATGTTGGCGTCGAGGAAGGCAGCCAGCTGCGACTTCGACAATGCACCGACTTTGGTCGCTTCAACATTACCGTTCTTGAACAGCATCAGCGTCGGGATTCCACGTACGCCATGCTTGGCCGGGGTTTCCTGATTTTCGTCGATGTTCAGCTTGGCAACGGTCAGCTTGCCTTCATAAGTGCTGGCGATTTCGTCCAGAACCGGGGCAATCATCTTGCACGGACCACACCATTCGGCCCAGTAGTCAACCAGCACAGGACCATTAGCCTTCAGTACATCGGCTTCGAAGCTGGCGTCGGTGACGTGTTTGATCTTGTCGCTACTCATGGATGTCTCCGAGTTCGTAGGCTAAAAAACGACGCTCATCATAACGGGCCTAATGGCATTCAGGAAGCGATGGTTCATTGAGTCTGGCTATGACGAGGCATGAGTCAGGTTATAGCGCATCATCAGCCGGAGGGGGTAGCGAATACGATTCCGGTGCGCAGCGCTGCGCCGCGGATGTGTTCCTGCATGGCCTTTTGCGCAGGCCCGGAGGCATGCCGTGCCAGCGCGCGAAGAATCTTGCGGTGCTCCTGCCAGGTTTCCATCACCCTTGCAGCCCTTATGAACGGCATCTTCTGACTTTCGAGGAAGATGTCGGCGCCTGCGGTAACGATCCCCAGCATTGCCTGATTGCCACTGGCGACCAGGATGTGTCGATGGAACTCGAAATCCAGTCGGGCGGCCGCTTCAAAGTCGCCTGCGCGCAGTTCAAGACGCATCGCCTCGACGTTGTCTTCCAGCACATCCCGTTCGTCGGCGGTCAAGGTAACCGCAGCCAGTCCGGCAGCAAAGCCTTCCAGTGCGTAGCGCAGTTGAAACGTGTCAGCCGGAGAAACCCGCGCGTCGAAAGGCCAGGAAAATCCCCCCGTGCTCTGTTCTGGTTCAGAAAGGGACTGTACGAACACACCCTTGCCGGGCTGCACGCTCACCACACCCAGCGCGCTGAGCGAGGACAGCGCCTCGCGCAACGACGCACGGCTGACCCCCAACAGAACGGCCAGATCCCGCTGTGACGGCAGGCTTTCGCCAGGCTTGTAGCCCTGCTCGGCTATTAATTTGCGGATGGCCCTGAGGGCTGATTCCGGTACGGCGAGCGAAGTGTGGGGCATCACTGTTCAGGCCAGTCAGTCCAGTAAAAATCCCTTTTAACGTCATCCCGAGCATTCGGCAAGCGACGCCCAGCGCTGGGGCGGCGAGGCTTTCAGGCGCGCCAAAGCGGGGCGTGCCATGCTGCAACTGTTCAGACCAGTAAGACCAAAAAATGGCTGCAAACCTTGAGTTATGGCGCGTCAGGGACGGATGGCATGGGCTGTGCACTGAGTGATCGGCCAACACCTTTCGTTCCGTTCGGAGAGTTCACATGACCAAGCGTTACAGCGCACTGCTTACTGCCTTGTTTGCCAGCCTGATGCTGAGCCAGGCGCCAGCCCATGCCAACGGCCTGGAAGACGTCGTAGCGCGCGGCACACTGAAGGTTGCCGTCCCGCAGGATTTCCCGCCTTTCGGCTCGGTCGGTCCGGACATGAAACCACGCGGGCTGGATATCGATACCGCACAGCTGCTGGCTGACAGGCTGAAGGTCAAACTCGAGCTGACTCCGGTCAACAGCACCAACCGCATTCCATTCCTGACCACCGGCAAGGTGGATCTGGTGATCTCCAGCCTGGGCAAGAATCCGGATCGCGAAAAAGTCATCGACTTCTCCCGAGCCTATGCACCGTTCTACCTGGCCGTATTCGGCCCGCCTGATGCCCCGATCAAGGAAGTCGCCGACCTGAACGGCAAGACCATCAGCGTTACCCGTGGCGCGATCGAGGACATCGAGCTGTCGGCCGTGGCGCCACAAGGTGCAACCATCAAGCGCTTTGAAGACAACAACTCCACTATCGCAGCCTACCTCGCGGGTCAAACCGATCTGATTGCCAGCGGCAATGTGGTCATGGTCGCCATCAGCGAGCGCAACCCGAAACGCATCCCGGCCCTGAAAGTGAAACTCAAGGATTCGCCGGTCTACGTTGGCGTGAACAAGGACCAGCCGGAACTGTTGGCCAAAGTGAATGAGATCCTCAATGCCGCCAAGGCCGATGGCACGCTGGAAAAGGCGTCCGAGACCTGGCTGAAGCAACCGCTGCCAGCCGATCTCTGATCACTGCTTTCTGATCACAGGGTTTGCCAATGGCTTATCACTTCGACTTTGCGCCGGTACTGCAGAACATTGATCTGCTGTTGCGCGGCGCATTATTCACGCTGGAATTGACCGCCATTGGCACCGTGCTCGGCGTCAGCCTGGGAATTGTCGGTGCTGTCGTCAGGGCCTGGAAGATCCAGCCCTTCGCGACGATTTTTGCGGTGTATGTGGAGCTGATCCGCAATACACCGTTTCTGGTCCAGCTGTTCTTCATCTTCTTCGGCCTGCCCTCGCTGGGCATGCAGATATCGGAATGGCAGGCCGCGGTCCTGGCGATGGTCATCAATCTGGGGGCCTATTCGACGGAAATCATCCGCGCGGGTATTCAGGCGATTCCCAAAGGACAACTGGAAGCGTCGGCTGCACTGGCGATGAACCGCTACGAGGCGTTTCGCTACGTGGTGCTGGTACCGGCCTTGAGCAAGGTCTGGCCGGCGCTGAGCAGCCAGATCATCATCGTCATGCTGGGCTCGGCGGTCTGCTCGCAAATCGCCACTGAAGAATTGAGCTTTTTCGCCAACTTCATTCAGTCGCGCAATTTCCGCTCGTTCGAAACCTACATCGTCACCACACTGATCTATCTGGCGATGGCGCTGTTGATCCGGCAGTTGCTGGCCTGGATCGGACGGCGCTTCATATCGAGGAGCAGTTGATGGACTTTACCCTCTGGGACATCCTGCGCAATCTGCTGACCGGCCTGCAATGGACGGTGGCGCTGTCATTGGTGGCATTCATTGGCGGCGGGCTGATCGGCCTGCTGGTGATGGGCATGCGCACCTCGACCAAATCCGGACCACGTGTGGCCGCCAGCTTATATATAGAACTGTTTCAGGGCACACCGCTGCTGATGCAGTTGTTTCTGGTGTTCTTCGGTGTAGCGCTGATGGGCATGGACATTTCCCCGTGGGCCGCTGCTGCACTGGCGCTGACGCTGTTTACCAGCGCCTATCTGGCCGAGATCTGGCGCGGCTGCGTCGAGTCGATCTCCAGAGGTCAGTGGGAAG
The DNA here is from genome assembly GCF_002087235.1 of Pseudomonas floridensis. Lineage (GTDB taxonomy): Bacteria > Pseudomonadota > Gammaproteobacteria > Pseudomonadales > Pseudomonadaceae > Aquipseudomonas > Aquipseudomonas floridensis. Next base: position 27,328 of record NZ_MUIO01000016.1, on the reverse strand, counting down.
CTTCCGCCAGCCTGGCGCTCACGCCACTTGAGCAGATGCGCTACGTGATCCTGCCGCAGGCGCTGCGTATCGCGGTTGCGCCAACGGTCGGCTTTTCGGTGCAGGTGGTCAAAGGTACGGCCGTGACCTCGATCATCGGTTTCACCGAACTGACCAAGACCGGCAGCATGCTGGCCAACGCCACCTTCGAACCTTTCATGGTCTACGGCTTCGTCGCCCTGGGCTACTTCATCCTTTGCTATCCCTTGTCGCTCTGCGCGCGTCATCTGGAAAGGAGACTGCATGCCTCTGCTTAGAATTTCCGCCCTGCACAAATACTACGGCGACCATCACGTCCTCAAAGGCATCGATCTTTCCGTGGAAGAAGGCCAGGTGGTGGCGATCATTGGGCGCAGCGGCTCGGGCAAGAGCACGCTGCTGCGCACCCTCAATGGTCTGGAGTCGATCAACGACGGTGTGATCGAAGTCGATGGCGAATACCTGGACGCCGCCCGTGCCGACCTGCGTACCTTGCGACAAAAGGTCGGCATGGTGTTCCAGCAGTTCAACCTGTTTCCGCACCTGAGCGTCGGTGAAAACGTGATGCTGGCACCGCAGGTTGTGCAGAAAGTGTCGAAAGCCGAAGCGGCCAAACTGGCGAGAAAGATGCTGGAGCGCGTGGGACTTGGCGAGAAATTCGACGCCTTCCCGGATCGCCTTTCAGGCGGACAACAGCAACGCGTGGCGATTGCCCGTGCGCTGGCCATGTCGCCTAAGGTGCTGCTGTGCGACGAGATCACCTCGGCGCTCGACCCGGAGCTGGTCAACGAAGTGCTCAGCGTAGTGCGTCAACTGGCGGCCGATGGCATGACCCTGATCATGGTCACCCACGAAATGCGCTTCGCCCGGGAAGTGGGCGACAAACTGGTGTTCATGCATCAGGGCAAAGTGCATGAAGTGGGCGATCCGAAAGTCCTCTTCGCCAACCCGAAGACTCCGGAACTGGCCAACTTCATCGGCACGGTAGAGCAAGCGTGAGCCATTAGATCCACTTTTCGCGGACAAGTCCGCTCCCACGCCGGCAGGTTTCACGTGGGAGCCAACTTGTCCGCGAAGGCTATCTCCCAACCCATACACCTTCATCGGACCCGCCAACCTTTTCGCGGACGAGTTGGCTCCCACGAGTCCAGTGTTTCTTCAGTAGGCCAAGCGTTGGGCAGACACCCCGTGGGAGCGGACTCGTCCGCGAATGGATCTACAGGTTCGATGAAGCTGTGTGAGCTGAAAGATAGTCTTCGCGGACAGTTGGCTCCCACGCAAGCCTGCCCGGACAACGCTTGGCGCCTGAAGCAACACTAGAACTGTGGGAACGGACTCGTCCGCGAAAGCGGTGTTACGGTCGTTGGAGGCTGGGTATCTGGAATGAGGGCTTCGCGGACGAGTCCGCTCCCACGGGTGAGGCGTGGTGCGGCGGGACTCGTGGGCAAGTCCGCTTTCACAGAGAAAGGCCGTTGCCTTTGCTCAGGCCTCTTGTTCCTGCGTCAGCTCCAGCACGCGGTCGACCAGTTTGTTGATGCCTGAAGCCGCTTCGCTGATGCTCTTGGCGACCATGTAGGCCGGGGTGCTGACCAGCTTTCGCGCCTGGTCTTCCACGATCTCGGATACGTCACAGTCCTGATGCTCGCCGCCCATTTTGATAATCGCGGCGGCAGTCTCGGGATCGTTGCCGATGGTACAGGTCACGCCCGGGCCGTAGATCTTCGCGGCGAGGGCAGGGGTGATGCAGATCAGACCGACCGGCTTGCCTGCCAGAGCAAAGGCTTCGGCCAATGCCAGCAGTTCTGCATTGACCTGACAGGCCTGGCCCTGTTGTGCAAAGTCTGAGAGATTCTTGGCCGAGCCGAATCCACCAGGCACGATCAGCGCATCGAAGTCCTCGACGTCGGCCTCGCGCAGATCTTTTACCTCGCCGCGTGCAATGCGCGCCGATTCGACCAGTACGTTACGGGTCTCGGGCATTTCTTCACCGGTCAGGTGATTGATGACGTGATGCTGCGCGATGTTCGGCGCAAAACACTGCACCTGCGCGCCACGTTGGTCCAGTCGCAGCAGGGTCAATACGCTTTCGTGAATTTCGGCACCGTCATAGACGCCACAGCCCGACAGGATCACCGCCACTTTCTTTTGCATAACCTGGACTCCTTCTTTTGCGACGCCTCGACAGGGTCGTCTTTGCCTACGTTGCGTCTAGCAATGGATCGTAATCTTTGCGATCTGTTCAGTAACGGATGGGTCGAGGCCGGAAACAGCCGAGGCAGGGTGCAGAGCGAAGGGTGTACAGCCGCCGAGCGAGGCGGTCTGGCCGCGCTCGGGGAAAGACGAAATCAGTCGTCGGATTTTTTCTTCAGATCAAGCGGGACTTCAACCGGCATCTCCAGATCGGAGGCGGCGGCCGACGCGCAGCAGCGCTTTTCTTCGCGGGCGATGCGGGCATTCTTGATGCGGCGACGCAGCCACAGACCCAGGCCCAGCAACACCAGGGCACCGAGTACCCAGAGTTCGTATTTCTTGACGTTACCCAGCAGGCCCTCAAGCACCGCGCCGAAGTGATACGCCGCCGAACCCAGCGCCGCAGCCCAGACTGCCGCACCGATACCGTTGAGCAGCAGGTAGCGTCCCGGAGGATAGCCGGACAGGCCGATGGCCACCGGCATGACGGTTCGCAGTCCGTAAACGAAGCGGAAGCTCAGCACCCAGATGTCCGGGTGTTTGCGCACAAGCCTTAACGCCTTGTCGCCCATGAGCTGCCAGCGAGGTTTGCGGGCAAGCAGTTTGCGGCCGTGTTTGCGCCCCATGAAATACCACAACTGGTCGCCAGCGTAGCTGCCGCAGAAGGCAACGAGGATGACGATGTTGAGGTCCATGTACCCACGGAAAGCCAGAAATCCGGCAAGAACCAGAATGGTCTCGCCTTCAAAGAAGGTGCCGAGGAAGAGGGCGAAGTAGCCAAACTCATTCAAGAAATTCTGGAGCATTGTCTGGATGCTGGCGAAATGAACGCGCAGCCTAACTCGCCCAAGGCAATCATGAAAGTGTCCATATGTGTCTCGACGTTAAAGATTCTTGCAACCACAATGGTCCTTTCTCTCCAGTTAAGCCGCTGCGGCCTGCAGTCGCAGGTCGAACCATGACTGTCACACATTGGTCATAATGGCGGCTTATAACTGTCGCGCTTGCCCGCGTAAGCGGGCTCAGGAGTCTCGCCGTGAGCTTTACCCCCGCTAACCGCCTGTTTCCTCTCACTCGTCTGCGCCGTAATCGCCGCGACGACTTTTCCCGTCGGCTGGTTCGTGAAAATGTGGTCGCCGTCGATGACCTGATTCTCCCCGTATTCGTACTCGACGGCGAAAACCGTCGCGAAACCATTGCATCGATGCCTGGCGTCGAGCGTCTGAGCGTCGATCTGTTGCTCAAGGAAGCCGAGAGCTGGGTTGCACTGGGCATTCCCGCGCTGGCGCTGTTCCCGGTTACGCCGCCGGAAAAGAAATCCCTGGATGGCGCAGAAGCCTGGAACCCCGAAGGCATCGCTCAGCGTGCGACACGTGCGTTGCGTGACCGCTTCCCCGAGCTGGGCGTCATCACTGACGTGGCGCTGGATCCGTTCACCACCCACGGGCAGGACGGAATTCTCGACGAAGAAGGCTACGTACAGAACGACATTACGGTCGATGCACTGGTCAAACAGGCGCTGTCTCATGCCGACGCCGGTGCGCAGGTCATTGCGCCGTCCGACATGATGGACGGTCGGATTCAGGCCATCCGTGAAGCGCTGGAGCTGGCCGGACACGTCAATGTGCGGATCATGGCTTACTCGGCCAAGTACGCCAGCGCCTATTACGGCCCATTCCGCGATGCGGTAGGTTCCTCACTGAATCTGGGCAAAGCCAACAAGGCGTCCTATCAAATGGACCCGGCCAACAGCAACGAAGCGCTGCATGAAGTGGCTGCCGACCTGGCTGAAGGCGCGGACATGGTGATGGTCAAGCCGGGTATGCCTTACCTGGACATCCTTCATCGGGTCAAGGATGAGTTCAAGGTGCCGACCTTTGTGTATCAGGTCAGTGGCGAATACGCGATGCACATGGCTGCAATCCAGAACGGCTGGCTGAGTGAAGGGGTGATTCTCGAATCCCTCACGGCCTTCAAACGCGCAGGAGCTGACGGCATTCTTACCTACTTTGCCGTCCGCGCTGCTCAACTGCTGAAAGGGCAATAGCCTCACAGGAACACTCATGAATACCGAAGGACTCATCGAAGCCGCTGTTGAAGTCGATGTTCAGGAAGCTGCCCCGGTGGTCGAGCCTGATATCGAAGTTGTCCCGGCCATCGAGGCACCTGCTGCCGCGACGCCTGCCATTGTCGTTCCAAACCTGGACGACAGCAGCCTGTATATCCACCGTGAGCTGTCACAGTTGCAGTTCAACATACGGGTTCTGGAACAGGCGCTCGATGAGTCCTACCCGTTGCTGGAGCGGCTCAAGTTCCTGCTGATTTTCTCCAGCAACCTCGATGAGTTCTTCGAGATTCGTGTTGCGGGTCTCAAGAAACAGATTACGTTTGCCCGTGAACAGGCAGGTGCCGACGGCCTTCAACCGCATCAGGCGCTGGGCCGCATCAGCGAGCTGGTTCACGGTCATGTGGATCGCCAGTACGCGATTCTCAACGACATTCTTCTGCCGGAGCTGGAAAAGCATCAGGTCCGCTTCATTCGTCGCCGTCACTGGACCGCCAAGCTCAAGGCCTGGGTCCGTCGCTATTTCCGTGACGAAATTGCGCCGATCATCACCCCGATCGGTCTTGATCCGACGCACCCGTTCCCGCTGCTGGTCAACAAGAGCCTGAACTTCATTGTCGAGCTGGAAGGCATCGATGCCTTCGGTCGCGACTCGGGCCTTGCGATCATTCCGGCGCCGCGCCTGCTGCCGCGCATCATCAAAGTGCCCGAAGATGTCTGCGGGCCGGGCGACAATTTCGTGTTTCTGTCGTCAATGATCCACGCTCACGCCGATGACCTGTTCCAGGGCATGAAGGTCAAGGGCTGCTACCAGTTCCGCCTGACCCGTAACGCCGACCTGGCACTGGATTCGGAAGACGTGGAAGACCTTGCTCGTGCCCTGCGCGGCGAACTGTTCTCGCGTCGTTATGGCGACGCGGTGCGTCTGGAAGTGGCGGACACCTGTCCCAAGCACCTGTCCGACTACCTGCTCAAGCAGTTCAATCTGACCGAGTCCGAGCTGTATCAGGTCAACGGCCCGGTCAACCTGACGCGTCTGTTCAGCATCACCGGTCTGGACAGCCATCCGGAGCTGCAGTACCTGCCGTTCACTCCGGCGATTCCCAAGCTGCTGCAGAACAGCGAAAACATTTTCAGCGTGATCAGCAAGCAGGACATTTTGCTGCTGCACCCGTTCGAGTCCTTCACGCCAGTCGTCGACCTGCTGCGCCAGGCGGCGAAAGACCCGCATGTACTGGCCGTGCGCCAGACCCTGTACCGCAGTGGTGCCAACTCGGAGATCGTCGACGCCTTGGTCGATGCGGCGCGCAACGGTAAAGAGGTCACGGCAGTGATCGAATTGCGTGCCCGCTTCGACGAAGAGTCCAACCTGCAATTGGCCAGCCGCCTTCAGGCCGCGGGCGCAGTGGTGATCTACGGCGTGGTGGGCTTCAAGACTCACGCCAAGATGATGCTGATTCTGCGCCGCGAAGCCGGCGAGATCGTGCGTTACGCGCATCTGGGCACCGGTAACTACCATGCCGGTAACGCTCGTCTGTATACCGACTACAGCCTGCTGACCTCGGACGACGCGCTGTGCGAAGACGTCGGCAAACTCTTCAGTCAGTTGATCGGCATGGGCAAGACGCTGCGCATGAAAAAGCTGCTGCATGCGCCGTTCACGCTCAAGAAAGGCATGCTCGACATGATTGCCCGCGAAACGCAATTCGCGATCGACGGCAAACCTGCGCATATCATCGCCAAGTTCAACTCGCTGACCGATCCGAAGATCATCCGCGCCTTGTACAAGGCCAGTCAGTCCGGGGTGCGTATCGATCTGGTGGTGCGTGGCATGTGCTGCCTGCGTCCGGGCATTGCCGGGGTTTCGCACAACATCCATGTGCGCTCGATCATCGGCCGCTTCCTGGAGCACACGCGGGTGTTCTACTTCCTCAATGGCGGTGACGAACAGATGTTCCTGTCCAGTGCCGACTGGATGGAGCGCAACCTCGACAAGCGTGTCGAGACCTGTTTCCCGGTGGAAGGCAAGAAGTTGATTCTGCGGGTGAAGAAGGAGCTGGAAAGTTACCTGACCGACAACACCCACAGTTGGCTGTTGCAGTCTGACGGGCGTTACGTGCGCAGCACGCCGACCGGCAACCAGAACGCCCGAAGCGCCCAGGCGACCCTGTTGGAGCGCCTGAGCAACCCGGTTCTCAGCGTACGCTGAAGACGATACCGACTCGGGTCAGCCACTCCGCTTCCAGCGCGAAGTCGGCCTGAGTCAACTGGTTGTTTTCCAGCCAGCCGGCCGGGAATTCCGCATCCAGGTTCGGACCGTCGGCGCGCAACACCACGCGTGGCATCTCTTGGGTGCCACGGATGTGGTGGAACAGAATCGCAAAGCGCAGCAGCACGCACAGGCGAATCAGCTTGATGCCTTCATCGCCGAACTCGGCGAATTTGTCCTTGGGAATGTTACGGCGATGACCGCGCACCAGCAGCGCGAGCATTTGCTGGTCTTCGCGTGAGAAACCGGCCAGGTCGGAGTGTTCGATCAGGTAGGCGCCGTGCTTGTGGTAATGATAGTGGGCGATGTCCAGTCCGACTTCATGCACCTTGGCGGCCCAGCTCAGCAGCTCGGCGTAGCTCTCATGTTGCAGGTCCCAGCTGTCGGCGACCTGTTCAAGCGCGTGCAGCGCCTTGGCCTCGACGCGAGCGGCCTGTTCCATGTCGACGTGATAGCGCTCCATCAGCGAAGTCAGCGTACGCTCGCGCACGTCTTCGTGATGATGGCGCCCCATCAGGTCATACAGCACACCTTCACGCAACGCACCTTCGCAGTGATCCATGCGCTTGAGTTCGAGGGCGTCGAAGATGGCTTCCAGAATCGCCAGGCCAGCCGGGAAAATCGCACGGCGGTCGGGTTTGATGCCGTCGAAATCGATCTTCTCGACGTCACCCAGCTTGAACAGTTTGCGTTTGAGCCAGGCCAGCCCTTCGGCATTGACCTCGCCCGCGCCATAGCCATTGGCCTTGAGCGCCACACCAATGGCGCGAATGGTGCCGGACGAGCCGATGGCTTCATCCCACTTCAGGCGGTGCAGCGCATGCTCGATGCTCATGATCTCGAGGCGAGCGGCGGTGTAGGCCTGGGCATAGCGGGCCGGTGTCACCTTGCCGTCGCGGAAGTAGCGCTGAGTGAAACTCACGCAGCCCATTTGCAGGCTTTCGCGCAGCAGCGGCTCGAAGCGCTGGCCGATGATGAACTCGGTGCTGCCGCCGCCGATGTCCGCCACCAGGCGCTTGCCGGGCGTGTCGGCCAGTGTGTGGGAGACGCCCAGGTAAATGAGGCGTGCCTCTTCGCGACCAGAGATGACTTCCACCGGATGACCGAGGATTTCCTCGGCGCGGTGAATGAAGTCGTTGCGGTTACGGGCTTCACGCAGGGCATTGGTGCCCACGATGCGCACGGCGCCGAGCGGCAGACCGTTGATCAACTGGGCAAAGCGCTTGAGGCAATCGAGGCCTCGCTGCATGGATTCTTCAGTGAGCTGGCGCTCTTCGGTGATTCCGGCTGCCAACTGCACCTTTTCGCCCAGGCGCTCAAGAATGCGAATTTCGCCCTGATTGGCTTTTGCCACAACCATATGGAAGCTGTTGGAGCCCAGGTCGATAGCGGCGATCAGTGAAAGATTCTTGGGTTTAGAGTGCGGCATGGTCTTGGCAATCCCGTTCGATAACCGCGCCATCGTGCCACGATCCACCTCTGCCGCCAACGCGAAGCTGCCCAGGCGGCGGAAATACCCCGTATTACTTTGCCAGGTCGCCCGTGGGAGCCAACTCGTCCGCGAAAAGGTGTAGGGTCCGACGAAGGTGTACCGACTGAAAGAAAGCCTTCGCGGACGAGTCCGCTCCCGCGATTGGGGTATTGCTCCAGAGTCAGGATTGCGCCAGCACCAGAAGCTTTTCGCGCCAGTCGGCTTTGGCGGGTAAGGCCAGGAAGAACGGGTTGAGCAGCGATTCGCGCGCCGGGTAGGAAAAGCGCTGGCCGTCGAGTTGCAGCACTTCGCCACCTGCGCCCTCGAGCACGCCTTGCGCGGCCGCGGTGTCCCATTGCGAGGTCGGGGCCAGACGCGGGTAGCAGTCGGCAGCGCCCTCGGCCAGCAGACAAAATTTCAGCGAGCTGCCGATGTTGGTCAGTTGCAGCGGCCCCAGGCTTGCAGCCAACCCCGCCAGCAAATGCTCCTGCTCAGGGCTGGAATGCCGACGGCTGGCGACCACGGTGAACGCCTGCCCGGCCTGCAGTTCGCTGCGCACCTTGATCGGCGCAACATGGCCAACGGCATCGCTGCGCCATGCCCCCAGCCCTGCACCGCCGAAATAGCAGCGGTCGTTGGTCGGCATGGAAACCACGCCGAACACCACGCGACCGTGCTCGATCAGGGCGACATTGACGGTGAACTCTTCACTGCCGGAGATGAATTCCTTGGTGCCGTCCAGTGGATCGACCAGCCACCAGCGCTCCCAGGTCTCGCGCTCGCTCAATGGAATGTCAGCGTCTTCCTCAGACAACACATGAATACCCGGATCGAGCGCCTGCAGTCCGTCGACCAGCACCTGATGGGCGGCCAGGTCCGCTGCAGTCACGGGCGAGTCGTCGGCCTTGGAAGTCACGCTGACGTTTGCGCGCCAGAAGGGCAGGATCACCTCACCCGCCTGACGCGCCAGTTCGATCACGGGGGCAAGCAGCGGATGCGGCAGAAGGTCGAGCGAGTCGGTCATGGTTGGAACGATCCACGTTGGGTCAGCAAATCGCGGGTCAGGTACAACGCGGCCAGCGCACGTCCTTCGCTGAATTGTGCATTCTGAGCCAGGCTCGCCAGCTCCCTGAGGTTGATCTTGTCCACGCGGATCGGCTCGGGCTCATCACCTTCCAGTCGCTCTTCGTAAAGGTCAGTGGCCAGCACCACTTGAATCTTCTGATTCATGTAACCGGGCGACAGTGACAGCTCGGTCAGGTGTTCCAGCTGATGCGCGCCAAACCCGGCTTCTTCCTTGAGCTCGCGGTTGGCCGCAGCCAGGATGTCTTCGCCCGGCTCGATCAAGCCTTTGGGCAACGATAGTTCGTACTCGTCAGTGCCACCGCAATACTCTTCAATAAGGATCGCGTGATCGGCATCGAGCATCGCGACGATCATCACCGCGCCGTATCCCGCGCCTTTGCCAACCAGACGCTCATACGTGCGCTCGACGCCGTTGGTAAAGCGCAATTGCAGCTCTTCCACCCGGAACAGGCGACTGCTGGCCACGATGGCGCGGGCAAGGACGGTAGGTTTCTGACGCATGACAGGCTCCTTCACATGGACGAGGTACTATACCGTGGCTTTTCCGAATGTCTGTGTCGGATATGCTTACTCACACGACCACCCCGCAAGAGGCAAGAATGCTTTCCATGCCCTGGAGCGAAATCGATACCGTCCTGCTGGACATGGACGGTACGTTGCTCGACCTGCATTACGACGATCACTTCTGGATGCAGCACCTGCCGCAGCGCTACGCCGAGCTGCACGGCATCAGCTTCGCCATGGCCTGGCTGGAATTGAAGCCGCTGTTCGAGAACAACGCGGGCACCCTGAACTGGTATTGCCTGGATTTCTGGAGCGCCGAGTTGAAGCTGTCAGTGCGTGACCTGAAACGGGAAATCGCCCACATGATCGCACTCAGGCCGGACGCGGAGACTTTTCTGGCGGCGATCAAACAGGCGGGCAAGCGGGTGATCATGATCACTAACGCGCACCGTGATTCGCTGTCGTTGAAAATGGAGCGAATTGAGTTGTCACCCTACTTCGAGCGCCTGATCAGCTCCCACGATTACGGTTTTCCGAAGGAGAACGCGCAGTTCTGGGACGCCCTGCTGGCCGACACGGCATTCGACCCGGCCCGCAGCCTGTTCATCGACGACACCCTGCCGATCCTGCGCAGCGCCGGACGTTTCGGCGTCGCGCACTTGTTGGCCGTCAGCCAGCCCAACAGCCAGAAAGGTCCGAAGGACACCGAGGAGTTTGCCGCCGTGGATGATTATCGGGCGCTGATCAAGGGCTTGTAAGGGGTTATGCCCACGGCATCGAGAGTACCCATGCCTGCCGCACAAGTACTCATCAGGGGTATAGAGTCTGAGGCGCGATCAGCGTCTCAGCTCAATCAGGGATGCGTAACGTCTGCCCCGGATAGATCTTGTCCACGCTCTTGAGCATCGGCTGGTTAGCCTCGAAGATTTTCTGGTACTTGTTCGGATCGCCATACACGCGCTTTGAAATCGCGCTGAGGGTGTCACCCTTCTCGACGGTGACGAATCTGGATTGTGCGCTGACACTGGACGAAGCGCCTGACGCGCTACCAGCGGCGGCGATGGTCATCTGATCGTCTACCTTCTCGACGCCTTTGATATTGCCCAGCGTTACCAGAATCTTTTCCTTTTCCTCCTGACTGGAAGCCTCACCCTTGACGGTGATAGTGCCATCGTCGACTTCTGTCTGAATGGCGGGATTACCCAAGCCGACTTCGGAAATATGCGTTTTCAGGACTTCATCTGCGTTGGCGTTACCCGGCGTAATAGCATCCAGGATATTTTCGCCCGCCTCTTTCAAGAAACTGAAAATACTCATTCTCTGGTTCTCCTGACGTTGGTTGTCGAATCAGCAACAATAACCATAGCCCTTATAAATCGTGGCCTGCAGCGTTCCGACCAACGTCGCTCGACCATCCTCGGCCATGAACGCGTAGAATCGTGCGCCTGGATCGCCTACCGGAGTGAATATGGACATCAAGCAACTCAAATTCCTGATCGCCCTCGACGAAACGCGCCACTTCGGTCAGGCGGCAGCGCGCTGCAACATCACCCAGCCCACACTCTCGATGCGCCTGCGCAATCTGGAAGAAGAACTCGGCTTGCCGCTGGTCAACCGGGGCCAGCGTTTCGAAGGGTTCACCGCGCCGGGCGAACGGGTACTGGCCTGGGCGCGGACGGTGTTATCGGCCTATGACGGCTTGCAGGCCGAAGCCGCCGCCTGCCGTGGCCATCTGGTCGGGACCTTGCGACTGGGCGTGGTGCCGCTGTCGAGCTTCGATCCCTTGCCGTTGCTGCATCGTCTGCACCAGATGCACCCCAATCTGCGTTTCGAGCTGTCGTCGCTCAGTTCCGAGCAGGTGCTGGAACAACTGGCGAGCAATCGCATCGATCTGGGCGTGTCCTATCTGGAGCGGCTGGACAATGACCGGTTCGACTCGCTGGCGCTGGATGACACGAAAATGGGCCTGCTCTACGACCGGCGACATTTCAGCTTCGGCGATGCGCCGCTGAGCTGGGCGGATCTGGTCGAGTTGCCGTTGGGCATGCTGACCAGCGGCATGCATTTTCGCCAATCCATCGACCACAACTTCCACAGCCGCGGCCTTCAGCCGCAACCTCTGCTACAAACCGATGCCGTTCATCAGTTATTACAGGCAGTTCATGGCGGTTTTTGCTGCGCGATCATGCCGCTGGACGGCGGCCTGGAGACGCTCACCGAGCATCTAGCCATGCATCCGATTGCCGATGCCCGTACTTTGGCCCAGCTGGGGTTGATCATGCGCCGCAGTGCGCCCCGCTCCGCGCTGGCGGAAGCGTGTTTCGCGCTGGTAGCAGAAATCCCCCGATAAAACGCTGATCGACGTTATCTATCAGCGCATTGGAACTAGCGATTAGACGATACCGGACAACAGGCCTAGTCTGGTAGGTGTCAATCTGCCGGTATTTTTGCCCATGCATGCCAAGCGCACGGTCGGCACCGCGTCTGCTTTCGCGCCCGCCCCCGAAGCCAGCCAGTCCTACAGTTACGCGACCCTCGAAGGTCAGGACGGCGCACGCACGGCACTTGCCGAGGAAGTGGCGCTGGCGATCGCCTACAACGGCATCAGCCAGGCCGTCATGCTGGTCAGCCCGACCGACCTCGAAGACTTCATCGTCGGCTTCAGCCTGGGCAGCGGGATCATTGCGTCACGCGATGAAATCTACGACTTGAAACTCAGCGGTTGCGGCTCGGCGATGCAGGCCGAGGTCGAAATCGCCAGCCGTGCTTTCTGGGAAATGAAACAGCAACGCCGCCAGCTAGCAGGCACCAGCGGCTGTGGCCTGTGCGGCGTCGAAGCGGTCGAGCAGGCGCTGCCGGAACTTAACGCGCTGCCTGGCGCACCGCTCCCACCGATTCAATGGCTGGAAGGCCTGCGCCAGCGTATCGGCGAATTTCAGCCGTTGGGGCAGCACTGCGGCGCCGTGCATGCCGCCATCTACATGGATGGCTACGGCCAGTTGTTGCTAGGTCGTGAAGACATCGGGCGGCACAACGCGCTGGACAAGCTGATCGGCGCGCTCATTCGTCAAGATATTCCCTTGGCGGGCGGCACGGCCATCGTCACCAGTCGCTGCAGCCTGGAGTTGATCCAGAAAGTTCTGCGCGCAGGTATCCAGACGCTGGTCAGTCTGTCCTCGCCCACCGGCCTGGCCCTGCAATGGGCACGCCGACACAACCTTAATTTAATCCACCTGCCGCAGCACAGTGCGCCGCGGGTCTATAGCCCTGCGATGGAGATTCAAGCGTGAGCACTCATCACCAAGCCGACAAGACACCTACACCCCGCTACAAGCCATACAAAGGTGCGGCTGGCGGCTGGGGCGCACTGATCAGCGTGACGCAGGCCTGGCTGGGCAGCGACAATGCGCTGAAAAACCTGCGCATGATGCTCAAGACCAACCAGAACGGCGGTTTCGACTGCCCCGGTTGCGCGTGGGGCGATTCGCCGGAAAGCGGCATGGTCAAGTTCTGTGAGAACGGCGCCAAGGCGGTCAACTGGGAAGCCACCAAGCGCCGCGTCGACCCGGCCTTCTTCGCCCGCCACAGCGTGACCGCGTTGCTGGAGCAGAGCGACTACTGGCTTGAGTATCAGGGCCGCCTGACCGAGCCGATGGTCTACGACGCCGAAACCGACCGTTACAAGCCCATCGCCTGGGACGATGCCTTCGCGCTGATCGCCAAACACCTGAAAGCTCTGCCCAGCCCGAACATGGCCGAGTTCTACACCTCCGGCCGCGCCAGCAACGAAGCGGCTTACCTGTACCAGTTGTTCGTGCGCGCCTACGGCACCAACAACTTCCCGGACTGCTCGAACATGTGCCACGAGGCCAGCGGCGTTGCCTTGTCGCAAAGCGTCGGCGTCGGCAAAGGCACCGTGACCTTCGATGACTTCGAACATGCGGACGCGATTTTCGTACTGGGCCAAAACCCCGGCACCAACCACCCGCGCATGCTCGAGCCGCTTCGCGAAGCAGTAAAGCGTGGCGCGCAGGTGGTATGCGTGAACCCGTTGAAAGAGCGTGGCCTGGAGCGTTTCCAACACCCGCAGCACCCGATGGAAATGCTCACCAACGGCGACCGCCCGACCAACACCGCCTACTTCCGCCCGGCATTGGGTGGCGACATGGCGCTGCTGCGCGGTATGGCCAAGTACCTGCTGCAATGGGAGCGCGAGGCGCAACTGAACAACGCGCCGTCGGTGTTCGATCACGCGTTCCTGAACGAACACACTGAAGGCGTGCTGGATTACCTGGCGGCCATCGACGACACGTCATGGGACGAGATCGTCGAACAATCGGGTCTGCCGCTTGCCGATGTCGAACAGTCGGCGCGCATGTACGCCGCAGGCAAGAACGTCATCATGTGCTGGGCAATGGGCATCACTCAGCATCGTCACTCGGTGGCGACCATTCAGGAAATCGCCAACCTGATGATGCTGCGCGGGAACATTGGCAAGCCGGGCGCCGGTCTGTGCCCGGTGCGCGGTCACAGCAACGTGCAAGGCGACCGCACCATGGGCATCAACGAGCGCCCGCCGGTGTTCCTGCTGGACGCTCTGGAAAAACGCTTCCAGTTCAAGGTGCCCCGCGAAAACGGCCATAACGTGGTCGAAGCCATCCATGCCATGGCCGAAGGCCGCGCCAAGGTGTTCATCGCGCTGGGCGGCAACTTTGCCCAGGCCACGCCAGACAGCCATCGCACCGCCGAAGCACTGACCAACTGTGACCTGACGGTACAAATCAGTACCAAGCTCAACCGCAGCCACCTGTTTCACGGTAAGGACGCGCTGATCCTGCCGTGCTTCGGTCGTACCGACATCGATATTCAGGATAACGGTCCGCAAGCGGTCACCGTGGAAGACTCGTTCAGCATGGTGCACGCCTCGAACGGTCAGTTGCAGCCGATCTCCTCGCAGATGCGCTCCGAGCCTGCGATCCTGGCCGGCATCGCCAACGCGACGCTGGGCAAGCAACCGGTCGACTGGTTGTGGCTGGCGCAGGACTACAGCCGCATTCGCGATCTGATCGAAGACACCATTCCAGGCTTCAAGGATTTCAACGAGCGCATCAAAAACCCGGGCGGTTTCTACCTGGGCAATGCGGCGGGCGCACGTCGCTGGAACACCGCATCGACCCGCGCCAACTTCAAGCCCAACAAACTGCCGAGCACCTTGCTGCATGAGGGCATCAGTTCCACCGGCGAGATTCCGGACCTGATCATGCAGTCCATGCGCTCGCACGATCAGTACAACACCACCATCTATGGCCTGGACGACCGTTATCGCGGTGTGAAAGGTCAACGCGACGTGCTGTTCGTCAACGAAGCCGACATCATCCGCCTCGGCTTCCAGCCGGGCCAGAAAGCGGACCTGATCTCGATCTGGGGCGACAACCGCGAGCGCCGCGTGAAGGGCTTCACCCTGCTGCCGTTCGACATCCCGGCCGGCCAGGCGGCGGCTTACTATCCAGAGGTCAACCCACTGGTACCGCTGGAAAGCGTTGGTGACGGCAGCAGCACGCCGACCTCGAAGTTCGTGGCGATCCGCCTTGAGCGCTCGGCGGAGTCGGTGCGGATTATCTGAAGCCCATAAAAAAGGCCCGTTTCTCTGGAAACGGGCCTGTCGCAAGTAACCTCAGACTGTATTTTCAGGTTTAAGTTCCTTAGCCAAAACAATAACTTAGCTGTTTGTTTTGCAATCGTGTTACTCGTCGGATTTGCATTGCTACATTCTTCACTTGACACGAATATCGCGGCGTCATCCCTATGAGATTCCCTACATGAAGTATTCCTCGATACTGTTGTTGTCTCTTACCCTGAGCACCGGTTTCGCCTCTGCAGGCGATAACGTGACGGCAGGCGTAGGCGGAGCATTGGGTGGGGTACTGGGTTCGGTCGTCGGTCAGCAGGTCGGCGGCAGCACCGGTTCGGCAATTGGTGCCGGGCTGGGCGGCGCAGCCGGTAGCGCGGTTGGTGCAGATCGCCGCAATCGTACAGAGGCGGCTATTGGCGGTGGGCTGGGCGCTGCGGGCGGGAACGGGATCGGTCGCAGCGTAGGCGGCAACACGGGCAGCCTGGTGGGCTCGGTTGCAGGTGGCGCCGCAGGTGGCGCGCTGGGCAATTATATGGGCAATGAAAGCCGCGATGATGATCGCCGCTATCGTGGCGGCCGTGATGACCGTCGCGAATACCGCGGTCATGGTAACCGTGGCAAGCACTATGGGCATCGCAAGCATGGTCGCGATTACCGTCATCGTTGATCATAAAGATACAGAAACCGGCCGCTCTCGAGCGGCCGGTTTGCGTTCCGGTGGGGGTGTTTAGCCTATTCGCGGACGAGTCCCACGGGGCAGGAGTGGACTTGTCCACGAAATGGCGGGGCAGACAAACGCTATTGCGTCACGCTACGAGCCGGCTCAGCACCCACGTCCGCACGTGCGCATATGGATAATCCTCCAGTTCGGCGAATCCCGCAGTGGCACGCGCTTTCAGCTTTGTGAAGAGCGGCACACTGATGCCGCACAGAAAACGCGTCAGGCATTCCGCGCTTGGCGGCTGGCCGCTGTGGTCCTGATGCTTGTGAATGAAATCGCCGCACAGCTGCTGAAAGTCTTTGTTGCCTAGCGGTTCGAGTGCAGGAGGCTCTGGCAGATGGGCGATCTGGCCATGGCACACCGAGCAATGGCCGCAACGCTGCGGGGCGTTGTGGTCGCCAAAGTACTGGGCAAGACGGTGCGTCAGGCATTGATCGCTCGCGAACACGTCAAGCATGGTGTGTATCCGGGCGACTTCGGTCGCTTCATGCTCGCTGAAGTAAGCGTGCAACTCGTCGCTCAGCGCCTCTGGATCAAAATCGCTGCGCAACAGGCTGTAGACCTCGGTCATCTGCTTGCTTTCCAGCTCGATCCAGCCCTTCTCCTGAAAGTAATCCAGCGCCGTGACCACACGCCCGCGCTCGGCACCGTACTGCTGGTAGAGCGCATCGAAATCCACCGTCGCCCAGGTTCGCGCTCGACTGGACGTCTGGATGACCGCTTCGACGAACTGCCGTCGCTCACCTTCGAAGCGCGCCAGTAATTCACCTGGCTCAATCAGAAACTTGAAGCGGTATTCCGCGAAATAGGCGTAACGCGGCGCGATGATCCCGCGCAGTTCCAGTTGTACCAGCAGCGTCTTGAGCGGCAGTTGGCGGATGTTGCTGAGATCCGCCAACGGATTCAGCAGAAACTCCCATTGCCCGTCGTGACGTGCGTTAAGCAAGTCCTCCAGAACGCGAGCGATGCCCTCACGCTCCGGTGTGTCGCCATACACAAAGTTTTCCAGCACGTTGATGCTGTCGCGGTTGGCGAGCACCAGACAATCGGACGCCGCACCGTCGCGCCCTGCCCGGCCGATTTCCTGGCTGTAGTTCTCGATGGATTTAGGCAGGTCGAAGTGCACCACGTTGCGGATATCGCTCTTATCGATGCCCATGCCGAACGCGATGGTGGCAACGATGCAGTTCAGGCGACCGCTCATGAACTGCTGCTGGATCGACTCGCGCTTATCGTTGGGCAAACCGGCATGGTAGGCGCTGGCTGGCAGGCCGCTCTGCTGCAAGTGCGCCGCGATGTATTCGGCGGTTTTCTGCAACGTGACGTAAACGATGGTCGGCTGCCCGCTTCGCTCGCTCAGCCATTCGACCAGCCGCCGACGCTTGTCCCATCCGCTGACCGGCTCGACCCACAGATGCAGGTTGGCGCGATAGAAGCCGGTGGTGACCACGTCCTGCGGCGCGATGGCGAACTTGTCCTGCATGTCGGCAATCACCTGCGGCGTGGCCGTGGCAGTCAACAGCAAGGCCTGCGGGATATTGAACTCGCGCTGGTAGTCGGGCAGCTTCAGATAATCGGGCCGGAAGTTGTGGCCCCATTCGGAGATGCAGTGCGCCTCGTCCACCACCAGCAGCGAGATCGGGACTTGGGTGATGAACTGGCGAAAGCGTTCATTCTTGAGACGCTCTACGGAAATCATCAGCACCTTCAACTCCCCGGAGCGCGCCTGCGCCATCACATGGGCGACGTCCTCGCGGCTCTGCGCCGAATCGATGCTCGCCGCCGCAATGCCGTGACGCTTGAGAAAGGCCAACTGGTCCTGAATCAGCGCCAGCAAAGGCGACACCACCAGCGTCAGGTGCGGCAACATCAACGCCGGCAATTGGTAGCAGAGTGATTTGCCTGAACCGGTGGGGAAAATCGCGGCTGCGGAACGCCCGGCCAGCACCGCACCAATGGCTGCCTCTTGCCCCGGACGAAACTGCGAGTAACCGAAAACCTGCTCAAGACGTTCGTGCATGTGCGGCGCTTCCCTAAATGAATCGAAACGGGTGAATCAAAACGGATTCGACCTTAGCGCGTAGGACGCGGCGGCGACACCTCTAAAACATTTCAGAAATCGCCCTGAACACCGATACACTTGAAACCCCGATACGTGGCACATAGCCAGACCACGCAGCGTGATCAATGATTCAAGGAGCAGGAATGGATTCCACGCAGCAGTCAGACGATGACGGAATTATCCGCATCCAGCGTCTTGTGCCCGGCCAGGTCGATGTGGTGCTGGGTTCGCACCCGAGCCGAAAGGTCAGCCCTCGTCCACGCAAGCCGCGCGCCTACGGGTTATGGCTGGCGGGCCTGGTTGTCGTGGGTTGCCTGGGTGCCATGATCACTTCGCACCTGCACAAGCCCAAGGCTGTGCCGCTGCCGGTCGCTGAACCGCCCGCCGTTGAAGCGCAGACGTCCTGGATCGATTCGGAATCGGTGCCGACAGCCAGCCCATCCCCTGCCACGCTGCGTCGGGAAGCGTATGTGTTGCCCAAAACCGAGCCCGCCAGTGCGGCCGCGTCGAACGCCCCGTTACAACCGCTGGATAACTGCCTGAAGAACGGCAATGTCATCGATGAGAGCGTCCTGAATTGCCGTTTCGGCCAGGTCCCGCGCCCGACTCAGACCGAACCGGCGCAAGGCATGGTGTCGGCGGGCTACATGGCCGACTTCAAGGCAGACGCCGCCCGACCCGCCGCCCGACCTTCGCGACCTTACAAGGTGGCAACCGTTTCCATACGCGAGTGGGACGGGCGCAACCGCTATCGCGCGCAGTGGCGTGTCTACGACAACACCATCGACGGCGACAGCGTGTGCGAGAACTTCCTTGCTCGCTCAGTGGAACGACGCGAGTGCCGCAAATCCGCGCAGGTCAACTTCCGTGAGGAATGCCGGGAGTGGACCAAGCGTGCGAACCGGGATCGCGATCAGGAGAGCCGCAACGCCGAACAACGCTACTGCGAAGCCGCATCCACTTTCACGCCCTGATCGGTCTGGCCGTTTTTCGCCCATTCGCGCAATAGAAACTTCTGGATCTTGCCGGTCGAGGTTTTCGGCAGCGGCGTAAACACCACGGTTTTCGGGACCTTGAAGCCCGCCAGATGCTCGCGGCAAAAACGCATGAGCTGCTCAGCCGTCACCTGGTCAGAGCCGGTCTTGAGGGTGACGAAGGCACACGGCGTCTCGCCCCACTTCTCGTCAGGCCGGGCGACAACGGCGGCTTCCAGAATGGCCGGATGGCGATACAGCACACCTTCAACCTCGATGGTCGAAATGTTCTCGCCGCCGGAAATGATGATGTCCTTGCTGCGATCACGAATCTCCAGATAGCCGTCGGCATGCCACACCGCCAGATCGCCGGAGTGAAACCAGCCGCCCTCGAACGCTTTATCCGTGGCGGTCGGGTTGCCCAGGTAGCCTTTCATGACGGTATTGCCACGCATATAGATCTCGCCAATGGTCTGGCCATCTTTAGGCACCGGCTGGTGGGTCAGCGGATCGGCGACCATTACCCCTTCGAGCGTCGGATAGCGTACACCCTGCCGCGCTTTCAACGATGCGCGCTCGTCAGGCGGCAGCTCGTCCCATTCAGCCTTCCAGGCACAAACCGTGACCGGGCCGTAGGTTTCCGTCAGGCCATACGCGTGGGTGATGCAGATACCCATTGCCTCGACCGACGCAATGACCCGCGCAGGCGGCGCAGCACCTGCGGTCATGGCATGGACCGCATGGCCGAACGAGACGTTCGCTGCATCGGGCAGATTGGCCAGCGCGTTGAGCACGATGGGCGCGCCACACAAATGGCTGACCTTGTGTTCGTCGATCAGCGTAATGATCTTCTGCGGGTCGACGCGACGCAGAAACACATGGGTGCCGGCCTGCGCCGTGATGGTCCAGGGATAACACCAGCCGTTGCAGTGAAACATCGGTAGCGTCCACAGATAGACCGGATGCAGGCCCATGCCCCAGGCCATCTGATTACCAATGGCATTCAGAAACGCACCGCGATGGTGATAGACCACACCTTTGGGGTCGCCGGTCGTGCCGGAGGTGTAATTCAGGGAGATCGGCGCCCATTCGTCCTCAGGCCATCGCCACTCGAAATCGGGATCACCTGCGCCAAGCAGCGCGTCGTAGTCGAGCTCGCTGAGCAGTCGTCCTTCGCCATACTCGGGATCGTCCACATCAATCAACAGCGGCGGGTTTTCCAGCATTGCCAACGCCGCATGCACCACCGCATGAAACTCACGGTCGGCAATCAACACCTTGGCTTCGCCATGCCCGAGCATGAAAGCAATGGCCGATGCATCCAGGCGCACATTCAGTGTATTGAGCACCGCACCCAGCATCGGCACACCAAAATGCACCTCAAGCATTGCCGGAATATTGGGCAGCATCACCGCAACCGTATCGCCGCTTTGCACACCCAACTGGCTCAATCCTGAAGCGAGCTGACGACAGCGGCGATACGTCTGCGCCCAGTCACGCCGAATCGCGCCATGAATGACTGCCGGATAATCCGGGTAAGTCGCGGCAGTACGCTCAAGAAAACTCAGCGGCGTAAGCGCCATGTGGTTGGCCGGGCCTTTGGACAGCCCCTGATGGAAGATCGACATAGACACACCCTGGCGAATTATTAGCTCTGGACCCAAGCGGGCCGGTGATTTCGTAATGCTGCTGTGCTCAGTTATAGCTCGCATAGGCAGGACTGCATCACCCGACCTTCGACTAAATCCCACGCAGGTATAGCGAAAGGCTTACACGCAATTGAGTCATTTGGCTCTTTTTGACCTGACGGGACGGTCGTAAGATTGGATCCAACAACTGGTGAACAAGGAGTTCGCCAGGATCAGGGACGATCGACCATCGCCGGGAAGGCAGCCGACAGGGAGTTGGAATGGTCTTGGTACAAACCCGCTTCGGCGGGTTTTTTATTGCCTGCGATTTGTGCCGCGCCATGGACGACTGATCAAATTATGTACGCCCTGCTTCTCCTACGCATCACTTGTCACATTCCCACGGCATGTTGATGCAGGAACAGGGCTGCAACGGCCTCGTATAGCCAAAGGCTTACACGCCCTAGGGGTAGTTGGCTATTTTTGTCCAACAACATGAGCCGTAATATTGGATCCAACAAGTGGTGAGCAGGGAGCTCACCAGGATCAAGGATGATCGGCCATCGCCTCGGAGGCGTCCGACAGGAAGTCGGGATGGTCTTGGGAAAACCCGCTTCGGCGGGTTTTTTGTTGCCTGTCGAAAACGCATCCGGCTATCGACGGCTCTCCTTCCTTTTGCGCAGCATGGCCCTGCGACTATCGATGTGGCGCTTGCGCGTGTCCCTGAGCTTGTACTCTTCACGTAGCAGCTTGCGCTGCGCACGATTGAACAGAAACTGCTCACGCATCTCCCGGTGACGCCTGCTGTTCAGCGATAAAAAGCCAAGCAACGGAAAAAGCACACCCAGCATCGAGCTGATCACATCGACACGCCGATCAGACATAGCCCAAGTCACCAGCACCGTAGCCATACAGATCGCCAGCAAGGTCACCAACACCCACATCCCCCATAACCGCCCTCTGGCCAGCAAAATGCCTCCGGCGGACAGGATCACACTGGTGCCCATCATGAGCTTGAAGGTATCCATGGACGCATCGCGGTCATGAGCAAACCAGGCCTGCGTGACGATGCTTGTCGTGATGGCGAGCGAAAAAATGCACATGAACATGGAAAACATGAACACCGGAAAATAGCGCGCGCGGAAGGTGTACGGGGTGTAGAAATACATCAGCTTTGGGTCGAGGGGACCTGGTTTGTTGCGGGATTGTTTGCCCAATTTTGGTCTTCCTTGATGGGGAGGAACGAGCTTGCGAAGAACTTGAAGTTTATCCAGCGACTTGCCGGGCGTGTGGCAATAAATTCATGAAGGTAGGTGATGGTGCGACATAGCGGGCCGGTTTCCTGGAGCAGCCAGGCATATCCATCGTACCCAAGCGAAAGCTGGCTGCCATGAAGCAGCGTAAAGCCGGTTATGTGGCCGGTGTCATGCAGTTCGATGGTGAAGGGCTAGCGTCTGGTGGCGCTAATGTCGGCCAGCGTGTCTTGCTCGATGCGAAGGAAATGCAGGAAGTGGCCCATCGCGTCTTCGATGATTTGCAGCGGCTTTCGACGGTAACGCCCAGTTGTTTCTTATAAAGACATTTTGCTTAACATATAAAATTGCGCTCAAGCAAACTGTCTCAAATACTTACCAAACCAAAACTCTACCGCGTCCTCATTTACACCATACTCTCCTTTCCAGAAATCAACCGGATAACTCCAGTCACTGGACTTGGATTTTCTTGGCATTAGCCCAATGTTTTTAAACTGATAAACAAACCCCTTATGCTCTGGACTTTCCAAAACGCCTATATGGACTAAAAGATCAACAAGCCCTCTAGACTGCTCAGCTGAAAGCTTTAAACTCTTCAAGCTTCTGATTTTTTTCAATAGTCGTAGGTGTATCCTCTGGCACAGCACTCTTTAAAACAGCTAGCACAGCTTTGAACGATGTTATAGATTCCACACTATTGACTCTAGACTCATTAGCCTCTTTCAAAAAAAATATAACTCATCGGGGAGAACCACTATTGCTAGCCCCAGAAGAATAGCGCCCTAAATTCAAAATAGTAAAATCCCTTTTGCGGGATTTAAAAGCGCCACACACATCGCATTGAAAGCCATTAGCAACAGTAAATTTATGCTTAGGTAAGTTCAAAGCTATCGCAAAAGCTGACAGTGCAGCCCTCTTTTCAGGCTGATTATTTTCTAAACCCAACAAAAAAGACTCAACCACACTTTCTTTACTGCATATCGACACCTCATGAAAAAGCAATTTAATCAAATCGTCATGTTCCAGTTCAACAACAGGACGAAGTAAGTCATTCGTTCGTAAGACCTCCATAGACTCTGGAGACGGAAGCTCTCCAGATATCCCATAACGATAATACTCTTTGATAGCGCTTTTTAAATTAGTATTCATATTAACCTTTAGCACGTTGCTGATTTTGGACCGGAAAACTGCTCCCATCCTTTTTCAACCGCAACCAGGCCTAGATATTTTTGAGTTTTAGCGTTCTAAGCCTCAACTGAATAACCATCGCTAGCAGATAATTTTTACTTTACATCAGCACCATTAGCGCTTTTAAAGGCATTCATCTTGCCTTTACAGCTATTGCATGGCGGGCACTCCCCCTTAATAACAAACCTATCGCCAGGCACTACAAAGAGGTGCAACTCACGTGTGATCCTTGCCTCAGTGTCAGTGACAATCGTGCTTTTTCCTTTTCAACTCGAGTCGCTTCAGACCAGCGAGATGTAGCGGCTTCGCTCATAGTCCGTAAAGCCTCATCGAATAGATGGATTTTAACACGCAACATCCAAAACATTGCCAAAAGGCACAATTATTCAGTTGCGCCTTCAAATTTAATTATTTCATTTTTTACCCCCTTGAATTCGGTTGTCGAATTCAACCATACGCATACTTGCACTTATGAAAGTCACCCAAGCCAAGCAAAATACTTCCAATACGGCTCAAATTTAAAACTCAAGATCCGATTCATCTTTCAACTCATTAATAAACTCCTCAAAGGAATTTGAAAGCCACCTGTAAGCTTTGGCATGATTAGCAGAGGCACTCAACTCGGAATCGAAGGAATCGGTCGCAAAGAAACACACATTACCGTCAGAAAGGTCTAAACAGAAAAAATTCCCGCCATCATCTATGGCAAACGGAAGTAAAGTCTGGGGAATTACATTTTTTGCTACCATTGCAACATAGCACCCCCCCAGAAATTTAGTTTCTGATGCATCTGGGGCGTCTGGAGGCGCGACAGCCTTGAATCTTTTTACTCTAACAGGCTCATACTCATCATCGCTATCCCACCAATCTTTACTCGGCACACCGCCATTACAGCTCATGTATAGATCTTTAAAGCTTGTAGGTAGAACTCTACCTACGACAGTCTCTAACTCATCTATTTGAGCCATTCCAACTTTAGACTCAGACTTAGAAAACTCAAAAGGTAGCATATTTAAACCCCTTACTAGCACGTTGTGGATTTTACTTTCGGTGCCCGCCCTTTCAGCCAGCCCTTACTTTGCGAAATACCTATTGCATCTGCTGTACCATAAGCTCCAGACCGCAATCCAAAGTGTTTTTCAAACTGAGATACAGAGCCTCCATGTGGAAACGTAGCTTCGTGTGCCGACGTTTTAACCAGCTGCATGGTAGTCTTGCCCGTTGCAGGGTCAAAATCATCCAGATGATGCCACGTATAGTCATCGACGTCTGATGCTTTAATGCCAGCCTCTTTATAGGCCTGAGTAAAATCTCGCCCTCTGGACCCTTGCATAGTGATACTTACTATGTTTTTTTGGTTACCACTTACAGGGAATAAGTCAGGGGACCCTGTAAAATCAACCCCCTTATAAGCCCATCCCCAAGGATCTATCCAAACATTAGGGTTAGGTGCATACCGGTATAGATTAAGCCCCCCATCTAACCCAATCGGATCCTGCGTAATAAACCGCCCCACCTCCGGATCGTAATATCGGAACGTGTTGTAGTGAAGCCCCGTCTCCTCATCAAAGTACCGCCCCTGAAAACGCAGGTTCTGCTCGACCTCGTTCACGGTCAGCGTTTCAATGGAACCCCACGCCTTGTACGTCGTCTGCCAGATGATCTGCCCGTCGGTGTCGGTCATCTTCAGTGGCGTGCCGATCTGGTCGGTGTGAAAGTAGTAAAGCGTGTTTTCGGGTTCGTCTTCGAGCTGGTCGATACGGGCCAGCGGCGCATAGCTGCCGGGCTCGTAAACGTACAGGCTGTTCTTCATGCAGCATCGGCAGGCCTTGCCAGAGGAGGCGTTTGTGTTCGGTTTGACCGTCCTTTATTGAAGTCTTGCCAACCCTCCGCCCCAGGCTGTCTTACTGGTACGTGCCGGTACTTTCGAGCTTGCTGTTTACCAGCGTTTCGGCTTTGACGAGACGGTTTTCGCAGTCGTAGGTAAACGTCTGCCATTTCGCCAGACCACTGCTTTTCTCGGTCAGGTTGCCCCAGGCGTCGTAGCTGTATACCTGATCGCGCCATTGCTTGAGGCGGTTGTCCGTCACGTGGCCGAAACGGCTGGTGTTAAAGTTCAAGCGGTTGGCTGCGGAGTCGTAGCGAGGGCAGAAAAATTTTACTCGAAACAGACTTGAAAAATACATTCTAAAAATTGAGATCTGACAAATCAAAACCCAACCTGACAGAAATTATTTAATACGAAATTTTAAAAATACAAAAGCCTCTCAATAGCTAGCAAATAGAAGCAACATATAAGCACCTCAAAGAAATAATTGAAAATCAATCACTATTTCGAGGCACTTATAATCTCCACATTAAAAAAGCATACAGAAAGTCAATTTCCTTCAAACAGACCCACATATTTTAAGCCATTATAGCTAGCCTTATATGGCCGAGAAACACCAATACCACCGTCAGAGTACCAAAATATTGCATTTGCTTTGGAAATACCTAAATTAGCACATTCCGCCTTTACATTTTCTAAACTATTAGAATCAACAGGAGCCTCTTTAAGAAGCTCATTTAAACTTATTTCCTTTTCAGCTCTAGGGATGATTCCAATGAAATCCTGATCATACCACCTTATCCCTATATCCTTACAAAACCCACACACTTTATAGCCTGGCTCATCTAATTCAGCATCATAATCTAGCTCAAAATATTTCTGATAATCCGGTTCTGGCTCAAAGTTTGTACCGATCCAAATATGAACTTTTTCATATCTTTCAATATCGTAAGTATCCATTAGCAACTCCCTAATTTCATATGAGCACGATGATGGGCATCAATTACACTCAACGCCTGAGCCTTTGTCTGAGTCTTAGCCAAATCTCTTATTAGATTATTGTGAAAGTTTCTACCTGCGCTGCTATTATGGTGTGATCCGTTAGGTACGGGATTGCCGAGCGCATTAGTAACGCCGACAAAAGTACCATCTTTGGTTGGCACAGTTAGTTCTCTAAATTCTTGAGCCGAAAAACCTAGCTCTTTTGCCTTCGCAGCTATTGAAATTGGAAAAATTTCATGCTTACCTCCTGGCCTTCTTAGCGCGTCTCCCACTGCAGTCTTATTTTTGAGAACGTCAGCAAAAGAAGCATTATTGAACCAACTATCAAAACCTCCTTTCTCCCAAGGAAGCCATCCAAGATGGATCAATCCATAATGTGGGAGCAGGAACGTATGAGTAAAGATTAAGCCCTCCGAGAAACCCAATCGGATCCTGCGTAATAAACCGCCCCACCTCCGGATCGTAATACCGGAACGTGTTGTAGTGAAGCCCCGTCTCTTCATCAAAATACTGCCCCTGAAACCGCAGGTTCTACTCCACCTCGTTCACGGTCAGCGTTTCAATGGAACCCCACGCCTTGTACGTTGCCTGCCAGACGATCTGGCCGTCGGCGTCGGTCATCTCCAGCGGCGTGCCGATCTGGTCGGTGTGGAAGTAGTAAAGCGTGTTTTCGGCTTCACCTTCACGCTGGTCGATACTGGCCAGCGGCGCATAGCTGCCGGGCTCGTAAACGTGCAGGCTGTTCTGTCCCGGCTGTTCTTCACGCAGCATCCGCAGGCCTTGCCATAGGAAGCGTTTGTGTTCGGTCTGGCTGTTTACTTCGAACTGTTTGGTAACCCGTCGCCCCAGACCGTCGTACTGGGACGTGCCGGTACTTTCGAGCTTGCTGTCAATCAGATAATTCTATACCAAAGATCGGAATCAAGAACTACAAAAGCCTCTATATGTCATTCTCTAAGACAAAGTTTTTTTCATCAACTGAAGCAGTTTTACTAACCTTTGGCAACATATCAACCAAGCGAAAGTTAATCCCATACCCAAGCGACCCACAAGGAAAATCCAGTCCGACATATCCACTTATTGTCAAACTATACCTGCCTTTTGGAACCTCAATGTAGTCATTATTGAGTAGCTTATTTTTATAATTTTTTTATAGTCGCAAAAAAAACCGGGATCCCAATCAAGTAGAGCGTATAGATCAGAAGCTATCAAAATTTCTGACGTAACGCACAAAGGAAACCCTGAGTAGGAAAATTTGCGACTGACTAGGTTTTGTACGAAAGTATTGCCTCATACAGCGTAGGCTGCAGGCCAGCGTGACCATGGCTGCAAAGCTCCTGGCCAGCTTGTCGTAGCGAGTCCCTATTCTGCGGTTCTCTTTTAGCCAGCCAAACATCCGCTCAATGATGTTTCGCTGTCGATACTTTGGACGATCAA
>NZ_MUIO01000159.1 GCF_002087235.1 Pseudomonas floridensis | reverse complement strand
CAGGGCCGCCTGCTGCAAGGCCTCCAGAGAGGCCAGCCGACCATTGAGGCGTTGCAACTCGCCTTGAGCCTGCTGCTGATCCTGACCGGCCCGCTGCAGCGCTTCGCGCAATTGCTCGATGCGCCCCACCGACTGTTCTTCGCCCATGTGCAGCTCTTCGAGGGTCATGTCCCGCGTGGCGAGGTCCTCGCTCAATTCCAGAATGGCCGCGTCTTCAGGGTCGGCCGCCAGCAACTGACGCTCCTCGCCGAGACGGCGCTGGCGCTCTGCCAGCCGCTCCATGCTCTGCTCTAACTGCTGGATGCGTGACTGCTGGACCTGGGCCTGACGCTGCGGCTCAGCGGACTGCTGATTGAACACATCCCACTTTTCCTGCCAGGCATGCATCGCGGCTTCGGCATCTTCCAGCGCAATGGCCGACTCTTCGGCCGCTGCACTGGTCATCTCCTGCTCGGGCTCGAGCATTTCCAGCTCTTCGCTCAGAGTTGCCAGCAACGTGGTGTCATGTCCCAGGTGCGATTCGGTTTCCTGACGGGCGCGCTCGGCTTCGCGCAGGTCATCCTGCAACTGGCGCAACCGCTGCTGGCCGTGCTGAATACTCTGCTCGACCCGGGCAATGTCACCGCCGACCGAATAGAAACGCCCTTGCACCAGATTGAAACGCTCGGAAAGCTCGTGGTGGCCATCGCGCAATCTCTCGATGCTGGCGTCGGCGCTGCGCTGGTCGGCGACCAAGGCTTCGAAGCCGACTTCCTGACCGCCGATTACCGCTTCGCGCTGACCGACCTGTTCATTCAATGCCTGCCAGCGCAAGGCTGACAGTTGCGCCTTGAGCTGGCGCTCCTCGGTCTTGTATTCCTGATACTTCTCCGCAGCCTGCGCCTGGCGGTGCAGACGTTCGAGCTGGCGCTCCAGCTCTTCACGCAGGTCGGTCAGACGCGCCAGATTTTCATGGGTACGACGAATGCGATTCTCGGTTTCGCGGCGACGCTCCTTGTACTTGGAAATGCCCGCCGCTTCTTCGATGAAATTACGCAGATCCTCGGGCTTGGCTTCGATCAGCTTGGAGATCATGCCCTGCTCGATGATCGAGTAGCTGCGTGGCCCAAGGCCGGTGCCGAGGAAAATATCGGTGATGTCACGACGACGGCATTTGGTGCCGTTGAGGTAATAGCTGTTCTGGCTGTCGCGGGTCACCTTGCGGCGGATGGATATTTCCGCGTAGGCCGCGTACTCGCCCACCAACGTGCCGTCGGAGTTGTCAAAAACCAGTTCGATACTGGCCTGACTGACCGGCTTGCGGCTGGTGGAGCCATTGAAGATGACGTCGGTCATCGACTCGCCGCGCAGATTCTTGGCCGAGCTTTCGCCCATGACCCAGCGCACGGCGTCGATGATGTTGGATTTGCCACAACCGTTGGGACCGACAACGGCCGCCATGTTACTGGGGAAGTTCACCGTGGTGGGGTCGACGAAGGACTTGAACCCCGCCAGCTTGATGCACTTCAGACGCATGTGGTCAGCCCGCCGTCAGCGCAGCGAGGACCAGTTGGCAACTGCGCTGGCAGTAACGGGTGAGCACCACGCGCACCTGCGCCAGGTCGCGCGCCACGACCGCTTCGAGCAACTGCCCGAACAGTTCGAGGTAATCGCTCATTTCTGCCTTGCGCTGCTCCAGCGCCAGAAAGTAGCTGCGACTCATGGAAGGCTGCAGGTTCTCGATGGTTTCCTCCAGATACGGGTTGTTGGCGAACGGGTACGCGGCACGCATCACGTTGAAGCTCTCCTCGACGAACACCTTGACGTCTTCGCTCGCGAAACTGGCTTGCAGGCGTTGCTGGATCGCCAGAAACGGTGCCAGATCTTCCTGGGTCTTCCAGTGCTCGGCCACGGCGTTGGCCAACAGGATATACAACTCGCTCATCAGCGTGCACAGGCTGGTGACATTGTGCGCATTGAGGACGGTAACCTGCGCGCCACGTCGCGGCAGGATCGCCACCAGATGGCGACGCTCCAGAATCAGCAAGGCTTCGCGCACGGAGCCACGACTGACATTCAACGCCTGCGTGACTTTTTGTTCCTGGATTCGCTCTCCAGGCTTGAGCTCACCGCGAATGATGCGTTCGGCAAGGTGATGGGCTATTTGCTCAGCGAGGCTGTCCGGTGCCTTGAACGTCATGAGTATCCTTCAAAAACCAGTTCTACATACAAGAGGCGGAGTGTATCGCAACCCAAGGGCATGGCGCAGGGCCATAACTCATGAATCTGGCACGAAACAAGCAAACCTCGACCATTGCCGACAGGCGATTCACCGTTTGTGACGTTTTTGATCGGCAGAGGTGCCAAAAAACTGATTTCCTGACCCGGAGGTCAGAAACAAATTGACCCAATAAACAAAGCTGATAGATTCATCGACATGTCCGATGACAGCTAATTGAGGGCATTACGCCGTGATTCAGTTCCTTTTGAACCAAGAGCTTAAGACCGAGCGAACCCTCGATCCGAACATGACCGTGCTGACTTACCTGCGCGAGCAGGCACACAAGCCCGGCACCAAGGAAGGGTGCGCCAGCGGTGACTGCGGCGCCTGCACCGTTGTGGTGGGCGAACTTGAAAATGACACCACTGGCGGGCAGACGCTGCGCTATCGCAGCCTCAACTCATGCCTGACGTTTGTGGCCTCGCTGCATGGCAAGCAATTGATCAGCGTCGAGGACCTCAAGCATCAGGGTCAGTTGCACAGCGTCCAGAAAGCGATGGTCGACTGTCATGGTTCGCAGTGCGGCTTTTGCACACCAGGCTTCGTGATGTCGCTGTTCGCCCTGCAAAAGAACAGCGAACAGGCCGACGCCCATCAGGCCCATGAGGCGTTGGCGGGCAATCTGTGCCGCTGCACCGGCTATCGACCCATTCTGGCCGCCGCCGACCAGGCCTGCGGGCAGCGTCAGCCTGATCAGTTCGACCAGCGGCAGGCGCAGACCATCGAACGTCTGCGCGCAATCACCCCGCAGCAGACGGGCGAGCTGAATGACGGCAAAAAACGCTGCCTGATTCCGCTGACCGTGGCCGATCTTGCCGAACTCTACGGTGCTCACCCGCAGGCGCGCCTGCTCGCGGGCGGCACTGACCTGGCGCTGGAGGTCACACAATTTCACAAGACATTGCCGGTGATGATTTATGTCGGCCACATCGAGGCGATGAAACGCATCGAGCGTTTCGAGGACCGCCTGGAGATCGGCGCCGCCACTGCGTTGACTGATTGCTATGCCGCGCTGAAAGCCGAGTACCCCGACTTCGGCGAACTGCTGCAGCGCTTCGCGTCGTTGCAGATCCGCAATCAAGGCACGCTGGGCGGCAACATTGGCAATGCGTCCCCTATCGGCGACGCCCCGCCACTGATGATCGCGCTTGGCGCGCAGATCGTGCTGCGCAAAGGCGCTACACAGCGCACCCTGGCGCTGGAGGATTACTTCATCGATTACAAGGTCACGGCGCGTCAGGAAAGCGAGTTCATCGAGAAAATCATCGTGCCGACTGCGAACGCCCGTCAGACGTTCAAGGCCTACAAGGTGTCAAAGCGGCTGGATGACGATATTTCCGCAGTCTGCGCCGCGTTCCGTCTGCAGATAGCGGATGGCACCATTCAGGACGTACGCGTGGCGTTCGGTGGCATGGCCGCCATCCCGAAACGCGCCACGGCCTGCGAACAGGCACTGGTGGGCCAGCCGTGGACCAGCGAGACCGTTGAACAGGCGTGCGCCGCGCTGGGCGACGATTTCACTCCGCTGTCCGACTTCCGTGCCAGCAAGGAATACCGCCTGCTCAGCGCTCGTAACCTGCTGCGCAAATGCTTCATCGAATTGCAGACGCCTCATCTACCGACGCGGGTGACTCACTATGTCTGACCACGCCTCGCAGAAAACCCAGGCTGAAATGGCTGATCTGTTCCAGCAAGGAATCACGACCGGCGCTGGTCGCAGCGTGAAACACGACAGCGCAGACAAGCATGTGTCCGGTGAAGCCGTCTACATCGATGACCGACTGGAATTTCCTAATCAATTGCATGTGTACGCCCGACTTTCGGACCGCGCCCATGCGCGCATCGTCAGCATCGACACGACGCCATGCCATGCCATCGAAGGCGTACGCATTGTCATCACTCACGAGGACATCCCGGGCCTGAAAGACATCGGCCCGTTGTTGCCGGGCGATCCGCTGCTGGCCATCGACAAGGTCGAGTTCGTCGGCCAGCCCGTGCTGGCGGTGGCGGCACGCGATCTGGACACCGCGCGCAAGGCCGCGATGGCCGCCGTCATTGAATATGAAGACCTCGAACCGGTGCTGGATGTGGTGCAGGCCTTGCGCCAGAAGCATTTCGTGCTCGACAGCCATACCCACAAGCGTGGCGATTCGGCGAGCGCCCTGCAAGGCGCCACTCACCGCCTGCAAGGCAGCCTGCACATTGGCGGGCAGGAACACTTTTACCTGGAGACGCAGATCGCCTCGGTGATGCCCACTGAAGATGGCGGCATGATCGTCTACAGCTCGACCCAGAACCCCACCGAAATCCAGAAACTGGTCGCGGAGGTGCTCGATGTACCGATGAACCGCATCGTGGTCGATATGCGGCGCATGGGCGGCGGCTTTGGCGGCAAGGAAACCCAGGCCGCCAGCCCTGCCTGCCTGTGTGCCGTGGTGGCGCGCCTCACCGGACAGCCGACCAAGATGCGCCTGCAGCGGGTCGAAGACATGATCATGACCGGCAAGCGCCACCCGTTCTACATTGAGTACGACGTGGGGTTCGACGACAACGGTCGCCTGCAGGGCATCGAAGTGGATCTGGCGGGCAATTGCGGGTATTCGCCGGACCTGTCGGCGTCCATCGTCGACCGCGCCATGTTCCACGCCGATAACGCCTATTATCTGGGCGAAGCCACGATCAACGGCCATCGTTGCAAGACCCACACGGCATCGAATACCGCCTACCGCGGCTTCGGTGGCCCGCAAGGAATGGTCGCCATCGAAGAAGTCATGGATTGCATCGCCCGCTATCTGGGCAAGGACCCGCTGGCGGTGCGCAAGACCAACTATTATGGCAAGACCGAGCGCAACGTGACCCACTATTACCAGACAGTGGAACACAACCTGCTGGGCGAGATGACCGCCGACCTTGAGCAGAGCTGTGACTATGTCGAGCGCCGCGAGGCCATTCGTGCGTTTAATGCCAGCAGTCCGATACTGAAAAAAGGTCTGGCCCTGACGCCGGTCAAGTTCGGCATCTCGTTCACCGCCAGCTTTCTGAATCAGGCTGGTGCGCTGATCCACATCTACACCGACGGCAGCATTCATCTCAATCACGGCGGCACCGAAATGGGCCAGGGTCTGAACGTCAAGGTCGCACAAGTGGTGGCCGAGGTGTTTCAGGTCGATATCGAGCGTATCCAGATCACCGCCACCAACACCGACAAGGTGCCCAACACCTCGCCTACTGCGGCATCCAGTGGCACCGACCTGAACGGCAAGGCGGCGCAGAACGCCGCGGAAATTCTCAAGCAGCGGCTGGTCGGGTTTGCAGCGCGGCACTTCAAGGTCGAGGAGCATCAGGTCGAATTTCGCAATGGCCATGTGCGGGTCGGCAACGCGCTGCTGTCCTTCGCCGAATTGGCGCAATTGGCGTGGATGGGCCAGGTTTCGCTGTCCAGCACCGGCTACTACAAGACACCGAAGATTTTCTACGACCGCAGTCAGGCGCGGGGGCGGCCGTTCTATTACTACGCCTTTGGCGCAGCCTGTGCCGAGGTGATCGTTGACACCCTGACCGGCGAATACAAGATGCTGCGCACCGACATCCTGCATGACGTCGGTGCCTCGCTGAACCCGGCCATCGACATTGGCCAGGTCGAAGGCGGCTACATTCAGGGCGCGGGCTGGCTGACCACCGAAGAGCTGGTGTGGAACGCCAAGGGCAAGCTGCTGACCAGCGGCCCTGCGTCGTACAAGATTCCGGCGGTGGCCGACATGCCGCTGGACCTGCGGGTCAAGCTGGTGGAAAACCGCAAGAATCCGGAAGACACGGTATTTCACTCCAAGGCCGTGGGTGAGCCGCCGTTCATGCTGGGCATCGCCGCGTGGTGCGCGATCAAGGATGCCGTCGCCAGTCTGGGCGACTATCGCCATCAACCGAAAATCGACGCACCGGCAACCCCGGAGAAAGTGCTGTGGGCTGCGAGCAGATGCGTGCGCTGCACCATCAGCAGGTCGGTGCGCGTGAGGGGCTGAGCGTATGAGCGCGCCTCGCAACATCGCTATGACGCACAGCAATCGTGGAAAAGCGTGCGCTCGCGAAGAACGGGTATCGGGAGCCGCATTCTGTGTGACATCACAGGCCTGTTCGCGAGCACGCTCGCTCTCACCGTCCCGGAGGTTGAGTCATGACTGACTGGATCAGTGCTCTGGCCGAATTACAGGCCCGTGGCGAAGCAGCGATTCTGGTGACGATCATCGAAGAACTCGGCTCGACACCGCGCAATGCCGGGTCGAAGATGGTCGTCAGTGCCGAGCGGATCTACGACACCATTGGCGGCGGGCATCTGGAATACAAGGCCATGGAAATCGCCCGCGAGATGCTCACCGGCGGCAGCCGACAGACCCGACTGGAACGCTTCAGTCTGGGGGCCAGTCTGGGTCAGTGCTGCGGCGGCGTGAACGTGCTTTTGTTCGAGCCGATGGGCGAGCCTCAGGCGCAGATTGCCGTGTTCGGCGCCGGACATGTGGGCCGGGCGCTGGTACCCTTGCTGGCCAGCCTGCCCTGCCGCGTGCGCTGGATTGATTCACGGGAAAGCGAATTTCCGGAGTCGATGCCCAAGGGCGTCGCGAAGATCATCAACGACGAGCCGATCGAGGAAGTCGACAACCTGCCCGCTGGCAGCTATTGCGTCGTGATGACCCATAACCACCTGCTCGATCTGGAACTGACCGCGGCGATCCTGACCCGCGGCGACTTCAGCTATTTCGGGCTGATCGGCTCCCGGACCAAGCGCGTCAAATTCGAACACCGACTGCGCGAACGCGGTTTCGACGCCGGTCTGCTGCAACGCATGCGCTGCCCGATGGGTCTGGCCGAAGTCAAAGGCAAGCTGCCGATCGAAATCGCCGTGTCCATCGCCGCCGAAGTCATCGCCACCTACAACGCAGACTTCGGCCAGCAACGCGCCAACACCCAACCAATCGCCAGACTGCTGCCCGCCTCGCGCCGCAGCAAGTCGTCATGAGATGCCCATGAGTTCAGTTACTCCCCGTAAAGCCTACCGCGCCGCCATCGTTCACAGCATCGCCGATCCTGCTGACGTCGGGCCGGACGCCTCCTTCGAGTATTTCCCAGACGGTCTGATGCGGGTGGAAGACGGCAAGATCGTAGCCCTCGGCCACGCCGAGGATCTGCTGCCGACCCTGGATGACGACGTCGAACTGATCGAGTATCCAGACGCGCTGATCACGCCAGGTTTTATCGATACGCATATTCACCTGCCGCAAACCGGGATGATCGGCGCGTACGGTGAACAGCTGCTGGACTGGCTCAACGCCTACACGTTCCCCTGCGAGCGCCAGTTCGCCGACCCCGAGCATTCAGCGCAAGTCGCGGATATTTTCATCAAGGAGCTGCTGCGCAACGGCACCACGACAGCGCTGGTGTTCGGCAGCGTGCACAAAGCATCGGTCGAAGCGTTTTTCAGTGCAGCGCAACAGCTCAACCTGCGCATGATCGCCGGCAAGGTGATGATGGACCGCAATGCGCCGGATTATCTGGTCGATACGCCTGAGTCCGGCTACGCCGACAGCAAGGCTCTGATTGAGCGCTGGCACGGCCAGGGTCGCCTGAGTTATGCCGTCACTCCGCGCTTCGCGCCGACCAGCAGTCCGGAACAACTGGCGCTGGCCGGTCGACTGCTTCACGAATATCCCGGCCTCTACATGCAGACGCACATCAGCGAGAACCTGCAGGAAGTGGAATGGGTCAAGGCGCTGTTTCCCGAGCGCAAGCACTACCTGGACGTCTACGATCACTTCAACTTGTTGAGCGAGCGTTCAGTGTTCGCCCACGGCGTGCACCTGTGCGACGAGCAATGTGCGCGGCTGGCGGAAACCGGTTCGGCCATCGCGTTTTGCCCGACCTCGAACCTGTTCCTGGGCAGCGGCCTGTTCAATCTGCCGATGGCCGAGAAGCACAAGGTCAATGTCGGTCTGGGCACCGACGTCGGCGGTGGCACCAGTTTCTCGATTCTGCAAACCCTGAACGAGGCCTACAAAGTCATGCAGATGCAGGGTGCACGCCTCAGTCCGCTCAAATCGCTGTACCTGGCAACGCTCGGCGGCGCACGGGCGCTGCGTCTGGAAGACAAGGTCGGCAGTCTGAAAGTCGGCAACGAGGCCGATTTCGTGGTGCTGGACTACGACGCCACGCCTCTGATGTCTTATCGTTTGAAGCAAGCGAAGGACATTGGAGAGATTCTGTTTGTGTTGATGACTCTGGGCGATGACCGGGCGGTAAAAGAAACCTGGTCGGCGGGTGAGCGGGTGCATTCGAGAGGGTGAGGTTGGCGCTCGGTTCTGGTTAGGGTTTCGCCCTTACGGCGCGCTAAAAACGGTGTATCGAACTCGGGATCTCCCACGGATGGCGCAGTGATCGCGAGTGGAGCACTGATCAGTGGGAGCCAACTGTCTTT
>NZ_MUIO01000158.1 GCF_002087235.1 Pseudomonas floridensis | reverse complement strand
ATGCCACTGGCATCACTTTGAGCGCCTATCAGGGTGATTCCCCGGGAATCACTTCCAGCACAGCTCTGAGTCATTCCACACGCAAGCCCACGAAAATCAGGGTCTCCGCCAAAAAACCATTCCGATCAAGAAACGGTTTGTTACTGACCCTGAGTTATACGCGCAGGCAGTCTTGCCTCGCCCTATCAATCATTTCTTATAAAGGAAGCGCTCAGCATGGCTGACAACTTTCAGCTCAACCTCGGTTCATTGCGAAGCAGCGTCAACCTGACCCTGCACACCCACCATGCTTCGCGCCTCTGGTTTGGGCGTCAACGCACCGAAGGCAAGCCTGGCATGATCGGCCTGAGCGGCTTTGCCAACATCCTAAATCGCATCAAGCGTGGCTGCGAACAGGACGATCCTTATTCAGACTGGTTTCTGATCCTTATAGAAGAAAAGATCGAAGCCTCTGAACAGGAAATGAAAGATATCGACGCCAGGCTGGACGAAGTTATGGCCTCACTGCCGCCGATGCTTTCAATAGGTCAAAACCTATCCGTGCAGCCGGTGACACTGCCGCTGTTCCTGTCCACGCCGCTGGCGTTCAAAGCGGTCTTTTTGCTCACTGCCTACGACGAGCTCGTGCGGCGCATTCTTCTGGCCAGCCACGTCGGCCTTATAGACAACAACGCCAAAGGCCAGTGGCTCGATGAGGGGGCTGCAATCCTGCGTCGTCTTTTCGGTTTGAGTCAGCGCTGGAAGTTCTCGGGAGCAAGCCGAGATGATTTTGCGGCCAAGAACGCACGTTCCGAGCAGGCTCGTGAGATGTACGCATCGTTTGGTGAAATCCCCCAAGACATTTTGGAAGGAACTCGCAAATCAAGCTTCGCGCCGTCCCCCTCTTCGGCATCAAATGCCGCGGTCAGTGAAGACGGTGATGACGACGGCTTCGAGGAGACCATCACGCTGGGCCAGCCGCACCCTGACAAGTCTGAACCTGAGTCCGCAGAGTGATTAACGTGACGGCCAACCCCGCGCACCAGAATCAAGAGCGCCAGAGCCTGCAACAGGGTGCCTTCCAACCCCTGCAACAGGATGCCTTCGTAGCACTGCAACATGCGCCCTTCCTAAAAGGCCTTTTAAAACCTTTTAAAGGTAAGGGGGGGATGCTCCAGTTGGCAGAGTTATGCCGGTCCCTTGAAGCCGATCTGAATGCGCTGGCTGAAGATCAAGTGCTGGCCCAGGCGAACAGGCATCCCTACACCCTTCTACCTGTGCGGATGGTTCGGCAACGCACAAGCGCTGGCACAGTTTTTCTCCGCTGGCAGGAAATGGGAACGCGGCAGATGGGCGTCACTGTTTGGTCCAGCTTGCTGGCCGATCCCAGAACACCCGAATCACTGCTCCAGGATCTGCACTCCATGGAACAGCAACGCGTCGCTTTGAATATGCAAATAAGTCTGGTCCATACCATCGGCCGGCAGGCCGCCGAATGTGCCGAAAAGATGGCCCAGGCAGATGCCGTTTACTCAGGACGGCTGCAACAGATCTCACAATCCAGCGGCATTTCACCGCACACGCAGAAGGAGTCCTAACATGGGCACATCAGTAGACTGGGAAGGTAACCTTGGCTCTGCTCCAGAATTTAAGGAGTTCGCCAACGGCAACAAAGATCCGCGCCGCTTGCTACGGCTGAACGTTTACTTTGACAATTCAATTCCGAAAGCCGATGGATCAGGCTTTGAGGACAGAGGCGGTTTCTGGGCCAACGTAGAATATTGGCACCGCGATGCGGAACACTATGCCAACCTGTTCCAAAAGGGCATGCGGGTCATGATCCAAGGGCGAGCGATCATTGATAACTGGACCAAGGACGGTAAGGAGTTTTCTGCGTTGAAAGTGCAGGCATCGCGGGTCGCAATCCTTCCCCACCGGGTTGAAGCGGTGCAATTGGCCCCTTCCCAGTCATACAACCAGCCGCAAAGCGAGCAACAGCATACCGACCGGAATTCAACTCAAAATGATGCAGCTCCGCATTTCGACGACGATATTCCTGTGTAGGAAACCTGTGCGAAAAATCGCGCCCTCTGCGTGAAGCTGCTGGTGGAAACGACACTGATCAACGTTGTTCTCCATCAGCAGGCAGGTACTTCTGCATTGTTCACCCGCTGGCGAAAAACGCCCTCCTCGTGGATCTGCTGGTTAAATGAATCTGCGAATCGGGAAGCCCACTTGACGACTATTCTCTTACAGGTCGAATCCAATGAGTGACATCAACAACTTCGTTACCTATGTCATCCGCATGCCAAACGACACCGTATCAAGGACAGCCCTGACTACTGTATTGAATGAGGCGGTTATCAGTAATGGAGGAGTCATCACCGGGACATCAGTGGAGGATGAGATGACACTGAATGAGCTGTTTGAAGCACGTATGAACGACCTGGATGTCCAAGAAGCCCGGCGGGCAGCTAAGGAGCTGGCGACAACTGAATACCTTGAAGAGTGAAAAATTCGCCTCGTTCGTGAAGTCTTAGATGTATGCGATCTACTCCACGGGAACCCTCAGTTGTGAGAACAGCCCCTACAGCGACGCACGGGACTTCGGATCGGCGTCGATTCAACAATCCTCACCATGCCGTGATGCTCGCGGGTGCTGAAGCGGCACTTAAAGGCATCCCTCTCCACGAATGCCCCTACCGGCATCCAGCCATGCGCGCATCGTGGCTAAAGGGGTTTGCCCAGGAGCAACAGCAAAGCTTCAAGTTCTGACTCAGCGCGATTAACCCACTCTCCCACGTTAACGGTTACGCATGGCGAGCGAAGATCAGGTCTAGGACAGTGCTGCCTCAAGTCACTTTGAGCTCATTGATTCATGACCGCCGAGCCTATTTGCGAAACAACTTTCGTCCAAACTCTTCTCGATATTGCGAAATTCCCAGAACGTCATCGAGCTGTCGCCAACACTTGGGCTGATCATTTCAACGTACCGGCGGAAGCACGTGACGAGTTCATACTGCACTACCTGACTCACACCTCCTCAACTCGATGCTGGTGCGTTGCTCTGCATAACGATGGCTCGGTTGCACGTCCAACTGTGGCGCGGATCGGAAGGCAGCTGCAATACTTCGATGGCCAGCTGATTTCAGCTGTGCGATTTGATGAGAAGAGAAAAGTCCCCGGGCACGCACCAAGTCCGAGCCAAGCTTTGAAGCTGGCTCATCAGTTGATTACTCATGACAGCGCGGATGCACTTCTGACCTCATTCTGCAAACCAGCACGGGACCTGGCGCGGGGTGAAGCGGAACTTAGTATAAGACCGCTGGTGAAATACAATATGGGCGCGCTTAGTTCAGAGGGCCGGAACAAACGTTTCTACGCGCCACGCGGCCGCTTTTACATCACCTGTATCGGCGCGGCACTGAAGAGGTTTTGTCAGAACCTCGACCAGGAGCTGTTGCATGCAGTGCGTTCTGTGCAGTGCCCTTCTGCCAAACTTTACAACTGGCTCGCTCAAGGCGATCGCACACGTCGACTACAGGCCTTGAAAGCACAACCGGTGTTGGTGCCGGTGTTGATCGTTGGGGTTGGAATGCCGTGGCCCATGATCGCAGGTGGACTGCTGGTGGAATGCCCATGGTTCGAACTTCAGGGGTTTTGCTGCTCCTGGGAGGGTGAAACCATCATGGACGGGGCCGGGTTCGTGGGAAAGGCAGTCGACACTGGCTTGCCGCTTAACAGGGTTCTGGCATGGCTGTTCTCGGTACCGACGTCCTCGATCCGTTTCCTTGGCCAGCAGCGGGTCTACGACACCGGCAGCGCGCTCAGTCGTTTGAATTCTGA
Organism: Pseudomonas floridensis; assembly: GCF_002087235.1. Classification (GTDB taxonomy): domain Bacteria; phylum Pseudomonadota; class Gammaproteobacteria; order Pseudomonadales; family Pseudomonadaceae; genus Aquipseudomonas; species Aquipseudomonas floridensis. The sequence goes on along the minus strand of NZ_MUIO01000158.1, from coordinate 3,325 downwards.
GGGCCTTGAGGCAGGCTGGGAGCATTTGATCGCGGGCTCTGTGCTAGGCAATCGTCGCCCGAGAACCAAAGCAGAATGGCGTTTTTTCTATTCGTTCAGATCAGCGATTCCATGGGAATTACTCCGACCATTGCGTGATATGAACAATCTTTTGGCGGGCTGCCCTACTGACTGGGCGGACCCCGCCTGGTCAGGCATAGCGACCAAACTTGTTGATTTCAGAGAGCTGTTCGACAATCTAGACCGCGCTGGAAGTTGCGAGGCTCGTAACACCAAGCGCCGGCTGTACGCGTTCTTAAGCGGTTTAAACTTCCGCCAAATATCCAATGTAGTCGATGCGTTCCATGGCGCACTCGCAGACATCAGAGCGAGGCTGGAGCGGGATCACCCGCCTGAGCCATCTGACTGTTTCACAAGGTGGCCGGGGCTGCTGCTGGGCAGTGATCCAATCACCTGCAGTACGACCGGTTTGCAGATCGTCGAATTACGCTGCCCAGCAGACTTAGACCAGGAGCATCGCTCTCTGGGTCACTGCATCGACACATACGACTTCCGTGCATATTCGGGCAACTGCCGACTCTTATCCATCCGATCTGAAGGGCTGCCGCTGGCATCGGTCGAGCTCACACTCAGAACAGGCCGCAATGAGCGAGTGACTGGCGATTTTACACCTCAGCATCTGCATATCGCTCAGATTAGAGACCACGAAAACAAAACCCCAGATGCTCACTCGGTAGTGATGAACGCTTTTGAGTTATTCATGGCCGCAGTCAGAAGCGGTCGTATGCCCGTGCTCCTGGAATGGCCAAATATGGCGATGAAGATGGCGCGTTACGCTGATGAAAAATCGGTGTTCAACATCCGCTTTGGGGAAGAGATCGTGGGCTGGGCTAACAGTTTGTTGGACAAGGGGCTCTGAAGATGGCATCGGCCCAATTGATGAACAAGCGTCCGGTATTGCTTCGCAAAGCCATTTTCGATGGCTACGACTTCGGGCTGTCCCTCAGTTACCTACAAGGTGCAAACAAGCTTTTGCTTCGCCGGAGGGGCTTTTTCATACGCAGGTCTGATCACCCACTGAACCAGTTTTGGCGTGTGCCCAAAGACAAGCTACTCGATGACCTCGATGTGCTCTATCGGGAGCTGGCAGAGCTCGCAGATGGCAAACACATCGAAAGCTGGCAAGCATTCAGAGACAGGATTACCTCTGCCCAGTCCGACGTGCACCGTGACGCATTCACCTGGGGGATGAAGTTCAGGCTAGCGCCGCTGGCGGAAGGCGGTGTGATCCTGTCGGGAGATTTTCATCCTGGTGCTGTAGCAATCGCCAAGCGCATGCGTGGGGTGTTCCTCTCGGCGGGCAAAGCCTGGCGAGTGCAGGGCACACCAGAATTGGTTCGCAGTAACCTGATTCTGGAACTGGGATTGGACGAAGATCAGTTCGAAATTCTGGACACGCTGCAGGAGTTGCTCGCTGACGGGTCGGTCAAGGCGGTGAATGAGGTCACCAGTATCAGTCTGGGTGGCCACTCTCCGGAGTCGACCAAAAGCGAAGAGGAAGTTTCAGATTCAGGTATCTACCTGGCATCTGTCCCATCCATCAAAAACACCGAGCTGACCAGTGCCGATATCGATAAGGCGCTGGAAGGATTCTCGCTGATGGATCATCAGCCAGCAGGAATCAAGCACCTGCTGCAGCGCACGAGCGCGCTACTGGCCGACGACATGGGACTGGGCAAAACTCGCCAGGCTGTGGTCGCCGCTGGCATACGCGCACAAGGTAAACCGGTTCTGGTTATTGTGCTCAACAGCCTGATCATCAACTGGCAGCGCGAGATCCTGATGGTGTTTCCCCAAGCTCAGATCGCCATGCAAACCTTTGATGCCAGTGCTGGCTGGATCATCGTGAACTACGAGAGGCTGGGTGATTTTGTCATGCACGCGAGCCGTTTCGCGGTGATGGTCATTGACGAGGCTCACCGACTCAAGGAACCCACTGCAGCGTGGACACGCCACGGCTTCGACATTGCTGCCCAGGTACAAAACCGCTACCTGTTGACGGGCACGCCAGTGCTCAATCGCGAAGCGGAGCTGCACACACTGCTGAGGCTTTCAGGCCATCCAATCGGACAACTGCCCCTCAATGAGTTCTGCGAGCGATTCGCCGGCAGTCCTGAGTTTCGCAAGACGCTTAGAGATGAGATATCCGACTGGATGCTTCGTCGCCGTAAGGATGTGCTGCCCAACCTGAAGGGGAAGCAGCGGCAGACTGTACCGGTGATACTCAGCCAGATAGAACGTGACGAGTACAACCAGATCATGCGGAGCGACCAGCACCGATTCGCAAGGCTGGGCGCACTGCGTCAACTGCTCGAACGCGTGAAGGTACGGATCCTGGCGGATCTGATGGCCGAGCTGGACGTCGACGACAAGGTTATCCTCTTCTGCGAGTATCAGGAATCCGTGGCCACGTTGCGTGAGCACTGCATCAAGATGGGCGTCGGGTGCGTGACGTTGGTAGGCAGTGACTCGCCCAAGAAACGACAGAAGGCGATTGATGCTTTCCAGCAGGACCCGGACTGCAGGGTGTTCATCGGGACCAGGTCGGCCGCCGGAACAGGTTACAACCTGACTGCTGCGAACTATGTCTTTTTTCTGGGGCTTCCATGGACACCGGGGCTGCAGGACCAAGCTGAGGATCGAGCCTATCGCAACGGGCAGTTGCGCATGGTTGTCGTCAAAATCCCCCTAGCTGAGGACACTATCGACCAGCAGCTGTGGCAGATGCTCATGGACAAGCGCGCCCTCGCCAGCGATCTGATCGATCCGGAAGCGGAAGCGGAAGAGTCGAGTAAAAAGGCTCTTGCCGAGATTCTCTGAGTGATGCGTGCGGCACCATGACGGGCGATTCCAAAGCAGCTACGATTGCTTTAATCTTCGCCATTAAGCCTATAGGTCAAGCTGCCGAGGGAGCTCCTCATGCTCAAATCGATTGTTTCAAATCTGGACCCTGTACTGCTCAGATTCTCTAAAGTTTTTAACGGATACGGCTTTTTGTTCATAGTGTCTTACGTCCTCCTTTCCATCGTGTATCAGATGCAGATCCCAAACTTCGACCAACTACGCTTGGCTCAAGATTTCGCGCCGCTCATCGCTTCCGCATTTGGTGCCGGTGCTGTGTGCATGGTTCTGCAGATGATGATCAGAACAAACGCCCGTTCAAGCTGAAGCCTGTACCTCGCTGAAGAGCGCTATGCTCTGATCAACTGGCGCGCTGACTGATCAGGAGGGTTGCTACTGCTGCCCTCCCCACCCTGCCTTATCC
>NZ_MUIO01000157.1 GCF_002087235.1 Pseudomonas floridensis | reverse complement strand
CTCGTACACGGTGTACCGCTGGGAATGCGCAGTGCGGGCATCGGTGGTGATGGGTTTTGTCGGCGCGGGTGGTCTGGGTCAGCAGATCGACTTGTCGATGCGCATGTTTGCCGGCGCCGAAGTGGCGAGCATGCTGCTGACCTTTCTAGTGCTGGTGCTGCTGGCCGATCAATTGAGCCGCCTGTTGCGCGGGAGGTTCACATGAGGCGCGCAGGCAATATCCTGCTGCTGATCGCGATCATCGCGGCGGTGGTCGGCTCGTTCGTGTACCTGGGCATGGACCTGCTCAGCCTGGGCAGCCCGGAAAATCTGGCGCAAATGGGCCGCTATGCCTTTCGCTTCATGAGCCCGGACCTCAGTGCCGCTCATTTACAGGCCATCGGCAAGGGCGCGCTGGAAACCCTGTCGATGTCCGCACTCGGCACGCTGTTGTCGGTGATTGGCGGATTGTTACTGGCCCTGCCCGCTGCCGGTCGTTTGGGCTGGCCGTTGCGCAGCCTGAGCCGGCTGCTGCTCAATGCGCTACGCGCCATTCCCGAACTGGTGTGGGCGGTGTTGATGGTGCTGGCCGCAGGGCTCGGGCCGAACGCAGGCACGCTGGCGCTGGCCTTGCACACCACCGGCGTGCTCGGCCGACTGTTTGCCGAAGCGCTGGAGAACACCACCCCCGAACCTGCCGCCGCGATTCGC
>NZ_MUIO01000156.1 GCF_002087235.1 Pseudomonas floridensis | reverse complement strand
AAGTGAACAGCATTACGCCAGATAGCCGGTCATGGCCAACAGGCCGATGCCTGCGTTTTCCAGCAGTACCGCACGCGGTGTCTGGCGCAGCTGTCGATACACCCATGGCAGCAGAATCAGGCACACCAGCACGCAGCGCCAGAACACCACCAGCAAGGGCGGCGCGTAATCAATGGAGAAACGTGCCCCGATGAAGCCGGAGCTCCAGGTCAGGATCAGTCCTGCTTCAAGCAGGGGTAAAGGAAGGGACCGGCCACGAGTGGATCGGGAGATGTCGCTACGAGGTATCGCTGAGTGCTGGTTCATGCCCACAGGCTACGAAATGGGCGTAATCTAATAAATCAAAATAACCTGCATCAGTTATTCACGAAGGCTGAATCATGAAGCCAACCCTCGATATCGAGCTCATCAGAACCTTTCATGCCGTGGCGCGCATCGGGAAGTTTTCTGCGGCTGCCGATCAGTTGCATAAAAGCCCGGCTGCCGTCAGCGTGCATATCCAGCGGCTCGAGGCCTTGGCGGGCGGACGCCTGCTTGAACGCGACAACCAGTCGGTGTCGCTCACCGCGCTTGGCAAACGCCTGCTGCACTCCACCACCGAATTGTTGAGCACCCACGACCGGGTACTGGCCGACCTGCATGGTACGCATCTGGCCGGGCGTATTCTGTTGGGCGTGCCTGACGAATACGCGACCCATGTGATCCGCGACATTTTGCCGACGTTCGTAGCGGCCTGGCCCAATGTGGTTCTGGAGTTGAAGACCGCGCCCAGCGACACGCTGCGTGAGCAGTTGCAGCGCGGCAAGCTCCAGGCGGCGGTGCTTGCCCGGGCCAAGGGGGTCGCGACCGAAGCAGCGCAGGTGCTTGCCTCGACCCAGCCGGTCTGGGTGGCGGCGGCTGGTTGGGTCGTGGATTCGACTCAGGTGCTGGCGCTGGCCGTGCATGCGGCGCAGTGCCCTTATCGGCGCGCCATGCTCGAAGCGCTGAAGCTCAGTGGGCGTCAGACGCGGATCGTGCTGGAAAGCCCGTCCAATCAGGCCGTGAAAGCCTGCGTAGAGGCCGGAATGGCCATCAGCCTGATAGACCGCGCCGGGGTCACGCAGCACATGCAGATCCTGCAGGGACTGCCGTTCATTCCCGAGCATGAGATCGTGTTCATGCGATCGTCCGGCTCGCAGACGGACGAGGCGGTCGAGCTTCTCGCCCAGGCGATGCAGCAGTCTTTTCGACTTTAGTCAGCGTGGCCGCTCAGGCGCCACCCTGGATCAGGTGCGCCAGTCTGGAGGCAATGTCCTGGCGACGAAAGGGTTTGGCGAGGATCTCGAAATCATCGGTTGGCACCGGCTTGGCATTGGTGTAGCCGGTGATGATGAGAATGGGCAGGTCATTCATGCGCTGGCGAATCCGCCGTGCCAACTGGACACCGGTGATGTCGGCCATTACGTAATCGGTCACCAGTATGTCCGGCTTGAGGCCTGCATCGAACAGATCCAGCGCGACCGCTGCCGAGGGCGCTTCGGTTACCTGATAACCAAGGTCCTGAAGCAGCTGCGCCGTGCTGTCCCTGACCAGATCCTCGTCGTCGACCAGCAGCACATGAACCGAGTCTTGTATCACGGGTGTCTCCAGCGTCTTTGAGTCTGCCTGCACGACAGGGCGGTTGGCGACCGGCAACCAGAGCGTCACTTCAGTGCCGCTGCCGGGCTGCGAACGGATGTCGAATTCGCCCCCCGATTGCAGCGCCAGACCCTGAACCATGGACAGGCCCAGCCCCGTGCCCTTGCCCACACCTTTGGTGGAGTAGAACGGCTCGACGCAGTGTTTGAGGATGTCCTCAGTCATTCCGCAGCCGTTGTCACTGACGGCCAGCCGCACGTAACCCGAGCCGGACGCGTCTTGCGGGGCCCTCGGTCCGGCTTCGGCCCGCGCGCTGATGCGTACCTGTCCACCGTCCTGCAATGCGTCGCGGGCATTGACGGTGAGATTGAGAATCGCCAGCTCCAACTGATGCGGATCGACGAAGACCGCAGGCAGCCCGTCCGGAATATCGATCTCGACTGAAATCATAGGGCCGAGCGAACGCTCGATCAGGTCGCTCAGTTCGCTTACCAGGTCTTCGAGCCGGATTGCTTCCGGGTTGAGGGTTTGACGCCGGGCGAAGGTCAGCAGCCTGCCGACCAAGGTGCGTGCACGGTCTGCGGCCAACAGGGCGCTGTCGGCCAGCCTGGTCGAGCGTTCGTCCTGGGTGCGTCGTCGAATCAGGTCCAGCGAGGCAATGATCGGTGTCAGCAGGTTATTGAAGTCGTGTGCGACCCCGCCGCTCAGCTGGCCGACCATTTCCATCTTGCGGGATTCATGCAACTGGGCGAGGGCTTTCTCACGCTGGGCAAGCATCGTCACGACGCGTTGCTCCAGACTTTCGTTCAAATCACGCAATGCACGCTCGGCCCGGGCCTGATTGATCCATAACCAGGCCTGCTTCGCCGCTTCCCGGGCGAGGTCCAGTTCATGATCGCAGAACGTGGTGGTGATGGAGGGCTGGATGGTCAGCACAGCCTCCAGCCTGCCGTGCAGCACGACTGGCACATAGAGGGTGCAGGGTGGCTCATCCCGCGTATAGCGAACCATCTTCGTGTTGGCAGGAATCACGCGGCTGGCCGTTGTCTCGTGCAATACCGCCCGATCGGCCTGCAAGTCAGCCAGCATGGGGGCTGTCCAGTCCGGCAACGGCACGGCCGACTGCTCGCGCCCGCCGCTCGAATCCGGCGTCAGGCCGTGGCCACTTTCGTTCACTGCGGTAAGTGACAGGTGCTGAGCCGCCAATTCATCGCTCAAGCGGCTCAGCACATGGCACTCGATGGCGCAGGGATCCGAGGTTGAGGGGAGACTTCGCCCCAGCTCGATCAAAAACGCCTGGCGACGTTCGAACTGCACACGTTCGGTGGTTTCCGTGACGATACACAGCACGCCGCCGATCGAGCCGTCGGCCTCGCGAACTGCCGAGTAAGATACGTTGAAATAGACAGTTTCCCCGGCACCGAAGCGCTTCAGATAGAAGGGACGGTCTTTCGCGGAAAACGTTTTGCCGGTATCGCGCACACTCTGCAGCAGCGGCTCCAGATCGTCCCAGAGCTCGCCCCAATGCTCTATGGCAGGACGCCCCAGCGCGGCTGGATGCTTGTCACCAATGCTGGGCGCGTAGGCGTCGTTGTAGATGGCGATGAACTGCGGCCCCCAGAACACCACGATCTGGGCATGCACCGGCAAGGCATTGGCGATCAGGTTCTTGAGACAGACAGGCCAGTCAGCGGGGTGCCCCAATGGCAAATCATGCATTGAGCCCGATTGCAAGAGCGCACCGACTTCTCCTCCGTCGTCGAGAAAGCACAATGGATTCGTGTCGGTTGATTGTGGAAGGTTGAAGTTATCCATCGACCTTGACGCTCTGGGTAAATAGGCGAAGCTTGCGCGGTTAGAGCGCGCAAGTGCGCCGAGCGTTCACTGACAAGTTGAATAAAAACAATCGGTATCGTCATTAAGCGAATGATATTCGAACGCTCGGTAACGTGGCGTTAGTTGCCGTCGACGTAACGGGCGCGTATCAAGTGTGACCTCGACAGGCCATCGATAAAAAGCCCGCGACAGGCGCGGGCTGATGTGGCGTAAACAGTGCCCCGCAACGCGCTCTTAGCCGTCCTTGAACAAAAAGCTGTAGGCATTGAGCGCCGGCACGCCGCCTAAATGCGCATACAGCACTTTCGAACCTTCCGGAAATTCGCCATTGCGCACCCTGTCGATCATGCCGTGCATGGATTTGCCTTCGTAGACCGGATCGGTGAGCACGCCTTCGAGACGCGCGCACAGACGAATCGCTTCCAGCGTGCCTTCATTGGGCAGACCGTACTCGGGATAGGCGTAGCGCGTATCGAGGACGACATCGTCGGCAGTGATCTCGCGGCCCAGTTCGACCAGTTGCGCGGTGTTGCGAGCGATGCGCAAAACCTGTTCGCGGGTCTTGTCCGGTTTGGCCGACGCGTCGATACCGATGACCCGTTGCGCACGACCGTCTGCGGCGAAGCCCACGAGCATGCCGGCGTGGGTGCTGCCTGTTACCGAGCAGACCACGATGTAATCGAACTTGAACCCCAGCTCCTCTTCCTGCTGACGGACCTCATCGGCGAAACGCACGAACCCCAATCCGCCGTAAGGATGTTCCGAACAACCGGCAGGAATCGGAAACGGTTTGCCACCGCTTTCCACCACATCGGCCATGGCTTTTTCCCAGCTCGGGCGAATGCCGATGTCGAATCCCGCCGAATCCAGACGCACGTCGGCACCCATGATCCGCGACATCTCGATGTTGCCGACGCGGTCGTACAGGGCGTCCGAATAGTTGACCCAGTTTTCCTGAACCAGCACGCATTTCATGCCCAGATGCGCGGCCACCGCAGCCACCTGGCGCGTCTGATTGGACTGGATGCCGCCAATCGAAACCAGTGTGTCATAGCCGCCTTCCAGCGCTTCGGGCACCAGGTATTCGAGCTTGCGGGTCTTGTTGCCACCAAAGGCCAGTCCGCTGTTGCAGTCCTCCCGCTTGGCGTACAGCTCGACCTTGCCACCCAAGTGCTCGCTCAGGCGCTTGAGGGGCGTGATGGGAGAAGGGCCGAAAGTCAGAGGGTAGCGCTTGAACTTGTTCAGGTTCATCTCGAGTCTCCATTGAGAGGTGGATTCAGGCGTCGCCGGGCAGGGCATGCCGCTTGAGCGATGTACCCGGGAGAGGTCCTATCATAGGAAAAGACTCGATAATCTTGGTTGCAAAGAGTTGCCGATTTGCATAATCAACGTTAGTTTTAATCAGCTTAAACCTAATTTTATTGTGTGAAAATTCAGATGAAAGCAATAAGTGAACGCAGCAAAAAAGCAGACGGTGAATCCGCGCCGCCGCTGGACCGCATCGACCGTGCGATCCTCAAGACGCTGCAGCACGACGCGTCCATTTCCAACGTCGCGCTGGCGGAAAAGGTCAGGTTGAGCCCGCCCGCCTGCCTGAGACGGGTTGAGCGACTCAAGGAAAGCGGCGTCATCAAAGGTATCGTCGCGCTGCTTGACGGGGAGACGCTGGATGCGGGAATGGTGGTGCTGATCGGGGTGGTGCTGGATCGCTCGACGCCCGATTCTTTCGCTCAGTTCGAAGCCGCCGCGCAGAAAGTCTCCGGCTGCATGGAGTTTCACGTGGTCACCGGGGAGTTCGACTACTTCATGCTGTTGCGCACCAGGGACAGCCAGAGCTTCAACCGCCTGCACGCCGAGCAGTTACTGTATTTGCCGGGTGTACGGCAGATCCGCTCGTTCATGGGGTTGCGTCAGGTGCTGTCGACGACCCGGATACCGCTCTGATCGTGCATTCCCGACGGGGCGACGAGGGGCAGGCGCATGCATTGCCTGATGGCGGGGCCGCTGATAATCTCGCGAGCGTGCGCAGGGACAGGGCCGCACGAGCCGTTAAGGGAGTAACCATATGACGCCGATCATCGAAGCGCTATCGAAACAATCCTTTGCCGAGTGCTCTCAGGTGTCGGCGCAGAATGCCGAATTCCCTCGGCACACCCACGAAGAATATGTCATCAGTGCCAACCTCACCGGCACCGAGCGAATCTGGTACGACGGTCGTTCGCAGGACGTGCAGCCCGGACAGGTCACGCTCTACAACCCCATGACTGTCCAGTCTTCGCGCTTCGATGCGACAGGCGCGCGCTTTATCAGTGTGCACCTCGACGCGGCGCACGTGGCGTCCGTGTTTGGCGAAGTGCAGGGCCCGCTGTTCGATGAAGGCGCGCTCAAGGACGATGCGTTGTTCAAAGCCATCGTCGCGCTGCATGCGGCCAACGACCCGGCGCGTCAGGAGGAGGCACCCTACGAGCTGCTGGCCGAACTGGCCAGGTTTCGTGGCGAGGGACCTGTGATTGCCGAGCCCGACATGACCGCCAGGGTCGTGGAATACATGCAGGACAACCTGTACGAAGACATCGACCTGCAGGACATCAGTGCCGTGGTCGGCATCTCGAAGTTCCATCTGGTGCGCAGCTTCAAGATGATGAAGTCTCTGGCTCCGATGCAGTTTCTCAAGCAGCTCAGGCTGATCGAAGTGCGCAAGCGTCTGCGGCGTGGCGATGCGGCGGCCCGGGTCGCCACCGAACTGTATTTCTACGATCAGGGCCATATGTGCAATTCGTTTCGCAAGGTGATGGGTATTTCACCGATGCGCTATGCCTCAATGGTCAATGACCGGCTGCGGGCTGACAAACTCCACATAGCCGGAAACGACCACGTATAGCGTGAAGTAGGCGAAGATCAGCGCCGAGGCGATGTAGGTCCATCTCAACATCCGCTCACCCAGCAACTGCCCGCCGTGGTACGCCAGGCAGCACAACACCAGCGTCCAGAACACCCCGGCACTGAAGAACCCGGAGAGGAACAGGAGCGAACCGTTCAGATCGACACCTTGTTTGGCGATGATCGCGCCGCCCACCGCCGCGAACCACAGAATCGCGCTGGGTGACGACATGGCCAGCACGATGCCCTTGGAGAACAGTGCGAAGTTGGTACGGCCCCACTGGGTGTCCGAACCGCTGACGCCGGCTTTAACGCGCATCGCACTGGCGACCATTTTGAAGCACAGGTAGGCCAGCACCGCCGAGCCGCCCAGCCACAATGCCCAGCGCACGGCTTCGTACTGCAGCAGTACCGCCATGCCGGCCAGCGCGAGAATGGCGTACACCAGATCACCGATACAGGTGCCGAAGCCCAGCCAGACGCCTTGTCTGAAGCCGCGCTGCATCGACAAGGTGATCATGGCCATGTTAGCCAGACCGATTTCCAGACACAGCGACAGACTCAGAAGAAAACCGTTGTAAAACTCCACTCACTCACTCTCCAGCAGGGACTGTTCATAGAAAAGAGATGTTTCGCACAGGGACAGTCCGAACAATACATCTGTAGCTCTGGCGCGATGTACGCCATAGGTTTGCAGAAAACGCTCGAAGGTTTCCAGATTGTCGGACATGACGGCATTCAGCAACGTCCGCGCAATTCGTGTCATGGCAGCGGGGAAGGCCGCACAGTCGATGCGGATGCGGCCTGGCGCGATGACTGTCAGGACTTCGGCGTCTTCGAGCATTTTCAATTGCGCATAGGCCGCGCCCGCATCCGGGAACTGTGCCGGGCCGCGCCGCAGGTAGCGGAACAGCTCCAGCACATACAGACGCACCATTTTGTCAGGTTCCAGCTCCAGACTGTCAGCGACATCGGGAGAGAGCGCCAGCAGAAAGCCGAACACGTCAGCTACAGCTTCCTGCGCGACCATGGAGCCCCAGCGGTCATGACCGCTCAGCCGACGGTAGTCCGTTTCAGGCAGCACGATGGAGTGCCCCAGATCGTGGCCGCGAAACCAGCTCATCAGGTAACGCGCCATGTCGCGGTCGGCCGGAAGGTCGTCATCCGTCCAGCCAAAAATCCCTTGCTGCTCCCGCGAGATCTGCTGAAACAGGCTCAGATAGGTGTTGGCAAAGACGATCGTGCGTTTGACCGGCGAATATTTGATGCCCTGATCTTCAGGCATGAAGTAGGCAAAATGCTTGGGAAACGTATCCGCCTCACCGCCGATGGCAATCAGGTCAATAATTTTGTACGAACAGGCGGGCAGTCGCCGAAGCTCAGCGCCCAATTGCCGGGCGAGGTTTGCGACGCTGCGCTCGTGATAATGATCGACCACGTCCGAGACCGCTTGAAGTCCGGGGTTAGGCGTACCGAAAAACGCCGAGAAACCGGTTTCGCGGGATTTACCCAGCCAGGTGGAAAGAGGCCCGACGTAGCTCACCAGTTCCTGCTCATCGAGCGCGGCCAGCTGCGCGCCGGTGTCCTTTACCCAGATAGACCCCATCAGACCTTCGGCGATCAGCCCCATGGCGTCCCGCGATGCCGGGTCCGTCAGTTGCCCGGAAGCCCTGGCCAGGTCGTTGGCGATGGTCACCAGAATGGTCTGGACCAGTGCCGAATCCTTTTCGCCGGCGCGCTCGAGTTCACGAACCAGGTTGGCTTGCCGCACGAGCTGGTTCAACGAGCCGATCAATTTGGCAGAAAAGTTTTCAGGCGTATCGAGCTGAAGTACCCGAAGGGTATGTTGTTTTCGTTTGGGCCAGAAAATGCTGTTCATGATCGCTCCCTGTCAAGAGCGGTCATCAGACCAGTCGGGAGCAGGGCGGGTATTGGAAATAATTGCTGTCACGCACCAGACTTGGTCACTACGGCTAAACGTTCCCGCGCCTGACAGGTCAGAAGTGTGCGCTGTGATGTGACCGACGCCCGCCTGTGATTCAATACGCGCCGAACTGTTTTTTTACTTGCTCAAGGACTTTGATTTTGGCTGCTGGAAGCTTGCTTACCCTGCTTGACGATATTGCAACCCTGCTTGATGACGTGGCGCTGGCCACCAAGAAGACAGCAGGTGTGCTGGGTGATGATCTGGCGCTTAACGCCCAGCAGGTCACGGGCGTGTCGGCCGACCGGGAACTGCCGGTGGTCTGGGCCGTGGCCAAGGGGTCGTTGCTCAACAAGGCGATTCTGGTGCCCGCCGCGTTGCTCATCAGCGCCTTTGCACCTTGGGCGATCCTGCCGTTGCTGATGGTCGGTGGCGCATTTCTGTGTTTCGAAGGCTTCGAAAAGATTGCGCACAAATGGCTGCACAAGGAAACCGGCGAGGAACACGAGCAGCGCAAGCAGGCCGCCACGGATGAAAAAGTGGACATGGTGGCGTTCGAGAAGGAGCGCATCAAAGGCGCTATTCGCACGGACTTCATTCTTTCGGCAGAAATCATCGTGTTGGCGCTTGGCGTAGTGTCGACACGGCCTTTCATGGACCAGGTCGGCGTGCTGGTCATCGTGGCGGTGCTGATCACGGTGGGTGTCTACGGACTGGTCGCCGGTATCGTCAAGCTGGATGACCTGGGGCTGCACCTCAAGAGAAGTGCCAGCGCGTTCGCGCAAAACATCGGTGCAGGCCTGTTGTGGCTGGCACCGGTGCTGATGAAGCTGCTGTCGATCCTTGGCACGGCCGCCATGTTCATGGTCGGCGGCGGCATCCTCGTGCATGGCCTGCCGTTCGCTCACCACTGGGTCGAAGGCGTGACCGCCAGCGCCGCGGGCGCGGTAGGCGGCCTGTCGGTGATCGTCCCGACCCTGATCGACGCAGTGGCCGGGATCATGGCCGGCGCGCTGCTCGTTCTGGTCGTGACCCTTGTCGGCAAAGTGTGGAAAGCCGCCAGAGCCTGATTCGAGGTTTCACCGGCGTGGGAACAAAGGTGCATTCGGGCCAGGGACCGGCACCGGATGCACCGGCTCGTGTGCGAGCAGGCTCGCACACGAGCGCATCAAGCCCTGACGTTCCACTCAGAAGAACACTTTGACCAGCAGGCTCGCGGTGTTCTGGTCGGTGTCGAACGAGCCGGTGTCTTCGATGCCGTATTTGTTGGTCCAGTAGTCGTACTCGATACCCACGTACAGCTGTCGCTCCGGGTAGTTGAGCGCCTTGCCCAGGTCGTACTTGATCTGCGGGTTGAAGTGCAGATTGGAGTGGTAGGTGCCGCGCGAGGTCTCGTCGTTGTCCACGACCCAGTCCATGAAACCGTCGATCAACACGTCTGACTTGCCCACCGGAATGGTGTAAGACCATACCGGGGTGATCTGCCAGACGCCGTCGCCAGGGCGATTGCCATCGGTGTGGCGTTGATAGAAGTTGAGCTGGAAATAATCGAACCCGGGGATTTTCAGGTCGAACGCAGGGCCGATCAGGTAAGACTCGTTATCGCCTTCGCCAAACTCGTAAGTGGCCGCCAGCAACACATCGGTGATCGGGCCCAGTTCGAACTTCTGTCCGGTGATTTTGCCCAGCGACAGGCGTGGCGAGAACTCTCCGTAGTAGGTGTTATCACCCGAGTTCGCGTCTTTCTTGCCGTTATAGAAGATCTTGTCGACGAAGAAGAAGTTGTCGCCATACTTCCAGCTGTCCGCATGTTCGAAGGTGAAGGTCTGCTGTATTTCCGGGTTGACCGTGAAGTCCCGTCCATTGAGATAGGTCAGGCTGTTGCTTTGCCACTGGAAAATATCCCCGGCCATGGCTGGCGCAGCGGCCAGCAGACTGCTGGCCAG
>NZ_MUIO01000155.1 GCF_002087235.1 Pseudomonas floridensis | reverse complement strand
CTTGGTATTGGGTGATTTCGTTCAGCGGGTTGATGAACGAAAAGTCGAAAATCGCAAGTCAATCAGCATCGACAAGAATAATTTCGATGATGTGTTGGCGAAGCAGGACCTGCAACTGACACTCAGTGTTCCTAATCACTTGCAACGTGATGGTGATGTCGAAGAACTGGCGGTAAACGTCAGTGTTAGCTCAATGAGCGATTTCAATCCGGCCAGTCTGGTGCAGCAGGTTCCTGAGCTTAAAAAGCTCATGGAATTGCGAGATGCCTTGATGGCGTTGAAAGGCCCCTTGGGTAACGCTCCTGCTTTTCGCAAGGCGATAGAGAACGTGCTCATCAATGAGGCATCGCGTACTCGAGTGCTTGGCGAACTGGGTTTCGGCGTTGGGGTGGAATCAGATCTGGCAGGTCAGGAATAAAAAAGATGAGCACGAACCTAGCGCAACAACATGAACATGCAAAGTTTGAGTCAGGAGTTCTTGATCAGATTATCGCCGAAACGAAGATTTGTCCGAATGATGAGGCTTATGCGATAGCGAAGCGCGGTGTCGCAGCGTTCATCGAAGAACTGTTGAAGCCACACAACAGTGCGGAGCCGGTAAAGAAAGCCTTGGTCGATCGCATGATCACCGAAATCGATATCAAGTTGAGTCGTCAGATGGATGAAATCCTCCATCATGCTGATTTTCAGGCGCTTGAATCGGCGTGGCGCGGGCTTAAGTTGCTGATCGACAGAACCGATTTCAGGGAGAATACCAAGATCGATATGCTGAGCGTCTCCAAGCAGGATTTGCTCGAAGACTTCGAAGACTCTCCAGAAGTGGTTCAGTCGGGCCTATATAAACACGTCTATACAGCTGAGTATGGACAGTTTGGTGGCAATCCGGTCGGCGCAATCATCGCCAACTACTATTTTTCGCCCAGCGCGCCTGACGTGAAGACCATGCAGTACGTCTCAAGTGTCGCCTGCATGGCGCATGCTCCATTCATTGCCGCGGCGGGTCCTCAGTTTTTTGGGCTGGAGCAG
>NZ_MUIO01000154.1 GCF_002087235.1 Pseudomonas floridensis | reverse complement strand
TGCACGACGTGACCGGCAACTGGAATGCCATCGGCTGGATCTTCGCGGTGCTGGGGCTGGGCGCAATGATCGCCGGCATGGGGGCCGGTCGCTCGCGCTATGTGCAGGTGAGCAGTGAGAAAGTCCAGTAAACGTATGATGGCCGTAAATGTTGGTGGCTCCCGGTGCATTTGCCGCTTATCGTGCACGCATATTCTGCCAAGGGATCTGCACGCATGAGTTACGAAGAACAAAGCCAGGCCAACAGCGCACTCATCACGCGTTTCTATGAAGCGTTCGCCCAACTGGATGCCGAGGCGATGAGCGCCTGTTACACCGACGATGTGCTGTTCAGCGATCCGGTGTTTGGCGAGCTTCGCGGCAGCCAGGCCGGTGACATGTGGCGCATGCTGACCTCGCGTGCCAAGGACTTCTCGGTGGTCTTCGATCAAGTGCGTGCCGATGACCGCTCTGGCACTGCCCACTGGGTGGCAACTTATCTGTTCAGTCAGACCGGACGCACCGTGGTCAACGATATTCAGGCCCGCTTCGTGTTTCGCGACGGTCTGATCTGTGAGCACCACGACCATTTCGACCTGTGGCGCTGGTCGCGTCAGGCGTTGGGTGCCAAGGGCCTGCTGCTGGGCTGGACGCCGATGGTTCAGAACGCGATCCGTGGACAGGCGCAAAAGGGGTTGAAGACCTTTACCGAGAGCCGCCGTGCCTGAAGTCTGCGCAGCAGTCGTGCCGACGTCTGACGAGCCCGTGGCAGCCAAGCCCTGGTTCGTCTACCTGGTGCGCGCTGCCAATGGTGCGTTGTACTGCGGCATCAGCGATGATCCGGATCGACGCTTTGCCGCTCACCAGAGCGGCAAAGGCGCGCGATTTTTCTGCTCAAGCCCGGCAGTGGCGCTGGTGTATGTCGAGCAGCACGTCGGCAAGGGCGAGGCATTGCGTCACGAACGACTGATCAAGAAGCTGCGCAAGTCCGCCAAGGAAGCGCTGGCTGCCAGTTACCGGGGTATTCCGGTGCGCGTGTCGATCCATGAGCGTGATGTTGTGTCATCCGGCTGAGCCCATAGGCTGGCGGGGGCGCGCGGGTTAAGCTGTCCGTTTTCCACGCGCCCGAGGCTGAACATGTCCGAGTTGATTCTGCACCATTACTCCACCTCGCTGTTCGCTGAAAAGGCCCGCCTCATGCTGGGCTTCAAGGGCCTCTCCTGGCGTTCGGTGACCATTCCATCAATCATGCCGAAACCGGACCTCACCGCATTGACCGGCGGCTATCGCAAGACGCCGGTATTGCAGGTCGGCGCCGATATTTATTGCGATACGGCGCTGATGGCGCGCCGTCTGGAGCAGCAAAAGGCATCGCCGACGTTCTATCCGGAAGGGCACGAGTTCACGGTGGCGAGCTTTGCCGCCTGGGCCGATTCGGTGCTGTTCATGCACGCTGTCGGCCTGGTGTTTCAGCCAGAATCGCTGGCCGTGCGTTTTGCCAAGGTGCCACCCGAAGCGGCCAAGGCCTTCGTGGCGGATCGCTCCGCGCTGTTTCAGGGTGGCAGCGCCTCGCGCCTGTCGGCTGATCAGGCCAAACATCAGTGGCCAGCGTTCATGGCGCGTCTGGAGTCACAACTGTCGCGCAATGGCGACTTCCTGTTCGGCGAGGCGTCCATCGCTGACTTCAGCGTGGCCCACACCTTGTGGTTCCTCAAGCAGACGCCGGTCACTGCGCCGTTCGTCGATGAGCATCCCGGCGTCAGCGCCTGGCTGGGGCGTGTGCTGGGCTTCGGTCACGGCGCGCACAGTGATCTGAGTTCGGCAGAGGCTGTCGAGATCGCCAACAACGCTACGCCCGCGCCGCTGCCCGACGAGGCTTTCGTCGATCTCAATGGCTTCAAGGCGGGCGATCAGGTCACGGTATCGGCTACGGATTACGGTGTAGACACTGTCGAAGGCGAACTGGTCTTTGCCGGTAGCGAAGAACTGATTCTGCGCCGTGAGGATGATCGGGCGGGCGTCGTGCATGTGCACTTCCCGCGGCTGGGGTTCAGGATCGAGAAGCGCTGAAATCTGCTTCAGCCCGAAGGGTGTAGGGCGTGCTGTAAGGATGCAACCGTGTCCGGCTGATGCTGCTACTTGAGCGCCGCCAGGATGTCATCCGGCGCAAAGCCCCGGATGAGCGTGCCGTTGACATCGATCAGCGGGATACCGCGTCCACCCAGTGCCTCATAAGCCTTGCGGCCTTCCTCGGATTTTTCGATGTCGTATTCCTGATAGGGAATGCCTTTGCTGTCGAGGAAGCGGCGGGTCTGCTTGCAGTAGCCGCACCATTCTGTCGCGTACATCACCACCTTCGCCTGGCTGTAGCTCTGCGCAACGCTGGCGGGCGGAGGATTGACGAAGTTCTCGATCCGGCCCCAGTTCTGATAGATCACCACCACCAGCATGATCAGGGCGACCTTTTTGAGCGTGCGCATCAGCATGTCCGGTTACCGCCGCTTCAACTGATCGGTCAGTTGGGTTGGCAGGCCTTTGATGATCAGCGTGCCCGCCGTTTCGTCGTATTCGATCTTGTCGCCCAGCAGGTGCGCTTCAAAGCTGATCGACAGCCCCTCGGCGCGGCCGGTGAAACGGCGGAACTGGTTGAGGGTGCGCTTATCCGCCGGGATTTCCGGTGACAGGCCGTAGTCCTTGTTGCGGATATGATCGTAGAACGCTCGCGGACGTTCTTCATCAATCAGCTCGGAGAGCTCCTCAAGGCCCATCGGTTCGCCCATTTTGCTCTGGCTGCTGGCGTAATCGACCAGCGTTTTGGTCTTCTCGCGTGCCGACTCTTCGGGCAGATCTTCACTCTCGACGAAATCGCTGAACGCCTTAAGCAGCGTGCGGGTCTCCCCCGGACCGTCGACCCCTTCCTGGCAACCGATGAAGTCGCGGAAATACTCCGAGACTTTCTTGCCGTTCTTGCCCTTGATGAACGAGATGTACTGCTTGGACTGCTTGTTGTTCTGCCATTCGGAAATGTTGATCCGTGCGGCCAGATGCAACTGGCCCAGGTCCAGATGCCGCGAAGGTGTCACGTCCAGTTCATCGTTCACCGCCACGCCTTCGCTGTGATGCAGAAGCGCGATGGCCATGTAATCGGTCATGCCTTGCTGGTAATGCGCGAACAGCACGTGACCGCCGACCGAGAGGTTGGACTCTTCCATCAACTTCTGCAGATGCTCGACCGCAACGCGGGAGAATGCGGTGAAGTCGGTGCCGCCATCCAGATATTCCTTCAGCCAGCCGCTGAACGGATGGGCGCCTGATTCGGCGTGGAACAAGCCCCAGGCCTTGCCCTGTTTGGCGTTGTAGTTCTCGTTGAGGTCGGCCAGCATGTTCTCGATGGCCTGGGACTCGGCGAGTTCGGAGTCGCGTGCGTGGAGTACAGCGGGCGTACCGTCGGGTTTCTTGTCGATCAGGTGGACGATGCAATGACGGATCGGCATGGGCTTCTCGGCTGAAAAAAGGTGAAGAGCGTGCAGCTCGTTGCAAGGCGCTCAGTGTAACGCAGGCTTGCCTTCAATGGCCTTGACGGGGCTGGTTTTCGCCATTGCAGCCCGGTGACTGGTCAAATACTGCACAATTGCTGTTAAAACCTGACCAAAAGGATAGGTAGAGGCGGATATTTACCCGGCTCTGTGCTAGTTTTGCGCGGTCTTGCGCACCTTAGCGCGTCAAGCATGCAGTTTGTGTACGTAGGCCGAACCATTACCCGGTTCCAGAATCTACATTTCGCGATTAATCGTGGCTGCTAGCGGGTGGCCAGGTTCATTGCCTGGCTCCTGGCCGACGTTGCGCTCTGCAATCCAAATGAATTTGATAGGGAAGGAACACCACCATGGCTCTTACTAAAGACCAATTGATCGCCGATATCGCTGAAGCTATCGACGCGCCAAAAACCACCGCGCGTAATGCTCTTGAGCAATTGGGCCAAATTGTTGCCGACCAATTGGAAAACGGCGCCGAAATCACTCTGCCAGGCATTGGCAAACTGAAAGTGACCGAGCGTCCAGCTCGCACTGGCCGTAACCCTTCGACTGGCGCAGCCATCGAAATCGCTGCCAAGAAAGTCATCAAGTTCGTACCGGCCAAAGTGCTGAACGACTCGATCAACAAGTAAGCGCCCGCTTGCTGTTGAAAAGCCGCGCACCGGATCACCGGGCGCGGCTTTTTTGTGTCTGCAAAATGAGCGCATATTTGGCTTTGAACTCGTTTTTGTTAGCGCTGACAAGCTTTTTTGCCCGGTCAGTACAGACACCGCCGATCGCGACGCGGGTGGAGGCTGAGTCCTGATGCTGATCCGGGGGGCAGCCGGCATGGATGCCGGCTGAGCCGCACTGGGCCATGGATGTCCCATTTGCGGCGACCCCCGGAGCAGTGTCAGGGCGAAGGAACCCCGGCGAAGCCGGGGCCGGAACCGGAGCCAAGGAGTTTGCTTACTTTGCTCCCTCAAAGTAAGTCGCCGAGGGGCGAAAAGGTGGCTTGAGCCGTGCGTTCGACTTACTGAGTCCGCAGTCTGTGCCAGTTGTGACGCAGAGCTTAAGTTTGTACGTGTCGCTGCTTTTAGAGGGAGTCAGCTGGCTTGTCCGAAACGAGGCGCATATTCGGCCATCAGGCGGTCGGCTTGCGCCAGGCCGCGTGCTGCGCCTTGTCCAGAAAGGTCCAGGCCACGAAACGGCTCTGCTTTTGCCCTTGCCCCATCTCGACCACTTTGACATCCAGCGCGCCGGCTTTCTTCAGCGCGGTCTGGATCGGCGGCAGGTTGGAGGCTTTGGACACCAGCGTGCTGAACCACAGCACCTGACCGGGCAGATGCGCGCTCTCCTGGATCAGTTGCGTCACGAAACCGATCTCGCCACCTTCGCACCACAGCTCTTGGGACTGCCCACCGAAGTTGAGCACCGGCAGTTTGCGTTTCGGGTCGGCTTTGCCCAGTGCGCGCCACTTACGCTGGCTGCCGCGTTGCGCTTCTTCCAGCGAGGCGTGGAAGGGCGGGTTGCAGAGGCTCACGTCGAAGCGTTCGGTGTCGTCGAGCAGTCCGAGCAGGATGTGCTTGCGATTGGCCTGCAGGCGCACGCTGATGGCCTTGTGCAGGGCATTGGCCTTGACGACGGTGGTCGCTGCGGCAATCGCCGTGCTGTCGATGTCGGAGCCTACGAAATGCCAGCCGTAGTCACTGTGCCCCAGCAACGGGTAGATGCAGTTCGCGCCGGTGCCAATGTCCAGTGCCTTCACCGAAGCGCCGCGCGGGATGACGCCCTCGTGGTCTTCGGCGAGCAGGTCGGCCAGAAAATGCAGGTAGTCCGCACGGCCGGGAATGGGCGGGCACAGGTAGTCGGCCGGAATATCCCAGTGCGCGATGCCGTAGAACGCCTTGAGCAGCGCACGGTTGAACACCCGCACGGCCTGCGGGTTGGCAAAGTCGATGCTCTCCTTGCCATAAGGGTTGAGGATCACGAACTTCGCCAGCTCGGGGCTGGACTTGATCAGTTTGGGGAAGTCGTAATGACCCTGATGGCGGTTGCGCGGGTGCAGCGTGGCCTTTTCTCGCGGCGGTGCAGGCTTGACATTGCGCTGAGGCTTTTTGCGCGGCGGTTTCGGGGTGCTATTGGTCATGTTTTCGGTTTCAGCCGTTATGAAGCGTTATCCGGCCTATTCGCGAGCAGGCTCAGGTCCACCTCGACGCGGTGGCAGCATGTTCGCGAATAGGTCAGCGTTTGTAGGTGCCAATGATTTATGGAGGCGCAATAAAAAGCCAGCCCGCGAACGGGCTGGCTGCCTTGCGCCTTACAGACTGGCGATACGCGCGTGTTGCTCGGCCAGCTTGCCCAGAGCCTGTTCGGCTTCGGTCAGCTTGGCGCGCTCTTTGGCGATGACTTCAGGCGGTGCCTTGTCGACGAACGCCGCATTGGACAGCTTGCCGCCCACGCGTTGCACTTCGCCTTGCAGACGCTGGATTTCCTTGTCCAGACGTGCAAGCTCGGCACCCTTGTCGATCAGCCCTGCCATCGGCACCAGCACTTCCATGTCGCCGACCAGTGCCGTTGCCGACAATGGCGCCTCGGCACCATCGGTCAGTACGGTCATGGATTCCAGCTTGGCCAGTTTCTTGAGCAGGTAATCGTTTTCGCTCAAGCGACGCTGGTCTTCGGCGGTGACGTTCTTGAGGAATAGCTGCAACGGCTTGCCCGGACCGATGTTCATTTCCCCGCGAATGTTGCGCACGGCCAGCATCAGACCCTTGAGCCATTCGATGTCGTCTTCGGCAGCCTGGTCGATGCGTGCTTCGTTGGCCACCGGCCACGCTTGCAGCATGATGGTCTTGCCTTCGACGCCCGCGAGCGGTGCCAGACGCTGCCAGATTTCTTCGGTGATGAACGGCATGAACGGATGCGCCAGACGCAGCGCCACTTCCAGCACGCGCACCAGCGTGCGGCGGGTACCGCGCTGGCGTTCGACCGGTGCGGTTTCGTCCCACAGCACAGGTTTGGACAGCTCCAGATACCAGTCGCAGTACTGGTTCCAGATAAACTCGTACAAGGCCTGCGCAGCGAGGTCAAAGCGGAACTGGTCCAGTTGACGGGTCACTTCGGCTTCGGTGCGTTGCAGTTGCGAGATGATCCAGCGATCGGCCAGAGACAGTTCGACAGCCTCGCCGTTCTGGCCGCAATCTTCGCCCTTGTCCAGCACGTAACGCGCCGCGTTCCAGATCTTGTTGCAGAAGTTGCGATAGCCTTCGACGCGACCCATGTCGAACTTGATGTCACGACCGGTCGAGGCCAGCGAGCAGAAGGTGAAGCGCAAGGCATCGGTGCCATAGCTGGCGATGCCTTCGGCGAACTCCTGACGTGTCTGCTTCTCGATCTTTTTGGCCAGTTGCGGCTGCATGAGGCCGTTGGTGCGTTTCTGCACCAGGGTTTCCAGGTCGATGCCGTCAACGATGTCCAGTGGGTCGAGAACGTTGCCCTTGGACTTGGACATCTTCTGACCCTGGCCATCGCGCACCAGGCCATGCACATAGACCGTCTTGAACGGCACTTGCGGCGTGCCGTCTTCGTTCTTCACCAGGTGCATGGTGAGCATGATCATCCGGGCGACCCAGAAGAAAATGATGTCGAAACCGGTCACCAGCACGTCGGTGGAGTGGAAGGTTTTCAACGCTTCGGTCTTTTCCGGCCAGCCAAGGGTGGAGAAGGTCCACAGGCCCGAGCTGAACCAGGTGTCGAGTACGTCATTGTCCTGCTGCAGGGCAACGTCCGGCCCCAGATTGTGCTTGGCGCGCACTTCGGCTTCGTCGCGGCCGACGTAAACTTTGCCGGACTCGTCGTACCAGGCCGGAATGCGATGGCCCCACCAGAGCTGACGGCTGATGCACCAGTCCTGAATGTCACGCATCCAGGAGAAATACATGTTTTCGTACTGCTTGGGCACGAAGGCGATGCGGCCATCTTCGACCGCCGCGATGGCGGGTTCGGCCAGCGGCTTGGTCGATACGTACCACTGATCGGTCAGCCACGGCTCGATGACCGTGCCTGAACGGTCGCCTTTCGGGACTTTCAGGGCGTGATCGTCAACGCTGACCAGCAGGCCTGCGGCGTCGAAAGCGGCGACGATGCGCTTGCGTGCTTCGAAGCGGTCCAAACCGGCGTACTCGGCTGGCAGGCTGCCGTCGACGGTGTCGTTCAGCGTGCCGTCGAGGTTGAACACTTGTGCGGCAGGCAGCACGGCGGCGTTCTTGTCGAAGATGTTCAGCAGCGGCAGGTTGTGGCGCTTGCCGACTTCGTAGTCGTTGAAGTCGTGGGCCGGGGTGATCTTCACGCAGCCGGTGCCGAATTCCGGATCGCAGTAGTCGTCGGCAATGATCGGAATGCGACGACCGACCAGCGGCAACTCCACGAATTTGCCGATCAGCGCCTGGTAACGCTCGTCCTGCGGGTTCACCGCCACGGCGGCGTCACCGAGCATGGTTTCCGGACGCGTCGTGGCAACGATCAGGTAATCCAGACCCTCAGCGGTTCTGGCACCGTCGGCCAGCGGGTAACGCAGGTTCCACAGATGGCCTTTCTCGTCATGGTTTTCCACTTCCAGGTCGGAGATCGCCGTGTGCAGCTTGGTGTCCCAGTTGACCAGCCGCTTGCCGCGATAGATCAGGCCGTCTTCATGCAGGCGCACGAAGGCTTCTTTGACCGCATCGGACAGGCCGTCGTCCATGGTGAAGCGCTCGCGGCTCCAGTCCACGGACGAACCCAGACGACGGATCTGGCGGCTGATATTGCCACCGGATTCGGCTTTCCATTCCCAGACCTTGTCCAGAAACTTCTCGCGACCCAGCTCATGACGGTTCAGGCCTTGAGCTTCCAGACGACGCTCCACCAGCATCTGCGTGGCGATACCGGCGTGGTCGGTACCCGGCTGCCACAGCGTGTTGCGGCCCTGCATACGACGGAAACGGATCAGAGCGTCCATGATCGCGTTGTTGAAGCCGTGGCCCATGTGCAGGCTGCCAGTGACGTTCGGCGGCGGAATCATGATGGTGTACGAGTCACCCGCACCTTGAGGAGCGAAATAGTTCTCGGACTCCCAGGTCTGGTACCAGGAAGTTTCGATGGCGTGCGGCTGGTAAGTCTTGTCCATGCGCGGCGGGAACCTGTGGCATTGATTCGGAAACCGGCAAGTATAGCCCTGTGGACCTGCGACAAGCCATAAGCGGTGACCGACAAGCTGCGCGCGTCCCCCGCAGATTGGCCCGTCAGCCGCGAATCGGCGAGGGCGAATAATCGGGTTTTACGGGATAAGAGACGAACAGGAACGTCCGGATCAATTCACACGGCGGCAGTGATCATTAGTTTGAAGCTGGAGAGCATCGTCATCGACGACGCTCCGCAAGGTGTTCCCGGGAACCGGACAAGCTGGTAGAGGCCTGAAACTCCCGCGCATCTACTTCTGCTGTTGCGCCAACAACCTTTCCAGTCTGGCCTCCAGCCGTCGTTTGATCTCGGTTTCGATATGCGGGGCGAAGTCGTCGATCACGTCCTGGAGAATCAGCTGCGCGGCTGCGCGAAGTTCAGCGTCCAGATGCAGCAGGGCGTCTGGGTTGGGCAACGCCTCGACCGGCGCGGGTGCTTGCGGCAGCGACGCGGCAGGTTGATCTGCCACGACCGGCGCATCGGGCGTCAAGGTCGGAATATGCGCATCGTCGACATCATCGTCATGGGCATTCGAGTGCTTGTTACCGACCACGTCGAACAGGAGCGGAATCTGCCCGTCGCGGTGAACGGTGTCGGTCAGCAGCGGTGGCTGAAGGGAGTCGTCGCCGAGCAATTGGCGGATCGATTCAAGATCGTCCAGCAAGTGCGCGGATTCAGCTTTTTTTGAAGTGTCCATCGTGCCCTCAAAGACGCTGCAATCGGTGATCCTGCGGAGGATAGCCCTGTTCGCGGTAGGAACGGAAACTCTCGCGTGCGGCAAGACGTATGGCCGGGTCTTCGACAACCACTTCCGCCACGCGGGCGAAACGATTGAAGAAGGCCGGAATGCGCAGGTCCAGGTTGACCAGCAGGTCATCATGTTTGCCTGAGTCATCGCCAATCCCCAGCACGACGGGGGCTTCGTGATCGCTCTCGGCATCGCCGTGGGGCAGAAAGACTTCGCCCCGGAAACGCCAGAGTCGCGCATCGAGTTCCTCGCGCTGAGCGGCATCGCTGCAATGCAAGTAGACCTTGTGCCCCAGACGCCAGGCCTTTTCAGTGAGCTTGCAGGCGAAATCCAGACGAGCTGCCGGATCCTGGGTGGGAAGAATATAGAAGTCGACTTGGGTCATGTTCGTTCCGGAAACCGGGGTGTATCGACCAGCGATCGATACACCACCTGACGTTTCTTACGCCCCGACGCGGTCGAGCAGGTATTGGGTCAAGAGCGGAACCGGACGACCGGTTGCGCCTTTTTCCTTGCCGCCGCTCAGCCATGCCGTCCCTGCGATGTCCAGGTGAGCCCAGTCATAGGCCTTGGTGAAGCGCGACAGGAAGCAGGCTGCGGTGATGGTGCCGCCTTTCGGGCCGCCAATGTTGGCGATGTCGGCGAACGGGCTGTCCAGTTGTTCCTGGTACTCGTCGAACAGCGGCAACTGCCAGGCACGGTCGTCAGCCAGTTTGCCCGCGTCGAGCAGTTGATTGATCAGCGCATCATTGTTACCCAACAGGCCGGTGGTATGGCCGCCCAGCGCAACCACGCAGGCGCCGGTCAGGGTCGCGATGTCGATCACGGCCTGTGGCTTGAAGCGTTCGGCGTAGGTCAGCGCATCGCACAACACCAGACGGCCTTCGGCGTCGGTATTGAGGATTTCAACAGTCTGGCCGCTCATGGTCGTGACGATGTCGCCCGGACGGGTGGCCGTGCCGCTCGGCATGTTCTCGGCGCAAGCCAGGATGCACACCAGGTTGATCGGCAGCTTCAGTTCCAGTACTGCGCGCAGGGTGCCGAATACGCTGGCAGCGCCGCACATGTCGAACTTCATCTCATCCATGCCGGCCGCCGGCTTGATGCTGATGCCTCCGGTGTCGAACGTGATGCCCTTGCCAACCAGCACGAACGGCTTGTCGCCTTTCTTCGCGCCCTGGTAGTTCATCACGATCAAGCGTGGCGGTTGAGCACTGCCCTGGGCTACGGCCAGGAAGGAGCCCATGCCCAGTTCGGCGAGTTTCTTCTCGTCGTGGACTTCGACTTTGAGGTTCTTGTGGGCCTTGCCCAGTGCCTTGGCTTCCTCGCCCAGATAAGTCGGGTGGCAAATGTTCGGCGGCAGGTTGCCCAGATCGCGGGTCAGGGCCATGCCGGTAGCGATCGCCTGGGCGTGGCTGGCGGCGCGCTCGACATCGGCGACGCTGACCTTGGCGGTCAGCAGTGTAATTTTCTTCAGGGCACGGGCTTCGGCTTTCTGGGTCTTGAAGCGGTCGAACACGTATTCGCCGTCAGCCAGCGCCTCGACCAGCAGGCGCGCCTTGCCGTAGGTGTCGCGATTCTTCACGGACAAGTCGTCCAGAACGAGGGTCGCATCGGTGCCGCCCAGGCTCTTGAGCGAGGTCAGTACGCTGCCAACGATTTTCTTCAGTTGGCGGTCCGACAATTCGGCTTCCTTACCAACGCCGACCAGCAGCACACGCTCGGCTTTGAGGTTCGGCAGGTTGTGCAGCAGCAGGCTCTGGCCGACCTTGCCCGCCAGGTCGCCGCGCTTGAGCACGGCCGCGATGGCGCCACCGCTGAGGGTGTCGACGCTTTGTGCAGCGCTGCCCAGTACACGGTTCTCGCCAACGGTGACAACCAGCGTTGCGGTTTTCAAGGTTTCTGGGCTTACGCTTTTAACAACCAATTCCATGTGGGGTCCCCGATTGAACGATGAGATTCGCAATACGAATGTTGAACGCGGCATGACTGCGGTCTTTTCAAGGACAATGCCTGCGATAAGCTTCGCAGTTTGACCCCGCTGCATCACTGCTGACAACCCCGCAGGTTCGCTTGTCGAGCCTCTCTGGATGAACTATCCGGAGCGCGCAGTGACAGAAACACTCAATCACAGGATAATGCCGCATATTTTTGGGTGGCCTGCGTTTCTGCGGGCGTGAATATCCGGTTGCCGTGGCTCACAATTTTCCTTGTTTGGCTGCCTGAGCCTGACAACTCTGGAGTGTCTGGTTTGATTGTCTTTCGTTATCTGTCCCGAGAAGTGCTGGTTACCTTGAGCGCGGTCAGCGCCGTGCTGCTGGTCATCATCATGAGTGGACGCTTCATTAAATACCTGGCCCAGGCCGCCTCCGGCGCTCTGGATCCGGGTGTGCTGTTCATGATCATGGGCTTTCGTCTGCCGGGGTTTCTGCAGCTGATTCTGCCGCTGGGCCTGTTCCTGGGTATCCTGCTGGCCTACGGCCGTCTGTACCTCGAAAGCGAAATGACGGTACTGGCCGCCACGGGCATGAGTCAGCAGCGTCTGCTCGCCATCACCATGGCACCGGCCGCGCTGGTGGCGCTGCTGGTGGCCTGGCTGAGTTTCAGCCTGGCGCCGCAAGGTGCGACGCAGTTTTCCCTGCTGATCAACAAGCAGGACGCCATGACCGAGTTCGACACCTTGGTGCCGGGCCGTTTCCAGGCGCTGCGTGACGGTACGCGGATTACCTACACCCAGGAAATGTCCGAAGATCGCTCGCAACTGGGCGGCGTGTTCATTTCCGAAAAGCGTCTGTCCACGGACAAGAGCAAGGACCGTGGCATCACGGTGCTTGTGGGTGAGAAGGGGCACCAGGAAGTCCGCCCCGACGGCAGTCGTTTCCTGATTCTGGAGAACGGCTATCGCTATGATGGCAATCCGGGGCAGGCCGATTATCGCGTCATCAAGTACGACACCTACGGTGCGATGCTGCCCAAGCCGGAAATCAGTGAGGAGATCAGTGATCGCGAGGCGATTCCGAGCGTTGAGTTGTTCGGTAATGGCACGCCGCGTTATGTCGCCGAACTGCAGTGGCGTATCTCGCTGCCGATTCTGGTGTTCATCGTGACGTTGATGGCTGTACCGCTGGCCCGGGTCAATCCGCGTCAGGGCCGCTACCTGAAGCTGTTGCCCGCCATTCTGCTGTACATGTCCTACCTGACCATCCTGATTGCGGTTCGCGGCGCGCTGGAAAAGGGCAAGTTGCCGCTGGTGCTGGGCATGTGGTGGGTGCACGTGCTGTTCCTGCTGATCGGGCTGGGGCTGTTCTACTGGGAGCCGCTGAGGCTGAAAATGGCGAGTCGCCGTGGCGTTGCGGAGGTGGCTCGTGGTTAAGCTCGATCGGTATATCGGTAAAAGCGTGTTCATGGCGATCCTCGCAGTGCTGGGGATCATCCTCGGGCTCGCGTCGCTGTTCGCCTTCATCGACGAGATGGGTGATATCTCGGACAGCTATACATTGTGGGATGCCAGCAGCTTCGTCCTGCTGACCGCGCCGCGACGTGTCTACGACATGCTGCCGATGGCCGCGCTGATCGGCTGTTTGATTGGCCTGGGCAGTCTGGCCAGCAGCAGCGAGCTGACCATCATGCGCGCGGCGGGTGTTTCCATCGGCCGTATCGTGTGGGCGGTCATGAAGCCCATGCTGTTCCTGATGGTGGCCGGTGTGCTGGTGGGCGAGTACGTTGCGCCTTACGCCGAGAACCAGGCGCAGGCCAACCGCTCGCTGGCGCAGGGTACGGGCGATGCGCAAAGCGCCAAGCACGGTCTGTGGCATCGCCAGGGCGACGAGTTCATCCATATCAACACGGTCCAGCCCAACGGCCTGATGTATGGCGTGACGCGTTATCGGTTCGATGATCAGCGCCACATGCTGACCTCGAGCTTCGCTCGCCAGGCCAATTTCAAGACCGATTATTGGGAGCTGACCGACGTCTCCACGACCTATTTCCGTGAAGGCAAGACTGAGGTCGTCAATACGCCGAACGAGCGCTGGGACGTGTCCCTGAGCCCGCAGTTGCTGAGCACGGTGGTCATGCCGCCCGAATCCCTGTCGATCACCGGACTGTGGAGTTATTCCCATTATCTGGCGGATCAGGGCCTGAGCAACGGCCGTTACTGGCTGGCGTTCTGGACCAAGGTGCTGCAACCGTTCGTGACGGTTGCGCTGGTGTTGATGGCTATCTCGTTCATCTTCGGTCCGCTGCGGTCGGTCACGCTGGGTCAGCGGGTGTTCACTGGCGTGCTGGTGGGCTTTACGTTCCGCATCGTGCAGGACCTGCTGGGTCCGTCGAGTCTGGTGTTCGGCTTCCCGCCCTTACTGGCGGTGCTGGTGCCAGCAACAGCCTGTGCGATTGCCGGTGTGTGGCTGCTGCGCCGCGCCGGATAACGAACCACGCTGTTGAAAAAGCCGACGTCATGTCGGCTTTTTCATGGGTGACGGTTTTGCTGCTTTCCGGGAATGTGTACGAGGCGGGTGCCGGAAAGGCGGTCGTGCCAGGTGCGGCGTTGCGGATCAAACAGGCTCCAGATGAAGCCCAGACCCACGCACAGCCAGGACAGGATGGCGCTGAAAAAGCGCAGCAGCGCCTGTGCCAACGTGATCGCTGTGCCGTCTGCGTTTTGCACGCGTATGCCCCAGACCTGCATGCCCAGTGTTTGCCCTGCGTGGGTCCAGAACCTGGCGAAAAAGGCGAATGTCGCCAACAGCAGGAGTGAGGAGAGCAACGGGTCGCCATCCAGTGCGCCGGATTCGGACAGTTCGCGCAGGCGCGCTTCGCCGATGAAGGCCATCTGGACCAGCTTGTAGAGGAAGGCGGTGACCAGTTGAATGGCCAGGCAGAGCAGGGTGTCGTAGCTGATGGCAGCCAGACGGCGAGGCAGGCTTGCAGGCCGAAAGTCGCCTTGAGGTCGTAGCACGTGTCGTGGCATCGAGAGGCTCTCGGTCACGCTGCAAACCACGGATGGGGCGTGTACCTGCAAAAAAGCCTCTGGCATCGCTACCAGAGGCTTTCGGGGCTGGATCAGGCTTCGGCTTGAACTTCGTCAGCCTGCATGCCTTTCTGGCCTTGTACTGCGACGAAGGTGACCTTCTGGCCTTCTTTCAGGCTCTTGAAGCCGTTACCCTGAATCGCGCGGAAATGTACGAACAGATCCGGACCGCTTTCTGGAGTGATAAAACCAAAACCCTTTTCGTCGTTGAACCACTTGACGGTACCGCTCTGACGTTGAGACATTTTCTTATTTCCTTGACGCTTGAATTGATGACAGCCTCTTTCACATGAAAGAGTACTGGGGCTGGTTGCAGGAAGTAAGAAACGTAGAGCGGGATGTAGCAAACCTAGAGCTACTGCCCAGGTCCCGATTCAGCGACCTATGCAAACACAGTTCAGAAACTCTACGCCAACTCTCGTTACAAAAACAAGCCCCCGCCACGCACCCTGTTTTCAGGGGTTGAGACGCCTATACGGGTAACTCCCCGAATCAGGGCAGTGTCTGTTTTTCAGGACTTTTCTGCACTTCGACGGTGCACTGGCGCGCACACTAAGGCAGGTATCCGGGGTCTGCGAAAGAGTGCCGCGAACAGTGCCGGACGTATGCAGTCCGGCAGCTGTTTTTTTGACGCCATGCGTTAGCCGCGGAAGTAACGTTGCGCAACGAAAGGCATTTTTGTCACGCGCATCGGGACTTTCTTGCCGCGCACCATCGCCCAGACTTGCGTGTCCAGAGCGGTGCAGCGGTTGTCCAGATATGCCATCGCCAATGGGCCGCCCAGGCTCGGGCCGAAACCGCCGCTGCATACACTGCCGATCACCTGATCCTGTGCATCGACGATCTGCGTGCCTTCACGCACCGGCGTACGCTCTTGTGGGAGCAGGCCCACACGCTTTTTGTCCACGCCGTTCTGCTGCTGAGCGAAGATCTGTTCGGCACCCGGAAAACCGCCGGCACGCGCGCCATCTGCGCGGCGTATTTTGGAGATGGCCCATAACAGGCTGGCTTCGATGGGCGAGGTATCGGTGTTCATGTCGTGCCCGTACAGGCACAGGCCGGCCTCCAGCCGCAGCGAATCACGTGCACCCAGGCCGATGGGGGCGACTTCCGGCTCGTCCAGCAGGCGGCGGGCAAGCGCTTCGGCCTTGTCGGATGGCACCGAGATTTCGTAGCCATCCTCGCCGGTATAACCGGAACGGCTGACATAACATTCCACGCCCATCAGCGTGATGCTGGTGAACTGCATGAAGGTCATGCTCGCCACGTCAGGGGCCAGACGTGCAAGCACCGTGACGGCGGCGGGACCTTGCAGGGCGAGCAGGGCGCGTTCTTCGAACAGCGGTTCGATCTTGCAGTGCCCGGCCAGGTGCTTGCACAGGTGTGCCAGGTCCTGACCCTTGCAGGCGGCGTTGACCACCAGCATCAACTGGTCGTTGCCCAGGTTGGCCACCATCAGGTCATCGAGAATGCCGCCGGTTTCATTGGTGAACATGGCGTAGCGTTGCATGCCGACCGGCAGGTCGATGATGTCCACCGGGACCAGGGTTTCCAGCGCCTGGGCGGCATCGGTGCCGGTCAGGCGGATCTGGCCCATGTGCGAGACGTCAAACAGACCGGCATGAGCACGGGTGTGCAGGTGTTCTTTCATGACACCGGCCGGGTATTGCACCGGCATGTCGTAACCGGCGAAGGGCACCATCTTCGCGCCCAGTTCACGGTGCAGTGCGTGCAGCGGAGTGGTCAGCAGGGATTCTGTAGACATGTTCAATTCCTTGTAGGTCAGGCCGTGCGTCATAACGCTGCCCTTCAGCGCAGGCAGCGTGTCGGCATGAGTGATCAGGCTTCCTGATAACTCTCGATGGACGGGCAGGCGCAGACCAGATTGCGGTCGCCGAACACGTTGTCGACGCGGCCGACCGGTGGCCAGTACTTGTTCTCGATCAGCGAGGCGACCGGGTACACCGCCTGTTCACGGCTGTACGGATGCGTCCATTGGCCGACGATTTCGGCTGCGGTATGCGGCGCGTTCTTCAGTGGGTTGTCGTCCTTGTCCAGCGTGCCGTTTTCAACCGCACGAATCTCTTCGCGGATCTTGATCATGGCGTCGCAGAAGCGGTCAAGCTCTTCACGCGACTCGCTTTCGGTCGGCTCGATCATCAGGGTTCCGGCTACCGGGAACGACATGGTCGGCGCGTGGAAGCCGAAGTCGATCAGGCGCTTGGCCACATCATCGACGCTGATGCCGCTGCTCTCTTTCAGCGGACGCAGGTCCAGGATGCACTCGTGTGCTACCAGGCCGTTGCTGCCGGTGTAGAGCACCGGGTAGTGGTCTTCCAGACGGCGGGAAATGTAGTTGGCGTTGAGAATCGCCAGTTGCGAGGCGCGCTTGAGGCCTTCGCCGCCCATCATACGGATGTACATCCAGGTGATTGGCAGGATGCTGGCACTGCCGAACGGTGCCGCGCAGACCGCGCCTTCCTTGCGTTCCATGCGGGCATGGCCCGGCATGAACGGCGCGAGGTGGGATTTGACGCCGATCGGGCCGACGCCCGGGCCGCCGCCGCCGTGCGGAATGCAGAAGGTCTTGTGCAGGTTCAGGTGAGACACGTCGCCACCGAACTTGCCCGGTGCGCAGAGGCCGACCATTGCGTTCATGTTGGCACCGTCGATGTACACCTGACCGCCGTTGTCGTGAACGATGCTGCAGATTTCGCGGATGCCTTCCTCGAACACGCCGTGGGTGGAAGGGTAGGTAATCATCAGTGCGGCCAACTGGTCGCGGTGCTGGAGGGCTTTGGCGCGCAGGTCTTCGATGTCCACGTTGCCGCGTGCATCACAGGCCGTGACCACGACGCGCATCCCGGCCATGTTGGCGGTGGCCGGGTTGGTGCCGTGTGCCGAAGAAGGGATCAGGCAAATGTCGCGATGCTCATCGCCGCGGCTCTGGTGGTAGGCGCGGATGGCCAGCAGACCTGCATACTCGCCTTGCGAGCCGGCGTTGGGCTGTAGCGAGATGGCGTCATAGCCGGTGGCGGCGCAGAGCATCGCTTCCAGTTCGTCGGTCAGTTGCTGATAACCGGCACTCTGTTCGGCGGGGGCGAACGGGTGCAGGTTGCCGAACTCGGCCCAGGTCACCGGGATCATTTCGCTGGCGGCGTTGAGTTTCATGGTGCAAGAGCCCAGCGGGATCATGGTGCGGTCCAATGCCAGATCCTTGTCCGCCAGCTTGCGCAGGTAGCGCATCAGCTCGGTTTCGGAGTGATAGCGGTTGAACACGGGATGGCTGAGGATCGCCGATTGACGTGTCAGCGCCGACGGCAGGCGCGACTGGACACTGGCGGCCAGTGCCGCGAAGTCCGGCAGGCTCTGGTTTTCAGCGGCGAAGAGGGTCCACAGGGTTTCGATGGCGGCTTGCGACGTGGTTTCGTCGAACGACAGGCCCAGGTGTTCGTCGTCGATTTCACGCAGGTTGATGTGTTGTGCACGGGCTGCGGCATGCAGCGCGGCGGTCTTGCTACCGGTGTGCAGGGTCAGGCTGTCGAAGAAGTACTGCTGTTGGACGGTGTAACCCAGTTGACCCAGGCCTTCGGCGAACATTGCGGTCAGGTGATGGACGCGACTGGCGATCTGCGTCAGGCCCTTTGGCCCGTGGTACACGGCATACATGCTGGCAATGTTGGCCAGCAGCACCTGTGCGGTGCAGATGTTACTGGTGGCTTTCTCGCGGCGGATATGCTGTTCGCGGGTCTGCATCGCCAGGCGTAAAGCCTGTTTGCCATGCCGGTCTACCGACACGCCCACCAGACGGCCCGGCATGTCGCGCTTGAAGGCATCGCGCGTCGAGAAGTAAGCCGCATGCGGACCACCGAAGCCGAGCGGCACGCCGAAACGCTGGGCAGTGCCGATGGCCACGTCGGCGCCAAATTCGCCCGGTGGCGTCAGCAAGGTCAGGGCCAGCAGATCGGCAGCCACGGCAACCAAAGCGTTGGCGGCGTGGAAACGCTCGACCAGATCACGGTAGTCGAACACGTCGCCATTGCTGGCCGGGTATTGCAGCAGCGCACCGAAGTAATCGCTGACATCGCCCAATTCCGCTTCATCAGCCACTACCACGCTAATGCCCAGTGGTTCGGCGCGGGTGCGCAGCACATCCAGGGTTTGCGGATGGCAGTGGCTGGAGGCGAAGAATTGCTGGCTGCCTTTGTTCTTGCTCAAACGCTTGCAGAAGGTCATGGCTTCGGCGGCGGCAGTGGCTTCATCCAGCAGCGAGGCATTGGCGATCGGCAGGCCGGTCAGGTCGCTGATCAGGGTCTGGAAGTTGAGCAGCGACTCCAGACGGCCTTGGGAAATCTCCGGCTGATACGGCGTGTAGGCGGTGTACCAGGCGGGATTTTCCAGCAGGTTGCGCAGAATCGGTGCCGGTGTGTGGGTGTTGTAGTAACCCTGACCGATGTAAGTCTTGAACAGCTGATTCTTGCTGGCGATGGCCTTGATCGATGCCAGCGCATCGGCTTCGCTTTGTCCGGCCGGCAGGTTCAGGACGCTGGTGCCCTTGATGCTTTCCGGGATCACGCTTTCGCTTAGCGCTTCGATGGAATCGAAACCCAGGGTCTGCAGCATGGCCTGCTCGTCAGCGGCGCGCGGGCCGATGTGACGGGCGATGAATTCGTTGGCGGTGGACAGTTGAACGGAATCACTCATGGCTCGCTCCTCAGGCTTCGGCGTTGGCTTTGATCAGGCGGTCGTAGGCGTCCTGATCCAGCAAACCGTGGATGGCGTTGGCATCTTGCGGGATGAAGCGAAAGAACCAGCCTGCGCCCAGCGCGTCCTGATTGACCAGTTCCGGTGTGGCGTCGAGGGCCGAATTGACATCGACCACTTCGCCGTCCAGCGGCATGTTGATGCTGCTGGCGGCCTTGACCGACTCCACCACCGACACTTCGGCGTGTTGAGTGTAGACCTGCAACTCCGGGAGCTGGACAAACACCACATCACCCAGCGATTCCTGCGCATAGGGGGTGATGCCGACCGTGACACTGCCGTCGGTTTCGGCACGCAGCCATTCGTGATCGACAGTGAAGCGCAACTCGCTCATAAAAACTCCTCGGGAATGAATCTCGCGCCAGGCGCGACTGTTATCTTCTTCACCTAGCAAGTTTGCGGCCATTTTTTATATTTTCTTAAAAATCAGTGACTTATGTTTTTAAAACGCGGACACCCACAGGGCGGCTGTAGCGAAATCGCTACACTCATGATGACCGGTGAAAAACCGTTTCTGATCAACGCCTTGCTCACAGTCGGCTGCACACATTTGGAATGAAATCATTCCGGTGTATTGAAACCGTTACAAAAGGTGCTGCCTGCGATTGGCAATTGGCGACCGGGACGCTGGAGGAGGAATGACGGGGCTATCGGTCGAGGCGGGAGCCGGGTCGATGACCGATTCGGCGATACGAGCCCGACAGGGCCGTATGCGCTGAATCTGCCACCGAAGCCTGGTGATGTTGCGTCCTTACTTGCCTGGCTGGGCAGGCGCAGTTGCGGCAACCGGGATATTGCCTGCTTCCCATTGAGACTCGCGCTCGCCGAGCGCTGTCGCGATGGATTGCACTTTGGTCGAGCTCAGTTCATTCGGCAGCGGGTCCAGACCGGCGCTGGCGAAGATCTGACCGTAGGCGTTGCGCAAGTCAGCGTAGGCCAGATCGCGGCGCAGGTCGGCCTGCAAGGTGTTGAGCTCGCCCTGGATCAGATCCAGTTCGCCGATTCCGGCTGCCTGGTAGCGGTTACGCAACTGACCGACGATCTGACCGTCGATATCCGACAACTGCTGGCTGGTCTTGAACTGACGCAAGGCCTCGTTGTAGTTGGCGTTCGCCACGTACAACTGGGCCAGCACGGCAATGGACATTGCCTGACGGCGTGCGGTGGCCACTTCCTCGCCGGCCTTGGCCGCATCAATGGCTGCTGGCGCGGAAAGTACGTTGAACAGGTTCCACGTCACCTTGACACCCAGGTCGGCCCACTTGTCGTTGACCAGAAACGAGTTGCTGTCGTAATGACCGCCAGCCGAAAACTCCAGACCCGGCAGCATGCGCAGCATGGCCTTGCGGGTTTCGGCCGAACTGATGCGTGACTGGTAATCCTGTTCTCGTAGTTCCGGGCGGCTGGCGAGGGCTTCGCTTTCCAGTCTGGCCATGTCGATTTTCAGTTCCGGAACCGAATAGTCGTCCGGCGTCGCCAGTTTCAGGTCGGTGCCCAGCGGCAGGTTGATCAGTGTGGCCAGCTCGGTCTTGGCCAGCGACAATGCTTTGCGCTGCTCTTCCAGCTGGCGCGTGGCCTGGATCAGCGAGCGTTGATAGCCCAATGCCTGAACCGGATCGCCAACCCGCTGATCGCTCATTTTCTGACTGTTGGTCTGCGCGGTTTCAACGCGCGCCATGAGGCTGTCGATCTGCTTGAGCAGACGCTGCGCAGCCACGGCGCGCCAGTAGGCCGACCGAACGTCCTGAACGATAGTGTTGACGACCTTGCGACGGCGTTCCTGCACAATCAGACGCTGATCACCCTGCTGCTTGGCGCTGATGTAGCTGACGCCAAAGTCCAGCACGTTCCAGACCATGGTCAGGTCCGCGACACGGCGGCTGCGGTCCTGGGAGGTCGACGGTTCCAGGGATTGAGTGCCGGTCTGTACGCTTTCGCTACTGGAAGCACTGACATTGCTGCGTCCGGCGTATCCGGCGGACAGCGCCATGCGCGGCAGCATGTCGAAACTGGCAAGGTCCAACTGACGCTGGGCCAACGCTTCTTCCATGATCTTCAGACGGGCTTCGAGGTTGTATTTCACTGCCCTGGCCATGGCCTGGTGCAGGGTCAACGCACCGTTCAGCGGCTCCTGATCCTTGTACATCAATTGCAGGTCGCTTTTGGCGCGTTGCTCGCTGGCGCTGCGGTCGATGGGTTTGCTGGTGACAGCGCAACCACTCACGACCAGCGCCAACAGGCTGATGCTGAACAACTTCTGACTTCTTTTCATGCTCCTGACGCCCCTGACTACCGCATTCTTTTTTATAAGCGCCGTCCATGAACGACACACAACCCAGCCCGTTATCAGGCCTGCACTTCGCTGACACTGACTTCCCCTAAAGCCCAGGCCAGCTCGCGCAGTTTTTCCTGTTCGCTATCGGTGATCTGCTGCAACTGCTGGCCCAACGTCAACGCTCCGAAACCTGCGCGGATGCTTTGCGACGAATCGCTCAGGCTCCGGCTTCCAGCACCGTCGAAGGCACTGGTCGTCGAGGTGTCAGTCGCGGATTCGCGAGTGAACAGCATTGAAAGCGTGCTGCTGCCAAACAGGCTGCCCTCCGCGCTGCTGAAACCGAGGAAACCTGAACCCGCGCCACCAACGCTGTCGGGCGTGAAGACCTGAGCGATGAAGCTCGGGGCGAGGGCGCGGTTATTGATGAAAATATTGCCCACTGGTGGCAGGTCGCCGCCGGTCGTGCGTTGTTCGAACAGCGGCGCAAAGCCCAGTGGTGCGGCCAGCGCGCCGGTCGGTGCACCGAATACGGCTGGCAGCAATGGCACGTTTGGCTGCAAGGTCAATGGTGCAGGCGTGTCGATTCTGAACTGCGGGTCTGCGGTCTGCGAAAGCGTGGTGATCGCATAATTCGCCGAAATGGCTGTGCCCGCACCCGCATTGCCTGCCAGATCCGTCACCGTGCCGCTGTCCAGCACGATGAAGTTGCTCGGGTCGTTGGTGTTGGCGGTCGGCGTGAGTGTCGCAGTCCAGGTCGTGCCGCCATCGCTGCTGCCCAGATTGCTCAGCGTGCCATTGGCCACGCTGATGTCCGACAGCGTGAAGTTGGTCACCGGCTCGCTGAAGGCAAAGGTCACCAGCGACGTCTGCCCTGTGCCCAGAGTCGGGTTGGCAAGGGTGATGGTTGCCGTTGGACGCTGGGTGTCGACGGTGTAGTTGGCAGACAAGGCCACCGTGGTACCCGCATTGCCTGCCAGATCGGTGACGTTGCCACTGTCCAGCACGATGAAGTTGTTCGGCGCCGTGGTATTGGCCGTTGCCGTCAGAGTGGCCGTCCAGGTCAGACCGTTGTCGGCACTGGCCAGGCTGGACAGCGTGCCGTTGCCGACGCTGATGTCAGACAGGTCGAAACCGCTGACCGGCTCGCTGAAGGCAAAGGTCACCAGAGACGTCTGACCAATGGCCAGGCTCGGGTTGGCTACGGTGATGGTTGCTGTAGGGCGAACGGTATCGACCGCGTAATTATTGGAGCTGCCCAGGCCGCTGCCCGCGTTACCGGCCAGATCGACCACGCGAGTGTTGTTCACCAGAATCAGATTCGTGGTGTCGGTAATATTGGCCGCTGGTGTCAGCGTTGCGGTCCAGGTGATGCCGCCGTCGATGGTGCCGAGGCCGCTGAGTGTGGCGTTGTTGGTCAACATGTCGGACAGCGTGAAATCGCTGACCGCCTCACTGAACGTGATGGTGACCAGCGAGGTTTCGCCAATCGACAAGGCGTTGTCTGCGACAACAACGGTTGAGGTCGGGCGCAAGGTGTCGATGGCGTAGTTGTTGGAAACGCTCAGGCCGCTACCTGCGTTGCCCGCCAGGTCGGTCACGCCGGTATTGCTCAACGTCACCGAGTTGCTGGCGCTGGTGACACCTGCTGTTGGTGTCAGGGTTGCGGTCCAGGTGATGCCGCCGTCGCTACTGCTCACCGCGCTGAGGGTGCCATTGTCCACGGTCAGGTCGGCATTGGTGAAGCCGCTCACGGTTTCATTGAACGTGATGGTCACCAGCGAGGTTTCACCGATAGACAGCGCGTTATCGGCGACCACGAGGGTAGCCGTAGGACGCTGCGTATCGATGGCGTAGTTATTGGAGGACGTGACGCCACTGCCGATGTTGCCGGACGCATTGGCGAAGCCGGTGTTGTCCAGGGTGATCAGGTTGGTGGTGTCGGTCACGTTGGCGGTGGGTGTGAAGGTCGCTGTCCAGGTGACGCCGCCATCGCTGCTACTGACCGTGCTCAAGGTGCCATTGGCCACGGTCAGGTCGGCGTTGGTGAAACCGCTCACCGCTTCGCTGAACGTGATGGTCACCAGCGAGGTTTCACCGGCCGACAGTGCGTTGTCGGCGACCACGAGGGTGGCGGTCGGCTGCAGGGTGTCGAGGGTGAAATTGGGTGAGCTGGTGGTCCCGGTGCCCGTGTTGCCCGCCAGGTCGGTGACGCCTGCATTGTTCAGGGTGATCAGGTTGGTGGCGTCGTTGACGTTGGTGTTCGGCGTGAACGTCGCCGTCCAGGTCACGCCGCCGTCGCTGCTGGTCACGCTGCTCAACGTACCGTTCGGTACGGTCAGGTCGGCATTGGTGAATCCGGTGACGGCCTCACTGAACGTGATGGTGACCAGAGACGTTTCGCCGGCCGACAACGCGCTATCAGACAGCACGATGGTAGCGGTGGGGCGCAAAGTATCGATGGCATAGTTGCTGGAAACGGTCAGACCGCTGCCCGCGTTACCGGCCAGGTCAGACACGCCTGCAGTGTTCAGGCTGATCGAATTGCTGTTGCTGGTGATACCAGCGGCGGGTGTCAGGATTGCGGTCCAGGTGATGCCGCCGTCACTGCTGCCGACAGCGCTCAAGGTGCCGTTGCTGACGTTCAGATCGGCATTGGTGAAGCCTGTCACCGCTTCGCTGAACGTGATGGTCACCAGCGAGGTTTCGCCGATGGCCAGAGCATTGTCAGCGACCACGACGGTAGCGGTAGGGCGCAGGGTGTCGATGGCGTAGTTGTTGGAGTCGGTGGTGCCGCTGCCAACGTTGCCCGAGGCATTGGCGAAGCCGGTGTTGTCCAGGGTGATCAGGTTGGTGGTGTCGGTCACGTTGGCGGTGGGTGTGAAGGTCGCTGTCCAGGTGACGCCGCCATCGCTGCTACTGACCGCGCTCAAGGTGCCATTGGCCACGGTCAGGTCGGCGTTGGTGAAACCGCTGACCGCTTCGCTGAAGGTGATGGTCACCAGCGAGGTTTCACCGGCCGACAGTGCGTTGTCGGCGACCACGAGGGTGGCGGTCGGCTGTTGGGTGTCGAGGGTGAAGTTGGCCGAGTTGCTGGTTCCGGTGCCGATATTGCCCGCCAGATCGGTTACGCCGGTGTTGTTCAGCGTGATCACATTGGTTGCATCGGTCACGTTGGCGGTCGGCGTGAAGGTCGCCGTCCAGGTCACGCCGCCGTCGCTGCTGGTCACGTTGCTCAACGTACCGTTGGGCACGCTAAGATCGGCGTTGCTGAAACCGCTCACCGCTTCACTGAAAGTGATGGTCACCAGCGAGGTTTCGCCTGCGCTGAGTGTGGTGTCTGCCAAGACGATGCTGGCCGTCGGGCGCGCGGTATCGATGGCATAGTTGTTGGAAACGGTCAGACCGCTGCCTGTGTTACCGGCCAGGTCAGACACGCCTGCAGTGTTCAGGCTGATCGAATTGCTGTTGCTGGTGATACCTGTGGCGGGTGTCAGGGTTGCGGTCCAGGTGATGCCGCCGTCGCTACTGCTCACCGCGCTGAGGGTGCCGTTGGCCACGGTCAGGTCGGCATTGGTGAAGCCGCTCACGGCTTCATTGAACGTGATGGTCACCAGCGAGGTTTCACCGATAGCCAGCGCGTTATCGGCGACCACGAGGGTAGCCGCAGGACGCTGCGTATCGATGGCGTAGTTATTGGAGGACGTGACGCCACTGCCGATGTTGCCGGACGCATTGGCGAAGCCGGTGTTGTCCAGGGTGATCAGGTTGGTGGTGTCGGTCACGTTGGCGGTGGGCGTCAGGGTCGCTGTCCAGGTGACGCCGCCATCGCTGCTACTGACCGCGCTCAAGGTGCCATTGGCCACGGTCAGGTCGGCGTTGGTGAAACCGCTCACCGCTTCGCTGAAGGTGATGGTCACCAGCGAGGTTTCACCGGCCGACAGTGCGTTGTCGGCGACCACGAGGGTGGCGGTCGGCTGCAGGGTGTCGATGGTGAAATTGGGTGAGCTGGTGGTCCCGGTGCCCGTGTTGCCCGCCAGGTCGGTGACGCCTGCATTGTTCAGGCTGATCAGGTTCGTGGTGTCGGCGACATTGACGTTTGGCGTGTAGGTCGCGGTCCAGGTAATACCGCCGTCACTGCTGCTCACCGCGCTGAGGGTGCCGTTGGGCACGGTCAGGTCGGCGTTGGTGAAACCGGTGACCGCTTCGCTGAAGGTGATGGTGACCAGTGAGGTTTCGCCAACGCTTAGCGCCGTATCTGCCAGAGCAACGGTTGCCGTAGGGCGCGCAGAGTCGATGGCGTAGTTGTTGGAAACGCTCAAGCCACTGCCTGCGTTGCCCGCCAGGTCGGTCACGCCGGTATTGCTCAACGTCACCGAGTTGCTGGCGCTGGTGACTCCTGCTGTTGGCGTCAGGGTCGCGGTCCAGGTGATGCCGCCGTCGCTACTGCTGACCGCGCTGAGGGTGCCGTTGGACACGGACAGGTCGGCATTGGTGAAGCCTGTCACCGCTTCGCTGAAGGTGATGGTCACCAGCGAGGTTTCACCGATAGCCAGAGCATTGTCAGCGACCACGACGGTAGCGGTAGGACGCAGGGTATCGATGGCGTAGTTATTCGAGGACGTGACGCCACTGCCGATGTTGCCGGACGCATTGGCGACGCCGGTGTTGTCCAGCGTGATCAGGTTGGTGGTGTCGGTCACGTTGGCGGTCGGCGTCAGGGTCGCTGTCCAGGTGACGCCGCCATCGCTGCTACTGACCGCGCTCAAGGTGCCATTGGCCACGGTCAGGTCGGCGTTGGTGAAACCGCTCACCGCTTCGCTGAAGGTGATGG
>NZ_MUIO01000153.1 GCF_002087235.1 Pseudomonas floridensis | reverse complement strand
AACGGGCTGCCTCGAACATGTGTTATGCCCTTTCGACGGAAGTGACGACGGGCACGCTGACGCGAGACACGCGGGCGGTCGGCAATTGAGGCTGAAGCCATTTCAGTACGGTGGCCGATCTTTTTCGAGGCGGGTAATCCATTAGATGTGCGGTCCTGAACAAGCAAAAATGAAGGGCAGCGAGCAGCGGCTTCAAACACGATTTCAGAATCGAACAGGCCGTTTTTACGGAGCGGCTTTTTCTAGGCAGAGATCATTGTCGAAGCGCCTGGTCGTAGCGCTCAATGATCGCAATCCTGGGCGATATGTCTGTGTAGCACGACCGATAAAGCAGGTCATGATTTTCTGAAAGATTCGTAGGGCCAGCACTACAGACGATGCCAACAGACAATCGTGGAA
The DNA here is from genome assembly GCF_002087235.1 of Pseudomonas floridensis. GTDB lineage: Bacteria > Pseudomonadota > Gammaproteobacteria > Pseudomonadales > Pseudomonadaceae > Aquipseudomonas > Aquipseudomonas floridensis. The sequence continues at coordinate 19,992 of NZ_MUIO01000153.1, read as the reverse complement.
CTCCACACACGCAGGAACGTGCGACCGCAGCGCGATGCGAAAGTGCCGTTTCGAAAGGCAAAAGCGCCCCGAAAGGCGCTTTTTTACCTCAAACCTCAGCTATTCATTTCTCCAACGCTTCCTCCTCCCGCCGATGCGCCCACTGATACAGCGCAGGCAGTACCAGCAGGGTCAGCGCCGTAGACGACAGAATCCCGCCGATCACTACGGTCGCCAGCGGGCGTTGCACTTCGGCGCCGGTGCCGGTGGCGAGTGCCATCGGGATGAAACCGAGCGATGCGACCAGGGCGGTCATCAGCACCGGGCGCAGGCGGGTGAGGGCGCCTTCGGTGATGGCGTCGTGCAGCGAGCGGCCTTCTTCGCGCAGGTTGCGGATGAACGAGATCATCACCAGCCCGTTCAACACCGCCACGCCGGACAGGGCGATGAAGCCGACACCTGCCGAAATCGACAGCGGGATGTCCCGCAGCCAGAGCGCCATGACGCCACCGGTGAGGGCGAACGGGATACCAGTGAAGACCAGCAGGCCGTCCTTGAGGTTGTTGAACATCAGGAACAGCAGCGCCAGCACCAGCAGCAGCGCCACGGGCACGACGATCTGCAGGCGTTTGGCGGCCGATTGCAGTTGTTCGAACTGACCGCCCCAGTTGGTCCAGTAACCGGCCGGGATCTGCACGCTGCTGTCGAGGGTCTGACCGGCTTCTTCGACGAACGAGCCCAGGTCGCGACCACGCACGTTGGCGCTTACGATGACCAGACGCTTGCCGTTTTCGCGGCTGATCTGGTTCGGCCCCAGCACCAGATCGAGGCTGGCGACCTGGGACAGCGAGATGAAACTGATCTTCTGGTTGCCGCTGCCCGCGCTGGCGGGCACCGGGATGAGCAGGCTGGAGAGCCCGGCCACGTCGGTACGCATCTGTTCGGACAGGCGCACCACCATGTCGAAGCGGCGGTCGCCTTCGTACAGGGTGCCGGCCTGACGTCCGCCCAGTGCCGTGGCGATGGCGTCCTGCACATCAGCGACGTTGAGACCATAACGTGCGGCCTTGTCCCGGTCGATATTGATGGTCAGCACCGGCAGGCCGGTGGTTTGTTCGACCTTCACCTCCGAGGCACCCGGAACCTTTTGCATCGCGGCGGCGATTTTGGCGGCGGTCTGGTTCAGTACGTTCATGTCGTCACCGAACACTTTGACCGCGACGTCACTGCGCACGCCTGACACCAGTTCGTTGAAGCGCAACTGAATCGGTTGGGACAGCTCGTAGTTACTGCCCGGCACGCTGGCGGCAGCCTGTTGCAGATCAGCGATCAGGGTTTCCCGCGATTTGTCCGGATCCGGCCATTCGCTTTGCGGTTTGAGCATGACGTAGCTGTCGGAGATGTTCGGCGGCATCGGGTCGGCGGCGATTTCTGCGGTGCCGGTGCGGGCGAACATGCGCTCGACTTCCGGCATCTTCTCGATCACCGCTTTTTCGAGGCGTTGCTGCATGTCCACCGATTGCGTCAGGCTGGTGCCGGGCACACGCAAGGCTTGCAGCGCGAAGTCGCCTTCGCTCAGGCTCGGGATGAATTCGCTACCCATGCGGCTGGCCGTGAAGCCGGACAACACCATCACCACGAACGCCAGAGTGAACGCAACCCAGCGATGCCCCAGCACCCAGCCGAGCATCGGCGCATAACGCAGACGAGCCGTGCGCATCACCAGGCCTTCTTCTTCCTTGACCTTGCCGGTCACGAACATGGCAATGGCAGCAGGCACGAAGGTGACCGAGAGGATCATGGCACCCAGCAGGGCGATGACCACGGTAAAGGCCATCGGGTGGAACATTTTGCCCTCCACGCCGGTGAGGGCGAAGATCGGCAGGTACACGACCATGATGATCAACTGGCCGAATATCAGCGGGCGGCGCGCGTCCCTGGCGGCGGCAAACACTTCGTGGAAGCGCTCGGAACGCGTCAGCATTCGGCCATGTTTCTGCTGGGCGTGGGCCAGCCTGCGAATCGAGTTCTCGACGATCACCACGGCACCGTCGACGATGATGCCGAAATCCAGCGCGCCAAGGCTCATGAGGTTGGCACTGACTTTATTGGCGAACATGCCGGTGAAGGTGAACAGCATCGCCAGCGGAATGACCATCGCGGTGATCAGCGCGGCGCGAATGTTGCCCAGAAACAGGAACAGGATCGCGATGACCAGAATCGCCCCTTCGACGAGGTTTTTCTTGACCGTCGCAATGGCCTTTTCGACCAGGTTGGTGCGGTCGTAGACGGTGACCGCTTCGATGCCGCTGGGCAGGGTGCGATTGATGTCGGCGAGTTTGGCAGCCACGGCCTGCGAGACCGTGCGACTGTTTTCGCCGATCAGCATGAACACCGTGCCCAGCACCACTTCGCGGCCGTTTTCGGTGGCGGCACCGGAGCGCATTTCCTTGCCGATACCGACATCGGCCACGCTGCTGACCCGGATCGGCGAGCCTTGCACGTTAGCGATGACGATGTTGGCGATGTCGTCCACGGTTTGCAGTTGGCCCGGTGCGCGGATCAGCAACTGCTCGCCACCACGCTCGATGTAACCTGCGCCGACGTTGGCATTGTTGCGTTCCAACGCGGCAGCCAGGTCGTTCAGGGTCAGTTTGTAGGCCGCCAGCTTCTTGGGGGCCGGGGCGATTTCATACTGTTTGGCGAAGCCGCCGATGGTATTGATCTCGGCCACGCCCGGCACGTTGCGCAGTTGTGGCTTGATGATCCAGTCCTGAATCACTCGCAGATCGGTTGGCGTGTAAGGCGTGCCGTCCTCTTTCAGCGCGCCCTGGCGAGCTTCGACCGTCCACAGAAAAATCTCGCCGAGCCCGGTGGAGACCGGCCCCATCATGGTTTCGACGCCCTCGGGCAACTGGTCCTTGGCGATCTGCAGCCGTTCGTTCACTTGTTGGCGAGCGAAGAACAGATCAGTGCCGTCCTCGAAAATCACCGTGACCTGCGACAGGCCCGAGCGCGACAGCGAGCGTGTCTGTTGCAGGCCGGGCAGCCCTGCCATGTTGGTTTCGATGGCGAAGGTGATGCGCTGCTCGGTTTCCAGCGGCGAAAATCCGGGGGCCGAGGTATTGATCTGCACCTGCACGTTGGTGATGTCGGGCACGGCGTCGATGGGCAGTTTCTGGTAACTGGCGATGCCCAGCCCTGCCATCAGCAGGACCGCGAGCATGACCACGATGCGTTGTTCAATCGCGAATTTGATCAACCGTTCAAACATGGAGGAGTACTCGTACGACGCGGATCAATGGGCGTGCTCGGCGGAGCCTTTGCCCAGCTCTGACTTGAGAATGAAGCTGCCAGCGGCGGCGACTTGAGTGCCTGGGCCCAGGCCTTTGACGATTTCCACGTAGCCGCCATCGCTGCGGCCGAGGGTGACCGGTGTCAACTGAAAGCCTTCGTCGTTGCGCACGAACACCGAAGGCTTGTCTTCGACGGTCTGGATGGCGGACTCGGGCAGGCTGACGGCGACCTGGCTCTGTTGCGCTGCCACATCGACCGAGACGAACAGCCCGGGTCGCCAGGCGCCATTCGGGTTGGCGAGCGTGACGCGAACGGTTGCAGTGCGTGTCTGCTCGCCCAGCAGGCTGCCGACATAACCGATGCGCCCTTCGACGCGTGCATTCAGGTCGGGCGCACTGACCGTGACCGGGCGGCCGACGATCACTTTGTCCAGGTCCCTGGGCGCAACGCCGAAGGTCGCCCAGACGCGGGTCAGGTCTGACAGCGTGAAGGCGTTGCTGGCGTCGCTGACCACCTCGCCGATGGCCAGGTGTTTTTCAACGACCATCGAGTCGAACGGCGCGATCAGCTCATAGCGGTTGCCAGCGGTGGGGCTGACGCTGGCACCGATGGCGCTGAGTTTCTGCCGGGCGTTGGACAGGCTGATATCTGCTTCCTGAAACGCCTGACGGGCCTGCTGGTAATCCTGCTCGGCCGAGATCTGGTCTTCCCAGAGTTTTTTCTCGCGTTGCAGGGTCAGCCGCGCCAGTTCCTGACGGCGCTGGGCGGCGCTCAATTCACTGCGTTGATCGGAGATCTGCTGGCTGGCAATGATCGCCAGCACCTGGCCTTTCCTGACGCTCTGGCCCAGCTCGACCTTGACTGCTTCTACGACGCCGCCGACGCGCGGCACCACATGCGCGGTCCGGTCTTCATCGAAGCGGATTTCACCGGGGAACGTCACTGAGGTGCTCATGGGGCGCGGTTCTGCGGCGACCAGTTCTATGCCTGCGGCTTTGATCTGTTCGGCGCTGAGTTCAAGATGACCCTCTTCTTCCTCGTGGGCAGGTTCCGCGGCGCCAGCGCCATGCTTTTCGGGCTCACTGCCGTGGCCTTCTTCGCCATGTTCGTCATCGGTGTGCGCTTCTTCCTTGCCGTGGGCGTCGTTGGCGTGGTCGTCGGCCCCGGCCTGAGCGCTGAAGGGCAGCATCCCGGGGTTCAGTGTCAGGCTGCCCAGGCCAATGATGACCACCACCGCCAGGGCGATGCCAATGCTTCGTTTATTGTCCATGTATGCTCCCGGCAATCATGTAAGTGCTGCGCACGCTGCGGTGCGCTCGATAAGGCTGAAAAGAGAACTCAGGGGATGCGGTTGAACCGGTCGAGGTCGCCGTAGATGCGCTCGACGGTGACGCTGGCGTCGGTGGCGATTGCCAGCGATTCCAGGTACTGGCTGCGGGCTGAAATCAGCGTGCGCTGCGCATCGAGCACTTCAAGGAAGCCGAACTTGCCCATTTCGAAACCGCGTGTTGCGGTGTCGACCGCACGCTGGGCGGCAGGCAGGATGATGCTGTTGAACGACTCCACTTCCCGTGCGGCGGTGGCCCACTGGTCAAGGGCTGACTGGACCTGAGTGCGCAGCTTCAACTCCACGGCATTGCGCAGGTCACGTGCCTGATCGGTGCGGCGGGCGGCGGAAAGCACGTTGCCCTGATTACGATCGAACAGAGGAATCGGCATCGACAGCCCGACCACGTTGATGCGCTCACGGTCTTCGCGGCTGTACTGGCTGCCGACGCTGACGGTCAGGTCCGGAACACGCTTGGCGCGCTCCGAGCCCAGCGTCGCTTCGCGCTGGTCGATCTGCGCCTGGGCCAGACGCAGTTCGGCGGTTTCATTGAGGGCGCTCAGCAGTGTTGCCGACGGCGGGGATTTACCTGGCGACAGGTCGGTGTAGTTCAGCCGGTCGAATGAGGCGGTCGGTGAGCCGGTGGCGCGTGCCAGTTCGCGGTAACTGTTGATTCTCAGGGTTTCGGCGCGCCGCACCAGCAGGTCGGTTTCGGACAGTTGCACTTGAGCGCGTGTCGCTTCGACGGGAGACGTTTTGCCTGCCTGCACACGCCCTTCGGCCACCTTGAGGCCGCGCTCGGCCAGTGACCGGGATTGCCTGGCCAGGTCCAGACCCGCCTGCGCACGCGCTGCGGCATAGAACGCTTGCACGACTTCCGCCCGCAACTCGTTGCCGCGCCGTTCAAGCTCGATCCGGGCGGCATCCTGTCCGCGGCTGGCGGCCTCGATCCTCGCGCCTCGCTTGCCGCCCAGTTCCAGCGCCTGGCTGAGCATCACGGTCGTGGTCCGGGTTTCGCTGCGGGTGTCCTCCGCTTCCCAGGATGCCACCGGGTTGGGCATCAGGCCTGCCTGCTGGCGTTCGCCTTCGGCCACTCCGATTTCCCAACGGGCTGCCGCAAGGTCAGGGTTTTCGGCAAACGCCGCCTCGATGGCCTGCGGCAGGCTCAGGCCTTGCGCGGCCGCCACCATTGGCGTCAGTAACAGCACGCACAGCGCGCCGGTTTTCACGTATGGCAGTCTCAATGCCAGTCTAGACCCGAGCACGTTCGTAGCCCTCCAGTCGCATACATCACCCCCATCGGATAAAAAGAACAACGGCGCCACAGGGGCTGTTGAATCTGGATGAGGCGACTTTATGGAGCGCTAGCTATCAGGGCGATTGCTGGAAAATTACAATTCCGTAATGTGCTTCTGAGGGTGGCTGTTTGCCCGTACACTGCCCGTCAGAACGGCCCGAAAGCCGGACGCCAGCGTCATCAACCGCCCACCAGACAGGACATTTATTCATGCGAATCCTTGTAGTAGAGGACGAGCCGAAAACTGCCGAGTACATGCATCAGGGCCTGACCGAAAGTGGCTATATCGTCGATATCGCCGCCACCGGACTCGACGGGCTCTACCTCGCGCAGCACCAGGCGTACGACATCGTGATTCTGGATGTGAACCTGCCCGAGATGGACGGCTGGGAGGTGCTGGCCCGACTGCGCAAAACCGTCAACACCCGGGTCATGATGGTGACTGCGCGCGGCCGTCTGGAAGAGAAGGTCAAGGGTCTGGAAATGGGCGCCGACGATTACCTGGTCAAGCCGTTCGAGTTTCCGGAACTGCTGGCCAGAGTGCGCACGTTGATGCGTCGCAGCGAACAGCCGACGACGCCTCAGGTGTTGCAGGTCGGCGACCTGGAACTCGATCAAGGACGTCACCGGGCCTTTCGTGGCAAGCAGCGCATCGACCTGACCACCAAGGAATTCGCGCTGTTGCACCTGCTGATGCGCCATACCGGAGAGGTCATGTCGCGCACCCAGATCATTTCGCTGGTGTGGGACATGAATTTCGATTGCGACACCAACGTGGTCGAGGTTTCGATTCGCCGGTTGCGCGCCAAGATCGATGACCCGTTCGAGACCAAGCTGATACACACCCTGCGCGGTGTCGGTTACGTGCTGGAAGTGCGCGAATGAAACCGACGCGCCTCTCTACGCGGCTGGGCCTGACGGTGACTGCGTTGAGTGCGTTTCTGGTGGTGATCATGGAGCTGTTCGCTTACGCGGCCATCTCCCACCAGCTCGACCTGCGTGCCGAAGACAGCCTGAAAGAGAAGTTCGCGCAGATCGAGCACGGGTTGAGCGAAGGGTTTCTGTCCATTGGCGACATCGTTCAGTACCCACACACCTTGCGTGACCAGATTGTCGGGCACGACAGTTTTGCGCTGGGCATTTTCGATTCAAGCATGCCCAGGCGGCCGTTGATGAATATCGGCAACGAGGAAGGCCGCAACCTGCCACCGCCTGCTGCCGACGGTCAGACACAGGGTTTCCATGAACTGAAATCCAGCAAGGGCGACAAGCTGCTGGTGGGCTACAAGCAGATCCGCCTCAAGACCGATGAAAACGTTCTGGTCATGCTGACGCTGGACCGAAACAGCGACACTGCGATGTTGCACGCCTACGCCAGGTCCACGTTTCTGGTGCTTCCGGTGATCCTGCTGCTGGTCGGGCTGGGCGCCTGGTGGGTGGTGCGCCGTGGGTTGAAACCGCTGGGTGCCTTCAGAAAAGTGACCTCACTGATTTCCGCGCGCGACCTGTCCCACCGCATGAAAGTGACTGGCCTGCCGGATGAACTGCGGGACCTGGCCCACGCCGTGAATTTCATGCTGCACCGGCTGGATGGCGATGTTCAGCAACTGTCGCAGTTCTCCGACGATCTTGCGCACGAGATGCGCTCGCCGATGAACAACCTGATGGGCAAGGCCCAGGTCACCCTGTCGCGACCACGCCCGCCTGAGGAATACCGACAGGCGCTGGAGTCCTGTACCGAAGAACTGGAGCGCATGTCGCGCATGATCGCGCAGATGCTGTTTCTTGCAAGCGTCAGCCAGCCCTCGGCGCCACTGACCCTCGAGTCCATCGATCTGCGTGAAGAATCGGAGAAAGTCGCCGAACTGTTTTCCGCATCGGCCGAAGACCGCGACATCACCCTGTACGTCGAAGGCAACGGCCGGGTGATGGGCGATAGATTGATGATCCAGAGGGCGATCTCCAACCTGCTGTCCAATGCCATCCGGCATGGAACGAGCGGCAGTACGATCACGATCAGCCTCGCCACGCACGCCGAGGAAATCTCACTGGCGGTGCGCAATGCCGGTGAGGGCATCAGTGCGGAGCATCTGCCACGCCTGTTCGACCGTTTCTACCGGGTGCACGTCAGCCGCGCCCGCCAGCAGGGCGGCACGGGGTTGGGTCTGGCCATCGTTCGCTCAATCATGAGCCTGCACGAAGGGCAGGTGAAGGTGGAAAGCGAGCCGGGGCAGTTCACGACCTTCCGCCTGATTTTTCCACGGTTGGTGTGAGCCAACGGTCCTTCTGTACATTTTTTCGCGGACAAGTCCGCTCCCACGGGCGCATGCCTGGCCGGTGGACCGCTGTCTTCGCGGACATGTCGCTCCCACAGCGCATGCCTGGTCGGTGGACCGCTGTCTTCGCGGACAAGTTGGCTCCCACGAGCGCATGCCTGAACGGTGGATCGCTGTTGGAGCAGACTTGTCCGCGAATAGGTCTTTTCAGACGCTGCACTCAGCAAGCTCACCTTCACTGGTCACTGCGCCGTGGGAGTGGACTTGTCCACGAATAGGCCGGTACATTCACTGAAGATGCGGGGGGGGGGGCTGATTCACTGCCTTCGCGGACAAGTCCGCTCCCACGGGCGCATGCCTGACCGATTGAGCGCCGTGGGAGCAGCATCACTTGCAGCCAAATTCATCATCCACCTGCCCTGATGCGGAGCGTATTGTGGGTTAAGTGTGATTCGAAAGAACCTTTCGGTCCTTCTCTGCTCTTAGCTGTGGGCCAGGCTTGCTTACAGGGCGTCGAGCATTTGAAATCGTGAGGATAAACGTATGACAGTTGCTTTTTGGTGTGTGCTGGTCGCGATCCTGTTGCCCATTGGTTGTGCAGGCATCGCCAAGATCGGCAGCGGTAAGTTCGGCATGAGAAATAATCACGATCCTCGCGCCTTTCTCGACAAGCTCGAAGGTTTCCCGAAGCGTGCGCACGCCGCTCAGTTGAACAGCTATGAAGTGACACCCGCGTTCGCGGCGGCGGTGATCATTGCGCACATTGCAGGCAACGCACAGTTGGTCACTATCGACGTGCTGGCGGTGCTGTTCATTACCAGCCGTTTGCTCTACATCATCTTCTACCTGACCGACCTGGCGGCGATGCGCTCTCTGGCGTGGGTAGCAGGGATGGGCATCATCGTTGCGCTGTTCGGCGTTTCGGCATTCCCGGCCGCAGCCTGAGTCGCCGATAGAGCGCTGCCGGGGTTAGGCAGCGCTGCACTCGTCTATCAGTCGTCCGGCTGCACTTTCTCAAGCTCGGACTGAGCGTCCTGCAATTCCTTTCGGGACTCGGCCAGCTTGTCCTTACGCTTGTTGATCTTCTCCGCGTCGCCTTTGTCCATGGCCTTGTTCAGGTCGGTCTGGCGACGGCTGACTTCACGCTTGGCGTCCAAAACCTTTTGCTCGCGTTGCTTGAGCAGTGAAGTCTCCGTGCAGTTGGCATTGACCTCGGCCAGAGCTTTTTCCAGACCTGTCTGTTCGGCCTTGTTACCTTCGGCCCGCGCATCCTGAAGCTTGCTGCTGATTTCCTGGCTCTTGAGCAGGCACTCGGAAGGGGGAGCCTGTTCGGCTGCCAGCAGCGGGGCGGCCAACAGCGTGCAACTGGTGAAAAGAATCAACGGTGACAAACACTTCATATGAACTCCTTTTGAAAACGACGCCCGGGCATAAAAGATGAAACCCGGACTCTAGAAACCTGAAATACCTTGAATACGCAATTGCTGGCTCAATGCCTGTACTTGCGGGTCCTGAAAAAACGCTCTTAGTTTTGCTGCCCGCCCCGGACCGATGCCCGGTTCCGCCTGCCAGTGTTCGACACTGCGTGCGGCCAGTTCGTCCCAACCGACGTTCAGTTGGGCAGTTCCGGCAGGGGGTAGGCCGATAGCCTTGAGCCATGTCTGGAACGGCCGCTGCCGGGCGCTTTGCAGGCTGGCGAACAGTTTGGCGCTGCTGCGTTCGGCAAGACCGGGAATGGTAGCAAGCTCAGCCTGATCGAGGGTCATCCAATCGACCAGCCCGTTGATTTTCCCGCTTTCGACAAGCCTGTCCCAAGTGCCCGGCCCTACGCCGCTGAGCGCCAGCCCCTTCTTGCCGCTCAGCCAGGTGAGACGTGCGCGAAACTGACTGTCGCAGCCTGGCGTCGGTTGCCAGCAACTGAGCTCATGAAAGTCGCTCGCGTCGGGCGGGTTCACCTGTGCTCGCTCGACGCTGCGGGTAATCACGCCGTCGAGCCGTGGAATGGTCAGCCCCGCCAGACTGACAGCGACCTGATCGCCGGGGCGGATATCCAGCGTCTGCCAGCGCTGCAGTGAACCGGTGCTGATGCGAGTGATGGTGCGGTCGTCGAGGCGCAACGGCACCAGTTCGAGGATGGGCGTGATTCTGCCACTGCGACCGACCGTGAAACTGACTTTGCGCACGTCGGCCAGTGCCTGCGCGTAGGGATGCTTCCACGCTGCGATCCAGTAAGGCGCTCTGGCCTGCCACTGCTCGGCGGAAGGGCGCTCGCCCTGACGCATGATCACGCCGTCGGTGGCGAACGGCAGCGGGCTGCGATACCAGTGCTCACGCCATTGCGCGGCCAGGCCGAAATGGTCCAGTGTCTGGGTGTAGGCGGCGCTGTCTTCAAAGCCCATGGCTTTAAGCCCGGCCAGACGTTCGTGCATCGAGGCCGGGCCGTTGGGCCAGTCCCAGACGAACAAACCGATCGTATCGGCTTGCGTCGAGCTGATCGTCTTGCGTGCCATCAGCCCTGCAACCTTGCTGCGCGCATTGACGCTGCCGGCTGACGCCTGCACATGGTCGGTCAGCCGCTCGTACAGTTCGCCTTGCAGAACAACGTTATCCGGCCACGGCAACTGCTGCGGGATGGCTTTGATCAACTGCGCTTGAGGTGTCCAGTCCTGGCCCTTGATGCCGTCGCCCCGGCTGATGACATTCGCCAGCTTGCCAGCCGAATACACCAGCGTGACGGCCACGCCATCGACCTTGGGCTGAATCCACAGGTCGCTGCGTCCCTTCAGCCAGGCCTTGACCGCCTTCTCATCGGCCAGCTTGTTAACGCCTGTGTGGGCAACCGGATGCGGCACCGGGCCCACTGCGGTCTTCAGCGGATTGTCATTGACTGCTCGCGTTGCAAAGCACGCGCGCCAGGCATTCAGCCTCTGGCGCGACTGGTCGTAAAGCTCATCCGGAATCTGCGAAATGCCCAAACGGTGATAACTGTCATCCCATCCAGCTATCTGCTGCTCGAGCGCGTGGATTTGTTTGCGTGCCTGGTCGGGGGACCACTCGGGGCATTGGCTGGCTTGTGTGACGGTCGAGATGCAAAGCAGAAGGGCAAAGCTGATCATCAGGCGAGTTGCAGATAGCATTGAAGCATCCTTGCTTGGGATTGGCTGCAAAAGGCTAGCTGGCGGTTCGCTCTGCGAGGGGAGGGCGTGGTTACCGGGTTTTACGCGCCAGGATCGTTGGTATGGACGTCGCTCGTTTCACTGCTCGGCTATGTATTGATCCTCTGCCAGATACCGGCAAAACTGAGCGCTCGACACAACCCTGGAAGATTCCCGGATGGACCTTTCGACTCTCGCCGTATTTGTTCCAGCCTGTTTCGCGCTGAACATGGCGCCAGGCCCCAACAACCTGCTTTCAATCAGTAATGCCACACGTTATGGCTTTGCACGATCCTGCATTGGCGGCACAGGGCGGCTGCTGGCGTTTACCATTATGATTGCGCTCGCGGCGGCAGGATTGACCGTGGTGCTGCAGACATCCGAATGGCTGTTCCATTGCATCAAAATCCTCGGGGCCATGTACCTGTTCTATCTTGCCGCGCAACTATGGCGGGCAAGCCCTGACCTGCAGCCTGAGGCGGAAGTGGCAGGCGTGAGTAAGGCGAATCTGGCGCGTCAGGAGTTTCTGGTGGCCATAGGCAATCCGAAAGCCATCCTGCTGTTTACCGCTTTTCTGCCACAGTTCGTCGATCAGACGGGCGATGTGACACGTCAGTTTGCGTTGTTGGGCAGTCTGTTTCTGGTGCTGGAGTGCATCGCGATTGCGCTGTATGCCTGGATGGGCGTGCACGCACGTCGGCTGTTCGCCAAGCCGAGTGGCAAGCGCCTGTTCAATCGGGTGTGCGCAGGTTTGCTCGCCAGTGCCGCTTCGGTTCTGCTGGTATCGCGCAGGGGTTGAGCTCGAATTTCAGCCCAAGGCTGTGAGAGCCACCCTGTTACCAGCGCACAAACAAAAGCCCCCGGAGACTCGCGTCGCCGGGGGCTTTTGGTTACCGCAGGAAATTACAGGCCGGCAGCAGCGCGCAGGGCATCGGCGCGGTCGGTTTTTTCCCAGGTGAAGGCGGTGAAGGTGTCATCGCCAACGGTCATTTCGACCGGGATACGACCGAAGTGGCCGTAGGCCGCAGTGGCCTTGTACATCGGGTGCAGCAGATCCAGCATGGTGGTGATCGCGTACGGACGCAGGTCGAAGTGCTCGCGAACCAGGCTGATGATCTTGTCGTCGGACAGCTTGCCGGTGCCGAACGTGTTCAGCGAGATCGACGTGGGTTGAGCAACGCCGATGGCGTAGGACACCTGGATCTCGCAGCGCTCGGCAAGGCCGGCAGCGACGATGTTCTTGGCAACGTAACGGCCTGCATAGGCAGCCGAACGGTCAACCTTCGATGGGTCCTTGCCGGAGAACGCGCCACCGCCGTGACGGGCCATGCCGCCGTAGGTGTCGACAATGATCTTGCGGCCGGTCAGACCGCAGTCGCCTACCGGGCCACCAATGATAAAGTTGCCGGTCGGGTTGATGTGGAACTGGGTGTCCTTGTGCAGCAGGTGCGCTGGAATGACGTGTTTGACGATCAGTTCCATGACGCCTTCACGCAGGTCGGCATAGGAAACGTCCGGGTTGTGCTGGGTCGACAGTACGATTGCATCGACGCCCACGACCTTGCCGTTTTCGTAGCGGCAGGTGACCTGGGATTTGGCATCCGGGCGCAGCCACGGCAGCAGGCCGGATTTACGCGCCTGAGCCTGACGCTCGACCAGTTGGTGCGAGAAAGTGATCGGTGCCGGCATCAGCACGTCGGTTTCGTTGCTGGCGTAGCCGAACATCAGGCCCTGGTCGCCAGCGCCCTGATCTTCAGGCTTGCTGCGGTCAACGCCTTGGGCGATGTCCACCGACTGCTTGCCGATGATGTTCATCACGCCGCAGGTCGCGCCGTCGAAGCCGACGTCGGAGCTGTTGTAGCCGATGTCGAGGATGACGTTACGTACGATGTCTTCCAGATCGACCCAGGCCGATGTCGTCACTTCGCCAGCGATGATCGCCACACCGGTCTTGACCAGTGTTTCGCACGCTACACGGGCGTATTTGTCTTCAGCGATGATGGCGTCCAGAACCGCATCGGAAATCTGGTCGGCGATCTTGTCCGGATGTCCTTCGGACACGGATTCGGAGGTGAAAAGTGAGTATTCGCTCATCTCTACGGGTTTCCTTCATTTTACCGATGGTGAGTGTTGCCAGCCGGTCGCTGAAAATGGCGAACCTGGATCTGGAAACCATTACGTAAGCCCACATAGAGGCTTTCCCCGGGAACTAGCCCCGCAGCGATGGCCCAACGGGCCAGGTCTTCCTGCTCGAAACCTAACCAGAGATCGCCACAGGCCTCCCTGGCCCAGCTCTGGTCATGACTACACAATTCTGTTACCAGCAAGCTACCGCCGGGTCGCACGCATTCGGCCAGTCGCCCGAGGGCCTCGGCCGGTGCGGCAAAATGATGAAGCACCATGTTCAAGACGACGCAATCGGCGCGCGCTTTACTGTCTGTCAGTGCATCGGCCAGCAGCAACTCGACATTAAGCAGGCCTTTGCGCTCGCACAGGTTGCGGGCCAGCTCCAGCATGGCCGGGCTGTTGTCCATCGCGACGACCTGTCTGAAACGCCGTGCCAGCTCGGGAAGGAAGCCGCCGTCGCCGGGGCCTACTTCCAGGGCGGTCGCCTCACTGCCGAAGCTGAGCTTGTCGAGCAGCGTCAGCAGGCTTTCACTGTATTGCACGAGACCGGCGATCAGATCCTGCTGGGCGCGAAACTTTTCCGCCGTCCGGGCAAAAAAATCCTGACTGGCCAGTGCCCGCTGGCGATGCACCAGGCCGATGCGGCCCTGAACGTCATCGGGCAATTCAAGGGTGTCGATTTCATCGAGCAAGGCGGCGTGCAGCCGACCGCCCGGCAATTCGGTGTGGGGCAGGGCGCGACGGTAGAAAATCGCATTGCCTTCACGTCGTGTCGCGACCAGATCGGCCTGCGCCAGCACCTTGAGGTGATGACTCATGCCCGACTGACCGATCGCAAAAATCTGCGCCAGCTCCAGCACCCCGAACGAATCATTGGTCAGCGCACGCAGAACATTCAGCCGTAGAGGGTCGCCGCCGGCCTTGCACAAAGCAGAGAGGTCGTCGCAGGCATCATGGCGAATGGCAGGTACGCGCAGGTTCATGGGTTCGCAGTCTAGTGAGCGATTTCTGATGTCGCAAGGGCAATATCAAAAAGTTTTGATATTGCCTGCGGAGGCGTTTGTCGATCCCGCTGAACTTGTCGCCCGCAGAGGTTATCCAGTGTTGACAGGCTAATTAATGTCCACAACACAGGAAAAAAGCCTAAGGTCCACTATCTGTGATTGCCCCCGGCCGGTCCCTGAGGGAAAATGGCCGCCTTTTTCAGATCCCAATCCTTTATACCCAGGAGATCAGCGATGCCAAGCCGTCGTGAGCGTGCCAACGCTATTCGTGCACTGAGCATGGATGCCGTGCAAAAAGCCAACAGCGGCCATCCGGGTGCCCCCATGGGCATGGCGGATATCGCCGAGGTTCTTTGGCGCGATTATCTGAAGCACAACCCGGCCAACCCCGCGTTCGCCGACCGTGACCGTTTCATCATGTCCAACGGTCACGGCTCCATGCTGGTCTATTCGTTGTTGCACCTGACCGGCTATGACCTGTCCATCGACGACCTGAAGAATTTCCGCCAGTTGCACAGCCGCACGCCGGGTCACCCGGAATACGGCTACACCCCTGGTATTGAAACAACCACCGGCCCGCTGGGTCAGGGTTTCGCCAACGCCGTCGGTTTCGCCGCTGCCGAAAAGACCCTGGCTGCACAATTCAACCGTCCAGGCCATTCCATCGTCGATCACCACACGTATGTGTTCATGGGTGACGGCTGCATGATGGAAGGTATCTCGCACGAAGTCGCTTCGCTGGCCGGTACGCTGCAACTGGGCAAGCTGATCGCGTTCTACGACGACAACGGCATCTCCATCGACGGCGAAGTCGAAGGCTGGTTCACCGACGATACGCCGAAGCGTTTCGAGTCCTACGGCTGGCAGGTCATCCGCAATGTCGACGGCCATGACGCCGACGAGATCAAGACCGCCATCGACACCGCTCGCAAAAGCGAGCAGCCGACCCTGATCTGCTGCAAGACCACCATCGGTTTTGGCTCGCCGAACAAGCAGGGCAAGGAAGAATCCCACGGTGCTCCGCTGGGCGCTGACGAAATCGCCCTGACCCGTGCCGCTCTGAAATGGAACCACGGTCCCTTCGAAATCCCGGCCGATATCTACGCCGAGTGGAACGCCAAGGAAAAAGGCCTGGCCGCCGAAGCCGAGTGGGATCAGCGTTTCGCCGCGTATTCCGCCGCTTTCCCTGAGCTGGCCAACGATTTCATCCGCCGCATGAGCGGTGAACTGCCTGCGGACTTCGCCGAGAAATCGGCTGCGTACGTGGCTGAAGTCAACGCCAAGGGCGAAACCATCGCCAGCCGTAAAGCCAGCCAAAACGCTTTGGGCGCACTGGGCCCGTTGTTGCCTGAGATACTTGGCGGTTCGGCTGACCTGGCCGGTTCCAATCTGACCATCTGGAAAGGCTGCAAGAGCATCACCGGCGAAGACCCTAACGGCAACTACCTGCACTACGGTGTGCGTGAGTTCGGCATGGGCGCCATGATGAACGGCATCGCCCTGCACGGCGGTTTCGTGCCGTACGGCGCCACTTTCCTGATCTTCATGGAATACGCCCGTAACGCGGTGCGCATGTCGTCGCTGATGAAGAAGCGCGTGATCTATGTGTTCACTCACGACTCCATCGGTCTGGGTGAAGACGGCCCGACGCACCAGCCGATCGAGCAACTGACCAGCCTGCGCACCACGCCGAACCTGGACACCTGGCGCCCGGCCGATGCCGTGGAATCGGCAGTGGCCTGGAAATACGCGCTTGAGCGTAACGACGGTCCTTCGGCGCTGATTTTCTCGCGTCAGAACCTGACTCACCAGGCGCGTGACGAAGCCCAACTGGCTGATATCGCCCGTGGTGGCTACGTACTGCGCGACTGCGCTGGCGAGCCTGAGCTGATCCTGATCTCCACCGGTTCGGAAGTCGGTCTGGCCGTGCAGGCATTCGACAAGCTGACCGAGCAGGGCCGCAAGGTGCGTGTAGTTTCCATGCCGTGCACCAGCGTGTTCGAAGCCCAGGACGCAATGTACAAGCAGAAGGTGCTTCCTCTGCAGGTCAGCGCGCGCATCGCCATCGAAGCTGCACATGCTGATTACTGGTACAAGTACGTCGGTCTGGAAGGTCGCGTGATCGGCATGACCACCTTCGGCGAGTCAGCACCTGCGCCTGCGCTGTTCGAAGAGTTCGGTTTCACGCTGGAAAATGTCCTGAGCACGGCTGAAGAGCTGCTCGAAGACTAAGCACGACGCGTTCCCTCGCAGGATCGCGCCGGCCCGTGAAGGTAGCGTTCAGACACCATACTTGCTGTCTGAGCGGCGCCATCGCGGGCCAGCGCGCTCATGCGGGATCAGCTTAAATCCGGGAGACCCCCAGCCCCCAGCCCCGCCCCTACAAAGTTGCTCTGAACGGCTACGGCCGCATCGGTCGTTGCGTCGTGCGTGCGCTGTGTGAGCGAGGAACGAAAGCCGGGTTCGAAGTGGTTGCCATCAACGATCTGGCCGACATGGCCAGCCTCGAATACCTCACGCGCTTTGACTCCACCCATGGCCGGTTTCCCGGTCAGGTGCGGGTCGAAGGGCAATACCTGCACATCAATGATCACCGGATCAAGGTTCTGCGCAATTCGACTCCGGAAGAGATCGACTGGGCTGCGCTGGATGTGGATCTGGTGCTGGAATGCTCAGGTGTCTACAACACTCGCGAAGACGGTCAGCGTTTTCTCGACGCCGGCGCGCCACGCGTGCTGTTCTCGCAACCGATGGCCAGCGAAGCCGATGTCGACGCCACGGTGGTGTTTGGCATCAACCAGCAAAAGCTTACCGGCAGAGAGTTGCTGGTGTCGGCGGCGTCCTGCACCACCAATTGCAGCGTCCCGTTGCTGCGGCTGCTGGACGAGGCTGTCGGACTGGAATACGTCACCATCACCACGATTCACTCGGCGATGAACGACCAGCCAGTGATCGACGCCTATCACCATGAGGATCTGCGTCGCACGCGCTCGGCATTCCAGTCGATCATCCCGGTCTCCACCGGTCTGGCGCGCGGAATCGAAAGGCTGCTTCCGGAACTTGCCGGCCGAATTCAGGCCAAAGCTGTTCGCGTGCCGACCGTCAACGTGTCCTGTCTGGACATCACGTTGCAGACCGCTCGCGATACGGACGCCCGGGACATCAACCGGATCCTGCGCGAGGCTGCCACCAGCGGCCCGCTGAAGGGTTTGCTGGCCTACACTGAGTTGCCGCACGCCAGCTGCGATTTCAATCACGACCCGCATTCGGCGATTGTCGATGCGAGTCAAACCCGCGTTTCCGGGCCCCGGCTGGTGAATCTGCTGGCCTGGTTCGATAACGAGTGGGGCTTTGCCAATCGAATGCTCGACGTTGCAGAGCACTTTCTGCGCGTCGCTGACCAACAACAGTAAAAAACAGGAACGCCTCATGACCGTGTTGAAGATGACCGACCTCGATCTGCAAGGTAAACGTGTACTGATTCGTGAAGACCTCAACGTTCCCGTGAAGGACGGTGTCGTCAGCAGCGATGCACGTATCCTTGCTTCGCTGCCGACCATCAGGCTGGCGCTGGAAAAAGGCGCTGCGGTAATGGTCTGCTCGCATCTGGGTCGTCCGACCGAAGGCGAATTTTCTGCCGAGAACAGCCTCAAGCCGGTTGCCGACTACCTGAGCAAGGCGCTGGGTCGGGAGGTTCCGTTGGTGGCCGAGTACCTGGACGGTGTCGACGTCAAGCCGGGCGATGTGGTGCTGTTCGAGAACGTGCGCTTCAACAAGGGCGAGAAAAAGAACGCCGATGAGCTGGCGCAGAAATACGCCGCGCTGTGCGATGTGTTCGTGATGGACGCATTCGGCACTGCACACCGCGCTGAAGGCTCGACCCACGGCGTGGCCAAATTTGCCAAGGTCGCCGCTGCCGGTCCGTTGCTGGCTGCCGAACTGGACGCACTGGGCAAGGCGCTCGGCGCTCCGGCCCAGCCAATGGCCGCCATCGTGGCAGGCTCCAAGGTGTCCACCAAGCTGGACGTGCTGAACAGCCTGAGCGCCATCTGCAATCAGTTGATCGTCGGCGGCGGTATTGCCAACACCTTCCTGGCCGCCGCCGGTCACAAGGTCGGCAAGTCGCTGTACGAGCCCGATCTGCTCGATACCGCACGTGAAATCGCCGCCAAGGTCAGCGTCCCGCTGCCGACCGACGTGGTGGTCGCCAAGGAATTCGCCGAGAGCGCCACCGCCACCGTCAAGCTGATTGCCGATGTGGCTGAAGACGACATGATTCTGGACATCGGTCCGCAAACCGCTGCGCACTTCGCCGACTTGTTGAAATCTTCGAAGACTATTCTGTGGAACGGTCCGGTCGGTGTGTTCGAGTTCGATCAGTTTGGTGAGGGTACCAAGACCCTGGCCAAGGCCATTGCCGAAAGCCCGGCGTTTTCCATCGCGGGTGGTGGCGATACGCTTGCGGCCATCGATAAGTACGGCGTGGCAGAACAGATTTCCTATATCTCCACAGGCGGCGGCGCTTTCCTCGAATTCGTGGAAGGCAAGGTGCTGCCAGCGGTTGAAATGCTTGAACAACGCGCCAAGGCCTGATTTCCGGCTTTGGACAAGGAGTCGTACATGGTCAGGGCGTTACCGTGGTTTCTCATCGCAGGTTTGCTGGGCGGTTGCGCAGGCAAGCCTGAAGCCGAAAAGGTAGAGGGTGATTCCCTGGCCCACGTGCTTAAACCCAGTTGCTATCAGGCAGGCTGGCAGGCTGAAACCGTGCCGGTGATCTACAAGCGTGGTGGCCAGGAGGTATGGGATCGTTACGAGTTCATGCCCAAGCCAGGGGAAACAGGCTGTCCTTGAGTCGGGGCGAGCCCTTTCCGGCAACCTCGACGGGCTTCAGCGGTCATTAATGGGTGGACATCTTTTAATGAAGAAGGAGTTTTGCCATGAAGATCGCTGCCCTGGCGCTTGTGAGTTGCGTTGTATTAGCCGGCTGTGCCGGTTCCGGTTCTCATGCCGGTGCCTGCAAAGTATTCAGCCCGGCATCCGTGGATGTGCCGACGACCGAGAACAGTCAACGGGTCGAGGCGCGTGTCACGGGTGAACCGGCCGATGACCGTAAACAGGAACAGAACTGCCCCTGATACATCGAGACCACAGGCACCGGCCGGGTTTTGCGGGGCAGGCCAGGAGAAGTCATGAAAGGCTTGATTGCCCTCGGAATAATGGCGGTGCTTGGCGGTTGCTCGATGATGAGTGCGCCGCAACAGAATGATCCCTGGAACCGTTGGGTGTGTGACAGTAACGCCGAGATTCATTGGCGCTATATCGATTCAGCCAAGAAAGAAGTGGATGTGCGGCTGAATCAGAGCGATCAGGTTTTCAGGCTCAAGGCCGAACCGGGCGCTTCCAGTGGCACGCTTTACAGTAATAAAGTGTTGGCGTTTGACAATAAAGGCAGTGAAGGCCTGGTGTATTGGGACGCTACCAACGATTTGATCGGTCGCGGCTGCAAGGCCAGATAAGTTGTAGCCGATGT
>NZ_MUIO01000152.1 GCF_002087235.1 Pseudomonas floridensis | reverse complement strand
GACAGTTGGCTCCCACGGGTGGATCTGCAACCCGAAAGCTGGACACCCGCCTGACTTCCTGGCGTCAGGTCAGAACGTGGGAGCAACGCCTCTCAAAGCGTCTATCTCAAGCTAACGGGTGCAGTCGGGCTGTCCTCGGGTTAATCTCCTTCATGGCAATCGGCCCACAAGGTCGTACGGACTTCACCGACCGCCCTCAAGAAGGAGCTTGTCTGCATGTTCGATTTCTCCGCTCAACTCAAACAGCGGTTCGCTGCTCTCACGAGTGATGCACAATTCTTTTCCGTGCGTTATGTCCGTCGAAACGGCCAGCGTCTGTGCGTGCGCAAGAACGTCGCTGAACCGCCTTCACTGTTTACCGATGAAGGGGCGATGCTGACCGTACGCCTCAACGGCGTGGAAACCTACGCCGCGACCAACGACATTTCCGTGAATGGCTTGCAGACCGCCTTGCGCCAGGCCGAAGCGATGGCCCGCCGTCTGGCGCCGCATGCATTGCTCGACCTGAGCTCACAACCGGTGTCCACCGCGAAAGCCGATTATTTCTCGCCCAATTTCAGTCAGGCCTTCCCGCCGCTGAGCGATTGCATCGGCCTGTTGATGACCGAATCCACGTCGGTGCCCGAGGACGAGCGGCTGGTCAACTGGCAGGCCACGCTGGGGCTGGAAACCGTCGAGCAGATCTACCTCAACTCCGCCGGTGCCGAGCTGCGTCAGGCGCAACGCTTCGTGTTTCCAGGCCTTAGCGTGACCGCTTACGACGGGCTCGATAGCCAGACGCGTAATCTGGGCGGCGACAACTTTGGCCAACAGGGCGGCGTCGAAGTGCTGAGCAACTGCGGCTTGATCGGCGCGGCTGCCAGGATTGCCGACCAGGCCCTGCAACTGATCATGGCGCCCAATACGCCTTCCGGGCCGCGCGACCTGCTGTTGATGCCGGACCAGATGGTGCTGCAGATCCACGAGTCCATCGGTCACCCGCTGGAGCTGGACCGGATCCTCGGCGATGAGCGCAATTACGCCGGCACCAGCTTCGTCAAGGCAGCGGATTTCGGCACGTTGCAGTACGGTTCCAGCCTGCTCAACGTGACGTTCGATCCGGACATTCCCGAACAACTCGCCAGCTACGCCCATGACGACGACGGCACTGCGGCGAGCAAGCAATTCCTGATCCGCGACGGCGTTCTCCAACGCCCGCTCGGCGGTGCGCTGTCGCAATACCGCAGCGGCCTGGATGGCGTTGCCAACAGTCGCGCGTGCAGTTGGAATCGCCCGCCCATTGATCGCATGGCCAACCTGAACATCGAGCCGGGTGATCAATCGATGGACAGCCTGATCGGCAATATCGAGCACGGCATTCTGATGTCGAACAATCGCTCGTGGTCCATCGACGATGCCCGCAACAAGTTCCAGTTTGGCTGCGAATGGGGCCAGTTGATTGAAAACGGTGAACTCAAGGGCGTGGTGAAGAATCCCAATTACCGCGCGATATCGGCACGGTTCTGGAAGAGCCTGAGCGCCGTGGGCGATGCCAGCACCTTCAAGGTGCTGGGCACGCCGAACTGTGGCAAGGGCGAGCCGAATCAAGTGATCCGGGTCGGTCACGCGACACCTGCGTGTGTATTCACTGACGTCGATGTGTTTGGAGGAGATGCCTGATGCCGCACCAACAGCAATTCGAAGCGCTGGTTGCCGCACTCAAGGCAGCCCTTCGCCCCGCCGAGCACTTTACGCTGGCGTATGACGCCGAGGCGTCGGATTTCATTCGTTTCAACCACGGCCAGGTTCGTCAGGCCGGGCAGGTGCAGCAAGCCATTCTGAACGTGCAACTGATCGAGGACGGCCGCCACGCCAATCTTGAAGTCACGCTCTCCGGCGATGCCGACACCGATGTCCAGCGCCTGACCGACGCCTTGCAGCAACTGCGCGACACCCTGCCGCTGCTGTCGAAAGACCCGTATCTGCTGCCCAACACGCAGCCGTGGCAAAACACCAATCTGCAAAGCAGCCCGTTACCGGACAGTGGTCAGGTCGTCGAGCAGATCAGCGAGTTGTCTCAAGGACTGGATCTGGTCGGCTTCTATGCCGCAGGCCCTTTATATCGGGGCTTCGCCAGTTCGTGGGGTGCGTTGGGCTGGCATCAGGCCAACAGCTTCAACTTTGACTGGAGCCTGTTTCACGAGAATGGTCAGGCGGTGAAAGCCAACTATGCCGGTCACGACTGGAACAACGAGGCCTTCACTCGCCGCTTCGCACAGGCCCGCGAGCAACTCGACTATCTGGGCCGCCCGCTGCATACGCTCCAGCCTGGTCAGTACCGCGCCTACCTGGCTCCAGCCGCGCTGGATGAAATCATCGGCATGCTGAGCTGGGGCGGGTTCTCCGCGCAGGCGCTGGCCAGCAAACGCAGCCCGTTGCAGCGTCTGTACAACGGCGACGCGCAGTTCAGTCCGCGGGTCAGTATCGATGAGAAGGTCAGCGGCTCGCTGTCGCCTGCGTTTTCACGCGAAGGTTATCCACGCAAGGATCTGGCCCTGATCGCTGCAGGCAACGCAGCCGAGCAACTGGTGGATTCCAGCAGCGCGGCTGAATACGACCTGCAGGCCAATGGTGCAGACCACGGCGAATGGCCCAGCGCGCTGGACATTGCGGGCGGCTCGCTGGAACTGGATGAAGTGCTGCAAAGGCTCGGTACCGGGCTGTACATCAGCAACCTCTGGTACCTGAATTTCTCCGACCGGCCTGCGGCTCGCCTGACTGGCATGACCCGATTCGCGACCTTCTGGGTCGAAGACGGCAAAATCATCGCGCCGGTCAACACCATGCGGTTCGATGACAGTGCCTACAGTCTGCTCGGCAGCGCGCTGGAAGACCTGACCCGCGAACGCGAATTGATTCTGCAATCGAGTACCTACAGTCAGCGCCAGACAGGCTCCATTCAACTGCCCGGTGCTTTGATCAGCCGACTGACCCTCACGTTATAGCAAGGAGCTTATGTCTGACTCAGCCATCCCGGAACTGAACGAGAAGACCCTGCGCTGGATGCCCTGGGTCATTGCCATCGCGTTCTTCATGCAAAGCCTGGACGGTACGATCCTCAACACCGCCCTGCCCTCGATGGCCCACTCGCTGGTCGAAGACCCGCTGCGCATGCAATCGGTGGTCATCGCCTACATGCTGACCATTGCGCTGCTGATCCCGGCCTCGGGCTGGATTGCCGACCGGTTCGGGATCAAGCGCATCTTCTTCAGCGCGATCCTGCTGTTCAGCTTCGGATCATTGTTGTGCGCGCTGTCCAACTCGCTGGGCATGCTGGTCGGCGCCCGGGTGATTCAGGGCCTGGGCGGCGCGTTGATGGTGCCCATCGGACGGCTGATCGTGCTGCGTGCGTACCCGCGCTCGGAGCTGGTGCGGATCATGGGATTCATCACCGTACCCGGGCTGGTCGGCCCGTTGCTGGGTCCGACGCTCGGTGGCTGGATGGTCGAGTACCTGAGCTGGCACTGGATCTTCCTGCTCAATATCCCGGTCGGGATTCTCGGCTGTTACGCGGTCAGGCACTTCATTCCCGACCTGCCCGGTGGCGGGCGTACACGTTTCGATGGCGTGGGCTTCGTCCTGTTCGGCGCGGCGATGGTGCTGATCACCATCGCTCTCGAAGGGCTGGGCGAGCTGGACCTGCCACACATGCGCGTGGTGTTGCTGCTGTTTGCCGGCATGGGCTGTCTTGCTGCCTATTGGCTGCGGGCCGGGCACATCGACGCGCCGCTGTTCGCGCCGTCACTGTTCCGCACCCGCACGTTTGCCGTCGGCATCATTGGCAACCTGTTCGCCCGGCTGGGCAGCGGCGCGTTGCCGTTTCTGGTGCCGTTGCTGCTGCAGGTTGCGCTGGGCTATTCACCCTCCGAGGCGGGCATGAGCATGCTGCCGCTGGCCGCCGCAGGCATGTTTGCCAAGACCGTGGCGCGCTGGCTGATCGAGCACTTGGGCTATCGCACAATCCTGACCAGCAACACCTTGTTGCTGGGCCTTCTGTTGGCGAGTCTTGCCTTGGTGGATGTGCAGACGCCGTACTGGGTATTGCTGGTGCATCTGGGCCTGCTGGGTGCCGTGAACTCGCTGCAGTTCACCGCCATGAACACCGTGACTCTGATCGACCTCGACAACGCCAGCGCCGCGAGCGGCAACAGCCTGCTGTCGGTGGTGGCGCAATTGTCCCTGAGCCTGGGTGTGGCCAGCGCCGCAGCCTTGCTGGGAGGCTTCAGCGAAGAAGTGAACACTGGCGAAGTCAGCAGCGTACTGGGCGCATTTCAGATGACCTTTTTGAGCGTCGGCGTCTTGGCGATGTTCGCCGCAGGCATCTTTCTGCAGTTGCCTGTCGGCGAAGGACGCAAGAAGCCTTGAAGGCCTGATCACGTAGCGTGGCCGGGGTTGGCTGCGAGGTTCGGTGGGTTTCTGATCAGCCATTTATCGACATCGCCATCTGAGCGGGGGCCCGGACCTGATACACTGCGCGACATTTTTGTTTTGCAGGTCCATCGTCGTGACAAACACCGCTTTCAATACTCTGCCTCTGTCCGCTGCCATGCTGGCTAACCTGGAGTCGCTTGGTTATGCCGAAATGACACCGATTCAGGCGCAGAGCCTGCCGGTGATCCTCAAAGGCATGGACCTGATCGCTCAAGCCAAGACCGGCAGCGGCAAGACCGCAGCCTTCGGCATTGGCCTGCTCAACCCGATCAATCCGCGCTTCTTCGGTTGCCAGGCACTGGTCCTGTGCCCGACACGCGAACTGGCCGACCAGGTGGCCAAGGAAATCCGTCGTCTGGCGCGCTCGGAGGACAACATCAAGGTCCTGACCCTGTGCGGCGGCGTATCGTTCGGGCCGCAGATTGGCTCGCTGGAGCACGGCGCGCACATCATCGTCGGTACGCCGGGACGCATCCAGCAGCACTTGCGCAAAGGTTCGCTGGTACTCGACGGCCTGAACACGCTGATTCTCGATGAAGCCGACCGCATGCTGGACATGGGTTTCTACGACGCGATCGCCGACATCATCGAACAGACCCCGCAGCGCCGTCAGACCCTGCTGTTCTCGGCCACCTACCCGGTCGGCATCAAGCAGCTCTCGTCCAAGTTCATGCGCGATCCGCAGACCGTGAAAGTCGAAGCGCTGCACGCCGACAGCCAGATCGAGCAGATTTTCTACGAAATTTCGCCTGAGCAGCGTCTGGAGGCCGTGGTCAAGGTACTGGGGCATTTCCGTCCGGCCTCCTGCGTCGCGTTCTGCTTCACCAAGCAGCAGGTGCAGGAAGTGGTCGATCACCTGACCGCCAAAGGCATGTCGGCCGTCGGCCTGCACGGCGATCTGGAACAGCGCGACCGCGATCAGGTGCTGGCAATGTTCGCCAACCGCAGCACCTCCGTGCTGGTTGCCACCGACGTAGCGGCGCGCGGTCTGGACATCGATGCGCTGGACATGGTCATCAACGTCGAGCTGGCCCGTGATTCGGAAATCCATATCCACCGCGTCGGCCGTACCGGTCGAGCCGGTGAGAAAGGCATCGCGGTCAGCCTCGTGGCACCGTCGGAAAGCCAGCGTGCCCGCGCCATCGAAGAGTTGCAGAAAGCGCCGTTGAACTGGCAGCAGTACGACCGGCTGAGCATCAAGGAAGGCGGCAAGCTGCTGCCCGCCATGACCACGCTGTGCATCGGCTCGGGCCGCAAGGACAAACTGCGTCCGGGCGACATCCTCGGCGCACTCACCGGTGAAGCCGGAATCGCGGGCAGCCAGGTTGGCAAGATCGCGATCTTCGACTTCCAGGCCTACGTGGCGGTCGAGCGCAGCATGGCCAAACAGGCACTGGAGCGCTTGAACAACGGCAAGATCAAAGGCAAATCGCTGCGCGTGCGGATTCTGTAACCACTGGCATCCGCACCGTCGCTTTCGCGAGCCCTCTCACTCACAGTCTGCATCGAACGCAGATGCTTGTTCGACTCCCGAGGATCATGCTGTGCCCGTTACTGACGTTGTAATCATTGGCGCTGGCGCCGCAGGTCTGATGTGTGCGTTCACCGCTGCCAGCCGTGGGCGCAAGGTGATGCTGATCGATCACGCCAACAAACCCGGCAAGAAGATTCTGATGTCGGGCGGCGGGCGCTGTAACTTCACCAACATGTACACCGAGCCGGCCCACTTCCTGTCGCAGAATCCGCACTTCTGCAAATCGGCATTGGCGCGCTACACCCAGTGGGACTTCATCGCGATGGTCGCCAAGCACGGCGTGCCGTATCACGAAAAGAAACTGGGGCAGCTGTTCTGCGACAACAAGTCCAGCGACATTCTGGAGATGCTGCTGGAGGAGTGCCGTCAGGCCGGTGCCAGCCTGCACATGAACACCTCGGTGCAGCAGATCGACAAGACCGACTCGGGCTACCGCCTGGAAACCACGCTCGGCACGCTGAACTGCCAGTCGCTGGTGATCGCCACCGGCGGACTGTCGATCCCGACACTGGGCGCGACCGGGTTCGGCTATCAAGTCGGCAAGCAGTTCGGTCACACGCTGCTGCCAACGCGCGCGGGTCTGGTGCCGTTCACCATCACCGATCAGCTAAAGGCGTTGTGCACCGAACTGTCGGGCACGTCGGTGGATTGCCTGGTCAGTTGCAACGACACCCACTTTCGCGAAAATATCCTGTTTACCCACCGCGGCCTGAGCGGCCCGGCGATTCTGCAGATTTCCTCGTTCTGGCAACCCGGCGACACCGTGGAAATCAACCTGTTGCCCGATCACGATGTACCCGCCTGGCTGGCGCAGCAGCAGGCGGAACGCCCCAACAGCGAGCTGAAAACGCTGCTGGGCGAAATCTTCACCAAGAAGATGGCCAACCTGATCGCCGAACACTGGTTCGTCTCCAGGCCAATGAAGCAGTACACCCACGCCGAACTGGCCGACATCGCAGAGAAACTGGCGAACTGGCAGGTCATTCCGGCCGGCACCGAAGGCTATCGCACCGCCGAGGTTACGCTGGGTGGTATCGACACACGCGAGGTGTCTTCCAAGACCATGGAGTCGCTGAAATCACCGGGCCTGTACTTCGTCGGCGAAGTGCTGGACGTCAGCGGTCATCTGGGCGGCTTCAACTTCCAATGGGCGTGGGCCTCCGCCTACGCGGCTGCGCAATACGTGTGACGCAGCACTGAATGCCGGTATAAATTTTGCGAGGCGGATGTACAGCCGGGCATTTGGTCTGTACATATCCTCCTGCAGGATCGATTAATTGAGCACAAGGCCGTCAGCTTATTCATGGCATCGAAATCGCTTCGTCATACTTTCCGTCGTTTGTGGGCGCTGGATAAATTCAGTTATAGCGTTCGAGTCTTCATTGCCCTGACCGGCAGCATGGCGCTGTGCTGGTATCAGAACGAGATGGCCCTGCTGATCCCGCTGTTTCTGGGGATTATCGCCAGTGCCCTCGCCGAGACCGATGACAGCTGGCAAGGCCGCCTCAATGCGCTGGCCGTGACGCTGGTGTGCTTCAGCATTGCTGCCTTGGCCGTCGAATTATTGTTTCCCTACCCTTGGCTGTTCGTCTGCTCACTGGCGCTGGCTAGTTTCTGTCTGACCATGCTCGGTGCGCTGGGCGAACGCTATGGCGCAATTGCCTATGGCACGCTGATTCTGTCGGTCTACACCATGATTGGCGTAGACCAGCGCGGCGGCGAGGTGCTGGATTTCTGGCATGAGCCGATGCTGCTGGTAGCCGGTGCTGCGTGGTACGGCCTGCTGTCCGTCGTGTGGCAGATGCTGTTTTCCAACCAGCCGGTGCAGCAGGCGTTGGCGCGGCTGTTCCGCGAGTTGGGGCAGTACCTGAAACTCAAATCGACGCTGTTCGAACCGATCCGCACCTTGAACGTGGAGGCCCGGCGTCTTGAGCTGGCGCAGCAGAACGGCAAGGTCGTCGCGGCGCTGAACGTCACCAAAGAAATCATCCTCCATCGGGTCGGCAGTGGCCGTCCGGGTTCGAAAGTCAGTCGCTACCTCAAGCTGTATTTCATCGCGCAGGACATCCACGAGCGTGCCAGTTCGTCGCATTATCCGTACAACTCGCTGACCGACGCGTTCTTTCACAGCGACGTGCTGTTCCGCTGCCAGCGCCTGCTGCGTCAGCAGGGCGTGGCG
>NZ_MUIO01000151.1 GCF_002087235.1 Pseudomonas floridensis | reverse complement strand
CATGCGAACGCTTGACGCTATCACTGCGCTCGGCGCATCGGCTGCTGAAGGTGGCGAGGACCCTGGCGGATCTGGAGCAGGTGGAGGCGATCAATCGCGGTCATCTGGCGGAGGCGTTGCAGTATCGACCTGCGAGTGGGTGAGAGGGCATGCACCGGTACAACTGGATTCGACTGCACCCATTTAATGGCGGGCTGCCACCGGCTCAGGCCGAGAAAAAACTTAACGTCGTATCCGGGATCAGTTGACCACCACACTCTTTCAAACCCGAAAAGACCATGCCAGCAAATACCACCGGCATGGTCGCAACAGAATTAAAGCAAGCTACCCCTCACCGAAACCGATCAACCTCTTTGCGCAACTCACCCGCCAGCGAATTCAGCTCTTGAGCGGTAATGGCCAGGTTGGACACCACTTCGCGCTGTTCGCTGTTGGCCATGGCAATGCTTTGCAGGTTGCTGCTGAGCATGGTGGCGGTGCTGCTTTGTTCCTGGGTCGCGGTGGTGATCGCGGCGAACTGGTGGCCGGCCGAGCGGCTTTGTTCGTCGATCTGGGCCAGGGCAGAAGCCACTTTGGCGTTCAGCGACAGGCCTTCCTGCATCAGGATATTGCCCTGTTGCATGGTGCTGATGGCATTGCCGGTTTCCTGCTGAATGCTGGCGATCATGCCGGAGATTTCATCGGTGGCCTGACGGGTGCGCGAAGCCAGGCTGCGAACTTCGTCGGCGACCACGGCAAAGCCGCGGCCCTGCTCACCGGCCCGCGCAGCCTCGATGGCCGCGTTGAGCGCCAGCAGGTTGGTCTGGTCGGCAATCGAGGTGATCACGCCCACGATGCTGCCGATTTCCTGGGAACGCTGGCCCAAGGTATCGATCACCGTCGCGGTACTGCTCAGCGAGGTGGCGATCTGTTGCAGCGATGAGGACGCTTCTTCCATGGAGGTACGACCGATACGGGTCTGTTGCGCGTTTTCCTGCGCCAGACGCTCGGTATTGCCCATGTTGTCGGCGATGTTCATCGACGTAGCGCTGAACTCTTCGACCGCGCCGGCCATGCTGGTGATCTCGCCGGACTGCTGTTCCATGCCTTCGTAGGCACCGCCGGACAAACCGGACAGCGCGTGGGCACGGGTGCTGACTTCCTGCGCGGCGGTGCGAATGTGCGACACCATCGACGAGAGCGCTTCGCTCATCTTGTTGAAGCTGCCCGACAACTGACCGATTTCGTCGTTGCTGGTGATGTTCAGGCGCACGCTCAGGTTGCCCGCGCCCAGTTCATCGGCCTGGCGGACCAGTTCGGACAGCGGGCGCAGTTTGCTGCGCAGAAGCCAGATGGCGCTGATGACCGCGATCAGCATGGCCAGCAGGCTGCCGATGGCCAATTGCGTGCCGACATCCCAGGTCACGGCTCTGATTTCATCGCTTGGCATGCTGGCAATAACGGTCCATGGACCGCCTGCGAATGTCTGGCCGACGCTGTAGAAATCCTGTTTGCCATCGTTCCAGAACTCGGCCTTGCCCGGTTTGCTGGCCAGATCGGCAACCGCCTTCGCGGCGCTTTCCGGCGACTGAATACCGGCAGGCGGCACCAGCCAGGTGCCTTTGTCGTCGAGCAGGGCCAGCGACCCGGTGGACCCAATGCGGAAGTTCTTCAGATCATCGAACTGGGTCTTCTGTGCATCGGTGTAATCGAAGCCCACGAACAAGGCCGCAATGATCTTGCCGCTGCTGTCGCGAACCGGGCTGTACTGGGTCATGTAATAGCGATCAAACAACACCGCCTTGCCAACATAACCCTGGCCGGACATCAGGCGCCCATAGGCCGGGGCCTTGCGATCCAGCATCGTACCAATGGCGCGAGTGCCATCCTGCTTGCTCAGCGAAGTACTGATGCGGATGAAGTCGTCGCCACTGCGCACGAAGATAGTTGCCACGCCCGCAGTAAGCCGACGGAACTCGTCCACTTCGCTAAAGTCATTATTGAGCGCTGTATCACGTAGAAACAGACCGGGCGTTTGAGTCCCGGCGACGGTGACGGATTTATCGGTCTGTAGGGTCAGGCCATCGGCAAAGCGCTTTTCGAACAACCCGCTCAGCCGCTGTGTGCTGTCGCGCAGGGTGCTGTGAAAAGTGTTGAGCTGATCAGCGAGCAATCTGGCTTCACTGGACATATGCTCTTCGCGAATCACCAGGTTGGACGCATCGAGGGACCTCAACGCGAACAGCGTGCTACCGCTGATGACGACAGCCAGAATGACAGCCAGTGCGATGCCGAGTTGCGTAGCAATCCGGGTACGGGGCTTGGACATAGAAGCTCCACGCCGAAAGATTAGCGCCGGTCCATGGCTCATCTTTCAGCAGACGTTAGTTTAAGTGTTGTACCGTTTCGAACAGACGGCTCTTGGGCAATGCTTCGGCCATCAAGAGCGATACTTGAGTGCCGTATGTACGTTAGCAAACGATGGCATTTTCGCACTATGCAGCGCGCTTTAGTGCAAAATTTCAACTAAGGGCAATTCCATCGCCTGAACTTCGGCCTGCAGAAAGTCGCTGAGCCGCCGCAACCGCTCTGCGCCGGGCCTCGTACGCGGCCAGACCAGATAATAGTTTTCACCGCTGGCGACCGCCGTGCGCCATGGCAGGCTCAGTCTGGCTTGCGCCACATCTTCGGCCACCATCAGTAAGTCGCCCATCGACACCCCATAACCGCGTGCCGCAGCAATCATTCCCAGTTCCAGCGTATCGAAGACCTGTCCACCCTTGAGCGACACCTTGTCTGCCAGTCCCATGCGATTAAGCCAGGTACGCCAGTCACGGCGGTCCGGTGTCGGGTGCAGCAGCTCGGCCTTGGCCAGCCGCTCGACATTCCACGGCGGGTCGCGCAGTAAAGTCGGCGCGCCGACCGGAATCAGCCATTCCGGAAACAGCAGGGTCGCTTCCCAGTCGGCTGGAAAATGCCCGTGGCTGAGCAGGATCGCGCAATCGAACGGCTCTTGCGCGAAGTCCACTGCGTCGATATCCATCCACGCGCTGGTCAGTTGTACGTCGTTGCCAACCTGCAAATGGCGAAAGCGGCTGAGCCGCGCCAGCAACCAGCGCATGGTCAGCGTGGACGGGGCTTTCATGCGCAAAACGCCCTCTTCCGTCTGCAATGTGCTGCACGCCCGCTCCAGAGCCAGGAAACCGTCCCGCACACCCGGCAACAAGGCGCGGCCCGACTCAGTGAGTTGCAGGTTGCGCCCGTTGCGCTGAAACAATCGGCAGGCAAAGTGCTCTTCAAGCGTACGAATATGGCGACTGACCGCACTCTGGGTAATGGACAGCTCTTCAGCCGCACGGGTGAACGAGGTGTGCCTGGCCGCAGCTTCAAATGCACGCAGCGCATAGAGGGGAGGAAGACGAAGAGACATGCGCTGCTTTCCAGATCAATGAAGCAGCCACTTTACTGTAAAGCCGCTCAGATGAGTTTTAGTCATGCTGAGCATCGCATTTATCGCTTTGTGCTTGCCACGCTAAATGCCCAGAATGGGCGGCTCATCAGTTCCTCTGCCGTAGAGCACCGTCACCATGCAACAGCCCGCCCTCAAAGAACTCTGGATCATCCTGCGCCTGGCCGGACCGCTGATTGCCTCCCAGATGGCGCACATGCTGATGGTGTTCACTGACACGGTCATGATGGGCAAGATCGGCCCCGAGGCCTTGGCGGGCGGTGGTCTGGGGGCTGCGACCTACAACTTCATCTCGTTTTTTTGCGTGGGTGTAATGGCCGCGGTCGGCACGCTGGTATCGATCCGTCATGGCGCGGGCGACACCGAGGGCGCGACCCGACTGACTCAAGCCGGACTCTGGCTCGCGTGGGGCATGGCGTTGGTGGCGGCGCTGATTCTATGGAATCTGGAACCCATCCTGCTGCAGTTCGGACAGGCTGAAGCCAACGTGCACATGGCTGCGCAATTTCTGATCACTCTGCCGCTGGCCCTGCCCGGCCTGCTCAGCTTCATGGCCTTGCGCGGTTTTACCAGCGCGCTGGGCCGGGCCGGGCCGGTGATGACCATCAGCCTGATCGGCGCCGTGGCCAACTACGCGCTCAACTACGCACTGATTCACCAATGGTTCGGCTTGCCCAATCTGGGCCTGATGGGCATCGGCCTGGTCACGGCCATCGTGACCAACTGCATGGCACTGGCCCTGGCGCTGCACATCGGTCGGCACCCGGCCTACGCGGCCTATCCGATTCGCAAAGGCTTGTCGAAATTGTCGCGCAGTCATCTGGCTGAACTGTGGCGCCTGGGCCTGCCAATCGGTGGCACCTATGCGGTGGAGGTCGGGCTGTTTACCTTCGCGGCGTTCTGCATGGGCGCGATGGGCAGTACGCAAATGGCGGCGCACCAGATCGCCCTGCAAACCGTGTCGATGGCGTTCATGGTCCCGGTCGGAATTTCCTACGCCGTGACCATGCGCATCGGTCAGCACTACGGCGCAGGCAACATGCTGATGGCCCGCACGGCCGGGCGTTTGGGGATCGGTTTCGGCGGCACGGTCATGCTCTTGTTCGGCCTGCTGTTCTGGCTGGCACCGCATCAGATCATCGGCCTGTTTCTCGACATCAATGACCCGGCGTTCGCCGACATCGTGGTCATGGCCGTGAAACTGCTGGCCATCGCCGCCTGGTTTGAGTTTTTCGATGGCACGCAGACCATCGCGATGGGCGCGATTCGTGGCCTCAAGG
This sequence comes from Pseudomonas floridensis, assembly GCF_002087235.1. Taxonomy (GTDB): domain Bacteria; phylum Pseudomonadota; class Gammaproteobacteria; order Pseudomonadales; family Pseudomonadaceae; genus Aquipseudomonas; species Aquipseudomonas floridensis. Next base: position 10,764 of record NZ_MUIO01000151.1, on the reverse strand, counting down.
ATGCGCGCACCACTTTTCTGGTCGGACTGCTTTGCTACTGGCTGATCGCTGCACCTGCCGCCTGGCTATTGGGCTTTTCGGCCAACGCCGGTGCGCCGGGTGTCTGGTGGGGGCTGGCGTTGGGCCTGCTCTGCTCGGCGGTGGCGCTGACCGGAGCCTTCGAATGGAAAACCGCCCGGCTGCTGCGCAAGGAAGCCGCAGGCGCCGTGGTCACGGGTTGATGCGTCAGGACGCCGCGCCGTTCGACGTCTCGCAGCGGTCAGCATCCGACTTCAGCCACGTCACCAAATCAGCCATCGGCAGCGGTCGACTGATCAGATAGCCCTGCACCTGATCGCACGCACACCCTCGCAAAAGCGCCAGTTGCCCTGAGGTTTCAACGCCTTCGGCGACCACGTCCAGGTTCAGGTTATGCGCCAGATTGATCATGGCATGGACCAGCTTGCGGTTTTCCTCGCGGCTTTCCATTTCTGCGACAAAGCTCTTGTCGATCTTGAGCAGCGTGATGGGCAGGCTGTTGAGGTGCATGAACGACGAATAGCCGGTGCCAAAATCGTCGAGCGAAAAGCGCACGCCGAGTCGCCCGAGGGCATCCATGGTGTGCCTGACCTGGTCACTGCTGCGCATGACTGCGGTTTCGGTCAGCTCGAACTCCAGCCAGTGCGCGTCGACATTGTGTTGTGCGATGAGACGGTTCAAGGTCGCCAGCAACTGGCTGTCCTGAAACTGCCGGAACGAGAGGTTGATGGCCATGTGCAGCGGCGCAAGGCCCTGCTCACCCAGCGCCTGCATGTCGCGTAGCGCGCGGAAGATGACCCAGTACCCCAGCGGCACGATCAACCCGCTTTGCTCGGCCAGCGGCACGAACTCGCCGGGCGACAGCAACCCTCGTTCGGGATGACGCCAGCGCACCAGCGCTTCCAGACCGACGACCTTGCCGCTGCTCAGGCACAGGCGCGGCTGATAATGCAGCTCCATCTCGTCGCGTCGCAGACCGCGCCGCAACTCGCCTTCCAGATCCGCGAGACTGCGGGCGTTGCGATTGATGCGTTCGTCGAACAGGTGAAACGTGCAGCCGTGAAGGCTCTTGGCCTGACGCATCGCGATATGCGCATGCCACATCAGCGAGTCGGCGCCCGCTTCGGCCTGCGAATGGGCAATGCCCAGGCTGCAGCCCAGCAACAGGCTTTCGCCGTCTATCCAGTATGGCTCCGACAGCGCGTCGGTAATGCGTTCGGCCACCTGCGTGGCACGCTCAGCGGCCTGTCGGGTATCAATCAGCAGAGCGAATTCATCACCGCCCAGCCGAGCGATCTGATCACCGGAACGCAGCTGATTCTTCACCCGCGCCACCACTTGCAGAATCAGCCGGTCACCGGCCTGATAGCCCAGCGAGTCATTGGCGCGCCGGAAGTTGTCCAGGTCCAGATGCCCGAGTGCCAGACTGCCGCCATCGGCGAGACGCGCCGTCAGCATGGCCTGAAAACCCTGCCGATTGGCGATGCCGGTCAGCGTGTCCTGTCCGGCCAGGCGTTGCAGGGTCTGTTCGAGCCGATTTCGCTCACGAACATGCCGCAGACAGCGGCGCAAGGTGTCATCGGTCAACGCACCGCGCACCAGCCAGTCGTTCACACCGGCCGGGCCCACGGACGGCTCTTCTTCAAGCAGCACCACCATGGGCAGTGTGCAACTGCCGACGGGCGGCTGCAGATCGGGCGTGGTCAGCAGCACGGTATTGAGCTCAGTGCCGTATCGGGTGCTGAACGCCTGCCAATTGGCGGCGTGCAGCAGCGTCACCGCGCTGTCCGCATCGGTCAGACAACCGCTCAAAAGCGTCTGCCAGGACGGCTCTTGTGCCAGCAGAAGCAACCGCAAAGGTTCGACAGGCGTAGGCAATCTAACTTCCTAAGTTCAAAGGAAAAACCGATGGTCGCGCTCGTTCGGGAGCGCGACGAATACACTTCTCTTCGCGCCGCGGCGCAAATGTAACAAAAACAAAGAAATTAGATAGCCGTTACGACCTTTCTACGATGATCGCTGCACAAACCCGTGGGCCTGTTAAAATGCCCGACCTTTTCGCAAACGACTTTTCAGACTGTCATGTCCCGACTCAATCCCCGGCAACAGGAAGCCGTGAACTACGTCGGCGGCCCTCTTTTGGTGCTCGCCGGTGCAGGCTCCGGCAAAACCAGTGTGATCACGCGCAAGATCGCGCACCTGATCCAGAACTGCGGCATCAAGGCCCAGTACATCGTCGCCATGACCTTTACCAACAAGGCCGCGCGCGAAATGAAAGAGCGGGTCGGCACGCTGCTCAGAGGCGGCGAAGGGCGTGGCCTGACGGTGTCGACGTTCCACAACCTGGGCCTGAACATCATCCGCAAGGAGCACACGCGGCTGGGTTACAAGCCGGGTTTCTCGATCTTCGACGAGACCGACGTCAAAGCGCTGATCACCGACATCATGCAGAAAGAGTATTCGGGCGACGACGGCGTCGACGAAATCAAGAACATGATCGGCTCCTGGAAAAACGACCTGATCCTGCCCGCCGAAGCGCTGGAGAACTCGCGCAACCCCAAGGAACAGACCGCCGCCATCGTCTACACCCACTACCAGCGCACGCTCAAGGCGTACAACGCAGTGGACTTCGATGACCTGATCCTGCTGCCGGTGAAGCTGTTTCAGGAACACGCCGACATTCTGGAAAAATGGCAGAACAAGGTCCGCTACCTGCTGGTGGACGAATATCAGGACACCAACGCCAGCCAGTACCTGCTGGTCAAACTGCTGATCGGCAGCCGTCATCAGTTCACTGTGGTGGGCGACGACGACCAGTCAATCTATGCCTGGCGTGGCGCGCGGCCGGAAAACCTGATGCTGCTCAAGGATGATTACCCGTCGTTGAAAGTGGTGATGCTGGAGCAGAACTACCGCTCTACCAGCCGCATCCTGCGCTGCGCCAACGTGCTGATCTCCAACAACCCGCACGAATTCGAGAAGCAGCTCTGGTCGGAAATGGGCCACGGCGACGAGATCCGCGTCATCCGCTGCCGCAACGAAGACGCCGAGGCCGAGCGGGTGGCGGTGGAAATCCTCACCCTGCACTTGCGCACCGACCGGCCGTACAGCGACTTCGCCATCCTGTATCGCGGTAACTATCAGGCCAAGCTGATCGAGCTGAAACTGCAGCACCATCAGATTCCTTACCGGCTTTCAGGCGGCAACAGTTTTTTTGGTCGCCAGGAAGTGAAAGACCTGATGGCCTATTTCCGCCTGCTGGTGAACCCGGATGACGATAACGCTTTCCTGCGAGTGATCAACGTGCCACGTCGCGAGATCGGCTCCACCACTCTGGAAAAGCTCGGCAACTACGCCACCGAGCGCAAGATTTCGATGTACGCCGCCACCGACGAAATCGGCCTGGGCGAACACCTGGACAGCCGCTTCACCGACCGCCTGCAACGCTTCAAGCGCTGGATGGACGGTGTACGCCAGCAATGCGCGCAGAACGACCCCATCGCCGCGCTGCGCAGCATGGTCATGGACATCGACTACGAAAACTGGCTGCGCCAGAACAGCTCCAGCGAGAAAGCCGCCGATTACCGGATGAGCAACGTCTGGTTCCTGATCGAAGCATTGAAGAACACGCTGGAGAAAGACGAAGAAGGTGGCATGACCATCGAGGAAGCGATCGGCAAGCTGGTCCTGCGCGACATGCTCGAACGCCAGCAGGAAGAGGAAGACGGCGCCGAAGGGGTGCAGATGATGACCCTGCACGCCTCCAAAGGTCTGGAGTTTCCCTACGTGTTCATCATGGGCATGGAAGAGGAAATCCTGCCGCACCGTTCCAGCATCGAGGCCGACACCATCGAAGAAGAACGCCGCCTGGCCTACGTGGGCATCACCCGCGCACGCCAGACGCTGGCCTTTACTTTCGCCGCCAAGCGCAAGCAGTACGGCGAGATCATCGACTGCGCGCCGAGCCGTTTTCTGGATGAGCTGCCGCCTGACGATCTGGCCTGGGAAGGCAATGACGACACGCCGACCGAGGTCAAGGCGGTACGCGGCAACACAGCCCTGGCGGATATCCGCGCCATGCTGAAACGCTGACCGGCACACAATATCGATCATTTATTGCGCAATGGCGCAGCCAAGGAACCGAAGTGGAAGCACTGCACAAGAAGATTCGCGAAGAAGGCATCGTACTGTCCGACCAGGTGCTGAAGGTCGATGCGTTTCTCAATCACCAGATCGACCCGGCGCTGATGAAAGCCATCGGTGACGAGTTCGCCCGCCTGTTCGCCGATTCGGGCGTCACCAAGATCGTCACCATCGAAGCCTCGGGCATCGCGCCTGCGGTGATGGCGGGTCTGAACATGGGCGTGCCGGTCATCTTCGCCCGTAAGCACCAGTCACTGACCCTGACCGAAAATCTGCTGTCGGCCACGGTCTACTCGTTCACCAAACAAGTTGAAAGCACGGTCGCCATCTCGCCACGCCACCTCAGCAGTGACGATAACGTGTTGATCATCGATGACTTCCTGGCCAACGGCAAAGCCTCGCAGGCGCTGATCTCGATCATCAAGCAGGCGGGTGCGACCGTCGCCGGACTGGGTATCGTGATCGAGAAGTCTTTTCAGGGCGGCCGTGCCGAGCTGGATGCGCAGGGCTATCGCGTCGAGTCGCTGGCGCGGGTCGAGTCGCTGGCCGACGGCGTCGTGACCTTCAAGTAACGACCGTCAGTTCAGCACGCCGAGCGTGCGCAATCGCCGATACAGGGTGCGCTCGCTCAGCCCCAGCTCTTTCGCCAGTTCACTGCGCGAGCCCTGAAACACACTCAGCGCATGGGCGAGCCTTTCCAGTCCGTCGTCCTGACGGCGCGGCAACAAATGACCCGCCTCGTGGTGCCCGCGCACTTCGGCGGGCAAGTCCTGAACCCGAATCACGCCGTCATCGGTGAACAAGCGAGCGCGCTCCAGAATATTGCGCAGCTCGCGGATATTTCCGGGGTAGCTGTACAGCTCGAGTCGCTTCATGGCCTCGGGATCGATACGCGGCACAGCACCTTGCGAGCTGCGTTGCAGCAGGCTGTCGATCAGCAACGGCAGATCGTCAGTGCGCTCACGCAACGCGGGCAGGCGGATCGGAAAGGCGCTGATGCGATAGAACAGGTCCTGGCGAAAACTGCCTTCGGCCACCATCTCCTTGAGTGGTTTGTGGGTAGCGGTCACCAGCCGGAAGTCCGAGTGCACGGTGCGCAGGCTGCCCACCGGCCGGAAACTGCCCGATTCGATCAGCCGCAGCAGTTTGACCTGCATGGCCAGCGGCACCTCGCCGATTTCATCGAGAAACAGGGTGCCGCCGTGCGCGGCTTCAGCCAGTCCGGTCTTGCGTTGCAGTGCGCCCGTGAACGCACCTTTCTCGTAGCCGAACAGCTCGCTCTCCAGCAATGATTCGGTCAGCCCGGTGCAATCCACCACCACCAACGGGCCGGATGACCGCGAGCTGCCGGCATGCAGCGCACGCGCGAACAATTCCTTGCCAGTACCGGATTCGCCCTGCAACAGCACCGGAATCTGCGCCGGTGCGGCACGCTGCAACGCACTCAACACATCCTTGAATGCAGCGCAGCGCCCCACCAACCCGTGCCGTTGCGGCTGAACCGAGGCCACCGCCACCGAGCTCAGCCGCTCGACATACGCAATGACCTCGCCCTGATCGCCCAGGATCGGGCGCAACTCGACGTCCACATGCTCAGGGCCACGCGGGGTGTGGTGGATATGCAACAGCCGCTCCGGAAGCCGGGTTTCATGCGCCTTGCGCATCGGGCAGTGTTCACCCGCCTGGTCACAGGGCACGGCGTATTGGTGCGACACCCGGTAGCATTTCTCGCCCACATGCGGCACACCTTCAACACCGAACTGACGCTGATAGGCCGTGTTGGCCGCGATGATGTTGTAGTCGGTGTCCAGGACGATAGTGGGACGCGCATCGTGTTCGAGGTAGGACACCAACGACTGCATGCGGCTGCCGGAAAAATCGGTGGCGATGAGGGGCATAGCGGTTCCTGTGCACGTCACGTGATGAGCGACACGCAGCTTATCTCATCGGACTGCCAGATGCTGCCATTCACTGCCAGCGCTCTGCCAGAAAGTGGCAGCCAGGTCGTGATGAACCGTACATCCTCGCCTGACTCAACCGCCTGAAAGCGCTGGATCCAAAAGGTCTACGCTCATTCATCAGGCGTTGGCATGTTACTTGTAACTCCTCCCTGTAACTGCCAACCGCCTTGCCTGCCAGCGCGGCTTTCGAGCGATTTACAGTCGGGGAAATTCAAGATGATCATCGGTGAAACGCTTTACATCGAAGCGCTGTTCGACCGCCAGACCTGGACCGTCAGCTATCTGGTGATGGACCTGCCCAGCAAGCAGTGCGCGATCATCGACAGCGTGCTCGACTACGACCCGAAATCGGGACGCACCCGCACCGAGTCCGCAGACCGGATGATCGGCCGTGTAAGGGCGTTGCAGGCCTCGGTGCAGTGGATTCTGGAAACCCACGTCCACGCCGACCACCTGTCCGCTGCGGCCTATCTGAAAGAGAAGCTGGCCGGGCAGACCGTCATCGGCCGGCACATCACTCAAGTTCAGGAAACATTCGGTGCGCTGTTCAACGCCCCCGACGACTTTGTCCGCGACGGCAGCCAGTTCGATGTGCTGCTCGACGATGGCGCGACTTTCGCCATCGGCTCGCTAAAGGCCCGGGCACTGCACACGCCGGGCCACACACCGGCGTGCATGAGCTATCTGGTCGAGATCGGCGAGCAAAGCGTGGCGTTCGTCGGCGACACGCTGTTCATGCCGGATTACGGCACCGCCCGTTGCGACTTCCCCGGCGCCAGCGCTCGCACGCTGTACCGCTCGATTCGCAAGCTGCTGGCATTGCCGCCGCAGACGAGGTTGTTCATGTGTCATGACTACCTGCCCAACGGTCGTGAGCTGAAGTACATGACCACCGTGGCCGAACAGCGCGCCAGCAACATTCATGTGCGCGACGGCATCGACGAAGACGCTTTTGTCAGCATGCGTGAAGCCCGCGACGCAACGCTGGAAATGCCGGTGCTCATGCTGCCCTCGGTGCAAGTCAACATGCGCTGCGGCCATCTTCCGGAGCCGGAAGAAAATGGCGTTCGCTACCTGAAAATCCCGCTCAACACCCTTTGAATTTCGTCCGCTCTGGAAGCCTCGCCATGAATGCCCCAACGACCACCTGCCAGATCCTGATCGTCGGAGCCGGTGCCGCCGGTATCGCAACCGCCGCCAGCCTGCTTGCCCGCGACAAGACGCTGAGCATCACGCTGGTCGATCCGGCCGAGACGCATTACTACCAGCCGGGCTGGACCCTGGTGGGCGCGGGCATCTTCAAGCCTGAAACGACGGCGCGCAGCATGGCCTCGCTGATTCCCAAGGGCGTGACGTGGCTCAAGGCCGCCGTGGCGAACTTCGAGCCGCAGGACAACCAAGTGACCCTGCAGGACGGTCGAATCCTCGGCTATCAGCACCTGGTGGTCTGCCCCGGCCTGAAACTGGACTGGGCCGCCATCGACGGCCTGGTCGAGACGCTGGGCAGCAACGGCGTGACTTCCAATTACCGTTACGACCTGGCGCCGTATACCTGGGAGCTGGTGCAGAATCTGCAGCAGGGCCGCGCCCTTTTCACTCAGCCACCGATGCCGATCAAATGCGCGGGCGCGCCGCAGAAAGCCCTGTACCTGTCGTGTGATCATTGGCGCAAGGCCGGTCGTCAGGGCCAGATCAACGCGCAATTTTTCAACGCCGGAGCGGTGCTGTTCGGCGTCGCGGACTATGTGCCGGCACTGATGCACTACGTCGAGCGCTATGCCATCGATTTGCAGTTCGGCCATCGCCTGGTGGCCGTCGACGGACCCGGAAAACGCGCGACCTTCATGCGTACCACAGCGGACGGCGGCACCGAAACCGTCGAGCAGGGTTTCGAGATGCTGCACGTAGTGCCGCCGCAGATTGCCCCGGATTTCATTCGTGCCAGTGCGCTGGCAGATGCTGCGGGCTGGGTGGATGTCGATCCGGCCACGCTGCGGCATCGGCAGTTCGCCAATGTGCACGGGCTGGGCGATGCCACCAATACCGGCAACGCAAAGACCGCAGCGGCGGCGCGCAAACAGGCGCCTGTCGTAGCCCATAACGTGTTGGTGGCGCTGGGACGCGCCGCCGCTGCTGCCGCCTACGACGGTTATGGTTCGTGCCCGCTGACGGTCGAGAAAGGCAAGATCGTGCTCGCCGAATTCACCTACGGCGGCAAGCTTGCGCCGAGTTTTCCGCAATGGCTGCTCAACGGTCGCCAGCCGACCCGATTGGCCTGGTGGCTGAAAGAACGCGTGCTGCCTGCGCTCTACTGGCATGGCATGCTCAAGGGCCGCGAGTGGCTGGCACGACCGAAGAAGGCCCCAGCCAGACATGGATGAGCATCAACTGCTGGGCGCGGGTCTGGGGGCGATCATTGGAGCGGTGCTGGCACTGACAGGCGCGGGTGGCGGTATTCTCGCAGTGCCGCTGCTGGTGTTCGGGCTGGGTCTGTCGATCGTCGAAGCGGCGCCGGTCGGTTTGCTGGCGGTCGGCATGGCGGCGGCCGTGGGTGCGGTACTGGGTTTGCGTCAAGGCATCGTTCGTTATCGGGCGGCGGCGTACATCGCCAGTATCGGCATCGTCGTCGCGCCGATGGGCTTGTGGCTGGCGCATCGTCTGCCCAATGCGCCGCTGGCGCTGATCTTCTCCACAGTGCTGCTATACGCCTGCGGGCGCATGCTGATCCGGGCCCATCGGGAATTGCGTGACGGTCCGGCCGCGCCGCGTACACAAGTCCTGCCCTGCGTGCTCAATCCGCTGCAAGGTCGCCTGCGCTGGAGCATGCCGTGCCTGCGCGCCCTGACGCTGACCGGAATCGGCTCGGGCGTGCTGTCCGGCCTGCTGGGCGTGGGTGGCGGCTTCGTGATCGTGCCGTCGCTGACGCGCTACACCGACCTGGACATGAAAAGCGTGATGGCCACTTCGCTGGCGGTAATCGCGCTGGTCTCCACCGGCAGCGTGATGACCGCCTCGCTGAGCGGCGTCATGCACTGGTCGATCGGTCTGCCCTTTGCGCTCGGCGCCATCGTCGGCCTGATGGCAGGCAGACAGATCTGCCGCTACCTCGCCGGTCCCAGGCTGCAACAACTGTTCGCCCTCTGCGGGATCGTTGCGGCGGTCATGCTGGCGGTGTCGGTCTGGTCGCGGTGATCAGCGCCAGCAAAGCATTCACACCGCCGAGTTCTGCAAACCGGCCAGCAGCAGTCGCTGATACAGCTCCTCACGCAAACCTTGCGGCTGGTCGAGTTGCATGCGCTGCAAGTGCTCTGGGTAGGCGTCGGGCTCGGGGGCGTCGAGGGTCGCTTTGCCCAGCTCCAGAATCTCGGTGAGTTTGAGTTTGCTCTTGAGCCAGTTCAGCGCCCGCAGCAAATCGCGCTCCTGAGGCGTGAAATCGCAACCCAGTGGGTATTCGGTAAACAGCGACGGATGTCGGGACGCGATGTCCTGCAAACGCTCCGGCGTGTTCTGCGTGAAGCGCGGATCGAGGCTGAAATGCTTCGGCAGCTTGCCCGCCTTCTGCGCCTGTTCTATCAGGCCTGGCTGAAAGCGGGAGTCGCTGATGTTGAGCAGGCGCTCGATCACCGTTGCATCGGTCTGGCCGCGCAGGTCGGCAATGCCGTACTCAGTCACGACGATGTCCCGCAGATGACGGGGAATGGTCGCATGGCCGTATTCCCAGACGATATTGGAGCTGGTCTCGCCCGCCGATTCACGCCAGCTGCGCAGCATCAGAATCGAACGAGCATCTTCCAGCGCATGCGCCTGCGCGACGAAGTTGTACTGGCCACCCACGCCGCTCAGCACCCGCCCGTCCTCCAGTTGATCGGCCACCGCCGCGCCCATCAACGTGACCGTGAAAGCGCTGTTGATGAAGCGCGCATCGCGTCGCTGCAGACGTTTGAGTTCTTCATTGCCGTACAGCTCGTTGATGTAGCTGATGGCGGTCATGTTGAATTGCGCCAGACGCTCGGCTGGCAGCTCGCGCAGCCGCTCATAGAAACTGGTCGGCCCGAGGAAGAAGCCGCCATGAACCACGACGCCATCGGGGTAGGCGTTTTCATCCAGCGTTCCCATGTTGGCCAACCGTTGCAGCTCTGCATCGGCATACACCTTGCGCCGCACGATCCCGGCATCGGCCAGCACCAGCAGGCCATTGACGAACATTTCGCTGCAACCGTACAGGCCGTTGGCGAAGGGCTGCATACCACCCTCGCGGTCGATCAGAGTTTGCCAGTTGCTCATGTTCAATTCGGCCAGCAAGGCGCGCCAGGTCGCGTTGTCCGCCTGCCGCGCCAGCAACGCACCGGTCAGCGCGTCGCCCATCGAGCCAATGCCGATCTGCAGGGTGCCGCCGTCACGGACCAGCGTGCTGGCATGCAGGCCGATCAGATGGTCCTGATAGCCCACCGGCATGTTGGGCGTGGAAAACAGCGTGCTGCGCTCGTCCTCATCCAGCAGCAGGTCGAACGCCACCTCCTCCAGTTCGGAGTCGCCGGGCATGTACGGCAGGTCGGCGTGCACCTGCCCGAGCATCAGGATGGTTTCACCGGCGGCCCGCCGCTTGGCGATCATCGGCAACAGGTCCAGCGTCACGTCGGGG
>NZ_MUIO01000150.1 GCF_002087235.1 Pseudomonas floridensis | reverse complement strand
AGGCTGATTACCTGGCCGCAGTCGCTGCCAAAGGGGTCGATATCCTCTACGTCCTGACCGGGACACCCACGCCGATCCCGGTCGACAATCTCAGTGTTGCCGAGGAGAAAGTGCTTGGCAGCTACCGCGTGCTCGACAAGGAAGATCAGGACGCGATCAGGCGACTGACCACTACCATGGCCGAGCTGTCCGCTTCGTACTCGACGACCGACAAGCCGACCGACGAGTGAAGGCAATGTGCCGTTGACTGGCGCGACAGGGTCTTCGACGCTCTGTCTCGCCTGCATGCGGCGCCTGAGTCCTTTATGCGCACGGAAAATCCAGGGTCTGCAACCAGGTATGGGCTCGAGTCGGGATGTCCTTTGGGGGGTAAATACGAAATCAGTAACATCCCCTAGGTCTGGCTCGCCGTTTTTTGTTATGGTGAATGGCATTCGTTATGACCGTTGCGCGAGGTGTCTGCTTGATTAGGGTGCTAGTTGTCGATGACCATGATCTTGTTCGGACAGGCATCACACGCATGTTGGCCGATATAGACGGTCTGCAGGTCGTAGGACAGGCCGATTCCGGGGAAGAAGCCTTGAAAAAGGCCAGGGAGCTCAAGCCCGACGTCGTGCTGATGGACGTCAAGATGCCAGGTATTGGTGGTCTTGAGGCTACGCGCAAGCTGTTGCGCAGCTACCCGGACATCAAGGTCGTCGCTGTGACGGTGTGTGAGGAGGATCCATTCCCGACCCGTTTGCTTCAGGCTGGCGCGGCAGGCTACATGACCAAAGGCGCGGGTCTTGCTGAAATGGTTCAGGCCATTCGCCTGGTATTCGCCGGTCAGCGCTACATAAGCCCACAGATCGCTCAGCAATTGGCACTGAAGTCTTTCCAGCCTCAGGTCAACAATTCGCCTTTCGACCTGTTGTCAGAACGCGAAATCCAGATTGCATTGATGATCGTTGGCTGCCAGAAAGTGCAGACCATCTCCGACAAGCTGTGCCTGTCGCCGAAAACGGTCAATACTTACCGCTATCGAATCTTTGAGAAGCTCTCCATCAGCAGTGATGTCGAATTGGCGTTACTGGCAGTCCGTCACGGCATGGTGGACGCCAGC
>NZ_MUIO01000015.1 GCF_002087235.1 Pseudomonas floridensis | reverse complement strand
GTCGGCGTCATCGCGGTACAGGCACAGACCGGTCACTGCATAGTCGCGTGTCGGCACATACACAGGCGTCGACCAACGATGCCTGTCAGCATCGAGCCGGGTCAGCATGGCCTGCTGCCGGGCGTTGTCCAGCGTCGCCACCAGCACCTGCGAGCCCGAGACGCGGCTGTCCAGTCCTTGAAAGGAACCCGGCAATTGCGCGATTTGCCTTCCCTGCGCATCCAGCACCAACAGGCCGCTCTTTACACTTGCCGCCAGACGCTGCGTGCCGTCACTGCCCGGCAGAAAGGCCAGCGACTGCGCCTTGAACGGCTCGTTTTCGGCCCAGCGCGCCAGATTCAGATCCAGCGGTGGCGAAGCCTGCGCAACGGCGGCCATCAGGCCCGAGAGCAACGTCAGGCAAAGGGTTTTGGGTAATACCGAATTCATCATGAACCGTCGAATCCTTGAATGAGCACGCACCGCCACGCAGCCCGCTGCGTCGCAGAATTGATCAGAAATGGGTAAAGGTCAGGCCAACTTTGTAAGTCGGGCCGTACTCTTCGTACTGGCCGTTGTAGGCGCGATGGCCGCTGTATACGAAGTACGGCTGATCGGTCAGGTTCTGCGCCTCGAAGCTGACCTTGAGGTTCTTGGTCAGCGAGTAGCGGGCGCTGAAATCCACGAAGGTCTGCGCATCGACGTACTGGTCGTGATCCTTGTCGCCGATCGCGGCCAGCTCGTACAGATAGGACGACTTGTAATTGGCCGACAGCCGCAGGCTGAGTTTGTCGTTTTCCCAGCCCAGCATAACGTTGCCGACCGTCTTCGACTGACTCGGCAGGTCGATGTCGCGCTTGCGGTTGCTGCTGGTGTTCTGATCGAAGCCTTCGATACTCGCGTCAGACCGGCTCAACGTGGCGTTGGCACCCAGCAGCAGGCCATTCCACGGCGCAGGGAGCCAGTCCAGTTTCTGCGAGTACGCCAACTCCAGCCCGTAGAGCTTGGCCTTGTCGCCATTGGCGAAGGTATTGGCTTGAGAGAAGTTCGCCCACTGGCCCGTCCCGGCCAGGTCGGTGTTGTAAACGAAGTTCTGGATGTCCTTGTAGAACACGAACGCCGACACCGTACCGGCACGGCCCATGAAGTGCTCAATGCCCAGGTCCAGGTTGCTGGACTCCAACGGCTTGAGCTGCGGGTTGCCGAAAGAGGCTTCGTCGTCATCGATCACAAAACCCGGTGCGAGTTGCCCGAAAGTCGGGCGCACCACGGTCTTGGTCCAGGCGGCACGTACCTGTGTGTTCCTGTCGATCTGATAACGGGCATGCAGGCCGGGCAGCCAGTGATGATAGCGACGATTAGTGTCACTGGTCTCGAACTGACCGTCACGTACGCCGGTGCCCTTGGCGGCCATTTCCGTGCCTTCGTAGCGCAACCCGGCAATGAAGCGCCATTTGTCGACGTCCAGGGTGTTCATGAAATAAACGGCGTTGATGTCTTCGTTGATCTTGAAGTCATTGGCGCGGGATTCGGCCGGATCGTAAGCGTTTGCCGCATCCAGACCGCCAATCAGGCCCTTGATGGCGCCTGGGCTGATACCGCTGCCGAAGTTGCCCAGCCGGTAGTCGATGGTGCCCTTCTGAAATTGCGTCAGGTTCAGTTGATTGTCGCTGATGCCCTGATCGTCGAAGTCCTGATATTTCCAGACTTCCAAGTCATTGGTCTTGTCGCGTCGACTGACTTTGCCACCGAATTTGAATTGCGAGGCATAGCCGCTGAAATCGTAGTCGCGTGCCAGGTCCAGACGCAGGTTCTTTTCGGTGTCCTGGGTGTTCTGCTTTTCCCGGTCGACCTTGTCCAGCGTGAAGTTCGATGTGTCGTAGAACCCGGCCCCGACAATTGGCCGTGGCTTGTCACGGTCGTAAAAGCCGCTGTTGGCGAAGTCGTCATTACCGACGAATGTCGCCCCGGCGATATGCGCTGGACTGTCTTCGCCAGACTTGCTGTAACCGGCCTGACCGCTGAGGGTCCACAGCCCGAGCATGCGTTCGCCGCCGAACACATAGGATTGAATCTCCTGGGTTTCGGTACGTGCCTTCAGCTTGCGCGTGCCTTCGGCATCGCCGGTCTGGCCTGCGGCCTGTGCATCGGAGAATTCGAAGCCATTGGTGGTGCGCACCTCGTCATCCTTGAAGCGGCTGTAAAGCGTGCGCAGGTAATAGTTGCTCACATCGTCGGGCTTGTAGTCGAAGTTCAGTCCGCCACCTGCCCGCTCGCGGCTGATGTCGTAGTCGCGCTGCTCGAACTCCTGCAAGCGCGCACCGTCCCACGCACCACCGGTTTCCACATTGTCGGAGCCAAAGTCGCGCTTCTGCCAGCTCAGCGCCGCTGCCACGCCAAAATTGTCGATGCCGTCACCGAGGCTGAACCGGTTGCTGGCCGCACCGGAAAACTTCGGGCTGGTCTGGCGGGTGTTCTTGTCGTAACTGGCTTCGCTGCTGCCGGTGTAGAACAGCCCCTTGTGATCGAACGCCGAAAGACTCTCGACATCCACCGTGCCGCCCAGCGAGTTGGCGTCCATGTCAGGCGTCAGGGTCTTGATCACCGACAGCGACTGCACCAGCTCGGCGGGCAGTACATCCAGCGCCACGGCGCGACGACCACTTTCCGGCGCAGGCACCAGCGTGCCATTGATGGTCACGCTGTTGAGATCGGGTGCCAGGCCGCGCACGGTCACGAAGCGCCCTTCGCCCTGATCGCGCTCGACGCTGATCCCCGGCAACCGCTGCACCGCTTCAGCCACGTTCTGGTCAGGCAACTGCGCCACACCATCGGCATGCACCACGCTCTTGATGCTGTCGGAACTGCGCTGTTCCTTGAGCGCGTTGTCGATGCTTGCCGCCTGCCCGACCACCTGAACATGCTCGGTGGCGTCCGCTTCGGCAGCCTGCAGCCGTTCACCGGCAATCGCCAGTGCCAGCCCGCTGAACGTGAAGCCAACCAGTTGAGCCCTGCTGCGGCGCATGTACATGTGAGTCCTCCCCAGAAATCCCGACGGGCCAGGCAAATTGGCCCGGCAACTGGAGGCGCAAGCTAGAGTCGTGCAATGACGGTTCTGTGACAGGTTCGGCGCGAACACCGCAAAAGCGGGCTTTCCAGGCGTCTTGCGAGCGCAAATGAGCTGATTTGACCTCGGGATGCCCCCTCGCGAACGCATGGCAGACGCTAATCACAGGCTGCAAAGATCGCTGCAGGCGCCGAATACCGGCGCGCCGGGAGCGATTGCACGCTGGTTTCGGGTGAAATATCTGGCAAAAGAGCTGAGCTGATTCGACCTGTCCCGTCGGCCTTTGCCCGTCACGCAAGTGTCATGCGCATCTGGTTTGCTGGCCGACAATCAGCATTTCAGGAGCACCATCGGCCATGTTCAGGATCATCCAACCCCACCGCTGGAAACTCGCCATTCTGCTGATTGCGTCCAACCTCGGCCTGCTGGCGTTTCTGGCCTTTGGCGATATCAAATACGTCAGCGAGTGGAAGTGGCTGGACATTGTCGGTGAAGGCGGTTCGGCGCTGTTGTCGCTGATCTGGCTGTTTCTGGTGTTCAAGAGTCGACCGGCGGGACGGGTGACCAACTACCTGTCCATCGGCCTGAGCTGCGTGTTCTTTTCCTGGTGGATCGACGCGCTGGATGAGTTCATCCGCCTGCCCAGCGAGATCGAGTGGGATCACTGGCTGGAGTCCGGGCCGATGCCGGTGGGTCTGATCCTGCTGACCATCGGCATCTATCACTGGCACCGCGAACAACTGGCGATTAGCGCTCAGATGGAAAAACGCGAGCGCGGCTTTCGCGAGCACCGGCTGTACGACAAGCTCACTCCGCTGGGCAGCGCGGACTACCTCAAGCGCCAGTTGGTGTTGAGCCTGGAGCAGAGCCTGACCGAACAGCAGCCCCTGTCGCTGCTGGCGGTGGACGTCGACGGTTTCAGCGCCATCAACCACGCCTATGGTCATGCCGAAGGCGATGAAGTGCTGTCGGCGCTCAGCCACCTGCTGGTCCTGAACCTGCGGCGTCAGGATCTGCTCTGCCGTCTGGCCGGCGACCGGTTCGTGGTGTTGCTGCCCAATACCGGCGAAAGCCAGGCCCAAGTGCTGGCACTGGAACTGCAACAGGCCGTTACCAGCCTGGCCCACAAGAGTCGGCAACAGGGCGAGCGGATCCACTTGTCGGCGAGTGTCGCCGTGGTCATGGCCCTCAATGAAACGCCGGACAACCTGCTCAGACGCCTCAACCTGTCGCTGGCGCGGGCCAGACGCCCGCTGCCGCAAACTGCATGAGGCCGGCCGTGACCCTCAAGAGCGATTGGTACGAAGCCGACAGCCGCTTCATTCCCGGCCATTACCAGCCCGCCACGCTGATCGACCTGGCGTTGTCCCGAGGGATCGACAGCCATCGTCTGCTCAAAGGCACGGGGCTGTTCTACGACGACATCGCCGCAGGCAAAACGCGCCTGAGCCCGCAGCAATTTTTCGTTCTGATCGGCAACGCACAGCGGCAGATGGAAGCCGACGACACCAGTTTTCTATTCGGTCAGCGTCTGTTTCCCGGACATTACGGCGCGGCCAGTCACGCATTGCGCCATGCCCAGAACCTGCATCAGGCACTGGAAATCCTGATCCATCAACGCGCCCTGCTCAGTCCGCTGCTGACGCCTCGTCTGGAACTGGACGAGCATTTCGCCTACCTCTACTGGCGGGACAGCTGCGGGGCGGGCGAGCAACAGGTGTTTCTACTCGAAGCTGCAATGACCTCGATGGTCGCCATGAGTCAACACCTGAGCGGTGAACGACTGCCGTGGGAATGCAGCTTCAGCCATCACGAGCCGCGCTACGTCGAACAGTATTGGGTGCACTTGGGCGAACACACGCTGTTCGATCGCCCGCTGGACATGATGCGTGTGCCCAGACACTGTCTGACCCGCCCGTGGCCGGGTGCGGCACCGATCGCGGCGCAGGTTGCCCTGCAGGAAGCGACGGCGCAACTGGCCGCGCTGGGCATGCGCGTCAGCCTGCTCGACCGGCTGCATCAACACCTGACGGACAACGTGCGCGACGCGCCCAATCTGGAACAGGTGGCGCAAGCCTTTGCCATGAGCCCGGCGACCCTGAAACGCAAACTGCATAAACACGGCACCTGCTTTCAGGCCCGGCACGACCTGGCACGCAAGCATGTCGCGCTGTACCTGTATCAGTTCAAGGGGATGAGCAACGAGGCGGTAGCCGAGCACTTGAATTTCACCGATCCGGCGAACTTTCGCCGCTCGTTCAAACGCTGGACCGGCAGTACACCGACGCTGATCCAGCGGCTGTTCAGTTTCGACTGAAAGGCAATCTGTCCGGCACATCACCGACAGTTCGCTGCTCGCACAATTTGTAGCCCAGGCCGTGCGCGGTGTGCAGCAAGGGTACGTCGAAGTCTTTGTCCAGCACGCGTCTGAGCGTATGAATGTTGCTGCGCAGGCTGTCACTCTTCGGCGCGTCCCGCCCCCACAGGACGTGCTCAAGCTCCGCCCTTTTGACGATGTGCGGACTCTTGCGCATCAGCAGTTCCAGCAATTTCATATTGGTCGGATTGAGCTTCAAGGACACGCCGGCTCGCGAGACCTCCAGCGTATCCAGATCGAACACCAGGTCGGCGACCACCATCTGGCGGTGATCCTTGCGCTGACGACGACCGACCACGGCTTCGACCCTGGCCAGCACCTCGGACATGGCGAATGGCTTGGTGATGTAATCGTCCGCCCCCACCTTGAACCCGATCAGGCGGTCTTCCAGTTCGTCGCGGGCGCTGAGCATGACGATCGCGACTTCCGATTGCGAATACTGCCTCAGACTCCGGCAAATCTGATTGCCGTCGATGCCGGGCAGCATGATGTCGAGAATGATCGCGTCAAAGCGTTTCGACGCGGCCAGATGCAGACCGCTCAAGCCATCGAGTGCGCCCTCGACCGCGTGCCCTCTCAGCTCGAAAAACTCCAGCAGGTTATCGTGAATGTCGCGGTGATCTTCGATGACCAGAATGTTCATGGGGGCGCGTTCCCGTTTCCTATCCGGCCAGTCCGGAACCTGCCATTGCAGGCAAGCGCTCAGGTGCGCGAGACAGCGGTTGCTGCAACCTGGACCGGCCGTAAAAACACAGCGCTACCAGCAGCATGCTCAGCCACACCACGATCCCGGCCCAGAAGGTATGCGACATGAAGTGCCAGCCCTGAAGAACCCGAGTGGTGCCGTAGATCATGCCCAGCACCAGCACGCCGGCCAGCAGGCTTTTCGAATGCTGCCACCGATAACGACGTGCCACGAAGTACAGGGCAAACAGACTGAACCCGCTCGACGCATGGCCGCCAGGCCAGCAACGCCCGGCACCTGCTTCGTGGAAGAGGTTGAAGTTACTGAACCACTCGACCTGAGCCTGTGCGCCACCGTATAGCGTGGTTTCGACCGGGCAATAGACACTGGTGTGACTTTTCAGGAAATGGATCATGCCGGCACTCAAGGCGAAGGCGACGATCACGAACAGGAAATCCCGCCGGTGCCGACTGAAGAATTGCAGTGCACCTGCACCCCGACTGCGTTTTACCCAACGCGTCAGGCGAGCGTTCGGACGGTAGTTCAGCGCGGGCCAGATCAACGACAGTAATGCGCCAATGATCGCCAGCTCACCGGTCCAGTTCGGAATGATCCGCGCCCAGTTGTGGGTGATCTTTTCGAACAGATGGCTTTGCCCGATGGGAAAGACCCCCGCCGCCGGATCGAACAGCAGGTTGCTCAGTGCGATGTCCAAGTGTGTCAGGTCGAATGTGACGAACACCAGCACCGCCAGCAGCGCCGGAAGCCCGAGATGGTTGCGATAGAAGGTGTAACGGGGACTGGCGTTGGTCTTCAATTGAATTGCTCGCTGTCAAGGTCTGCCCATTGACGGGCGTTCAGTGAACCGAGGATTTTCGGTGTGTGCGTGCCGTCCACCTGCACGAACACGGCTTCGGCGTAAGCGCTGGAACGCTCATTGAAAGGCACGCCCAGCTTGCGTTCGAACTGATCGATACAGCCGCTGTGAGTGACGAGAATCAGGTTTTCGCCTTTGATCTTGTGCGCTTGCACGGCCTTGTTGAAACCGCCGTTGCAGTCGTTGGGCCAGGCTTCGTTGGCGACCGCGCGGCCCGAAATCAGGTCGGCGGTCTGCTGGGTGCGCATTCTGGGGCTGGTAATCATCCGGGCGTTGGTCAAACCCAGTCTTTTCAGGCCGCTGCCGACCGCCAGCGCCGCTTCACTGCCCTTGAGCGTGATGCCTTGCGCGTCAGCCATGCAGGGATTGCTGGAGCGATCACAGCGCTCGGCATGGCGGATCATGATCACCACGTCGCCTTGCTTCCAGCGGGCATAAAGTCCCGATTTTTTCATCATGCCGCTGGCGCCCAGATCCACCACGTGTGTCGCCTTGAACGCCGTGGCGAACCAGACGCCAATGGCCGCGAGCGCCACGACGGCCAGCATCAAGGCGATATGGCGATTGGTCAACAGCCGTTTTTCGGTACTGGGCCTGAACAGCCAGGGTTTGGTGATGAACGCGTATCTGCTGGTTGAACTGCGCGCCACAGGGCCGCTCCTGTACTGGGTGTCAGGGTGATTTCAGTTGCGGCAACGATAGGTTCAGCCTCGTGCGGGCGCGGTGAAGAAGATGTGAAAAAGACGTTGCGGCGCACGGCCCCCTTCAATGCCTTATGAACCTGCAGACAGGCCGTTAGATCGGGTGAAAGCCCCGTGCCATCACGCTCGCGCCTGACTGACCGTTCTGCCTGGGCCGGACGCTTGCGCCAGATGAAAAATATTTTAGGTTTTTTCTGAAAATCCCGGTTGCTGCCCCGTCCTTTGACTCGCACACACATTGAGATCAATTCTCATTCAAAGATTGCGGGCCGAGACTCGCATAGGGACGTGGGATGACACCGAACATTCAGCTTTCGCAAAACCCGGCCAAGGCGATCCGCAAACGCTCGAATCACGCTGCGCATCTGAGCGCCCTGAGCCTGTGCTGGGCGCTTGGCGGCCAGACGGTCATGGCCAGCGAAGCGCTGAACGAACGTGATGCGATCCTGCAGACCCTGCACAGCTTCGATATTTCGGTACAGAAACTCGACGCGGCGCTGATCAGCTTCGGCCAGCAGAGCGGCCTGCAAGTTTCGGTCGATCCCGGTCTGTTGGCCAACCGCTACTCTCAGGCGGTTCAAGGCCAGATGAGCAGCGAGCAGGCGTTGAAAAAGCTGTTGTCCGGCAGCGGTATCGAGTGGCGCTACGAGCAAGGCAGCCTGCTGTTCCGCCCTGTCAGCAGTCAGGCCTTCGACAAGCCGATGGAATTGCAGAGCACGGTGGTGCTGGGTCAGCCCGAAGACAACAGTTTTCAGGGTGAAACCGTCATTGGCCGCAAAGCGATTCAGGCGTTCCCCGGCGCCAATGGCGACATCACCACCCTGCTGCGCATGCACCCCAGCGTGCAGTTCGACAGCAACCAGCAAAGCTCCAATTCGCCGGGCGAAATCGACCCCGCCGACATCAGCATCAACGGCGCCAAGTATTACCAGAATAACTTCATGATCGACGGTATCTCGATCAACAACGATCTGGACCCCGGCGAGCATGACTACAACTCGGTCCGGCAATTCGACTCCGCCCCCAGCCGCTCCCACGGCATTGCGCTGGACGCCGACCTGTTGCAGGAAGTACGCGTTTACGACAGCAACGTTCCGGCGCAATACGGCGGTTTCAACGGCGGCGTGGTGGACGCCGTGACCCGTAAACCGACCCAGGAACTGCACGGCAAGATTTCGGCATCGATGACCCGTTCGGCGTGGACCAGATACCACATCAGCAAGGACGATCAGGAAAATTTCGATAATGCGTCCGATGAGCAATATCAACCGGACTTCGACAAGACCACTGTGCGTGGCACCCTGGAAGGCCATCTCACCGAAGACTTCGGCGCGATCCTCAATTTCTCCCAGAAACGCTCGACCATTGGCCTCAACGCCTATGAAAACGGCTACACCAGCCCCAACGCCGATAACAAAAAGGATCAGACGCGACGCATCGACAACTACCTGGCCAAGACCTATTGGAACGTCAACGACCGGTTGACCCTCGATACCTCGCTGACCTATGCGCCGCAAGAAAGTTATTACTTTCAGGCCAACCGCACCAACTCCGGCTTCACCACCGAAGGCGGCGGTTATCAGGGTTCGCTGAAAGCCACCTGGCTGGCCGACAACGCCACTTGGACCCACACGCTGGCGCTGACCCATCTCACCAGTTCCCGGGATGCCGAGTCGGACGCTTACACCAACTGGTATTACTCGCAGGCCAAAAACTGGGGCAACCCGAGCAGCAACACCGCGCGCAGTGCCGACGGCGCGTTCGGCTCGCTGGAGCAGACCCAGCGAGGCGTGACCTACACCACCAAGGCTGACTGGCTGCCGGTGCAACTCGCGGGTACAGGACACACGTTTACCACCGGCATGGAACTGTCGCATCAGACCGCGACCTGGGAACGCCCGGACACGGTGACCGCAGCCACCGGCTTTACTCGCGATAACGGCACCGCCTGCGGCAGCGACACGTTGTGCTCGGTCAGCCCGCTGCTCAACGGCAACCGTCGCCAGTACGCCAATCGCCGGACGGAATACGGCGCAGGCAAGCTCGAAGAAACCGAAAACAAATATGCGTTCTTCATTCAGGACAAAATTGAACTGGGCCAGTTGACCCTGCGTCCCGGCTTGCGCTTTGAAGGCGATGACTACATGGAAAAGAAAACCGTCGCGCCGCGCTTCTCCGGTGACTACGACGTATTCGGCGATCGCAGCACGGTTGTGGTGTTCGGTGCCAACCGCTATTACGGCCGCAACCTGTTCAAATACCGCCTGGCCGACGGCCGCAATTCATTGCTGACCAGCTACACACGCACCACCCAGACCAGCGCATGGAGCGGCACGCGTCAGGGCAGCCTCAGCAAATTCTCGACACTGGACATTCCCTATGACGACGAATTGACCCTGGGTCTGGATCAACGCTGGCTGGACACCGACTTTCGCCTGAAATACGTCAACCGCAAAGGTAAAGACAAGATCAACCGTTCGCTGGCGCGTGTGCAGGGTCTGCCCAGCGAGCCGGGTTACGTGACCGAGTACTACACCTACACCAACGAAGGCTCCAGCGAGAGCGACAACGTGACGTTGAGCGTCACGCCGCTGCAGGAACTGAAGTTTCAGGGCACCCGCACCAGCGTGCAGATGGCATTCGATTGGTCGCGAACCCGCGACGCCTACGGCAACTACGACGACGCCATCAACTCCGAACTGTTGCTCAACGATGACGTGCTCTTCGACGGCAGCCTGATCAAGTACAGCGACTTGCCTGCCAGCAACTTCAATCGGCCATGGACGGCGCGCATGACAACCATCACCGAGATCCCGCAACTGCACCTGACCTGGAGCAACTTCCTGCGTTATCGCGGCCCGTACGACCAGATCGTCAGCACCAACGATGATGTGATCATCGACGGCAAAAGCGTTTCGGTCTTCGAGACCGAGCGGGTCAATGCCGCGCCGACCTGGGATATGCGCGTGGACTGGGAACTACCGACCAACAAGGACGAGGCCGTGTTCGTCGCGGTTGACGTGACCAACGTGGCCGACCGGGTCAACTCCATTGTCAGCCGAAACGGCGGCAGCAGCTACGAAGTCGGCCGCCAGTACTGGCTGGAAGTCGGTTACCGCTTCTGACCGCGGGCTTTTCGCCCACACCTGTAAAACGCTTTGAACCGGGATACCTGATGAACAAGATAATCGTGAGCCTGACCGGCTTGTGGATGCTGGTCGGCTGCGCGCAGTTTTCCGACAGCCGACAGCCTCGGGACTGGGACAGCCAGATCACTCGCGGGCAATTGAGCAATGGCCTGCAATACCGCCTGGTGCGCGAAGCCAGCCAGCCGGGTCGCATCGACATGCGCCTGACTGTCAAGGCTGGCTCAGTGGATGAAGCGGACGATCAGGTGGGCGTCGCACACATGGTCGAGCATCTTAATTTCTACAGCCGTGGTCCGCAGCCGCAGACCATTCGCAGCCTCATGAACCAGTGGGGCTGGACTCAGGGCCGTCACTACAACGCCGTGACCAACTACGACCGCACCCAATACCTGCTCAGTCCGCCGGGTGGCGCGGCACAGGTCGAGCAGGCGTTGCAGGCCCTGTCGATCCTGACCCTGGCGCAGGACTACAGCGCGGACAACCTGGAGCGTGAACGCCTGATCGTCATCGAAGAGTGGCGCGGCGGCCTTGGCGTTGCGCAGCGCATGAACGATCAGCGTACCGCGTCACAGCGCATCGGCTCGCGCTACCCGGCGCATCGCACCATCGGCAACGAAGCCGCGATTCGCTCGGCGCCGCTCACCAGCCTCAAGGATTTTCAGAAACGCTGGTACGTCCCCAACAACATGCTACTGACCGTGGTGGGCGACATTGACCCGACGACGCTACCCGCACGCATCGAGCACTGGTTCGGTCAGGCAAAACCGGGACATCTGCCGGACAAGGACTATCGAGAACTGCCATTGCACCCGACGCTGAAAGTGGTGCGTCTGCAGGACAGCCAGAGCGGCAGCAATCAGGTGAGCCTGCTGTTTCGTCTGCATGAACCGGCCAGCCGTGCGCCGACGCTGGACGGAACCCGGGAGCGCCTGATCGATCGCCTGACCCTGAACGCCTTGCAGGCCCGGTTGCGACGTCAGCCCCGCGAGCCCGGCGTGCGCAGCCTGACGGTGCAGAAGAGCCTGATCGGCGAACGCTCCAGCGTGCTGGGCATTGCGGCAGGTGTGGACGGCCAGTCACATGACGTTGCCTTACGACAGCTGTTGAACGAGATCGAACGCCTGCGCCGTTTCGGCCTGCAAGCGACGGACATGGACAAGGAGCGCGGAGCCATTCGCGCCGTCGCCAGACGAATGCTCGTCGAAGACAAACCCCGTGACTTCGAACAATGGGTTACCGACCTGAACGACGCGACCGCACCCGACAAGGTGCTCTCCAGCAAACGCGAGATCGCCACGCAATACCTCGCAGTGCTGGACACCGTCACGCTCGATGACCTGAACGCCCGGTTCAAGCGCTGGACCGACAACCAGGATCGAGTACTGCAATTGTCAGCTCCGGGCCTGACGGCGCTCGATGTGCCGACGGTCGATGCGGTGCAACGGTTGATGACTCAAGTGCGCGCCAGCGAACTGGCCGCCCCGCAAACTGCGGCATCCAGCGATCAGATCCACACGCAGGATCTGCCCGACGCGCCGGACGCCGGCAGCCCTGGCACCGTCATTGATCGCAAACGGTTTACCGGGCAGAACGTCGAACACTGGCAATTGAGTAATGGCGACACGCTGATCTGGCTCAAGCGCAATGGCGACAACGGCCGACTGGTGATGCAGGCCGACTCGAGCGCAGGCTTCATGACGCCCCGATTGCCTTACTGGCGCAGTCAGATGGCCGCGCAACTGGCTGGACAAAGCGCGCCCGAGGGCTGGAGCGAAGAACAGATTCGTCGCTGGCGCAGTGAGTCGGGCACCAGCCTGTCGCTAAACCAGCAGGCGGATCGGCTGCAGATCGATGTCTCGACGGCGGACGCCAAAAAGGATCTTCCCGCAGCGCAGCGTTTGCAGGCATTGCTGCAAACCTATCGGCTCAGCCAGTCAGTGGTCCGTATCGACGACACAGCGGTTGAACAGGCGCGGGATGAACTGGCGGACAGCCTGTCACGCAAGACACATAACGTTCGCGAGCAGCAGGACCAGGCCTTGCGGGTATTGCAATACGGGCAGGAAGACTGGTTCACGCCGGGCGCCGACGAGGTGGCGCAGGTGCAGCCCGAGCAGTTGAACAGCGACTGGCAACGCCTGAGTCGGGCACCGGCGACCTACTACCTGATGGCCGATGTCGAACCGCAAGTGCTGCAACCGCTGGTCGAACGCGAACTCGCGGCGATCAAGCGTGGTGCGCCGCTGCAGCCAACTGTCAGGGTGCAGCGCGACGGCCGTCATCAACAATCGCTGGCGATCGGCATCGAGCCGCGAGCCTTGTTGAACGTGCTGACCTTCAAACCGCACCCGTGGACGCCCGAGGACGCAGCGCGTATTTCGGCGCTTCAGGACATCGCCAACGCAGCGCTCAAACAGCAACTGCGCGGCGAGGCCTCCGGGGTCTACCGGCTGTCCTTCGACAGCACGCTGAGTCAGCAACACCAGCGTATCGAAAGCCGCCTGAGTTTCAGCAGCGATCCGGCACGCGTCGAAGAATTGTGGCAACTGGCGCGAAAGACACTGGCAACACTGCCGGCCCATGTCAGCGAAAAGGATGCGGCCGCGGCCCGCCGTCACCTTGAACAACAGGAGCGCCTGCGCCGGGACGATCCACAGACTCAACTGCGTCGATTGATTCTCAGCGAGCGGCACTGGGGCGATCCACGCTACCTGACCGAACAGGCCCGGCTGCCCGACGCGCTGACCGTCACTGCCCTCAAGCGCCTGGCGGGCGAATTGTTCAACGCCACGAACCAGGTGCAGCTACGCCTGCTGCCTGCTCCGAAAACCGCGACCGAGGCGTTGGCTGGACAATGAACACCCTCAAAACCTTCTATCGACTGGCCGCGCCCTACTGGCTGGACCGCAGGCAATGGCTGTCCTGGGTGCTGTTGGCCAGCGTCATCGGCCTGGGACTTCTGGTGGTGCAGGTCAACGTGCTGATCAACACCTGGAGCAAGACCTTCTTCGACGCACTGGGCGGGTTCAATACCCAGGCGCTGTACGCGCTGATGGGCGAATACGTGATCTACATCGCCGCCTACGTGGTGATCATGGTGTACCTGGAATGGCTGCGCAAAGCGCTGGTGCTGCGCTGGCGTCGAGCGATGACCGCCAGCACGCTGGAAAACTGGATGCAGGGTCAGGCGTATTACCGACTGGGCCTGACCGGTGAACCGGACAACCCGGACCAGCGGATCGCCGAAGACATTGCGGTCATGGTTGATCGCAGCGTCGAACTGCTGGCTTCGCTGATCATCAACACTGCGCAGGTCGGTGCGTTTGCCGTGGTGCTGTGGAACCTGTCCGGCGTCCTGAATTTTCAGGTCCTCGGTCAGGACGTTACGATTCACGGCTACCTGCTGTGGATTGCCGTCGCCTACACCCTGCTCGGTACCGCCTTCACGCACTTCATCGGTCGCCCGTTGCAACCGCTCAATTACCAGCAGCAGCGCTACGAAGCGGACTTTCGCGCCAGCCTGCTGCGCAAGCGCGACCATGCCGAACAGATTGCGCTGTATCGCGGTGAGGCGGTCGAGCAACGGCAGTTGGGCGAGCGCTTCGAACACATCGCCGGTAACTGGTGGCAGCTGATGAACCGTATGCGCAAGCTGCAGTTCTTCACCGTCAGTTACGACCGGGTCAGCCGGACCATTCCGGTGTTTGCCGCACTCCCCGCCTTTCTCGCCAAGACCATCACGCTGGGCGGCCTGATGCAGATCCGCAATGCTTTCCAGTTGGTGCAAGGCTCACTGAGCTGGTTTATCGATGTGTATCCCCGACTGGCCGCCTGGGCTGCCACGGTCGAGCGGCTGGGCCAGTTTCAACAGGCCATCGAAACCACTCGCGCTCAAGTCTGCGCGCCTGAATTCGGCGCGGTGCTGCGGGTTGAAAACCTGGACATCCACCGCGCCGATGGCAGCCTGTTGCTGGGCCCGCTGAATTTCATCGCCGGGCCCGGCCAGTGGCTGCGGATTGCCGGACGCAGTGGCATCGGCAAGTCAAGCCTGCTGCGCACGCTCCAAGGGTTGTGGCCCTACTACCGTGGCACCTGGCAACTGCCTGGCGGCACCAGCCTGCTGATCCCGCAACAGCCCTATCTGCCCGGCCTGCCGCTGCGGCAATTGCTGGCGTATCCGGCCACCGATTGCCCGGCGGACGAAGTGCTGGTGTCGGTACTGCATCAGGTAGGCCTGCCGCAACTGATCGACAGTCTTGAGCACGAGCGTGAATGGAGCCGTGAATTATCCGGTGGCGAGCAGCAACGCATCGGCCTGGCCCGCGCCTTACTGTGCGCACCGCAGACGCTGTATCTGGATGAAGCGACCAATCAACTGGACGAGCCGAGTGCCTGTCAGGTGCTCGACACTGTCCGCCAGGCGCTGCCGAATACGCTGGTCATCGGTATCAGTCATCAACCCGCCGTCGCCCGGCTGTTCTCGCACACGCTGGACCTTCGATCCCAGACCTGCGCCATCGCGCTTTCCTGAAGCCGGGCGGCGCGGCATATGCCCTGCCACAAGGTATGACGACTTACAAAGCGTCGTACCTCCTTCCCAATCCCCAAACATTCGTTATGCGCAGAGAATATCGCCGTATAAGGGCTGTTTATATCGTATAAAGACGTCATACGACCCTTGACATCGTCCTACAAAAGCGCAAATACTCGCCTCAGTGTTGTATGACGACATACTAGAAGTCATCGAATAACTACAATAATGCTGAAGGCCCTCATGAACATCACATCGGTCAGTGTCGACGTCTTTACCTTCCCCTCCCGACGCGCAGTAGACAGCGCCGGCCACGCCCATCCCGGCGAAGAAAAACCGGTCAAAATGGCCATGCTGCGGATTGCCTGCAACGATGGCAGCGAAGGCTTTTCCTTTGGTCCGCCTGAGTTGATCCGCCCCCACATCATCGAGTCGTTCGTCAAAAAGGTCTTGATCGGCCAGAACCCCATGAACCGCGAAAAGATCTGGCAGGAACTGGCCCACTGGCAACGCGGCAGCGCCAGCCAGCTCACCGATCGTGCGCTGGCTCTGGTGGAACAGGCGCTGTGGGATCTGGCGGGACGCGTTCTGAAACAACCGGTTCACAAACTGCTGGGTGGCTTCCGCGACAAGGTACTGGCCTACGGCTCGACCATGTGCGGCGATGACCTGCCCGGCGGCCTTTCAACCCCGGACGAGTACGGCCAGTTCGCCGAAAAACTGGTGCAGCGCGGTTACAAAGGCATCAAGCTGCACACCTGGATGCCACCGATTTCCTTCGCGCCGGATCCGCGCATGGACGTGCAGGCCTGCGCCGCCGTGCGTGAAGCCGTCGGGCCGGACATCGCCTTGATGCTCGACGGTTATCACTGGTACAGCCGCACCGATGCGCTGTACATCGGACGCGAACTGCAAAAGCTCGACTTCGCCTGGTTCGAAGAACCAATGATGGAAGACTCCGCCGAATCCTACGCCTGGCTGGCAGCGAATCTGGACATTCCAGTGCTCGGCCCGGAGAGCATTGCGGGCAAATACCACAGCCGTGCCAGCTGGGTTACCCATAAATCCTGCGACATCCTGCGTGCCGGCGTGGCTGGTGTCGGCGGGATCGGACCGTGCCTCAAAGTTGCACACCTGGCCGAATCGTTCGGCATGGATTGCGAAGTCCACGGCAACGGCGCCGCCAACCTCGCCGTGGTCGGTGCCATCAGCAACTGTCGCTGGTACGAACGCGGACTGCTGCACCCCTTTCTCGACTACGATGACGTACCGGCCTACCTCAATACACTGGTCGACCCAATGGACAAAGACGGCTTCGTGCACCTTAGCGAGAAACCCGGCCTGGGCGAAGACATCAACTTCAGCTACATCGAGACCCATACGCTGGAGCGCTACTGACCGGCAGCGCAACGAAGGGTGCTCGCAGCGCCCTTCGCTAAAGTAGTTCGACAAACAAGCGTCTTAATAACTATAAAAAAGGACCGCACCCATGAAGCTCTGGCCCAAGCGCCTGACCTGGCTGCTTTGCGTCGCCATGACGGCGACACTCATGCACACCCTGCCCGCCTCGGCGCGAGGCGAAACACCGGTGGATCAACTGGTGGTCGGCATGAGCATGATCAATCTGCTGTCTCTGGACCCGGCCGGCGCCACCGGACTGGAAGTCGCCGAGGTCAACTCCAACGTCTACGACATGCTGCTGGAACAGGATGCAGCGCAGCCCGACCGCTTGATTCCGGCGCTGGCCGAGCGCTGGGAGATCAGCCCCGACCGCATGCGACTGACCTTTCACCTGCGCCCCGGCGTGATTTTTCACTCAGGCAACGCGGTGACCGCTCAGGATGTTGCCTGGTCGCTGCAGCGCGTGGTGACGCTGAACAAGGCGCTGGCCTCGACCTGGAAAGCCTACGGCTACACCAGCAAGAACGTCAGCGAACTCATGCGCGCCGAAGGCCCGTCGACCTTCGTGCTCGAACTGCCCAAAGCCACCGACCCGATGCTGGTGCTCAACACCCTGGCGACTTCGCCAAGCGCTTTCATCATCGACCGCCTTACCGCCCTGCAGCACGCCAAAGGCGATGACCTCGGCGCTGGCTGGCTGACAACCAATACCGCGGGCTCCGGCGCGTTCAAGCTCGACATCTGGCGCGCCAACGACGTGATCCTGATGAGCCGTTTCGATCAGTACTGGCGGGGTCCGGCCAAGATGCGTCGGGTGATCATGCGCAACATGACCGAATCCCAGGCACTGCGGCTGATGGTCGAACGCGGCGATCTGGACGTGGCACGCGGCATGGCCGCCACCGATATCAAGGCCCTTACCCGCTCGGACGAGGTGACGGTACAGACCATTCCGCGCGGTACGATCTACTACGTCGCCCTGAGCATGGAACAGCCGCTGTTCAAGGACATCCGGGTACGTCAGGCGATTCGCTCGCTGATCGACTACCAAGGCATCAACAACGTGGTCATGCCGCACTATGGCCTGATCAATCAGCGCCCGTTGCAACTGGGTCTGGCCGCCCGCCTGGACGATCCCGGTTATGCGCTGAATGTGACGCAAGCCAAGCGTCTGCTGGCCGAGGCCGGGTATCCGGATGGCTTCAGGATCACTATCCGCTCGCTCACCGATTCGCCCTTCATCAACATCGCCACCAGCCTGCAATCCACCCTTGCTCAAGCGGGTATTCAGGCCAACATCATCACCGGCACCGGCAACCAGATCTACGGCGCGATGCGTGACCGACGCTTCGACATTCTGGTCGGTCGTGGCGGTGGCGGAGCCGAACGTCACCCCCACTCGAGCCTGCGCGCCCTGATCTATAACCCGGACAACCGCGAGGAAGCCAGGCTGAGCAACTTCCAGGGCTGGCGCACGTCGTTCTACGACGCCGAGATCAACCAACTGATCGAGCAGGCTGAACGCGAACGAGATGCCGGGCAGCAACTGGCGGACTACCAACGCATCCAGACCCTCTACGACAAGAAGGCCGGACCGATCATGCCGGTGTCGCAGATGACGGATGAGGTGGTGATTCACGCCGACGTGCGTGAGTACCTGGGGCACAGCGCCGCCACCACGCGCCTGCGTGACGTCTACAAGCAACGCTGAACACACGCGTTCAATCGCTCAAGCCAAGGCAGGAATAACCATGTCGAGTGCATCGATTTCATTTTGGAGCAGTCGGGTCGCCCATGGCACCCGTCGCAGCGGATCAGTGGCGGCGACCCTGTTCGGCCTGCTGTTGCTCACTTTCTTCATTGGCCGGGTCATGCCGCTGGACCCGGTGCTGGCCATCGTCGGACCGGACGCAGACGCCGCCGCCTACGCCCAGGCCTATCAGGAACTGGGGCTGGACAAACCACTGACCACCCAGTTCGTCATGTACCTCAAGGACCTGCTGCATGGCGATCTGGGCAAGGCGCTGCTCACCGGGCATCCGGTGATCGAAGACATCGCACGGGTGTTTCCGGCCACGCTGGAACTGGCGACCCTGGCCATCCTGTTCGGCGTGCTGCTCGGTCTGCCGCTGGGCGTGTACGCCGCCACTCATCAGGGCCGCGCCGGCGACCATGTGGCAAGGGTCATCACCCTGTTCGGTTACTCAACCCCGATCTTCTGGCTGGGCATGATGGCCTTCCTGGTGTTCTACGCCTGGCTGGGCTGGGCAGGCGGCGTCGGGCGCATCGGCCTGGCCTACGACGGCCTGATCGAAACCCGCACCGGACTGCTGTTGATCGACACCGCGCTGTCCGGTGACTGGGAGGCGTTTCGCAGTGCACTGCGCCACATCCTGCTGCCAGCGGTGATCCTGAGCTTCAACTCGGTGGCTTATATCAGCCGCATGACCCGCAGCTTCATGCTCGAACAGCTGTCGCAGGAATACATCATCACCGCCCGGGTGAAAGGCCTGTCGCAACGACGCATCATCTGGGGCCATGCGTTCCGCAACATTCGCGTGCAGTTGCTGACCATCGTCGCCCTCGCCTACGGCGGCCTGCTGGAAGGCGCGGTGCTGATCGAAACCGTATTCGCCTGGCCCGGCTTTGGCCAATACCTGACCAGCAGCCTGCTGCTCGGTGACATGAACGCGGTAATGGCCTGCGTCTTGTTGATCGGCCTGATCTTCGTGGTCCTGAACCAGATCAGTGACGCCCTCTACAAAGTCTTCGACCCGAGAACCCGCTGATGACGACTTCCATGACTAGCAGCGCCAAATCGACGTTTCAGGCGCCCACTTCAAGCCTTGCCGCGTTCACCACCAGCAGTGCCCGGCTGATGCGCTTTCTGTTGCGCAACCCGATGACCCTGGCCGGTCTGATCGTGATCGGCACGCTGATGATCGTCGCCCTGTTCGCCCCCTGGATCGCGACCCACGATCCGCTGGCCCAGGACCTGTCCGCCGCACTGCGCAACCCCGGCGCACAGAACTGGTTCGGCACCGACGAGTATGGCCGCGACGTGTTCAGCCGTCTGGTGTACGGCTCGCGCATCACGTTGTACATCGTGATGCTGGTGACCGTCATCGTCGGCCCCATCGGCCTGCTGATCGGCACGGTGTCGGGCTACTTCGGTGGCTGGGTCGACAGCCTGTTCATGCGCATCACCGACATCTTCATCTCGTTCCCCAGCCTAGTGCTGGCACTGGCATTCATCGCAGCCCTCGGCCCGGGCCTCGAGCATGCCGTGATCGCCATCGCCCTCACCGCCTGGCCACCGATTGCACGCCTGGCAAGGGCCGAAACCCTGTCACTGCGCAACGCCGACTTCGTGGTCGCGGTGAAACTGCAAGGTGCGTCGTCGGTGCGGGTCATCGGCCGCCACATCATCCCGATGTGTCTGTCTTCGGTGATCATCCGCCTGACCATGAACATGGCCAGCATCATTCTCACTGCTGCCGCACTGGGCTTCCTGGGGCTGGGCGCACAGGCACCGCTGCCGGAATGGGGCGCGATGATCTCCAGCGGCCGCCGCTACATGCTGGAAAGCTGGTGGCTGGTGGCAGCGCCCGGCGCGACCATCATGCTGGTCAGCCTGGCCTTCAACCTGCTCGGCGATGGCCTGCGCGACGTACTTGATCCACGCAGCGAATGACAACAATAAGGACAACAGCCATGTCACAGATCAAGCTTGCGGTAGAAGATTTGCGGGTCGAGTTTCATAACGCTGGCAAGACCACGGCAGCGGTGCGCGACGTATCGTTTACCCTGGGCCGAGAGAAACTGGCGATCGTTGGCGAGTCCGGCTCGGGGAAGTCCACGGTCGGCCGCAGCCTGCTGCGCCTGCACCCGGCAAGCGCACGCATCACCGCCAAAACCCTGCGCTTCGGTGACGTCAACCTGCTCGAATGCAGCGAAAAACAGATCCAGAGCATCCGTGGGCGGCGCATGTCGATGATCATGCAGGACCCCAAATACTCGCTCAATCCGGTGATCAAGGTGGGCGAACAGATTGCCGAGGCGTACCTGGCGCACCACAAGGTGTCGCGCAAGGAAGCCCGCGAACGCACGCTGGATATGCTCGCCAAAGTGCACATCCGCGAACCGGCGCGGGTTTACGAGTTGTACCCGCACGAGGTGTCGGGTGGCATGGGTCAGCGAATCATGATCGCAATGATGGTGATCACCGATCCGCAAGTGATCATCGCCGACGAGCCCACCTCCGCACTGGACGTCTCGGTGCGCCGCCAGGTGCTCAATGTGCTCGAGGAACTGGTCAGTGAGCGGGACCTGGGGCTGATCTTCATCAGCCACGACCTGAACATGGTGCGGCATTTCTGCGACCGCGTGCTGGTGATGTACGCCGGGCGCGTCGTCGAGTCGCTCAAGGCCGACGAACTGGATCAGGCCTGTCACCCCTACACCCAAGGTCTGCTGGCGGCACTGCCCAGCCTTGATCGCCCGCGCGCCAGCCTGCCGGTTCTGCAGCGCGATCCCCTCTGGCTCACTCACTGAGAACGCTCCCATGGCAATGATTGAAGTCAATTCACTGAACCTGAGCTTCGGCACGGGCACTGCGTTGAATCAGGTGCTGCGCGACGTCAACCTGCAGGTCGAACAGGGCCAGTCGTTCGGGCTGGTCGGCGAATCGGGATCGGGCAAGACCACGGTCCTGCGTTGTCTGGCCGGGCAATATCACCACTGGACCGGCGCCTTGAGCGTGGCGGGCCAGAAGGTCGGCCGCAAGCTCGACGCCAGCCATTACCGCACCGTGCAGATGGTGTTCCAGGATCCCTACGCTTCGCTGCACCCGCGTCACACCATTGACGCGGCCCTCAAAGAACCGCTGAGCATCCACAAGATCGATCAGCGTGACCGACGCGTCTGCGATGTACTGAACCGCGTCGGCCTCAACGAGAGCTTCCGCTTTCGTTACCCGCATCAACTGTCCGGCGGCCAGCGCCAGCGCGTCGCGATTGCCAGAGCCCTGATTCTGGAACCCCGCGTGCTGCTACTGGATGAGCCGACCTCCGCGCTCGACGTCTCGGTGCAGGCCGAAATCCTCAACCTGCTGGCGGACCTGCGCCAGCAGCAGGGCCTGACCTACCTGATGGTGACCCACGATCTGGGCGTGGTCGCGCACCTGTGCGACCGGGTGGCGGTCATGCAACAGGGCCAGGTGGTGGAGACCCTCGACAGCAGCCAACTGAGTAACGATCAGGCGCAGCACGACTATTCGCGACTGCTGATCCAGGCCAGCCGCGACATGGACGTGCGCCCGAGCGGCTGACGCCCGGCGGCCTCGCCCGCCCCGAACCTGACTGACAGCGTGATCCCTGGCCAAAACGGCCATCGGATCCGGCTGCCTGCGATTTGCCCAAAACACCTTTTTTCTCACTCGAACAAGAATAAAAAAATGAAAAAAACAATCGTATTGCTCTCCCTGGCCGCTCTGTTCCCAAGCGCATGGACCCATGCCGACAGCGCGTACATCAACTATCGCCACCAATACGCGGAAAGCACCCGCATGCACGCCGACCGGGTCAAGTTCGGCACGCGCCTGGACAGCGGCTGGGGCTTTGAAGGCGAGCTGAAATACAAGACCGCCGGTGACCGCCAGGACGTGGCGTTCGACAATACCGTCGGCAATGGCCATGAGTTGACGGTCAGTTACCAGCACAAGCTCAATGACAAATGGCTGCTGACGCCCTCCTTCGCCCTGGAAAGCATCGAACGGTCCACGGCCTACAAGATGGGCCTCAAGCTCGGCTACAAAGTTACCGACCAGTTGACGGTTTCAGGCCGCTATCGCTACGACTCGATCAAACTCGACCGCGACAAGGTCAACAAGGACATGCCTGACAACCAGATGAACGACCAGTCGATCAACCGTTACGACGTCTGGGTAAACTACGCCACCAAAGGCCCTTGGTCGTACGAATACCAGTTCACCTACTTTGATGCCGACTACATCCGCTACGACAACGACAAGACCGACTACGAACAGAACGCGGCCTTCAAGTACAAATGGGACAAGAACTGGGTGCCGTTCTTTGAAGTCGGCGACATCAAGGTCAACTCGGAAGACGACAAACGCCAGCTGAGACTGCGTGTCGGGGTGCAGTACAACTTTCTTTGACGCAGAGGGCAGATACGGCGATTTCCGGACAAGCGCCAACCTGTCAGACACTGATCGTGCCGATGCTCCACGTCGGCATGCCGCGCGGCACGCTCTGCGTCCCGGATGGGCTTAATCACGCAGAGCCGTAAGTTTCAATCGCTGTACAGCGCCTGCGTCCTGCGCAAGCGCATGCGACTGCCGTTCAGGTGCAGGTACATCGCCGAGCGGGCGGCATCGACATTGCCTTGCGCGATGGCCGTATAGATTTGCCGATGCTCGGCATTGATACCTGCCAGGTAGGCACTGCGGTCACTCTGCCCGGTGTAGGCCGAATTCATGCGCGTACGCGGAATCAATTTGGTACCCAGATGTTTCATGATATCGATCAGGTAAGCATTGCCCGACGCTTTGGCAATCTTCAGGTGGAATTGAAAGTCGGCATTAATGGTCGTGCCGGATTTCTGCGGGCCTTCCAAGAGCGCATCGAACGCACGCTTGAGTTCGAGCAGGGCCTCGGGACTGCGTCGCTCGGCGGCCAGCCCTGCCGCTTCGACCTCCAGACTCAGACGAAACTCCAGCAGGTTAAGCACATCGGCCACCGTGACAATGGTCGCCGGCCCTACGGAAAAGCCTTCCGGCGGCGGCATGTCGAGCACGAACGTGCCCACGCCATGACGCGTTTCCACCAACCCTGCCGCCTGCATACGCGACAAGGCATCGCGCACCACCGTGCGACTGACGCCTTCGGCTTCCATGATATGGATCTCCGAAGGCAGTTTTTCGCCACGCTGCAGCACACCGTCGCGCATCCGTTGCGCGAAACGGTCAACCAGGGTTTCAGCCAGGCGTCGATGGTTCTTTTGCGAGGAAAGCGCGTTGTCCGACATTGCAGCCTCATTTTTATCGAATACGCGAGTATAGGCTGCGATCCCCGCACAAAACACGCCCTGAGTACGGTTATACTCAGCGCCCCGACACGGACCTGATCAACCCGCCATGGAACCCACCGCATCCCCGAAAGGCCGCCGTTCCAGCCTGACCCAGCAACTGGTTGCCGAGTTCTCGCGCAAGATTCGCGAGGGCGAGATCCAGAGCGGCGAAAAACTGCCTACCGAGCAGGTGATCATCCGCGAAACAGGGGTCAGCCGTACCGTGGTCCGCGAGGCGATGTCGCGTCTGCAGGCCGAGGGTCTGGTCGAGACCCGGCACGGCATCGGCACCTTTGTGGTCGACGCTTCACAGCCCAGGGCGGCAGCCTTGAACGACATGCCGATCGGCACGCCCGGCGACGCCGTGGCGATCATCGAATTGCGTCTGAGCCTGGAACCGGAAGCCGCAGCCCTTGCCGCGCAACGCCGCACACCTGAGCAACTGACTGCCATTCGCCAGGCGCTCGACGAACTGCAGCGCTGCGTGCGGACCGGCCACGACACATTGCAGGCGGATTATGAGTTTCATCGCCGGATTTCGCTGTGTACGGCCAACAGTTTCTTTACCGATGTCATGAATCAGTTGGGCAGCAGCATCCTGCCACGCACCCGCAGCGGTTTCGGCAACATTGCCTCGCTGCAGAGTGAAGACGACCCGGATATCCAGCGACGTGAACAGGAGCAGATCTTTGATGCCATTGCCCATCAGGATCGCGACGCTGCGCGGGCCGCGATGCGCCTGCACCTGATAAACAGCCTGCAGCGCCTGCGCGCAAAGCCATAGCGAGCCCATCCCTTATCGTTTACCATGCCGCCCGTCGGTTTCCGAGAGGAACTAACAGGGAATTCGCACGCGTCGGTCTCACGACGCAAAAACGAAACTGCCCCCGCAACTGTAGGCATCGAGCCTGCTCCATGACTGCCACTGGGTGATGCCCGGGAAGGCCGGAGCCTGGCGATGACGTGCCAGTCAGGAGACCTGCCGACCAGAACAATCACTAACCGGCGGGGTGTCCGGGAAGAACATTCGTGCGCATGATTCCATTGCGCCGCTCTGCCGTTTCCGGCAGGCCGGAATGTGTTTTCCCGCTGTGCATTGCGCCCCGGCACACGTTCGAACGGAGACCGCATTTCATGTCACTGCCCCGCCTTATCGCATTCGCTGCCTGCCTCGGTCTGCCCGCGCTGACCCTTGCCGCACCCACTCACTACCCGCTGACCGTGGAAAACTGTGGCTACTCGCTGACGTTCGACCACGCGCCACACAAGGCGGTGACCATCGGCCAGTCGGGTACGGAAATGCTCTACGAGTTGGGTCTTGGCGACAAACTGGTCGGTACGTCGCTGTGGTTCAATGACGTGTTGCCACGCTTCAAAGAGCAGAACGCCAGGGTCGAGCGCCTCGCCGATAACGAACCCAGCTTCGAAGCGGTGATCGGCAAGCGTCCGGAGCTGGTGGCCGTGCAACTGGAATGGATGGTCGGCAAGCAAGGCGCGGTAGGCACCCGTGAACAGTTTCATGAATTGAAAATCCCGACCTATCTGATGCCGTCAGACTGCGAAGGCAAAGACAATCTGGTCGGCGCCGACGGGACGCGCCTCGAGCCGTTCCGCATCGAAACCATCTACAAGAGCATCGAACAACTGGCGCAGATCTTCGATGTGCAGGATCGTGGCGACAAGCTGGTCGCCGACCTCAAGGCGCGCCTGAACGCAGCAGTAGCCAACGTCAAACAGAACCACGACAAGGACGTTTCGGCAGTGTTCTGGTTCTCCAGTTCAGACCTCGCCGCCGATCCCTACGTCGCGGGGCGCAAAGGCATTCCGGATTTCATGCTCAACAGTCTGGGAATGCGCAACATCGTGCAGTCCGATGAAGAGTGGCCCACCGTCGGCTGGGAGACCATCGCCAAGGCCAACCCAAGCATCGTGGTCATCGCGCGCATGGACCGTCGACGCTTTCCGGCCGACGATTACCGCAAGAAGATCGAGTTTCTCAAGGCTGATCCGGTGACCCGCAACATGGACGCAGTGAAACACGACCGGATCGTGATCATCGATGCCGAAGGCATGCAGGCCAGCCTGCGTCTGTTCACCGGCATCGAGGAGCTTTCCGAGGCTGCCAACCGATTCAACGCCGCACCATGAAACTGCCTGTCGCGCTGGGCCATGTACTCTGGGTTTCGGCCGTGCTGGTTCTGGCGATCATCGTCGGCGCGGCCATTGGCGAAACCTCGATCAGCGTGCAGGTAGTGTTCCAGGTGCTCGCCAACAAACTGTGGGCAGCGGGTTACGTACTCGACCCCATCGACGAGGGCATCGTCTGGAATTACCGGCTGACGCGCGCCATCGTTGCCGCCGCCTGCGGCTCGGGGCTGGCCATCTGCGGCGTGGTGCTGCAATCGTTGCTGCGTAATGCGTTGGCCGATCCGTATTTGCTGGGTATTTCCGCTGGTGCCTCGACCGGCGCGGTGATGGTGGCGATTCTCGGCTTCGGTGCCGGAGCGATTTCCATGTCGGCGGGCGCATTCGTCGGCGCAGTCGTAGCCTTTTCACTGGTCGCCCTGCTCGCCCATTCGTCACGTGGCACGACGGCCGCCGGGCAAATCATTCTGGCCGGAATCGCCGGCTCGCAGTTGTTCAACGCCCTCACCTCGTTTCTGATCACCAAGTCGGCCAGCTCCGAACAGGCACGCGGCATTATGTTCTGGTTGCTCGGCAACCTGAGCGGCGTACGCTGGCACTCGGTATGGCTGGCCGTACCGGCGGCGCTGATCGGGCTGCTGGTCTGCCTCTGGTACCGACGAGCGCTGGACGCCTTCACCTTCGGCAGCGACTCGGCAGCCTCACTGGGCATTCCTGTGCGACGCGTGCAGATGGTGCTGATCGCCACTGCGGCGCTGGTCACTGCAGTAATGGTCTCGATTGTCGGCTCCATCGGTTTTGTCGGTCTGGTGATTCCTCACGCCGTGCGCATGCTGTGCGGGGTACGCCACGCACGGCTGGTGCCACTGAGCGCGCTGAGCGGCGCACTGTTCCTGATCGCTGCCGACGTTCTTTCGCGCACGCTGATCAAGGGTCAGGCGCTGCCCATCGGGGTGATCACCGCCCTGATCGGCGCGCCGGTCTTTGCGTTGATCCTCATTCAGGGGAACAGAACCCGATGAACGCCTTTCACGCCAGTGTCGAAACTTCAGTGCTCAGTTGCAGCGGACTGGGGTACTCGGTCCGGGGCGCAACGCTGTTGCAGGACATAAACCTGAGCATTGCACCCGGAGAGACGCTGGGCATCGTCGGCCCGAACGGTTCCGGCAAATCCACGCTGCTCAAACTGCTGTCCGGCATTTACAAGCCCGGCAGCGGTCAGGTGATGCTCGGTGACCGGCCGCTGGCCACGATGAATCGACGCGACGTCGCCCGTGCACTGGCGGTGGTCGAGCAGCAGGCCGAGACCAGCGACGCGATCACTGTACTGGACGCCGTCGAACTGGGCCGCACGCCCTGGCTGTCGGCGCTGGAACCCTGGAGCGACCAGGACGACCGGATCGTGCGTCAGGCCCTGCAGGACGTGGACATGCTCGCGTTCGCCAAACGTGCCTGGCACACGCTGTCCGGCGGCGAACGGCAACGCGTGCACATTGCCCGTGCGCTGGCGCAGCGACCCGGCATTCTGCTGCTGGACGAACCGACCAACCATCTGGACATTCAGCATCAACTGACCATTCTGGGCCTGGTGAAAGCCCTGCCGGTGACCACTGTCATTGCCCTGCATGACCTGAACCAGGCGCTGGACTGCGACCGGGTCGCGGTGATGGAAAAAGGCCGGATGGTGGCCCTCGGTGCGCCCGCCGATGTGCTGACGCCCGAACGGCTGCTCGATACCTTCGGCGTGATCGCCCGCTGGCTGACCGACCCCTTCGACGGCACGCGGATCCTGCGCCTGCGTTCACGCTGACAGCGCTGCCCGGACGCACCGACAGTCAGTAAATGGCCACGCGACAAACACCACAGGTGCATGGCGCGTCCCATGGCACTACAATGCGCGTTTGCCCGCCGTCGGATGCCGTTGCCATGTCGCTACCCAAACACCATCTGGAATTGCTCAGCCCTGCACGGGACGTGAGCATCGCCCGTGAAGCCATTCTGCATGGTGCCGACGCGGTCTACATTGGCGGGCCAAGCTTCGGCGCTCGACACAACGCCTGCAACGAGGTCAGCGATATCGCCGACCTGGTGAAATTCGCCCATCGCTACCATGCGCGGATCTTCACCACGATCAACACCATCCTGCATGACGATGAGCTGGAGCCGGCCCGCAAGCTGATCCACGAACTCTACGACGCAGGCGTGGACGCACTGATCGTGCAGGACCTGGGCGTCATGGAACTGGATATCCCGCCCATCGAGCTGCACGCCAGCACGCAAACCGACATCCGCACGCTGGGCCGGGCCGGGCAAAGTTTCTCGATCAGGCGGGCTTCTCGCAACTGGTTCTGGCGCGGGAACTGAACCTGCAGGAAATCCGCGAGATCGCCAGCGAAACCGACGCGGCCATCGAGTTTTTCATTCATGGCGCGCTGTGCGTGGCATTCTCCGGGCAGTGCAACATTTCCCACGCGCAGAATGGCCGCAGCGCCAACCGGGGCGACTGCTCGCAGGCCTGCCGCCTGCCTTATACGCTCAAGGATGATCAGGGCCGCGTGGTTGCCTTCGAAAAACACTTGCTGTCGATGAAGGACAACAACCAGAGCGCCAATCTGCGGGCGCTGGTCGAAGCCGGCGTGCGCTCGTTCAAGATCGAAGGGCGCTACAAGGACGCGGGCTACGTCAAGAACATCACGGCCTATTACCGCCAGCGCCTGGATGACATTCTCGAAGACCGTCCGGACCTGGCACGCGCCTCCAGCGGGCGTACCGCGCACTTCTTCGTGCCGGACCCGGAAAAGACCTTCAACCGCGGCAGCACCGATTATTTCGTCAGTGACCGCAAGATCGACATCGGCGCGTTCGACACGCCGACCTTTACCGGGCTGTCAGTGGGCAGCGTGGAAAAAGTCGGCAAGCGCGACCTGATCGCCGTGACCCACGAGCCGCTGTCCAACGGCGATGGCCTGAATGTGCTGATCAAACGTGAGGTCGTGGGCTTGCGCGCCAACGTCGCCGAGCTCAAGGGCGAGTTCGAGGAAGACGGCGAGAAGCGCTGGCGCTATCGCGTGGAGCCCAATGAGATGCCGGCCGCCCTATCCCGCGTACGCCCCAACCATCCGCTGAGCCGCAACCTGGACCACAACTGGCAGCAGGCCCTGCTCAAAACGTCCGCCGAACGCCGGATCGGTATTCAATGGCAGGTCGAACTGCGTGAAGAACGCTTGAACCTGACCGCCACCAGCGAGGAAGGCGTCAGCGTCACCACGCACCTGGACGGCCCGTTCGGCGCGGCCAACAAGCCGGAACAGGCGCTGGACCAGTTGCGTGACCTGCTGTCCCAGTTGGGCACTACGATTTATCACGCGCAGGACATCAGGCTGGATGCGCCACAGGCCTTCTTCGTACCCAATTCCCAGCTCAAAACCCTGCGCCGCGACACCATCGAGGCGCTGACCGAAGCGCGCCTCAAGGCTCATCCGCAAGGCGGTCGCAAGGCTGAAACCACACCGCCGCCGGTCTACCCGGAGTCGCACCTCTCGTTTCTCGCTAACGTGTACAACCAGAAGGCCCGCGACTTTTACCACCGTCACGGCGTGCAACTGATCGATGCGGCGTATGAAGCGCACGAAGAAACCGGCGAAGTGCCGGTGATGATCACCAAACACTGCCTGCGCTTCTCCTTCAACCTATGCCCGAAACAGGCCAAGGGCGTGACCGGCGTGCGCACCAAGGTAGCGCCCATGCAACTGATTCAGGGCGACGAAGTGCTGACTCTGAAATTCGATTGCAAGCCGTGTGAGATGCATGTGGTGGGCAAGATGAAAGGCCACATTCTGGACCTGCCGCTGCCAGGCAGCGCCGCCGCCAAGGCAGTTGTCGGGCACATCACCCCTGAAGACCTGATGAAGACCGCGCGCCAGCGTTCCCCACGCTGACGCTGATCGGGTCAGGAGCCCGCAGCGTGCGGCTTCCTGACCCTTCCGGCCGACTCAGGCCACTTTGAAACGGCTGACCAGTTGCTGCTGATGTTCGGCCAGTCTTGCCAGTTCCAGACTGGTCATCGCTGTCTGCTCGGCACCGGCACTGACCTGAATCACCAGATCATTGATGTTAGTCACATTGCGATTGATGTCCTCGGCCACCGAGGTCTGCTCTTCCGCGGCAGTCGCGATCTGGATGTTGCGATCATTGATGTTGGCCACCCCTTCAGCGATCTCGGCCAGCAAAGTACCGGCGCGCACGATGTTGCGGGCTCCGGCCTGAGCCTTATCGAGGGTCTGCTGCATGGAAACGCTGGCGCGATCCGATCCGGATTGCAGATTACTGATCATCTGCTGAATGTTACCCGTCGACTCCTGAGTCTTCTGTGCCAACGTTCGCACCTCGGACGCCACCACCGCAAACCCGCGGCCATGATCACCAGCCCGGGCCGCTTCGATGGCCGCGTTCAGGGCCAGCAGATTGGTCTGCTCGGCGATGCCGCGAATCACTTCCAGGACCGAGGAAATCGCGTCGCTTTCGTGCTTGAGCTCGGCGATGATCCCGGAGGTCTGCTCCGCCTGCACGGAAAGCTGCTGAATCAGCCCGATGGTGTTGTCGATTTCCGTGCGCCCTTCGCTGGTGCTCTGGTTGACCTGCTGCGAAGCCAGCGAGGCATCGGTGGTGCTGCGGGCGACGTCCTTGACTGTTGCGCTCATCTCATTGATGGCGGTCGCTACCTGCTCGGTGCCCTGACGTTGCTGCTCG
The DNA here is from genome assembly GCF_002087235.1 of Pseudomonas floridensis. GTDB lineage: Bacteria > Pseudomonadota > Gammaproteobacteria > Pseudomonadales > Pseudomonadaceae > Aquipseudomonas > Aquipseudomonas floridensis. The sequence goes on along the minus strand of NZ_MUIO01000015.1, from coordinate 74,143 downwards.
ACGCTTTTGCTGGTTTGCAGAGTCACCGCCGAACACTGCTCGGCGGCGGTGGCGACTTGCGCGGTGGCATTGCCGATTTCCTGCACAATGTCGCGTATTTCATGGCTCATGGCATTGAGGTTCAGAACGATCTGTCCGAATTCGTCACGGCCCTCGTAGTCAGCCCGTGCCGTCAGGTCGCGGCGCGACAGAGACAGCAAGGTCCGGTTGACCTCGCCAACGGCAAAATTGATGTTACGGATGATCAGCCATACCAGCGCGAAGACCGCAAGCAACGCCGCGACGGCCGAACCCAGAATCAGCCAAAGATTGTTGCTGGCAGTGTCCCGCGCCTGCGCCGCGAGGACACCCACATTGTCGCTGAGCTGGCCTTCGACCTCGCCCATCAGGTCGATGCGCCGGGTGGCGACTTCGAACCAGGCCTCGGGCTTGACGCCCAACGACTCGCCCAGTGGACGTTCGACGGCCAGGCGTTGCAAGCGAACCACTTCCTGGGCCGAGGCATCCTGCAATGTCCCGTCCAACAATTGAATGAAACGCTCCGCAGCCTTGCGACGAAACCCGTCAGAGTAGGCTGAGAACTCGCCCAGATTGCGGCTGAAACGGGACAGCAACGCCGAATCGAAGCGGTCCTGCGTGAACGCGATACCCAGAATGAAGCGCTCGCGACCGGCCCGCTCTTTCATCTCGATGAACTGGTTGAGTGCCGCCAGCGCATGCACCAGTGACGCGTCGTTGACGCTGGCTTCAAGGGACTGGGTGTAGCCAACCAACGCCTGAATCATGTCGGTGTAACGCGCGCCCGACTCGGTGCTGTTGATGGTCAGCTGGTCGATCTGCTCGCGACTCGCCTTCAGACGCTCAAGCGCGCTGAGCACTTTCTCGATCTGCGGATTGCCCACATTCGGGATGGCGCGAACGGCCTCCACCGACCGGTTGCTGTCCTCACGCATCACCGCCAGCCGGTCGCGCATCGACTTGCCCTGGCTGCCGATGAACACGCCGCTGGCCCCTCGCTCGCGCTGCAGGTTGGTAATGAGTCGGCTGAGCGTCTGCGCATCAGTACTGGCGGTGACTGCGCGATTCATCTGGGTCAGTGTCTGGTAACTGTCATAGACGTAAAGCGACGCGAGCCATAGAAAACCCAGCAATGGGAACAGCAGGATCATGAGTAGTTTGAGTCGTAGCGGAGCGTTTCTGAGCATAATCCTTCAAGCCTCGGTCATGGCCGTTACGCATGTGCGTAACCGTATCGCCTGCGTCCGGCAAATGTTTCAAATCTCGCATGAGACTCCATTTCGCCATCACCCGCTTGAACGACTATGCACTTTCCTTGCCCCTAATATGCAACTGAATAGCTATTTCCGACGTACGCACTCCATATGCGTGGTTTTCCACACCGGGTCGGTTTCCACATCGGTGACCGTAAACCCCTGCTTTTCCCAGAAGCGAATCGCGCCGGGCAGAAACGGATGCGTGTGCAGGTACAACACCTCTATCCCACTGGCGTCGGCATGAACCCAAAGCGCTTCACACAAGCGACTGGCCAGACCGTCGCCCCTGAAGTCCGGCATGACATAGAGACGCACGATTTCGACGGTGTCGCGACCGGTGTAATCCAGTTGCGCGAAGCGATGGTCGAACGGCAGGTAACCTACAGCCGCGACGATTTCGCCCTCCTTTCGGGCAATCAGGAATTTGCCCCGCTCGCCTTTGAGATAGACCTGATCGAACGCGGCCAGATCGGCCGGGACTACCGAGGTGTCCATCATGGGGAATATCTCGGCCCGCGCACGCATGACGAAGTCGATGACCTCGGGAATGTCGGCGTGGGCGACTTCATTGATAGTCAGGGTCATGGCAATGGTTCAGATCAGCTGAATGTGGACGCAGGGTAATACAAATGCTGCGCCATTTTGGGCGAACGGGAATAACGCGCAGCCGCTGATATCACCCATGCTGCGCGAGAACATGACTCTCAGGACGCCGAACGTACGCGTTTGCAGCGTTCAACAGCCTCGTTCATGCACACCTTTACAGCGCGAGGCGCCTGCTACGCACCATTGCAATGCAGAGCACGCAACCTTCATAAACCTCGCTCTGAAGCCCGCGCGCCACGTCAAGCGCCCGGAAACACTTGCTCTGAAGCCCCTTGTCAACGATCAGTGCCAAGCTGGCACAACCCCTGCATTACCTTCATCAATCCCCACCTTGACCAAGGTCGGGCCGCCCCGGTTGATCGATGAAGATCGCCAGTCTCACAGAGACCACAGGGCTATCAGGTGCATCCGGCAACGAGGCTCGATCCGCACCCTTGAACACCCATAAGAGAACAGGCAAAGGCGCCTGGAACCGATAGGTTCCGGGCGCTTTTTTTTGCTTCAAAAAACCTGATTGGCCTCGGCCGGGACTCGCTATGAACACCACAGTCTTCCCCCACAACGATGTAAAAACCCTGATCGTCGTCGGCAATGGCATGGTCGGTCATCATTGCGTCGAGCAGTTGATCGCAGGCGGCGCACTGCAACACTATCGCATTCACGTGTTCGGCGAGGAGGCCCAGCGCGCCTACGACCGCGTGCACCTGTCGGAATATTTCACCGGACGCGATGCCGATTCGCTGGCCATGAGCGAGATGGCGCTTTACGAGCAGCCAGGTCTGACCTTGCACCTTGGCGTACCGGTGCTGGAGATCGACCGCGACCGCCACGAGATCATTACCTCCCAAGGCTGCTTCAGCTACGACAAGCTGGTGCTGGCCACCGGATCCTATCCGTTCGTGCCGCCTATCGAAGGCGCGCAGGGCAATTCGCGCCTGGTCTATCGCACGCTGGAGGACCTGGACGCCATCCGTTACGCGGCCTCCAAAGCGCGCCGCGGCGTGGTGGTCGGCGGCGGGCTGCTGGGGCTGGAAGCGGCCAATGCGCTCAAATCCCTGGGCCTCGAAGCCCATGTAGTGGAGTTCGCGCCACGCCTGATGCCGGTCCAGCTGGATGATCTGGGCGGCGCTGCCTTGAAGGCACGAATCGAAGCCCTTGGCGTCGGCGTACACCTGTCTCGCGCCACTCAGTCGATCAGCGATGGCAAGCAATATCGCTACCGCATGAACTTCGCCAATGATGAGTTCCTCGAAACCGACCTGATCGTGTTCTCGGCCGGTATCCGCCCGCAGGACGCTCTTGCCCGCCAATGCGCACTGGAGCTGGGCCCGCGCGGCGGCATCGCGATTGACGAGCACTGCCGCACCAGCGATGCAGACATCTACGCCATCGGCGAATGCGCGGCCTGGAACGGCAGCGTGTTCGGCCTGGTCGCACCCGGCTATCAAATGGCACGTGGCGTCGCGGCACAGTTATGCGACAAGGACACCGAACCGTTCTTCGGCGCCGACATGTCCACCAAGCTCAAATTGCTGGGCGTGGACGTCGGCTCAATTGGAGACGCCCACGGCGCGCTGGCGGGCGCGGTCAGCTATCGCTACATCGACGAAGCCACCGCCAGTTATCGCCGTTTGGTAGTGTCGGCTGATGGCAAGCACGTGTTGGGTGCGGTGCTGGTCGGCGACAACAGTTATTACGACACCCTGCTGCAATACGCGCAGAACGGCATCACCCTGCCAGCCGATCCATCCAGCCTGATTCTGCCGCACAGTGAAGGCGCGCCCACACTGGGTGCCGATGCCCTGCCCGCCACCGCCACCATTTGCTCATGCCACAACGTCAGCAAGGGTTCGATCTGCTCGGCCATCGACAATGGCTGCACCGACCTTGCCGGCATCAAGGCCTGCACCAAGGCGGCGACCGGCTGCGGTGGCTGTACGGCGCTGCTCAAGCAGGTGTTCGAACACGAACTGATTGCCCGTGGCGTCGCTGTCGATAAAAGCCTGTGCGAACACTTCGCCTACACCCGTCAGGAGCTGTATTCGATGGTGCGCGTCGAAGGCATCGAATCCTTCGAAGAACTGCTGAGCCGTCATGGCAAAGGCGCTCACGGCTGCGACATCTGCAAGCCAGCGGTCGGCTCGATTCTCGCTTCCTGCTGGAACCGGCCGATCACCGAGCCTTCACTGGTGCCACTGCAGGACACCAATGACACGTTCATGGCCAACATGCAGAAGAACGGCACCTACTCGGTCGTGCCGCGTATTCCGGGCGGCGAAATCACCCCGGACGGACTGATTGCCATCGGCGCGGTGGCCAAGAAGTATGACCTGTACACCAAAATTACCGGCGGCCAGCGCATCGACCTGTTCGGCGCGCAACTGCATGAGCTGCCGGACATCTGGAGCGAGTTGATAGCTGCCGGTTTCGAAACCGGTCACGCCTACGGTAAATCGACACGGACGGTGAAGTCCTGCGTCGGCAGTACCTGGTGCCGCTACGGGGTGCAGGACAGTGTGGCGATGGCGCTGCGTATCGAGGACCGCTACAAGGGCCTGCGCTCACCGCACAAACTCAAGTTCGCCGTGTCCGGCTGCACCCGTGAATGCGCGGAAGCACAGAGCAAGGACGTGGGCGTGATTGCCACCGAGAACGGCTGGAACCTGTACCTGTGCGGCAACGGCGGTATGCGTCCGCGCCATGCCGAACTGTTCGCCACCGATCTGGATGATGAAACCCTGATCCGCTACATCGACCGGTTCCTGATGCTGTACATCCGCACCGCCGACAAGCTGCAGCGCACTTCGGTGTGGCGCGAGTCGCTGGAAGGCGGCCTGGATTACCTCAAGGCCGTGATCCTTGACGACAGCCTGGGGCTGGCAGCGGAACTGGAAGCGCAAATGCAACTGGTGGTCGACCGTTACGAGTGCGAATGGGCCAACGCGCTCAAGGATCCGGAAAAGCTCAAGCGCTTCCGCACCTTCGTCAACGACGGCCGGGGAGATCCCGACGTGCAGTTCGTCAAGGAGCGCGCTCAGCGTCGCCCGGCAAAGCCTGAAGAGCTCGCGCTCATCCCATTGTTCAAGGAGGTGGTCTGATGAACCCGTTCGACACGGCCTGTGCAGAAAACACCCAGTCCGCACTTCACCTGCACTGGCATGCCCTGTGCGAGCGCCAGGACCTGGTTGCCAACTCAGGTGTAGTGGCCTGGCACGAAGGCACGCAAATCGCGCTGTTCTACGTGCCGCAGACGGCGGAAGGCGAAAAGCTCTACGCCATCGACAACCGCGACCCCAAGTCCGGGGCCAACGTGATCGGTCGAGGGCTGATCGGCCAGATTGCCGGAGATCTGGTCATCGCCTCGCCGCTGTACAAACAGCACTTCCGCCTGCACGACGGCAGTTGCCTGGAATACCCCGAGCAGCGTCTGGAGGTCTGGCCGGTGCGATTGAATGGCGATCAGGTCGAGATCGCCGTCTAGACAAATGTTCGTGGACAAGTCCACTCCTACAGATCTTGCTCCGCTCTTGGGAGTGGACCTCACCATCCCTGCAGATCGCGCTCGTGGGAGTGGACTTCTCCACGAAGGCAGCGTCAGGGGCCTCATAAAATCGTCCGTCAATCGGTCCTGAAGTCCGGCCCCGCTCACGAAACAGCGATTCGAGCGCGGCAACAAGAACAATTTATCTGTATATCCATACAGATAAAACTTGCCCATTACGCCTTCAAAGTTCATCCTTGCAGCCTTCACCACCGGTAATCGAAGACGGTAGTCATGCGGCTGTTCCTTTGCGAAAAACCCTCCCAGGCCAAAGACATCGCGGCTGTGCTCGGCGCAACGCGGCGTGGTGACGGTTGCTGGGTGGGTGCCAATGCCACTGTCACCTGGTGCATCGGCCATTTGCTCGAAACAGCCCCGCCGGATGCCTACGATGCCCGGTACAAACGTTGGGTGCTGGAGGATCTGCCCATCGTTCCGCAACAGTGGAAGATGCTGGTCAAGCCACGCACCGCCAGCCAGTTCAAAGCAGTCAAGCGCCTACTGGGCGAGGCGAAGGAGCTGGTGATTGCCACAGACGCGGACCGCGAGGGCGAGATGATTGCCCGTGAGCTGGTCGATCATTGCCGTTATCGCGGGCCGATCCAGCGCCTGTGGCTGTCGGCGCTGGACGATGCGTCGATTCGCAAGGCGCTGGCTACCCTCAAGCCCGGCGCAGATACCTTCAGCCTCTATCACTCGGCATTGGGCCGTTCCCGCGCCGACTGGCTGATCGGCATGAACATGAGCCGCCTGTTTACGCTGCTGGGTCGACAATCAGGTTATCAGGGCGTGCTGCCGGTCGGGCGCGTGCAGACCCCGACCCTGCGGCTGGTGGTGGACCGCGACCGCAGCATTGCCCATTTCATCCCTGTGCCGTTCTGGGCCATCGATGTCACCCTGCTGCACGACAACCAGGCGTTCGTGGCCCAGTGGCGTGCGCCGTCGGACGTCTGCGACGATCAGGATCGCTGCCTGAATCAGCCGCTGGCGCAACAGGCGGCAGAGGCCATCCGTGAGGCGGCCAGCGCCCGACTGGTCAAGCTGCGCACCGAGCGGATTCGCGAAACTGCGCCCCTGCCCTTCGACCTGGGCACCTTGCAGGAAATCTGTTCGAAAAAACTGGGCCTCGGCGCGCAGGAAACCCTCGATATCGCCCAGTCCCTGTACGAAACCTACAAAGTCATCACCTATCCGCGCAGCGATTGCGGCTACCTGCCCAACAGCCAGCACGGCGAGGCTGCAAGCATCATTGCGGCGCTGGGCAAAGCCGATCCTGCGTTGGGAGAGTTGCTGCCACACCTTGATGCGAAGCGCCGCTCACGGGCCTGGAACGACGCCAAGGTCAGCGCGCACCACGGCATCATCCCCACCGCCGCGGCGCGGGGTATCGAACGCCTGACCGGCAAACCAAGAGCCGTCTACACGCTGATCAGGGCCCGTTATCTGGCGCAGTTTCTACCCAATCACGAATACGACCGCACCCAGGCTGATTTCGATTGCGCGGGTCACGCCTTGCGCGCGGTGGGCAAGCAGATCGTCGAGCCGGGCTGGAAGCGCGCAATGCCCGAGGCTCTGGCGCCAGCAAAAGGCCGCGAAGCCCCAGCCCCGCAGCCGTTACCCGCGCTGTGTCAAGGCTGCGACTGCGCTGTTTCCAACGTCATGCTCAAGGATTTATGGACCCAGCCGCCCAAGCCCTTTACCGAGGGCGATCTGATCAAGGCGATGAAAAACGTCGCCAAACTGGTGGAGGATCCGCTGCTCAAGCAGAAGCTCAAGGACACCACCGGCATTGGCACCGAGGCGACGCGTGCAGGCATCATTCAGGGCCTGCTGGATCGCGGTTACCTGACCAAACAGGGCAAGGCGCTGTGCGCCACGCCCGCGGCCTTCAGCCTGATCGACGCGGTGCCGCGCGCCATCGCCGACCCCGGCACCACTGCCATCTGGGAACAGGCTCTGGACATGGTCCAGAGTGGCGAGATGAGCCTTGAGGAATTCGTCACCCGTCAGGCCGCCTGGATGAGCAAGCATGTCAGCCGCTGCGTCGGCATGCGCATGTCGATCAGCGGTCCGGCAAGCCCTGCCGGTGTGAAGCCGCCGTGGAAGAAAAAACGCAAGGCCAGCCCCCGCAAGGCAACCGGCAGCAGCGACAAGGCCAGCGGCACGGCAGCGAAAAAACCGCGGCGTGCCAGGGCGGTCAAAGCCTGAGCCGTCGTGTACAGGCGGCGATCAGCGCAAGAGAATCAAATCAGTAATTGCACAACCAGGTGTACCCACATGTCAGACCGCGAAATCATCGTCCCTCCCACCATGGAACTCATCATGGACCGTGCCGGCTACGCGCCAGCGGTCAGGGTAGGTAATACGCTCTATTGCTCCGGGCAGGTCGGCCGTACGCGGGACATGGAGGTGATTCTGAACCCCGAAGCGCAGTTCATCGCCTGCTGGGAGAACCTGCGTACGGTACTGGCCGAGGCTGGCTGCACCTTTGATGACATCGTCGACATGACCACTTATCACGTGTCGATGAGCGAGCACATGCCAGTGTTTCGCGACGTGAAAAACCGCCTGTTCCCACGCGGACAATGCGCCTGGACCTGCATCGGCGTCGCCGAACTGGCGCATCCCGGTCTGTTGCTGGAAATCAAGTGCATTGCCGTGATACGCCAGCCTTGATCAGACGGACGCTACTGAAGAACGGGCTTTCAGTTGCTCCAGCATTGCCATGTCAGTGCGTTCGAAACGCAGCGGCGTGACGGAAACACCGCCATTCATGACCACTTGGGTTTCGCTGCCAGGGGCATCCACGCGGTCGTGACGATGGATACTCAACCAGAAGTAGTCGCGCTCGCGCATGTCCGTGCGTGAAGCCACTTCCAGCGTGTCGATACGACCAGCCCCTTGTGCAGTGAACTGTACAGGGCCCGCCTCTGATGCCGGAACATCCGGAAAGTTGATGTTCAGACAACTGCCCTGCTCCCAACCCAGCCCCCAGACCTTGCGAATCACCTCGGGAGCCAGTTGCCGCGCCGTGTCCCAGCGGACCGAATCGCGACGTGTCAGGGCCTGACTCAGGGCGATTGAGGGCACACCCAACAACAGGCCGGCCATCGCCGCGCCGACCGTGCCGGAAAACATGGTCTCCACGCCCAGGTTCGCGCCTTTGTTGATGCCGGACAGAATCAACTGCGGCGGCTGGCCCATCAGTTGTTGCAGGGCCATAGCCACGCAGTCGGCGGGCGTGCCGGAGACTGAAAACCGATGCTTGCCACGCTCGGTCACGCGCAACGGGTGGTGAATGCTTAGCGCATGGGAGATACCGCTCTGGTCGTGGTCCGGCGCGACGACCCAGACCTCATCGGCCAGTTCGCGTGCGACTTCCTCCAGCGCCAGCACCCCCGGCGCATCGATGCCATCGTCGTTGGTGATCAGGATTCGGGATAGCTTCTGAAAAGGCATGACTGCTCCTGTCATAACAGCGCTTGTCATCAAGCGCCACACTGCTCTACCGCCCTATGCCAGAGAGCGGTAATCCATTCACTTTCAAACCATGGCTGGCAATGAATCAGAGGCTGGAACGCAACGGGATCTCGTGGCGCGATGACTCGGCCTGCGTGTCGTCCAGGCCCACCATTTCATCATGGACGACGCCCTGGCTCAGAAAAAGACGCACATCCGGCACTGACGAAAGCACCTTGCGCGCCTCCTCTACCGACGCAATGTGCAAGGGTTTACCATGGGAATCCTCGACCGGTACCGACTTGTCCGCAACGAGCGCGTGCAGCACGTACGAGCCGCCCTCCATCGACACCAGATTGAGTTCGCGAATCTTGCCAGCCTTGATGTCGCTGGACAGGTCTTGAATGTTCAAAATCACACCTCCGTGGGCGTTCCGGAAATCAGAGCGTCACAGAAATTGAGCCTGACGGAGCGCTAACGTTCCATCGCGAACGCCTCGGAAAACCACGATGATGCCGACAGGCGTCGGCATACCATTACATCGTGGTCCGCACGCCTCTGGCCAGCCTGACGTGCGTGCCGGCCAGAGTGGCGGGCACCATCACTTGCCAAGCAGTTGCGCGGCATCGAAACCCATTCGCAAATTTCCCCAGTGGCGCCCGTCAAAGAAGAACGGCACGTCGATCTCGGTCATGATTTCCCCGGTATCGCGCAAGTAGGTCTGCAGCAGGAAACGCTGCTTGTTGCCCGCCGCACGCAGGCCGACCGGGTCTGAGAACATCCGTTTGTTACGGCACACCGGCAAGTCGATGGCGCGATCGCCAGTCGGTTTCTGCGACACCCAGCTGTTGTTGACCGGGCAATAACCCTTGCTGTCGACGATGAACGACACCTTTCCGCCACGCGTGCCTTTGGTCAGCTTGTCGCATTCCTCCTGACAGATCAGGGCGAAGCGCTCGGTGTAGCTGGTCATGTACTGTTTGGGATCGGTGCCCGGAATCAGTTTGTAGCTTTGATCGAACAGGTTGACGCCCTGCTTGTGCAGCTCGGCCAGACGCGCCTGCAGCACATCCCGGCACTGACTGGCGCGCGTAATGGCGGCATCCAGCTCGCCGTGGCCCAAGACGAAACGCCCCAACAGCGCCTGCACCCGCTCGGCAACACCAGAAAGATCACGGGTGGCCGTCGCGGAGTGCTGCATGCGCTGATCGATGGCCTGGCTGTCGGCGTAGATACGTGTGACACGGTCGTTGATACCGGTGTTGGTGCTGGCAAATTGCTGGATATGTCCGGCAATGTCGGCGAGCTTGCCATTGGTCGACTCGAAGTCGCCGATCATGCTCTCGAAATGTCCGGAAGCACGTTCCACGACCTGCTGGGTTTCGCGCGCGCTCTGACTGATCTGAAGGGTCTGTTCATAGGTGGAACTGACCTCCAGCAGCATCGCGTCGATATTCTGAGAGATGTCGTCTGTCGCACGGCTGACGTTCTGCGCCAACGTGCGCACTTCGTCGGCAACCACAGCGAAGCCGCGACCGCTTTCGCCGGCCCGAGCCGCTTCGATGGCCGCGTTGAGGGCCAGCAGGTTGGTCTGCGAGGAAATCTGCTGGATCAGGCCGACGATCGATTTGATGCTCGATGAGCGTTCATTCAAGGCCGACACCAATACACCAAACTCATTGAGGCTGCTGGAGATCTGGCTGATGTTGCCGGTCACCTCCAGCAGCTCGGAGTACGAGCCGCGAGCCATGCTCAGGTTCTGCGCGGTGGTGCTGGAAATACCTTGGGTCTGTTGCGACACGTCTTCAATGCTGCCCACCGCCATGTTGCTCTGATCCATGACCTCTTTGGCAAAGCGAGCCTGATCGGTGGCGCTGTCGCTGGAGTCGCTGATGTTCTTCAGCGAGCGCGCCGACTCGACCGCGATCTGCACCGTCAATGCCTGAATGCTACTGATGACTTCGCGCTGCTTGGCCAGGAAACGGTTGCAAGTGCTGGCCAGAACGCGAATTTCATCGTGGGTCAGCAACGGAAGATCCTTGGACAGGTCTCCCTCACCATTGGCGATCTCTTCCAGTGCCCCGGTCATGAACATGACCGGACGCACAATGAGGTGACGCAGGTACCAGACCATGAAGCCGACCATGCCCAGTGTGAACAGCGCACTGACCAGAATGGCATTGCTTAGAACGTCCAGCTTGCCTTCGATACGGGCCAGCACTCCGGTTTCCAGTGAAGCGCCACGCAACAGCGTCAGGATGTCTGCGCGTACGCAGAGCGCTACCCAGTACAGCAGTGCACTGACAGCGACCAGCAGGAAAAGGCTTGAGAGCTTTTTGGTCAGCGTGTTGAAAAACTGCTTTTCGACCGACTCGTACAAAACCCTTAACGTTTGCATTCCGCTGCTCCTGGGTGTGAAAGGTATTCGATTTCATTGCAGACGGTGTGGTTAACGTCTGTTAGTGCAAAAGCTTTAACAATCCTGAATGGACAGGCAGCATCAAACCGCTCGGGCCTGCGAACAGGCGACGCGCGGCGGGATCGCGAGGTTACGCGAGATAATGGCTTATAGATATCAAAGCCGGAACCGGTCCACTGACTGCGAAAGCTGGCCAGCCAGAGCCGACAACTCGTCGGTGGTGGTTGCCGTTTCACCGATGACCCGGCTGTTGCCTTCCGACATGCTGGCGATCATCTCCACCTGATGGGCGATTTCGTTGCTCGCCAGGCTCTGCTCGCCAATCGTGCGGGTGATGTCGTTGACCAACTGCGTAGTGCTCAACGTCGCGTCAAGGATGTCGCGAATGGCGCGCTCCACTTCAGCCGTCACCGCCATGCCCTTATCGACCTGCGCCACGCCGGCCTCCATGCTGGTCACCGCTTCTCGGGTACTTTGCTGGATCCGCGCCACCATGCTGGCGATCTCCTGGGTTGACGCACTGGTGCGTCCGGCCAGACTGCGCACTTCATCGGCCACCACGGCGAAGCCACGACCCTGCTCTCCGGCACGCGCCGCCTCAATGGCTGCGTTGAGTGCCAGCAGGTTGGTCTGATCCGCGATGCTCTTGATCACTTGAATGATGTTGAAAATGGCCTCCGATTCCTTGTCCAGCGTGCGAATCACCTGCGCCGACTGTTGCGCCGAACGGGCGATGCCGTCCATGTCGCTGACCACCTGATGAATCACGCGTCCGCCGTTCTTGGCCAGCGCCTCGGCCTGATTGGCCATTTCCCGTGCCTGTTCGGCATGGCGGGTAATTTCTTCGATGCTGGCGGTCATTTCACTGGCGGCCGCCGACATGGTCGCGGCCGCCGAGCTTTGCTGCTGGCTGCTACCCGCCACCTCGTGACAACCACTGCTCAACTGCCCGCTCATGCCGCTGACACCATGGGCGTTGCGCCTTACGACCTCGATCATGCCGCGCAAGTCACGTTGCATCACCGCCAGGCTGCGAATCAGCATGCTGGCCTCATCGCGGCTGCGCGGCTCGACAATCGGTTCGCTGAGATTGCCGTGCGCGATGCTGTCGGCGATGCGGCTGGCAGTCTGCAACGGCAGCATGATGCTGCGCGTTACCCAGAGCCCTTGCGCGCCCAGCAGCAACAGGCTGACCACCAGCACGACACCCAGGGTGACATTGGTGCTGCGGATAGCTTCTCGCGTGGCCGCGCCGCTGGCCTTGGCGTTGTCCTCGATCAGGGTGCTCAGGGTCGACATCTGATCTTCCAACTGAGTGAAGGCCGCCGAGAACGTACCCAGTTCCTGCTGGGCACGATCTGGACTGTCCAGCGCCAGAGCGACGATGCGCTCGCCCGCTGTGACGTAGGCGTCCAGACTCGGCCTGATCTTGTCCAGTTCGGCTTTGAGACTGTCATTGAGGGGCAATTGAAGGTTGTTGCCGAGCACTTCGCGAAAATGCGCCGCGTGTTCTTTCAAGGAGGACTCGATTTCAGCACGCGGGGTGTCGCTCTTGCCCACCCCCACCAGCATGGCCGAAAGCACATCCGCACGCAGTGCGTCGTGCATCATGTCGGCTTCAAGGTGATTGCTCAGCGCAGTCATGCTGACCTCGTTGTCGATCATCGCGCCTTCCATCCGGCTGTTGCCCAGATAATTGACCAGACTGATGATCACAACAGCCAGCACACCGGTGGCTATCAACAAGAACAAACGGAGTTTGATCGACATCCTGAAGCTCCCCTGCGGTCAATGAAGTAACGCGAGCTGCGGATTGCTCTTATACCGAGCGTATCGACGCCTGTTCCCGGATATTTAAGACTATTTTGAGGAAACTGTTTTTTCATCGGCGATCAAAAGGCTGAAACGTGCGGCAGCAGGACCTGACAGGCCACGCCCAGCGCCGCACAGACCTCACTGAGGGGTGCGAACCCTGGCGATTTCGTCGTACATCATTTTCACCAGACCGGCATCCAGTTGCGCGGCGAATTCGTCGATCACCGGCTTGACCCGTTCACGAAAACGATCCTTTTCAGCCGGGGTGATGTCATTGACGGCAATCTGTTTTTCCAGATTGGCCCGCGCCTGGTCCATGCTGGCGGCAGTCACCTCGCGCTGATAAACCTGCGCCTTGGCGGCCGCGTCACGAATCAGAGTCTTTTCATCGTCGTTCAGGCGGTTCCAGGTTTTCTGACTCATGATCAGCGACTGCGGGTTGAAGATATGACCGGTCACCGACAGGTACTTCTGCACTTCGAAGAACTTGCTGCCTTCGATTACCGTGAATGGATTTTCCTGGCCATCGATCGTGTGCTGCTCAAGCCCGGTATAGACTTCGGGAAATGCCATCGGCACAGGGTTGGCACCCAGCGCGGAGAACGTCTTCAGGTAGATTGGTGACTGGATCACACGGATTTTCAGGCCTTGCATGTCTTCCAGACGCGTGATCGGGTGTTTGCTGTTGGTGACGTTGCGAAACCCCAGGTCCCAATAACCCAGCGCGACCAGCCCTTTACTGTCGAGCTGCGCGGCCAGCTTCTGGCCGATGGGGCCATCGATGACCGCGTGTGCTTCCTTCACGTCATTGAACAGGAACGGGAAGTCGAGCATGGCGAAGTCCGGAGCCTGGGCGGCCAGAATGCCGGAGTTGAGCACCGTGATGTCCAGCGTGCCGCCCTGCAAGGCGGACACAGTCTGCACATCACCGCCCAGCGTACCTCCGGGAAACAGGCGCACCTTGATCTTGCCGCCGCTGCTTTCGCCCAGCAGGTCGGCGAACTTCTGGGCGCCCTGACCTTGCGGATGCTCTTTGACATTCTGGAACGCGAAACGCAACGTACGCTCACGGATTTCCGCAGCCTGGGCGGCCACCCCAGCCAACAGCAGGCTGGTGGCGCAGGCCCCGGCGAGCAGGGTTTTCATCAGTTTGTGCATGGCATTCTCCGATCTTGTTATGGGTAATGGAGCAATTGAACGTGCTGCGGGTAAGCCCGCCTTTCAGCGGGTGAGAAAACTCAGCGGGGCCAGCACCAGTTGCGGGAACAGCACCAGCAGAAACAGCACGGCGAACTGCGCGAGCATGAACGGCCAGACGCCCCGAATGATCTCGTCCATGCTGATTTTCGAAACGCCGCACACCACATTGAGCACCGTGCCTACCGGCGGCGTGATCAGGCCGATCGCGGTATTGATCAGAAACAGCACGCCGAAATACACCGGGTCGATACCTGCCATGGTCACCGCCGGCATCAGCACCGGCGTCAGGATCAGAATGGTCGGGGTCATGTCCATGACCGTGCCGACCAGAATCACCAACAGCATGATCACCATCAGCAGCACGGTGGGGTTGTCCATGAAGGGTTCGAGTAGCGCAGCCAACTGGTCGGGAAGTTCGGCAATGTTCACCAGCCAGGACGACACCATGGCGGCGGCCACCAGCAGCATCACCACCGAGGTGGTTTTGGCCGATGACAGAATCAGCTCGTACAACTGGCTGACTTTCAACTCGCGATAGATCACCAGCGACACGAACAGGGCGTAGACGGCCGCCACCACCGCGGCTTCGGTCGGGGTGAAAATGCCGAACTTGAGGCCGAAGACAATGATCAGCGGCAGCCCCAGCGCCCAGGAACCTTCGATCAGCGCACGCAGAACTTCCGCACCGCTGCGCTTGGGTGGCGTAGCGACCGTTTCGCGTCTGGAGATGAACCACCAGGCAACCGCCAGCGCCGCGCCCAGCATCAGGCCCGGGACGATGCCGGCCAGAAACAGTTTGGAAATCGATACGCCCGACGCGACGCCGAACACGATGAAACCGATGCTCGGCGGGATAATCGGCGCAATGATGCCGCCCGCCGCGATCAAGCCCGCCGAGTGAGAACGATTGTGTCCGGCATGCACCATCATCGGCACCAACAGCGCGGCCAGTGCGGCGGCATCAGCCACTGCCGAACCGGACAGCGACGCCAGCAGGCAGGAGGCAATGATCGCCACATACCCCAGACCGCCACGCTTGTGTCCTACCAGCGCCATCGCGATATTGACGATGCGCCTGGACAGACCGCCTGCGTTCATGATTTCACCGGCCAGCATGAAGAACGGCACCGCCATCAATGGAAAGCTGTCGGCTCCATTGAGCAGGTTCTGCGCGATGATCTGTGCATCGAACAAGTCCAGGTGCAGCATCAGCGCAACGCTGACCAGCAGCAGGGCAAACGCAATGGGAATACCCAGCGCCATGCTGCCCAGCAAGGATCCGAGAAATATCAGCAGAGTCATGACCGATCACTCCGTGGGCTGGAAGGACCGGGCGCATCAGGCTTGAGCAATGCATCCGCCTCGCTCTCACTGACCATCACCAGCTGATCGTCATCCAGCTTGCCGCGCACCGCCTGCATCAACTGATACAGCAGAATCGCTGCGGCGCTGACGCCGAACACCAGCCCGGCGGCATAAAACACAGCCATCGAAAAGCCGGACGCGGGTGCTACCACTCGCAGATTGATCACCGCCTGTTGCCAACTGCCGCTCGAGATCAGCCAGCAGATGTACAACATCAATAACTGGCCGACGATCAGACAGATGCGTTTGCCCAGCGGCGGCAGGCGCCTGATCAGGCTATCCAGCCCGAGATGTCCCCGCTCTTTCATCGCCACCAGTGCGCCGAGGAAGATCATCCATACGAAAAACCAGCGTGACAGTTCTTCGGAGACGCTGATCCCCGAATTGAAGGCGTAGCGCAGCACCACGTTGCCGAACACCAGCACGACCATGGCAACCATGCACAGCACGATCAGCAACTTGAGCAGCTTGAAGTACAGCTCGACGATTCTCGTCATTGGAAACCTCGCAATAGCACTGGCACTGGCACAGGCACCGGCGCACGCGCAAGGCATCGAGAAGGCGCTCGCACGCTCTGCGAGGACACGACATGACGCAACGGCGGTGAACCGGATGGACGAATCAGGACGTTACTGCGAGTGATCCGCAAGCTTGCCTGTCGGTGGACAGCGCAGCGCAAGGATCGGGGGTGAGCCGCAAGCGATTGGAGTCTGGAGCATGGGTGTGCCTCGATTGTTTTTATTGTGTTCCTGCCTGGAACGGCACAGGCGGTTGTGCAATAAAAATGTACCGGGCAGTTAATAACGTCAATATATCGGAAGTGCCGCGAGATTGATTACCGTCCACGAATACGCTGAAAAAGCACAGGAAAACCTCTGCAAATGCGGCAAAATTCGTTTATTTACGGCCATTAAATATTTTTCATAAATCTCATATATTCGCAGGTACGCTGGAAAAACCGGGCGATTATCGAACAGCACCGCTTACGCAGACAGAATGTTCAGCTCGGTCGGCAGGCGAAACCTGACGCAGGGCTGTCATGCGTCTATGGTCAACTGGACGGAACCCAGCCCACCGCAGGAGCAAGCGCAGTGCCTGACAAGACTTTCAAAGCAGACCTCGGCTACCACCCTCGCCTGGCCGACCTCAAGCCTCTGATCCCAACAACCGAACTTCTCGCGCCGCAAACTGAACCGCTGGCAGCCCCACGCACGACACCTGCCAGCGAGCTCAAGAAGCGCAAAGGCTACGCCGAAGATTTTCTCGGTGACTTTGTCGTGCCCTGGCCGTCGCCGGACACCGAACTGGCTGCGGACGTCTACCCGCTGAAAAATGCCGGAGATCGACTGGACTACATGCACTTTTCCATCACCATGTCGCGTAGTCGCCGTCTGGCGCTTTACGTTGGCGTGAATATCGATGGCGAGAGCAGCGTGGAGGTCAAACGCAGCAACGATTCGTGGTCATTCGATGGGCGGCTGCCCGCCGAAGCGCAGATTGGCGAAAGCCTGTATGCCAGCAACCTGCTGGATCGCGGCCATCTGGTCAGGCGTCAGGACCCCAACTGGGGCAAGGACGCGCAAACCGCCAACGGCGACACTTTCCACTTCACCAACTGCTCACCGCAGATGAGTGCGTTCAATCAGAAAACCTGGCTGGAGCTGGAAGACTACATTCTCGACAACACGCGCCGCTGGAAATCCAGAGTGACCGTGTTCAGCGGACCGGTGCTGCGCGATGACGACCGGGTGTATCGCAACATCAGAATTCCGTCGGCCTTCTGGAAAGTCGTCGCGTTTCTCGGGGACGATGGCAAACCTTCGGCCAGCGCCTACATGATCGACCAGAGTCGCGAGCTGGGGAACCTGAGCATCGTGTTCGGCCAGCTCAAGACCTGGCAGCGCAGCGTGCTGCAGATCGAACAGCTCACCGGTATCGACTTTGGCAAGCTGGCCGACTACGACGGTTTCTCCAATGAAGAGCGCCTGACCGGTACACGCATCGAAGCGCAGATCCGCGGACCGCAGGATATCCGGCTGTAACCCAGACCGGGCACCCTGCCCGTGCGTCATTCGAACTGCTGGCGGTTTTCCGGAGTGATCAGCTTGAACGGCACCCAGATCACCGGCGACGCCAGCGTTTCTCCACGCGCCATGCTCAACGCAGCATCAACCGCACCATTGGCCTGCCCGACTGCGTCCTGAAACACACTCACGGCCATTTTGCCCTCGGCCATCAGTTTCAGGCCGTCAGGCGTGCCGTCGATGCCGCCCACCAGATAGTCCCGCGCGTTCTTGCCGGCTTTTTCCAGCCCCATGATCGCGCCAATGGCCATCTCGTCGTTGTTGGCGGCGATGATCGAGAAATCCACGCCCTGCTTGATCCAGTCGATCACAATCGTCGCCGCCTGGCTGCGCTCCCAGTTGCCGATCTTCTTCTGCACGACCTTCATATCCGGATACTTGGCGACCACCTTTTCAACGTCCTCGGTGCGCATGACCGACGACTTGTTGCTGGGGTCGCCCACCAGAATTACCACGTTACCTTTGTAATGGGCACGGCGCGCCAACTCCTCGGCCTGCAAGGTGCCGGACTCCAGCTCGTCCGAACCGACAAAAGCGGTCTGCGGCGGCCACTTGGCAGGTTCCGGGTTGCGGTTGACGAACACCAGCGGAATCTTCGCCTCGTTGGCCAGGCGAATCATCTCGGGAGCGCTCTTGCCGTTGACCATTGCAACGACTATGGCGTCCACTCTGGAGCTCACCAGATTGCGGAACTGGCGCATCTGCAAGTCCACGTTGTCCTGCCCGTTTTCCATGAAGATATCGGCGTCCAGCAGCGCAATCTGCTTCTCCACGCCGTGACGCAGGATGGTCTGGAAGTTGTCGTTATACTTGGCCATGCCGACGCCAATCAACGGCGTGCTGGCCTGGGCCAGGCTGGCGGCCAACAGCGCGGCACCCAGGGAAATCGATAACCATTGCTTCATGTTCTGACTCCTTGGGCATCAAACGCTGAAATGATGGAGCAGCTCGCGCTGATCCCGGGCCATTTTCGACAAATCCTGGCTGCTGCTGGCCGACTGCTCGGCACCCTCTGCGGCCTGCTGCGCCGCATCGTTGATCTGGGTAACCATGCGGCTGGTCTCCTGCACCGTGGCACTTTGCTGCTCGGTGGCGGCGGCGATCTGGATGTTCATGTCGCGGATGGTGCCTACCGCGTCGCTCATCTCGATCAGCAGCTCATCCGCGCCGGACGCCAGCGTCACACAGTGATTGGACTGGATCTGACTCTCGTTCATGACCTGCACCGCAGAATGGATTTTGTTCTGCATCTGGCCGATCATTTCCTGAATCTCGCTGGTCGAGGTCTGGGTGCGACTGGCCAGCGAGCGCACCTCGTCCGCCACTACCGCAAAGCCGCGGCCCTGTTCACCGGCGCGCGCCGCCTCGATGGCCGCGTTGAGCGCCAACAGGTTGGTCTGTTCAGCGATGGTGCGGATCGCATCGACGATGCCGTCGATGTTCTGGCCGTACTTCTGCAACTCGTCCGTTACCGCCGACGCCTTGTTGACCTGGTCGGCCTGCTGGCGAATGTTGACGATGGTTTGCGCGACGCGCTTCTGCACCTTGTCGGTCAGTTCGCTGGTGTTGTCCACCGCGCTGCGCGTGTCCTGGGCGCGCCGGGCGACTTCCTCGACCGTGCTTTCCATCTGGTTCATGGCCGACGCTGCCGAGTGCAACCGGTCTTTCTGCTCATCGACCACGCGCGTGGTCTGTTCGCTGATCTGCGCGTTGTTGCTGGCGGTCAGCGCCAGGGTGTCGGCAGAGCCGATCAGTTCGCGGAAAGTCTGCTGCAAGGACTGAGTGAACTCATTGAGGTAACCACCCAGCTCCCCGAACTCATCCTTGCGGCTGACATCGAAACGCACCCGCATGTCACCGCCAGTCAGGGTCTTGAGCACTTCCCGGAATGCGGCCAGTGGACGACGCAGACTGAACGCCACCCAAGTGCCAATCACCACTGCTGCCAGCACCGCGAGGATACAGGCGACCAGCAGCAGGCTGAGGCTGGTGGCAATGGTGGAATCGGCGTCACCTTTGGCTTCGTTGGCGACCGCAAGGGCCTGATTGCCGAACTCGCCGATCTTGTCCAGCGTGGCCTGAAGACGGGCCTCGGTGGCCTGGCGTTGCTTGCCGACCTGTTCGGCCAGGGCCGCTTCCTGGCGATACGCCTGATAAACGCCGTCAGCGCCGGTCAGGTCGTTGAGCAGACGGTTGACCATGACTCCGGCAATGCGTCCGGCGCGCGGATCGACTGTGGTCAACTCACGGGCGCGGGTGCTGATCACCTCATCCTGTAAATTGAGCAGGCGTTGCAATGCTTGCATATCGGGCGTCGCAGCATGCGCTGCCAGCCCTTCGTAGGATTTGCCCACTTCCAGCAGCAGCTTTTCTGCGGCCGCGACATTATCGGCAGAGCCCGCATTACGTTCGCGGGCAATGTAGTCGCGCAGATAACCGGTCAACTGTACGCCCTGGCTGCTGCTGTAGCCTTGCAGTACGCGGGCTTGAAGCGTCTGCATGACGTGCTGACGGTGGCTGGCGATGAGCGCCTGCGCCTGTTCAGCATAGGCTGCGCTGAGCTGTCGCTCCTGAGCCAGGTTATCGCGCAGTTCGGCACGATCACCGATGTAGGCAGGCGTGCTGTCCAGCAATTGGTTGAAACGCGCCATGCTGTCGTTGAAGGGCTGCTTGCCGTCGTCGATCTGTTTCGGGTCATTGCTGACCAGCACTCCGAGCAGCGCCTGATTGGCCCGCAGGACATGCACATACAGTTCGCTCGCCGCGCGGCTCAGTGGTGCCGACTGACCGGTGATGATGCTCAAGCGCTCGCTTATCGAATGGGTGCTCTGATAGCTGATACTCACCATGGCGAGCAGCAGCACGACCAGCACGGCAAACCCACCAATCACTCGCTGAAGAATGGTCATGGCTGTCCTCTATTGTTTTTATGGCGCGCCGGATGCCGTGCGCAACGACGTACGAAACGTCAGTGCACAAATTGATCGGAGCTCAAACGAGGATGTCGGCCAGTAAACAGGCGACTTGAGGAGTGATCCACATTAAATTGCCGGGATCGGAGCGCACCTGACAGGTCTCAGGTGCGCCCTGTTTTTCGGCGCATGGACTCAGCGAAAATGCCGGGTCACCGCATCGGGCGCGTTCGGAACATCCATGTTGATGCGGCGCCAGGCAGCCTGAGCGAAGCTGTACACCGAAAAGGCGATCAAGCCCAGCGCCACGATCAGCAGCACCAACCCGCCGGCGGGGAGGTCCTGCAAGCCATTGAGCGCATCCTTCATTCCGGGCGGGTGCATCGCCTGGTAGCTGGAACCGCTGACGGCCAGCAGCACCGCAATCTCGATGAATGCCACGCCACGGGCGATCAGGCCGAAACGCGACACCGGACGCACATAACGCATGACATCCTCATCGGCCTCGAAATACTTCTCGAACGACGCCTTGTAGCCTTTGATGATGTGCACGATACCCAGCCCCAACGGCACCAGCGCAACGACGTAGACCAGCAGGTTCGAATGGTCCCAGGACAGAATCGACTGCAACAGGTCCTGTGCCTGACCGCCACCAGAGCCGCCCGAGCTTTTCAGCCCGCTGACCAGCAGACCGAGCGCGAAAAACGCCAGCGCGCCATAGGTGAAACCGCCCACCAGCAGGCCGCCACGGATGACCAGCCCTTTGAATTCGCGACCATGATGATCGACATCCCGGGTCGCCTGCAGCACGCGCCACGCGGCGAACGCGAGCAGGCCGACCACGACGATACCGACCAGCACACTGCCGAACGGCTGACTCAACAAGGCTTCAAGGCTGCTGTGGCTGTCGGCAGGCTTCGAAGAACCCTGCGCTGCCAGTACCGCGAACAGACCGATGATCAGATAGACAACACCACGGGCGGCGTAACCGCCTCGTGCAAGCATGACAAGGCTGCGTTGCGCAGACATAAGGACCTTCCCTGAAAAGAGTGATACACGAACTGACCCGTGTCCGCTCCAGGGGTTCGAACCGATTGAGGGACAGAGCGAAATGATGCGCTCTGCCCCTCTGGAACGGCATCAGGCGAACGTGGCGCCTCGGGCGTTCACGAACACCGAATACAATGAATGGCTGCTGGCCATGAACAGCCGGTTACCTTCCCGTCCGCCGAAACACAGGTTGGCGCAGCGTTCCGGCAGGCTGATATGACCGATTGCCTTGCCCTGCGGGTTGAAAACGCGCACGCCGTCGAGCTTCTCCAGATCGGCCTGAGGATTACCGTTGCCGCCCCAGCCACACCACAGATTGCCGGCTTCGTCACATTTGAGGCCATCGATGGCGGCATAGTCCGCGCCTTCGATGTGTTTGCGGCGAGCGCCAAGCGTGCCGTCATCGTTGACCACGAACGCCCAGATGATGCCATTGGGCCTGGCACGGCCTTCCACCACGTACAGGGCTTTCTCGTCCGGCGAAAAGCACAGACCGTTCGGCCCGGCCAGATCGTCGATCACGCGGCTGACCTTGCCGCTGGCCGGATCGATGCGGTAGACCCCGAACGGCTGCGATTGAGCAACCTTGTGGCCTTCGTAATCACTGTTGGCCTGAAACATCGGGTCGGTGAACCAGATCGACCCGTCGCGCTTGCAGACGAGGTCATTCGGTGAATTGAAAGGCTTGCCCTCGTAACTGTCGGCGAGCACGGTGATGCGCCCGTTGTATTCGGTCCGGGTGACGCGCCGCCCTTCCTGGGTGGTCGATGAGCCCTCGCAGACCAGCAGCCGTCCCTGACGATCACGGCACATGCCATTGGAGAAGTTCGAGTGCTCGCGGTACACCGACAGGCTGCCGGTCACTTCGTCCCAACGCATGATGCGGTTGTTGGGGATGTCGCTGACCAGTACATAACGACCGTCGCCGATCCACACCGGACCTTCCGCCCAGCGCATGCCGGTCGCCAGTTTTTCCACGCTGGCGTTGAAGATGCGCAAGTCCATGAAACTGTCGTCCAGCACACTGACCAAAGGGTCCGGGTAGCGCTGGGTCAATGGCTCGGCGAGCGAGAGTCGTGGCAATGCGCTGACAGCCGCGACTGTCGCCGACACCGCCAGCGACTTTTTCAGAAAACCCCGACGGCTTTGGCCGACAGCGATACCTGCTTGAGAACGATCCATGATGTGTCCCTTATTTGTTATTGGAGGGTGTCTCACCGCTCTATGCCAGCGGTGCCCGGGCAATACGACAGCAGCGAAGCCGTTTATATGCGCACCAATGAAACGATTGATCGCACCGCCCGACGCTGGGGCTGGCACTCACAATCAGGTATCTTGCTGCGCCATTCCCCTTATTCAGTTCAAGGATCCAGGCATGCCCCTGAGCAAACGCGAGCAGGCACAGACCGAGCGGCACTTGGCCGCCGTGCTGACCCAGGCGTGCGAAACAGCGAAAGCCGACATAACCGGTTTCAGCTGGCTGACACACGAAGTCGATTACACGGCGTTCCCGGCCAGCCTTCAAGTGATCTGGGTGTTCGACACCACAGCCAACCGTGAGAAGGCGCTGGCTGAAGGACTGGATAAACGCATGATCGAGCTGACCGCCGACGCGCTGGATGAGCTTGAAATCAGGCTGACACCGCTGGCCGCCCACGTGCACTTCGACAGCGAAGAACAGTGCCTGCGTGAAAACGGCGCAGACTGGTCGCAGCGACTGTCACGCAAGTACCGAAAACGAGGGTGAATCATGGCCAAGGACATTGAAAACCCGTGCATTTCCGTCTGCCAGCTGAGCGGTGATCTATGCGTCAGTTGCGGCCGGACCAAAGACGACATTCGCAAATGGAAACGCATGAAAAGGCCGGAAAAAATGGCCGCTGTGCAGCGAGCGACCCAACGTATGAAGAGCCTGCAGAAAAAGAGCGTCTGACACCCTTTATTCATGAAACATGCTGAAACTCTTTAACACCGCTCAGGTCGTATTTCCCGTGGCTCGGTGGGTTGGAGTCTGACGAATTACGAGAGCACTCGCCTTGACCAGTCATGCGGATCGCCGTAACACCCTTTCTCTGGACAGTCTGAATTTCTTTCTTGCCGATGTTCGCGACGGACTCGGTCCCTACCTGGCGATCTATCTGCTCGCCGTGCATAAATGGGACCCGGCGAGCATCGGCGTAGTCATGACCATCGCTGGCATTGCGGGGCTGATCACCCAGACACCGGCCGGTGCACTGATTGACCGCACTCGCTACAAACGCGCAATCATCGCCGCAGCCGCCCTTCTGGTGACCTTGAGCTGCCTGGTTCTGCCCTTCACCTCGTCGTTCACGCTGGTGGCGCTGACTCAAGCCTTGAGCAGCGTTGCGGCCTCGGTATTCGCCCCGGCCATCGCGGCCATTTCATTGGGTATCACCGGACCACGCGCCTTCACCCGACGTACCGGACGCAACGAAACGTTCAATCACGCGGGCAACGCTTGTGCCGCCCTGCTTGCAGGCGGTTTCGCGTACCTGTTCGGTCCGGTGGCCGTGTTCTATCTGATGGCCGCAATGGCGCTGGCAAGCATCATCGCCGTCAGCTTTGTCTCGGCCGATGCCATTGACCATGACGTGGCCAGAGGCTTCGACGCCAGCCATAAGGTTCACGATGGCGCGCCGTCAGGTCTGTCGGCGCTGTTGAGCAATAGACCGCTGCTGCTGTTCGGAATCTGCTGCGCCCTTTTCCACCTCGCCAACGCCGCCATGTTGCCGCTCGTGAGTCAGAAGCTGTCACAGATCAACATGCAGATGGCAACCCCGCTGACTTCGGCGTGCATCGTCGCCGCGCAACTGGTCATGGTTCCTGCGGCCTTGCTGGTGGGCATGAAAGCCGATGTCTGGGGGCGCAAGCCGCTGTTGCTGGCAGGCTTTCTGATCCTGCCGATTCGTGGCGTGCTCTATACATTGTCTGATGACCCTTACTGGCTGGTCGCCGTGCAGATGCTCGATGGCATCGGCGCGGGTCTGTTTGGCGCGCTGTTCCCGCTGATGGTCAAGGACCTGACTCAGGGCACTGGCCGCTTCAATGTCAGCCTGGGCGCCCTGTCGACACTGTTCGGACTCGGGGCCGCGCTGAGCAATAGCCTGGCGGGCTTTGTCGTGCACGCCGCAGGTTACAGCGCTGCATTCCTCACCCTGGCCGCAGTGGCCGCGGCGGCGCTTTGCCTGTTGTGGTTCGCGGTGCCGGAAACCCTCGCCCAGGCCGAACACGACACAGACGGCAAAGGTCCGAACGGATCCGGCTCCGACCCGCTCACCCGCGCGGCTACAGCCTGATCACCTGCACCTGCCAGCCTTGCGGTTGGCAGGTTGCGATCACCAGCCCATTGCCAGCACCCTCAAGACCGCCGACCCACTCTCCTGCCTCGTTCCACAGACCGCTGCGACCTGCCGACGCCCAGCCACCGGTGGGCCCGCCGTGGTTGGCCATCAACACCGGCAACCCGTGTCGCCGCGCGTGGGCTTGCAGCAGTGTCGCGTCGTGCTCATAACCATCGGGTGAAATCAGCACGCTCGCGGCGTAGACCCAAGCGTGTCCTGCAGCCAAACGTTTTACATGCTCGGGATGACCGAAGTCGGCGCAGACACACAGGCCGATCGTTCGTTCGCCCAGAGGCACAAAGCAGTCTGTCGATCCAGCACTGAATACTGCGTCTTCGCCGGGATGCAGGTATTGCTTGGCATAGGCAATCACCTCGCCTTCTGCGCTGAACGTCAGCGCACCGACGTGCACCTTGTCGCCCACGCCTTTGAGCGCAACGCCAACCGTCGTCACCAGCTTCAGTTGCATGGCCAGTGAACGGATCGGCGCCAGACGTGCATCACTTGCGGTCATCGCACATTCACGGGCGATGTCCGGCTCGTAGCCGATCAGCGACAGCTCGGGAAACAGCAGGTACTCGGCACCCTGTTCGGCGGCCTGACGCATGAAGGCCATGTGTCCGGCCAGATTATGCTCGAGTTCGCCCCGCAGGGATTGAAACTGGGCAACGGCGAGTACGGGGAACGTCATCGGGTTTCTCTCTTCATCGTTCGCAAGCCATGGGATTCAAATGTTGCGTTACCGAAAGTGGCCACGCTTGCCGGGCAACCACAGCGAGCAAACAGCCAGTCACTTTCAAACCGTGCACTCCAGGCGGCGGGCGTGTCGCACGCTTTCGAAATCGGACACTCGTGCGGGTCGAGATTATTCACACCAAGTTACATTTCAATCGACACCGATGTTGTACGACGTCTTATCTTATCTGTGACTGTCTTTCATCTCACTACAATAACAATGGAGATTCGACACATGCCCGGCACCCCTTCAATCGAAGAAAAGGTAACGCCCGTCGCAGAACCCCGGCTGAAAAAGCTCGCCAAGCTATTGGGACCCGGCATCATTGCCGTTTTGTCCTGGCTGGGCGCGGGCGATCTGATCACTTCTTCGGTGGCCGGTGCAAGTTACGGTTACGCGATGATGTGGGTACTGGCGGTTTCCCTGCTCCTGCGCTTCCTGATCGTCAACATCATCGCCCGCTTCCAGTTATGCAATAACCAGGGCATGACGATCCTGCAGGGCTACGCGCAACTGCACCCTTTCTTCGCCTGGTTCATGCTCGGCTATGCGCTGTTGATGGGACACCTGATCAACGCCTACATGATCAAAGGTGCGGGTGAGGCGCTGGCGATGCTGTTGCACATCAATCAGCCGCTGCTCTGCTCGGTTGCGGTCGTGCTTGCCGTGTGGCTGCTGGTCGGGCGCAATATCTACGCGATGATCGAAGGCGTGATGAAAGTGCTGCTGGCGATCATGACGCTGGCTTTCCTGACGCTGGCGATCATGTCCGGTCCGGATGTCACCGGCATCATCAAAGGCACCATCGGCTTCAGCATTCCGCCCAACGAAGGGGTGCACGGCGCTCTGCTGGTCGCGGTCTCGGTGATCGGTGCGGTGGCCGGCTCCATCGCCAACTTCGTTCACCCTTATGTGATGCGCGAGAAAGGCTGGACCGGACCTGAACACAAACGTATTCAGCGTAACGATCTGTTGTTCGCGGTCATTGTCGGTATCGTCATCAATCTGGCGATCTGGGTGGTGGGTGTGGAAATCCTGCGCCCCAACGGCATTCAGGTGAACACGCTGGGCGATCTGGGCAAGGCGCTGGAGCTGTTCTTCGGTCCATTGGGCTGGTACATCTTTTTCATCGGCGTATTCGCCACGCTGTTCGCCAGCATTTCAGGCAAGACCACCGCGTTCCCGATGCTCATCACCGATGCGTTCCAGCACATCCGTCCACAACGACGTGCGCGCTACGGTAAGGAATTTCATCGCGATCCGATGCACAAGTGGTTCATGCTGTTCATTCTGGTCACGCCGCTGATCTGGTCGTTGCCAGGCATGCCGGACTTCGTGACCCTGACGCTGGGCGTCAACGCGCTGAACATCGTCGGCCTGCCGATCATCTCGCTGGGCCTGCTGATCATGTCCAATCAGAAGTCGCTGCTGGCCAAGGAATACCGCAACAACCTGTTCGAGAACATCGCACTGACCTTCGCCACCGGGCTGGCACTGTGGGTCGCCTTCCAGTTGGGGACCGAGTTGCTCGGTTGATTGATCGGCAAGGATGGGCAGACGCGGCAACTTGGGCTGCCTGCCCATCCTCGACAGCGGTTACCAGTTGTACGTCACCTTCCCGTAATAGAACGCTCCGCTGTAGCCATAGGGCGAGTAAGTGCTATACGCCAGATTGCCTCCGCTGGACGCGAAGTCGTTGAGTTTTTCCGGATACTTGTCTGTCACGTTGTCGCCGCCCAGGGTGAACACCCAGTTCTTGTGCGTATAGTCCACGGCCAGGTCCAGCAACCAGGCCGCACTGAAAGTCTGATCGTTGACCTTGTCGGCCTGATAGCTGGTGAACTCGCCATAGCGAACCAGGTTGGAATGCAGCGCCCACGGACCGAAGCTAAAGTCGTTACCCAGGCTAAGCTTGTGTTGCGGGGTGGTGTCGCCCAGCAGACCGATGCGCTCGCGACGATCGACACGCACCAGGTTCACGCCCAGTTGATCGAGAATCGCCGGGTTGGCTTTTACGTCCGTCACCTTGGT
This sequence comes from Pseudomonas floridensis, assembly GCF_002087235.1. GTDB lineage: Bacteria > Pseudomonadota > Gammaproteobacteria > Pseudomonadales > Pseudomonadaceae > Aquipseudomonas > Aquipseudomonas floridensis. The sequence goes on along the minus strand of NZ_MUIO01000015.1, from coordinate 46,289 downwards.
GTGGTTGTAGTTGTAGCCGACCGTACTGTTCCAGCGCACGCCGTTATCGAACTGATAGCGATAGTTGGCCACCAGGTCCACACCGTCGGTGCTGGTGTCGGTGGCATTGGTGAAATAGCGCGCGCTGGTGTAGTTGATGTCTCCGACGCCGTTGCTGCGCAGGTAGTTGATCGCGGTGTTGTTGAGCACCAGGTTGGACGACAGCGAGATTCGGTCGCGGATGTCGATGCGGTACACATCGGCGGTGACGGTCAGGTTGTCCAGCGGCTCCAGCACCAGACCCAGGCTGTAGTTGCGGGACTTCTCGGCTTTCAGGTCCTCAGCACCGAGCAGTTGCGCCACGTTGCTGCCCGCCGGAAACGTACCGGCTTCCTGAATGGTATTGCCGATCAGTTGAGACGAGGTGAACGTGAAGTTCTGTTGCGCCAGCGAAGGTGCACGGAAGCCGGTCGACACGCTGCCGCGCAAGGCCACTTGCGGCGTGAAATCGTAGCGCGCCGACAGCGAGCCGCTGATGTTGGAACCGAAATCGCTGTAATCTTCATGACGCACCGCCGCCGACACGCCGAGCTTCTCGGTCAGGTTGGTCTCCACGTCCAGATACTGGGCGAAGTTATGCCGTGAAGAGCTGCCGGCGTCGGCTGCCCGGAACCCGCCAAGCCCTGAACTGCCGCTCTGAAAATACGACTCGGCCTGCCCTGCTTCGATCTGATAACCCTGACGCAAATACTCCGCGCCAAACGCCACTGACACCGGATAAGGCAGCCACGCGGCATTGAATTCCCGCGACAGGTCCAGGCTCAGTTGCTTCTGATCATTGGTCAGGGTGCCGTTGTCGAACGAGCGCGGTGTAGCCAGGCCCAGCGACGTATTGATGGTTCGGGTACGGATCTCATAGCTGTTCTTGCCGTAGTTCGCCGACAGGTCGTAGTGCCAGTCATCCGCCAGTTCGCCACGCAAGCCTGCCACCAGCGAGGTGTCTTCGAGCGTGCCATGAATCAGCGGCAGGTACCCATTGGGGAAGATCGCCGGGTTATTGTTCGACGCATTGCCGGGCCGATAGAACGCCGCTGTTTCACCACGCCGCTTGCTGTAACCGCCGAAGCTGTAAAACTCGAGGGCATCATTGAAACTGTACTCGGTGTTGAACTGGACCTTGCCCTCCTCGGTTTCCGGCTCACCCTGACGAAATACGCGCTGACCATAGGTCGTGGAGCCGATGCTGGACGCGCGCAAATCGTCGCCGGCACGGTTGGTGTAATCATTGTTGGCACCCTCGCCGGACAGGTTGAAAAAGCCGTTGCTGCCCAACGCAAAACCGGTATTGCCCGCCACTTGGCGTTGAATCCCGTCGCCCTTTTTGTACTGGCCGTAACGGGTCGACACCGAGCCGCCATGGTCGGCGTTCTTGAGGATGATGTTGATGACGCCTGCGATGGCATCGGAGCCGTAACGGGCCGACGCCCCATCGCGCAGCACTTCGATGTGATCGATGGCCGACAGCGGAATCGCGTTCAGATCGGCAGGTGCCGAGCCTCGCCCTACCGCGCCGCCCAGATTGACGAAAGCCGAGGTATGGCGGCGCTTGCCGTTGACCAGCACCAGCACCTGATCGGGCGACAGGCCGCGCAACTGCGCCGGACGGGCCAGTTCGGCGCCGTCCACCAGGCTGGGCCGTGGAAAGTTGATGGACGGAATCAACCGTGCCAGCACGGTGCCCAGTTCACTTGAACCGGAACTGCGCAGGCTGTCGCCGGAAATCACGTCAATGGGCGACAGCGATCCGCTGGCAGTGCGCTCCTGAGCGCGGGTGCCGGTCACGATCACAGTGCCCAGCGTGGACGTTGCCGACGGACCGCTGTTCTCAACCGTCTCTTCGGCCATTGCGTACGTACTGATCCCTGCGGCGCCCAGCATATTGGCCGAGAAAATCGCCGTGGCCAGTACGTTTGTCTTGAAACTCCCCATACCGCTACCCCTTGAATTCCCTGATCCAGAACATCGTGTTCTGGTGACAACGAGCGATCCGTGCGGTGGACGGTGGCGATCATTACGATTGTTTTTAAGTTCCGGTAGACCGATGCGTTATAGCTTAACGCTGTTAACAATCAGCTTTTAAATACCAATAAAGCATAAGCTGCTGCGTTTTGATCGAGCGTCAGAATCCTGAAATAACAGCCAAAAAAAAGGCCGCATCTGCCTGAGAATGCGACCCTGAAAAACTGCATGATCTAGAAAACGAGACGTTATTTCGCAGTGATCACCGACAGCCTGGTAATCCCCGCACGCTCGATCGACGCCATGGCGCGAGCCACTTCGCCGTAATTCACGCCATCGTCGGCCTGCAACTGCACCCGCACATCCGGGGCTTTGTCCTTGGCGGCTTTGAGGTTGGTTTCCAGCAGATCCGGCTGGATTTCATCCTTGTTGATGAACAGTTTGCCTTGGCCGTCGATGCTCACGACCAGCGGATCCTTCTGTTCCACCGGCGCGACCGACTCGGTCTTGGGCAGGTTGATGGGGATCGAATTGGTCAACAGTGGCGCAGTGACGATGAATACCACCAGCAGCACCAGCATCACATCCACGAGCGGCGTAACGTTGATCTCGCTCAGCACTTCATCGCTGTCTTGCGTGGAAAAGGCCATATCAGGACGCCTCCTTAACTTTGGCGGCAGCACCTGTCGCGCCGGACTTGAGCACCGGGTGCAGCAGCACCCGGAACGCGCTCTTCTGCGCCAGGCTGTAGAAGTCGTGGGCGAAGTCGTCCAGATCGGCGACCGTCAGCTTCAGACGGCGCAGGAAATAGTTGTAAACCAGCACCGCAGGCACGGCGACCGCGATGCCCACGCCTGTCGCCACCAGCGCTGCACCGATCGGGCCAGCCACGGTTTCAAGGCTCGCGGAGCCCGCTGCGCTGATGCCTTTGAGTGCCGACATGATGCCCCAGACCGTTCCGAACAGTCCGATGAAGGGCGAGGTGCTGCCGATACTGGCGAGGATGGCCAGGCCGCTTTCCAGCGAGCGACGTTCACGCACGATCTGCTGACGCAAGGCACGTTCGAGACGGTCCTGATGGTTGATGGACTGGCTGAGGTCGTGGGGCTGAGCACCTTCACTGACCTGGATGGCCGCGTAACCGGCCAGCGCGACACGCGCCGCAGCGCCAGGGTGTTCATGGGCCAGTTGCGCAGCGGAATCCAGGCTCGAAGCGGCCCAGAATTGCTTGTGGAATTTGCGATCCTGCGCCTTGAGACGCGAGAACTGCACGCCTTTGAGCAAGGCCAGGCCCCAGGTGGCGACAGAAAAAATCACCAGCAGCCAGATGACGGCGTGTTCGATGGATTCAAATGGCGAAGCAAGTAGGTTCATGGCGCAGCTCTCTCTGAACAAGGCATGGGGTGTGTCGCGATGCGCCTTTGGTTCAGGTAGCCCGCAAGGTCAATCACGTGTTGGGGGTCAGTTGATCTTGAAATCGATGGGCACGCTGACCCAGCCATCCTGAGCCACGTCGCCCTGTTTGGCGGGCACGAAGCTCCAGCGTTTCACAGCGGCCAGTGCAGCCTCGTCAAGCGATTCGCGACCGCTGCTTTTTTGAATCTGAATCTCGCCGGGCTTGCCACTGGCCAGTACGTGCACGCGTAACATGACCGTGCCTTCCCAGCCGCGACGCATGGCCAGCGACGGGTATTCCGGCGGCGGATTGCGTAAATAACCAGCGCTGGCCGAGGCTGGCGTCACCGGCTTGGGCGCAGCCGGCGCGGCGGGTGCCGGTGCAGCCACAGGTGGCGTGGAAACGGCTGGCGCAGGCGGCTGTTCAACGGGTTTGGCAACCGGCTTGGCGACCGGTTTCACCTCCGGTTTGGGCGGCTGCGGTTTAGGTTTTGGAACAGGCTTTGGCGGTGGCGGCTTCACTGCCAGCTCTTCCTCGACCGGCGGTGGCGGCTCGACCACCGGTTGCACGATCGGCTCGGGCGGTGGTGGCGGCGCTTGCACCGGTGGCGCAGGCCTTGAGAATTCGATGGTCATCGGCGGGACTTCCGGCGGTACGACCGGCAGCACCGGCGTCGGTTTCTGACTCAGCCAATAGATCACCGCACCGTGCAGCACCAGAGCAAAAACACCGAGCAGTACAGCCTCCCGACGTCCGAGAATCGGTTTCGGGGTGCTGTGCAATCGGGATGACGACAAGGGTCCACGGAAAGGACGCCCCAGATCGACCAGGTCGCCCTGCGGCGTCTGGCGCCATGGCACATCATGTGCGCTGGCTGCGGTCTGGACATTGCCCATTGATACACTCCTGCATTTTCTTGATAAAAATCCAGGTTCTGTTGGTATCAGTCACCTTTCCAAAGTGGGTGTGGCGAGGCCATCATGGCTCAAAGATACTTGTTCCTTAAAAGAATATTTGGTTAGCCTTTTATTCTTTTAGGGAATATACAAACGGACGGGGCGGCAACCAGCAAAAACCGTGGGCGCAAGCCTGTCGTCGGCCGCAGACCGACCAGAGAGGCGAACCCATCACGTTGAAGGGCTGCGCCGGCTAAAAGACTTGCTCGATCAGGCTCGCGTCCACGAGGCAGTGTTTGTCCAGGGAACCCTGTATCGAAGGCTCAAGCCGGACGCGACCTGCTCCAGTCGCGAACCGGAAGAGACGCGGCGTAGGCCATGGCCTCCTGACGGGTGTTGAACGATGCAAGTCGGTCTTTAGGGGTGCAGACCGTCCAGGGTCCGCGGTTGACGCAGATCAACTGGTAGCCGTTGATCTGGGTTTTGGAAAGCATCGGGGCACTCATATTCACCTCCAGTTGCAAGAGAAATAGTCGTGGTGCCCCGCCTACCTTACTCCTGAGTGGTCAGCCTGTGCTGGCCACTCGGCCGATGCAGCTTAATGGCCGCTGTGTTCGCCATGTCCACTGTGCTCATCGGTGGTCAGCGATCTGGCCACTGCGGTGACCCTGACCGATTCTTTGACGCCCTTGGCATTCTCCACCGTCAGGGTCAGCGGCACTTCATCGCCCTCTTTGACCTGACTGGCCAGCCCCATGAACATCACGTGGTAACCGTTGGCATCGAGCACCACCGGCTTGCCGGCTGGCAGGTCGACCGATGTCACCTGATGCATGTTCATCACATCGTTTTTCATGCTCATCTGGTGAATCTGAACGGTCTTGGCCACTGGCGACGCCACATCGACCAGTTTGCTGTCCTCGCTGGCGGTGATGCGCATGAATGCACCGGTAGCGGACTGGCCCGGCACCGTAGCGCGCACCCAAGGATCGTCGATCTCCGTCTGGGCGAACACCTGAGCACTCAGGCCCAGCAATGAAACAGCCAACAGCATCGGTTTTACGACGTTACGAACAGAATGAGTCATCAACATACTTCCATCAAAGTGAGCAGATCTTCGGCGCATTGCTGGGCAGACAGTTTGTGTGACAGGCCCAGACGCAGCACGCCTCGGGTGTCGTAGACATAACTGGTGGCGGTGTGGGAGATCGTATAGGTGTCGCCGAGCGGCACCTTTTCGAAGAACACGCCGAATTCCTTTGCCGTGGCAGCGGTTTCTTCAAGCGTGCCGGACAGCGCGACGAAGGTTGGATCGAAGGCTTTCACGTAGGCATCGATGACCTGTGGTGTGTCGCGTTCCGGGTCCAGCGTGATGAACACCACCTGAAAGGTCTTGCCGTCCTCGCCCATCAGCTTGCGGATCTGCGCCGCGCGTGCCAGTGCCGTGGGGCAGATGGCCGGGCATTGGGTGAAGCCGAAGAAAACCATCGGCATCAGGCCACGGAAGCTCGACAGCGTCTTGACGTTGCCCTGCGGGTCTTTGAGCCTGAAATTACGCCCGACGATTTCGTTGCTCATGTCCTTACCGTGCTTGAACGGCAGGGCATTGGAATTGCCGCAACCGGCCAGCAGGCCAAGGCTGAGCAGCGAGAGGCCCGTGACCACCTCGCGGCGACTGAAATTCTGCGTCATGTATTACGTCCCTTGAAGGATAAGGTGCGGCCCCGGGTGTCGACCCGATGACCACTCCCGTAAACCGGCAAGATCAACACTGTGATGTCGATGCCTTGCCACAAACGTGGAGCATAGGTGCCAGGGCTCAGGGTGCCTGAGGTATGCAACCTGGCGAGGCGTGGCGCGGGATCTGGCGGTACAGCACATGAGGGATGCGCGGCCTGATGTTCAGCGTGCGCGCCAGCCAGCCAAGGCCGATGAAGAACAATAGCGCCAGGGTCAGTTTGCCGGCAAAGGCACAATCGAACTGCGCAAGCTGCATGACCGAGGCATGAAGGTCTTTATCTGCAACAGGCGAGGAAGTGCCCGACTCACCGCAAATATCACCCGCAGTCACGGAAGAAAGGGGCGACAGCATTTGCCCGTGACCAAAACCGCACGCCACGCCATTGAACAGGACGAAGCCGTACAGCAGCCAGGCGATGAGCGAGCGGTGGGTTCGGACGAATTTCATGGCGGCGAATTTACCACTCCGGGTTGGCCGCGAACACCGCGAATGCTGTTACAAAAAACGTGCAGCCGGGCAAACCGCGCCCTTGCGGGCTGCAAGACAGGTGCGACAAAACGGCGCAGGCAGCACGATTGAAATTGGCAGGCATCGACGATGCACAACGCACCCCACAAAAAATTAATTTATGTGATCTTAATCAAGCATAAAATGCATTTAATTAATAATTAACATATAACAAAATGACCTTTCACATAACAATTCAATAACTTTAAATTCGGCAGCAGTCCGACCCTTACCCACGGAGGCATTCAATACGTTTCAGCATTTCATAAGGATTGCACCTCGATGATCGCCTCTGTTCACGCGCAGTATCGACCGCTACACACTACGTCTCTGATTCACGGAATAGCCTTCGCCAGCCTGGGGCTCATAAGCCCGACACAAGCTGCCGAGCAGTCCTCGGACAAAGAGACACGACTGGAAAAGGTCACGGTCATTTCAACCGGTGTCCGCGGCACGCAACGCACGGTTACTGACAGCCCGGCCCCCGTGGATATCGTGACCAGCGATCAATTGCTGAAAACCGGTCGTGCCGATCTGACGGAAGCCATTGCCAAACTGCTGCCTTCCTTCAATTACGGCACCAATGTCGCAGGGTACAACTCGACGATCCGACCTTTATCCAACCGCAGTCTGGCTCCGGCCTACACGCTGGTGCTGGTCAACGGCAAACGCCGCCACAACAGCGCCCTGCCCGCCAACGGTTCGACTGACAGCAGCGGCGCGAACTCGGTGGACATTGACATGATCCCGATCAGTGCCGTGGAGCGCATCGAAGTGCTCAAGGACAGCGCCGCCGCACAATACGGTTCTGACGCGATAGCCGGCGTGATCAACGTGATTCTCAAGTCTGCTGCCGAAGGCGGCCACTTGGGCATCACCTACGGCACGCTGTACAGCGGCGAAGGCGAGGTTTCAAAGTTCGAAGGCGACACAGGCTTCGAACTGGGGAACGGTGGATTTGTGCATCTCTCGGCAGACGCCCGCAAACGTGGCGATGCGAGCTGGAATGAAAAGGCCACCAACCAGGCTTACTTTCCAGGCGATGCCAGAGAAGCGACCTGGGACCGGGTCGGCGTCAAAAATGGCGATCCACAGATCAAGGCATTCAATCTTGCCTACAACGCCGAGCTGCCCCTGGATGAGCAGACAACCCTGTATTCCTACGGCACCTATGGGCAACGTGACGCGGTCATCAATAACTATTTTCGCTACCCCAACGGCAATGCCAACATCCCGGAGCTGTTTCCTGACGGTTACTACCCGCGTAACAACCTGGACGACACCGACTACCAGTATCTGGTCGGCGGCAAGGGTGAAGCGCTGGGCTGGAATTGGGATTTGAGCACCACCTATGGCCGCAACAATAACCATCAATACAGTGACCTGACCATCAACCCATCGCTGGGTCCGCAATCGCCGACGTCTTTCGATGACCTGGCCACTTACCGCTTCGAGCAATGGGTCAACAATCTGGACATCACGCGCGCGTTCGACGGGCTGTTCGGCATGCCACTGCAGGTGTCGGCAGGGCTTGAGCATCGCTGGGAGCGCTTCCAGACATTTTCCGGCGATGCGCAGGCGTATCGGGTTGGCGGATACCGCTTTGCCAGCACACTGCCGAACGGCCAGCCCGATCCCCGGGCCGGACAGCTCGCCTCGATTGCCGCACAGGCCGCTGCGGTCATTGCCCCTCAGGACGCCACCCGGCTGCAGCGCAATAACTACGCCGCCTATGTCGACTTCGGCGTCACGCCCATCGAGCCACTGTTCATCGACCTGGCAGTGCGTGCCGAGCATTTCGATGACGACTCAGGTAACACCGTCAGTGCCAAATTCAACTCACGCTATGAGTTCACTGACACGCTTGCCCTGCGTGGCACGGTCGGCAGCGGCTTCCGTGCGCCGTCACTGACGCAGATTGGCTATAGCATCTCGGACAACCGGGTTGGTACAGCGCCCGACGGCACGGTCGTGCCCGCAGTGACCCGCATTGCGCCGGTCAATTCGGCGCTGGCTCAGGCACTTGGCGCCACCACGCTGGACCCTGAAAAATCGCGCAATCTGGGGTTCGGCGTCACGTGGCAACCGGCGCCGCACACCAGTCTGACCACCGACGCTTACTGGATCGAAATCGATGATCGCATTGCCCGTACCGAAAGCCTGTACGGCCCGGCACTGGCTCCGCTGCTGTCCGCGCAGGGCGTGGACACCTCGACCTGGACGTCGTATTACGCCAACGCATTCGATACCCGCACCCGAGGCCTGGATATCGTGCTCGACCACTCCAGCCGTTACGGCAGATTCGGGAACGTACGCTGGAGCGCGGGCTTCAACTACAACAAGACCGTCATCACTGACGTCAAAGATGCTCCAGCAGCTCTGCAAGGCCTTGGAAACAACCCGGGAGGCAGCCTGACCTGGGTTGGACGCGCACGACAGGGCGATCTGACCGATGCGCAGCCGAAAACCAAATGGGTGTTGGGGGGTAAGTGGACATTGAACGATCTAAACGTGAATCTGCAAACCACACGCTATGGCAAGGTCAAGACGTTACAGCAACAGGAGAGTGGCGACCGCGGTTTCGGCGCCAAATGGATCACGGATCTGGATGTGTCCTACACCCTGCTCGATAACATCACGCTCAGCGTAGGCGGCACCAACATCTTCGATGTGCGACCCGACAAGAACGCGATCGCCTCCGCCAACGGCCTGAGCCTGTACGGCGATCCGCCCTTCTATCCGGGCGGAGGTTTCTGGTACAGCAAGCTGGCCTATGATTTTTAATGCCTGCCCAGGCACTGTTCATCGGCACCGATCAAATCAGCATGCGCAGGTCACTCCGCTGTCTGCGCGCCCTGCATGAACAGTTGAGTCAGCATTGCGCTCATACCGGCACGAGCCACCCGGCCGCGCCGCTCGGCGTCGACCAGCCCGAAGAGTAAGGATGCAAAGGTTTCCGTCAGCACTGCAGCGCTCATGTCGATCCTGAACAGCCCTTCGCGCTGGCCGCGCAGGAAGAATGCATCCAGCGCGTCGGAGTACGGCAACCAGCGGCGCCCGCCGCAGCTCTCGTCCATGGTGTCCGGCCGCCATTGAAAGACCAGAAACACCAGCATTTCACGATGTACCAGGTGATTGTCGACCAGCCGCTGCAGCGCTTCGACCGGCGGTGCGTGGTGCAGATCGGACTCGGCGATCATCTGGTTCATCAAGTCAGAGGCGTGGTTGAGCAACATTTCGATCAGATTGGCGCGGGTGCCGCAGAACCGGTTGAGCGTGGCTTTGCTCACACCGGCAGCCTGGGCGATGTCCTTGAGTGTGCCCGAGGAGTGGTCAACCACCGCAACGGCCAAGGCTTTCAAAAATTTCTCATCAGCAGCAGTGAAGTCCATTGAGTGCTTTTTTACCTCGTCGTGGGAATGGGGCGCATTGTGCAGAACCCGGCCGGTTTTCTCAAAGCCGTTAACATCTAGTCACCAAAGAGTCATATGAGTCAATATTGACTCATATGACTCTTAGCGTAGATCATTCGCGGCTTTGGCGTCTTGTGGGCAGTGCCCGGGTGAACTATGAGTACTTTGCGCGACTGGCGTGTCCTGTCGATGGTTACATTGCTGGCTGGCGCGATGCTGGTCGGCTGCGAGCAGAAACCAGAGCAGAACGCAGGTGCGCCTGTTGCACCCAAAGAAGTCGAATCGGTGACGGTAAAAACCGAATCGCTTACGGTCATCAATGAACTGCCCGGTCGTATTGAACCGGTGCGAGTCGCCGAAGTTCGTGCACGCGTCGCCGGTATCGTGCTGACACGCAATTTCGAGGAAGGCGCGGATGTGAAGGCCGGTGCGGTCCTGTTTCAGATCGACCCTGCACCGTTCAAGGCCGCGCTGTCCAAAGCCCAGGGGGATCTGGCCAGAACCGAAGCCACCTTGTTCGAGACGCAGGCGACGGTCAAGCGCTACGAATCGCTGGTGGACATCGAAGCCGTGAGCCGCCAGACCTTCGACACCGCCCGCTCCGCCTTGCAAAACGCCATTGCCGCCAAACGCTCGGCTCAGGCCGACGTTGAAACGGCACAGTTGAATCTGGGTTACGCAACGGTCAGGGCCCCCATTTCCGGCCGGATCGGCCGGGCCATGGTCACCGAAGGCGCGTTGGTCGGTCAGGCGGAGACCACGCTGATGGCGACCATCCAGCAACTGGACCCGGTCTATGCCGACTTCACCCAGCCGGTCGCCGATGCCTTGCGCATGCGCGCGGCGATCCAGGAAGGTCGCCTGCCCAAAGGTGGCGAAGGCGCCCTGTCGCTGAGCATCGACGGGACCGACTACACGAGCACCGGCACCCTGCTGTTCACCGATATCGCCGTGGACCGCACCACCGGCCAGGTGTTGTTGCGAGCCCGTTTCGCCAACCCCCGAGGCGTATTGCTGCCGGGCATGTACGTGCGTGTGCGCACGCCGCAAAGCATCGACGATAAAGCAATTCTGGTTCCGCAACGTGCGGTGCAGCGTTCCGCCGATGGCACGGCTCGCGTGCTGGTGATCGGCTCGGACGGCGCGGTCGAGGCACGTTCAGTGAAGACCGGCACCATGCAGGACTCGCGCTGGCAGATCACGCAGGGGTTGAAGGCCGATGAGCAGATCATTGTCGGCAACATGACCGGCATCAACCCAGGCGACAAGGTTGTCCCTAAATCGCAATCCGCCCAACAGCAGGCCAAGGCTCAGTAAAGACGCCTTCAGCGCGATCGAGGATTACTTTTATGTCCCTGTTCTTTATCCGGCGCCCCAATTTTGCCTGGGTGCTCGCTCTGTTCATTCTACTGGCCGGCCTGATGGCCCTGCCCGCCCTGCCCGTCGCTCAATACCCGGTGGTGGCGCCGCCGCAGATCACCATCACGGCCACCTACCCCGGCGCGTCGGCGCAGGTATTGGTGGACTCGGTCACCAGTGTGATCGAGGACGAGCTCAACGGCGCCAAGGGCATGCTGTATTACGAGTCGACCAGCAACTCCACCGGTTCGGCCGAGATCAACGTGACCTTCAATCCGGGCACCAACCCGGACATGGCGCAGGTCGAGGTGCAGAACCGCATCAAGAAAGCCGAAGCCCGCCTGCCACAGCCGGTACTCAGTCAAGGTCTGCAGGTCGAGCAGGCCAGCTCCGGATTTCTGATGATCTTCGCGCTAAGTTACACAGGTGACGCCGCCAACAAGGACACCGTCGCGCTGGCCGATTACGCGGCGCGCAACGTGAACAACGAGATCAGCCGGGTCAATGGCGTCGGCAGGCTGCAGTTCTTTGCCGCTGAAGCCGCCATGCGTGTGTGGATCGATCCGCAAAAGCTGGTGGGTTTCGGGCTGTCCATCGACGACGTCAACGCCGCGATCCGCGCCCAGAATGTGCAGGTGCCTGCCGGCAGTTTCGGCAGCAGTCCGGGCTCTTCGCTGCAGGAATTGACGGCGACCCTGGCGGTCAAGGGCACGCTGGACAACCCGGAGGAGTTCGGGCGCATTGTGCTGCGAGCCAACCAGGACGGCTCGACGGTGCATCTGGAAGATGTCGCACGGCTGGCCGTGGGCAGCCAGGATTACAATTTCGAATCCCGGCTGGACGGCAAACGCGCCGTGGCCGGTGCCATCCAGCTTTCGCCGGGCGCCAACGCCATCGAAACGGTGAAGGCCGTCAAACAGCGCCTTGACGAACTGTCGGTCAATTTCCCGGAAGGCGTCGAGTACTCCGTCCCGTACGACACTTCGCGCTTCGTCGATGTGGCCATCGACAAGGTGATCTACACCCTGATCGAAGCGATGGTGCTGGTGTTCCTGGTGATGTTCCTGTTTCTGCAGAACATCCGCTACACCTTGATCCCGACCATCGTGGTGCCGGTGTGTCTGGCCGGTACGCTGGCAATCATGTACCTGCTGGGCTTTTCGGTAAACATGATGACCATGTTCGGCATGGTACTGGCGATCGGCATTCTGGTGGACGACGCCATCGTAGTCGTGGAGAACGTCGAGCGGATCATGGCCGAAGAAGGCCTCTCGCCCGCCGCCGCAACCGTCAAGGCGATGGGACAGGTGTCGGGCGCGATCCTGGGCATCACGCTGGTGCTGGCGGCGGTGTTTCTGCCACTGGCTTTCATGGGCGGCTCGGTCGGGGTGATCTACCAGCAGTTCTCGCTGTCGCTGGCGGTATCGATCCTGTTCTCGGGTTTTCTGGCCCTGACCTTTACCCCGGCACTGTGCGCGACGCTGCTAAAACCCATCCCCAAGGGACACACCGAGAAGCGCGGCTTCTTTGGCGGTTTCAATCGTGTGTTCGGCAAGCTAACCGATCGTTACGAGCGGGTCAATTCGAGCCTGATCAAGCGCGCCGGCCGCTACATGCTGTTGTACCTTGGCATCGTCGGCCTGTTGGGCTTTTTCTACCTGCGCCTGCCCGAGTCTTTCGTGCCGGTGGAGGATCAGGGCTATCTGATCATCGACGTGCAACTGCCGCCCGGTGCAACCCGCGCGCGCACCGATGCCACCGCGCAGCTACTGGAAAACTACATGCTGTCACGGGAAACCACCGACGCAGTGACCATGCTGCTGGGTTTCAGTTTCTCGGGCATGGGCGAGAACGCCGGTCTGGCCTTCCCTACTTTGAAAGATTGGTCGGAACGGGGCGACGGGCAATCGGCAGCGGACGAAGCGGCAGCATTCAACCAGCATTTCGCGAACATCAGTGACGGTACGGTGATGGCGGTGACACCACCGCCCATCGAGGGGCTGGGCACCTCGGGCGGCTTCGCACTGCGTTTGCAGGATCGTGCGGGACTGGGCCGTGAAGCGCTGCTCGCCGCACGTAACGAACTGCTGGGCAACGCCAATGGCAACCCGAAAATTCTCTACGCCATGATGGAAGGCCTGGCCGAAGCACCACAGCTGCGTCTGAACATCGATCGCGAAAAAGCCAGGACAATGGGCGTCAGTTTCGAATCGATCAATAACGCCCTGTCAACCGCGTTCGGTTCCTCGGTGATCAGCGACTTCGCCAACGCCGGCCGTCAACAGCGCGTGGTGGTGCAGGCCGAGCAGAGTGCGCGGATGACGCCGGAAAGCGTGCTCAAACTGTATGTGCCCAACAGCAGCGGTACGCTGGTGCCGCTCGGCGCTTTCGTGTCGACACACTGGGAAGAAGGCCCGGTGCAGATCGCCCGCTACAACGGTTATCCGGCGTTCAAGATTTCAGGGGACGCACCGCCGGGCGTGAGCACCGGCGAGGCGATGGCCGAAATCGAACGCATCGTCTCGCAACTGCCGCCGGGTATCGGCTACGAGTGGACCGGCCTGTCCTATCAGGAGAAGGTCGCCAGTGGCCAGGCCACCGGACTGTTTGGCCTCGCGCTGCTGGTGGTGTTCCTGTTGCTGGTCGCGCTTTACGAAAGTTGGGCGATTCCGCTGGTGGTGATGCTGATCGTGCCGGTGGGTGCGCTGGGCGCGGTGTTGGCGGTCACCGCCGTCGGCCTGCCGAACGATGTGTACTTCAAAGTCGGTCTGATCACCATCATCGGTCTGGCGGCCAAGAACGCCATTCTGATCGTCGAGTTCGCCAAGGAATTGTGGGAACAGGGCCACTCGTTGCGTGACGCGGCAATGCAAGCCGCACGCCTGCGTTTCCGGCCGATCGTGATGACCTCGCTGGCGTTCATCCTCGGCGTCGTGCCACTGACCCTGGCCACCGGCGCGGGCGCCGCCAGTCAGCGCGCCATCGGCACCGGCGTGATCGGCGGCATGCTCAGCGCGACACTATTGGGCGTGGTCCTGGTGCCGATCTTCTTCGTCTGGGTATTGTCAGTGCTGCGCCGCAAGCCCCACCAGCAGGTCGATGAAGAGGCACAGACTCAGGACCGTGTATCGGGTGCCTGAGCCTGCCGGGCGGCATCGGCCGACGGCTGATGATTCTGCGTCCAGGCCGGCACTGTGTCGGTGACGGCTTCGGACGCGACGCTCACCCGGTTGCGGCCTTGTGACTTGGCGGCATACAAAGCCCGGTCGGCCAGCTTGATCAGCCCACGCGGGTCCAGTTGCCGATCGGTGCCGATAAACGTCGCCACGCCGAGGCTGACAGTAACGATTTCAAACGGGCTGGCTGGATGCTCGATGCGTTTCGCCTGCAGCGTTTGCAGAATCAATCCGGCCACTCGACGAGCGCTGTCTTCATCGGTATTAGGCAGCACCACAGCGATTTCCTCGCCGCCATAGCGGGCAGCGACATCACCGGGGCGACGGATGCACTGCTCGACGATGCGACTGATCGCAACCAGGCATTCGTCCCCGGCCAGATGGCCGAAATGATCGTTGTAGCGCTTGAAATGGTCGGCATCGATCAGGATCAGCGACAGGGTGCTGCGCTCGCGCCGGGCGCGCTTGAACTCGATCTCGATGAACTGATCGAAGCGCCTGCGATTGGCCAGCCCGGTCAGTTTGTCTTCGGAAGCGATCAGTTCCAGGTGCTGGTTGACTTCGATCAGGGCCGCCTGGGACACGCGCAGTTGTTCCTCGACCCGAATGCGGCTGTGAATGTGCCCGATCAGACGAACCCCGAGCCCGACCACCAGCGCCAACAGCACCAGCACCAGCAGCAGCGACTGCTTGGCCTGTCCCAGCCAGGCGCTCATGACTTCCTGCTGACCCAGCGCGACCACCGTCACCAGCGGATAGACATCACTGCGCTTGAATGCATAGAAGCGCGCCACGCCATCGAGTCGCGAGACGAACTCGGTGATCCCCGCTTCCTTGCTGCGATAGGCACTGAATATCGGCGTCGAGGACAGGTCGTGGCCAATGTCTTCCTGCCGATACGGAAACCTCACATGCAACCGTCCAGCCGCTGAAGTCAGGCTGATCACGCCGGAATTCCCGATTTGAATGCCGGAGTAGAACTTCAACAGATGGTCGATGCCAATGGTGACCACCATCAGGCCTGCAAAACTGGAGTCGGGGTGATTGATGCGGCGACTGACCGAGATCACCCATTGGCCATTGGCACGGCTGCGAATGGTCGGTCCGATGAAGGGTGCCCGCCCGGCGTGTTCGGCGTGATGCTTGAAGAATTCCCGCTGCGTGCTGTTGATGCCCACGGCATTGTCATTGGTCGAGAACGTGCAGACGCCTTCGGCGTTGTACAGCGACACACTGCTGATTTGCGGCAACGCCCCCATTTCACGCGCAATCACCGAACGCAGACGCTCGATCTGCTCCGGACCGCTGCCTTCTTTCTCCACACGCTCGGTCAGGCCGATGAGCATCAACTCGCTCTGCTTGAAGATGCCGTCGGTGTAAGTGCTCAATGCACGGGCCAGGTTCGCGCTGCTGGTCTGGATGTTTTCCAGGGTTTTCTGGCGTGCGGTCCAGGTCTGCCAGGTCATCAACAGCACGACACACGTACAGACCGTGCAGATCAGCCATGAGGCAAGTCTGAGATCGCGTTTCAAAACCTGCCTCCGTAGCCGGTGAGCGGTCGCGCAACTGACTCGCACGAAACCTGAGCGTGAGTGTTCAGATACATCGATATTCCTTCACCGGTATCAATGGTCGTGAGCTTCAGCGCCCAGTGTCGCCGTTGGCGATGGGGTGGATGAGGCGGGATCGCGGAGCAAACAGGGGTCAACATACGCGCAAGCACGCGGATTGGATCACAACTGCAGGATTTTTTTTGAGGGGCCGTGAGCGCGAGGGCTCACGGCAGTAAGGCAGGGGACGTTGCGAATCAGGCGATGGCAGCGGTCTGGGCCGGTGTACGCACCGAAGCAGCTTCCAGTTCGCGTACCAAAGGCAGGACATGTTCGCCGAAGTAGGCGACTTCTTCCTGGAAATGCAAGAAAGCCGACAGGATCAAGTCCACGCCAACCGCTTTCAGTTGCACAATGCGCTCAGCAATCTGGCGGGGCGTGCCGATCAGGTTGGTCTTGAAGCCGTCGTTGTACTGAACCAGGTCCTGAAAGGTGGACTTGGCCCAGTTGCCCTCGCCTTCCGGACTGGCCTTGCCGGCCTGCCTGGCGGCATCACCGAAGGCATTGACCGCTTCCGGGTCCGCCTTGTCGACGATCTCGGCCAGTACGGCCCGCGCTTCTTCCTCGGTGTCCCGGGCGATGATGAACGCGTTGACGCCAATCTTCACCGAATGCCCGTTGGCCGCAGCCTTGGCCCGGATGTCATCGATCTGAGCCTTGATGCCCTCGACGGTGTTGCCATTGGTGAAATACCAGTCAGACACTCGAGCCGCCATGTCCCGGGCAGCTCTGGAACTGCCACCCTGGAAAATTTCCGGGTGCGGACGCTGAATGGGTTTGGGCTTTAAAGTGTAATCGTGAAAGCGGTAGAAGTCGCCCTTGAACGTGAAGTTGTCAGTGGTCCAGATGCCCTTGAGTGCACGGATGAACTCCTCCGAACGTCGGTAACGCTCATCGTGCTCCAGCCAGGGTTCGCCGATGGCGGTGAACTCCCCCTTGAACCAGCCACTGACAATGTTGACCGCCACCCGCCCGGCCGTGAGCTGGTCGATGGTTGCCAACTGCTTGGCCGCCACGGACGGCGTCCACGGCCCGGGCAGGATCGCCGCGATGACCTTGAGCTTTTCGGTGGCAGCCAGCAGCGCGTGACTGAACGCAACCGACTCGTGCTGGTATTCGGCGCCATAACCCGCGGTAAAACGAATCTGCGTCAGAGCGTACTCAAAGCCGGATTTTTCCGCGATCTGCGCCAGTTTTCTGTTGTAGTCGATGGTCCAGCTGGTGCGCTGCTCGATCTTGCTCACCACCAGACCGCCGCTGACGTTCGGCACCCAATACGCAAATTTGACAGGGGTTTGACTCATATCGTTACTCCTCTGGCTTCAGGGTCCCGGGCACAAGAATCGAGCGGGCTTGGTGAAAAGCAACAAAGCAGCAACCGTGCCAGTGCTATATTGTCAATTCGATCAATGAGTTACACCGTCTGACAGGCCGCTTTAGCTGTCGGCTGCGTGGCAAGGTGTTGACCCGGTGTTGCGCAGGCAACAGTCTGTCGGCTTACAGTCGCTGATCCGCCCTGCTTCCTTCAAAGGTTCTGCACGCACAAGGCATCCTTCGATGTTCGAACTTTCAAGCTATTTCGGCCTGTTCATGGCGGCGCTGGGCGCGGCAACGCTGCTTCCCATGCAATCGGAAACCGTGCTGGCTGCGATGTTGATCAGTAAGGCTTATCCGGCTGTAGTGCTGCTATCGGTGGCGACGGCGGGTAACGTGCTGGGCTCGGTTTTGAACTGGTTGCTGGGCCGCTCCATCGAGCATCTGCGGCACAAACGCTGGTTTCCGGTCAGCGAAACGCAACTGGAGAAAGCCCGCCGTTTTTACCGGCAGTACGGTTACTGGTCATTGCTGCTCAGTTGGGTGCCGATCATCGGTGATCCGCTGACCGTGGTGGCGGGTGTGTTGCGCGAGCCACTCTGGCGTTTCGTGCTGATCGTCACGCTGGCCAAGGGCGCGCGTTATCTGGTGGTGGCCGCGGTGGTCACCCAGGTATTCGTCCTGCCCAACTGACACCGCCTTGCTTGGCGGCAAAGCCTCACCTAAGCATCGGCCGCACACGGATTTCAATCACCCTAAATGATGTCCCGACGACAGACGGCAGGCCGGAAATACCGCTTGTCAGGAATGGGATCCAGTTCCGACAGAAGGCATGGCCAGTGGCTACCCAGTACACGGAGGGCAGCGTAGCCTTGGATCCAATGACGCCCTATTCATCCGCAGGAGCACCGATGAAATTTCATGCCTGGTTGTTGGTACTCATGATTCCCGCCTTCTCGGTCAGCGCCGAAGAAAAGGCTATTGCCGTTCCGCATGATCCCGCAGCGCAGCACGCGCTGGTTGAGAAAACCGGTTCGCTCAACAACCGCGTCGTGGTGACCAGACGTGAAAGTCTGTTGGGCGTCATCTATTCCAAGCGCGTCTACAACTGCGACAACCACACGGTCAATCTGGTG
The DNA here is from genome assembly GCF_002087235.1 of Pseudomonas floridensis. Lineage (GTDB taxonomy): Bacteria > Pseudomonadota > Gammaproteobacteria > Pseudomonadales > Pseudomonadaceae > Aquipseudomonas > Aquipseudomonas floridensis. The sequence goes on along the minus strand of NZ_MUIO01000015.1, from coordinate 27,743 downwards.
GGCACCGGCTCGACGCTGCAAATCATGGAAAGCGCTCACGCCGTCAGCGGCATGGGACCGGTGATTCGGGACTCTACCGCCGAGTACATACAGACCGAAGCCTGCAGCTGACGGTCATTCCTCTCAGGCGTTCCGCTCACTGAACGCCTGATGTAAAACCGCTTCGCCGCCCTTCCCTCCTTCCCTCCTTCCCTCCTTCCCTCCTTCCCTCCTTCACTGCATCCTTTGCGTTCTTTGCACACAGACCTGTCGGACAGGCCTGCACGACCGCCTGTGCGCGCGGCAATCAAAAAAGACTTGCAGTCAAAGTATTACGGTATACCATCAGACAGACAAAAATAGTTCCTGTCGGTATACCGCGCAGAGGTAGCCAATGATCGACGCAACCGAATACGAGAACGTTATGGGCTCCTTTCCATCGGGTGTCATCGTGATCACCACGCTCAATGAGGACGGTGAGGTGGTCGGTCTGACCGCCAGCGCCTTCAGCTCATTATCGGTGGACCCGCCGCTGGTGCTGTTCTGCCCCAACTACAGTTCCATGGTTGGCCCGATCAAGAACCTGATTCAGCCACAGCAGCCCGTCGACCCGACGGTGTATTCCCGCGGCGGAATGAGCGCCCTGCCAGTCCTGGCCTGATACCTGCGATTTGTCATTCATTGATAACACCGGTGCCGCTCAGGCAGGCACCCCGATCTGATCGAGGAAAGTGTCATGAAATTTTCGCTGTTCGTGCACATGGAACGCTGGGACGAAACCGTGAGCCACCGTCAGCTCTTCGAAGACTTGACCGAGCTGACGCTGATGGCCGAGCAAGGCGGTTTCAGCACAGTCTGGATCGGCGAGCACCACGCGATGGAATACACCATTTCCCCAAGCCCGATGCCGTTGCTCGCCTATCTGGCCGCCAGAACCGAGACCATTCACCTGGGCGCGGGAACGATCATCGCGCCGTTCTGGCATCCGCTGCGGGTCGCTGGTGAATGCGCCTTGCTGGACGTGATCAGCAACGGTCGCATGGAAGTCGGTCTGGCGCGAGGCGCGTATCAGGTCGAGTTCGATCGCATGGCAGGTGGCATGCCCGCGTCCGAAGGGGGCAAGGCACTGCGTGAAATGGTGCCGGTGGTGCAGGCGCTGTGGCAAGGCGACTACGCCCACAATGGCGAGATCTGGAAATTCCCCACCTCGACCTGCGTTCCCAAGCCCGTCAGCACTCCGCCGATGTGGATCGCCGCACGTGACCCCGACTCTCATAACTTCGCGGTGGCCAACGGCTGCAACGTGATGGTCACGCCATTGATGAAAGGTGATGAGGAAGTCGTCGACCTGAAGAACAAGTTCGAGGCCGCGCTGGCCAACAACCCTGACGCGCCACGTCCGCAGTTGATGGTGCTACGCCACACTCACGTGCATGCGGCGGACGATCCGGACGGCTGGAAAGTCGGTGCCACGGCCATCTCGAAGTTCTACCGCACCTTCGACGCCTGGTTCGGTAACAAGCAGACGCCGGTCAACGGCTTCCTCGCACCCAGCCCGGAAGAGAAGTTCAAGGAACGCCCGGAGTTCGAGCTGGGCAACATTCGCAAAAACACCATGATCGGCACGCCGGAAGAAATCATACCGCGCATCCGCCGCTATCAGGAACTGGGGGTCGATGAATTCAGTTTCTGGTGCGACAACAGCCTGCCGCACGCCGAGAAGAAAAAGTCGCTCGAACTGTTCATCAAGCACGTGGTGCCAGCGTTCCGCTGAGAGGCTTTGCACTTCGGTGGCAGCGATCCGTATTACCGCGCCCGAGACAGAAACGACGCACATACCTGTTAGCGCCATGCGCCCTAAAGAATGGCAACCGGGCGCCGACCTGCTATTGGTAGACCATAAGACACGCTCCAGGTATGAGCTGGCTCGACAGACTGCATGCAGGCAGCGCCCGACACGCGCGGTAGTAATGGACACTCCGGAGCTCACATGAATATCAAACAGAAATTGACCTGGGCATTCGCAGTCATTGCGTGCCTGCCCATCATCGTGGTTGCGACCATCGTGGTGGTGAATCTGCGTGACGAGGCGACCAAGGATTTTGTCGACGGCAGCGGACGCGAGATTCGTCAGGTCGACAACGCCATGCAACTGTTCTTCGACGGCATTACCCAGAACGTCAACTACATCGCGGCCCATCCGCTGATTGCGGGTGCCGGTGACGACTTCAGAAATTACATGGGTGCCGCCGCCACCGCCCAGTCGGAAAACGACAGGCTGGCCACCGAACTGTTCACCAACATCGCCAAGGCGCACCCGGCCTACTCGTACGTGTCCTACGGCTTGATCAACGGCAGTTACATCATGACGCCGGAAGATCCGCGGATGAGCAACTACGACCCGCGCGTGCGCCCCTGGTACAAAACGGCCATGGCCAATGTCGGCAAGACCGTGCGCAGCGACGCCTATTACTGGGCGGCCGATGATGCGGTACTGGTCAGCACCATTCGCGCCATTCCCAACAGCTGGGCAACCCTGGCGGCGTGGTCAACGTCGATGTCTCACTCAAGCAACTGACCAGCATCGTCAAGCAGATCAAGCTGGGCGAGAGCGGCTACCTGATGCTGATGGAAAAGAACGGCACCGTGCTGGTCGATCCCAAGCAGCCGGAACACAACTTCAAGAAACTGGGTGAGCTGGGCGACGGCTTTGCCGAACTGGCCAAAACCGGCAGCGGACTGGTCGAACTGACGCTCAATGGCGAACGCTACATGGCCAACGTCTATCCGTCCGATCAGTTGGGCTGGAACTTCATCGGCCTGATCAAACAGGAAGAAGTGATGGCCTCGGCCACGCGCCTGACCTGGCTGATCGGCATCATCGCCGCTGTGCTGGCAGTGGTTTTCGCTATTGTCGGGGCCAGTTTCGCCAGTGTCATCGTGCGCCCGATCCACAGCGTGTCGACCGGCCTGGAGGGCATTGCCGAGGGTGAAGGCGATCTGACCCATAACCTGACGGTGCGCGGCACCGATGAAACCGCGCAACTGGCTGGCTGGTTCAACAAGTTTCTGACCGCCATTCGTAATCTGATCCAGCACATCGGCCAGGCCGCGCACAAAATTCTCGAGGCGTCGCACAGCTCCACCCGCGTCTCCAACGACATGGCCGAGGCGGCAGGTCGCCAGCGTGAAGCGGTGGACATGGTGTCCACCGCGTTTCATGAGATGGTCGCCACTTCCAACGAAGTTGCCCGTTCCTGCAGCCAGGCTGCCGACTCGGCAGACAGCGGCCAGCAGCAAGCCCGCGAAGGCCAGCTGCAGATCGACGATGCGGTGCGCAGTGTGGATCAACTGAGCGAGGAGATTGCCCGCTCGGCCAAAGACGTGTCGCAACTGGAAAAGGACAGCAACGACATTCAGTCGATTCTGGACACCATTCGCTCGATCGCCGAGCAGACCAACCTGCTGGCACTCAACGCAGCCATCGAAGCCGCACGCGCTGGTGAGCAGGGTCGTGGGTTCGCCGTGGTAGCCGATGAGGTGCGCGCCCTGGCCAAACGCACCGCCGACTCGACTGCCGAGATCGATACACTGCTGGGCAATCTGGCCAAACGCACCAAATCGGTCGCGCAGCAGATGAATGCGAGCCTGGACGTGTCGCAACAGTCAGTCGCCAAGATCGGCCAGGCCCGCAGCAGTTTCGGACAGATTCGTGAGTCGGTGGACGTGATCCGCGACATGAACACGCAGATTGCGACTGCCGCCGAGGAGCAGCATCAGGTGGCCGAGGACATCAATCGGCACATTAGCCAGATTCACGGCGATGCTCAGTTGATCGCCACCCTGTCCGATTCGGCCCGCGCCGACTCCAGCAGCCTGGCTTCGCTGTCCAACGAGCTGGACGCGCTGGTACGCAAATTCAAGACCTGATGACGGCAGCGCCCGAGCCGCCGCTTTCGTGGGCAGGCTCACTCCCACGGATGGCGCGGTGACAAGTGGAGACCAGCGCATGCCAGTGGGAGCGGACTCGTCCGCGAAGACGGTGTATCAAACGCAGGATCTGGCATTGGATTCATGAGCACTCTCACGGATGATGCGGTGATAGATGGGTGGATTGAAGATCTGGGGCTCACTGCATAAGCAGCACTTCCTCGCCAAACCACCCGGCCAGAAAATCCAGCATGGTGCGCAAGGTCGCCGACTGGTGATGGCGCGAGGTGTAGATCCCGTGCATACCCAGCGCCTGGGGCTGGTGATCGGGCATCAGGGCGACCAGCTTTCCGTTGGCCAGCAACGGCGCAGCCGAATACACCGGCTGCAATGTGATTCCCGCCCCTGCCACCGCAGCCTCCAACAGAACCACAGAATCATTGGCGCTCAGATTGCCGCCCACCGGCACGCTCACCGGGTGCCCGGAACGGGTGAATTCCCAGAGGCTTTTGCCGAAGTAGGAATAGGTCAGGCAGTTGTGACCCGCCAGGTCCTGCGGCCGAAACGGCGTGCCCCGTGCGTCCAGATAGCCCGGCGCGGCACACACCACCGACTCACAACGCCCCAGTGGCCGTGCGATCAGGTTGGGATCCAGTTGGTTGGTGATGCGGATCGCCAGATCAATCCGTTCGCTGACCAGATCCACCGCCTGATTGCCGATGTGCAGGTCCACCGATGTACCCGGGTAGCGTTGCAGATACGCAGTCACGGCTGGCGCCAGCACGGTTTGAGCCAGAGACTGCGAGCAGGCGATGCGCAGCATTCCACGCGGCTCGTCGACCTGCGTATCGGCAGCCAGGGGCACTGCGTCCGCCAGTTCAAGCAACTGCTGACACCGCGCCAGCGTCACCTGGCCAGGAGCCGTCAGACCAAGTTTGCGAGTGGTGCGGTGCAGCAGCCGTGCTCCGGCCCAGCGTTCCATCTGCGCCAGATAACGCGTGACCATTGCGCGGGACATGTCCAGCGCCTCGGCAGCAGCAATCAGACTGCCGCGCTCGTTGATGGCAACGAAAACGCGGGCAGCAACAATGCGATCCATGATTCATCCGATTCAAGCAACCGATAATTGCTAATACTGGGGCTTTTGTTTCACTTCAAGCAACTTAAGATAAAGCCACTTTTGTTCTGCCACTCGAAAAGGTCGATCCCATGTTGCGCAGTTCCTTGCTGGCCCTCTCCTTCGCTGTCTTTCCCCTGGCCGCCCAAGCCACTGACCCGCTGAACATTGATGTGTACAACCCGGCTGACAAAGCTGTCTTTCCGGTTTCTTCGGAACTCATCACCGGCAAGCACGATGCGGTGCTGATCGATGCCCAGTTCCAGCGCAATGACGCCGAGGCGCTGGTGCAGAAGATCAAGGCCAGCGGCAAGAAACTCACCACCGTCTACATCAGCCACAGCGATCCGGACTATTACTTCGGTCTGGACGTGATTCAGGCGGCGTTCCCGGACGCGAAAATCGTGGCCAGCGAACCGACCGTGGAAGCCATCAAGGCATCGATGCAGGGCAAGCTCGCTTACTGGGGCCCGATTCTCAAGGACAATGCCCCGGCGAAACTGGTTTTGCCGCAGGTTCTGAAGGGCGATCACTTGACGCTGGAAGGCCAGCCGTTGCAGATCAAAGGGCTGCAAGGCCCGGCACCGGAGCGCAGTTACGTATGGATTCCATCACTCCGGGCGGTGGTCGGTGGCGTGGTGGTATCCAGCGGCATTCATGTCTGGGTCGCCGACACCCAGACGCCCCAGTCCCGCCAGAACTGGCTTGCCGCCCTCAAGGACATCGAAGCGTTGAAGCCCGCCACCGTGATTCCCGGCCACTTTCTGGGCGATGTGCCTGAAGGCACAAAAGCAGTGACTTTCACTGCCGATTACCTGAAATCTTTCGAAGAAAACGCCAAAACGAGCAAGGACTCGGCCGCCCTGATCGACGCCATGCAGAAAGCCTGGCCTCAGTTGGCCGAGCCCGGTTCGCTGGAGCTGAGTGCCAAGGTCATCAAAGGCGAGATGAAGTGGCCACATTGATGTGACTGATCACCAGGCACGTTACCTCTGGCAGGTCGCAGTCACCCGCAGCCTGCCAGATTTTTTCTTTCCCATCCGCTCGAGCCCTTTCCGGAAACGACTGGCCACGCCGCGCAAACAGCATATCCCGAGCACCTGACCGGCGCGCAGACTGGCCGGCGCGTGACGATAAATGGCCTGAAACAGCTATGGTCAGACGTCTTGCGAAATGGCTATGCTGCGCCCATGAATGCATCGCCTCCCACTCGACACCCATGTCCGCCCGGCGCCTGTGATTGCGAGCGGGAACGACTGGACGCGCCGGACGCCGACAGGCGGATTCTGCTGCTGACCCGCGACGAAGAACGACGCCTGCTCGAGCGCCTGGAGCGCGTGACCAGCCTGGGTGATCTGGAGCATGTGTTGAACAAGATCGTCGAACAACTGGGTGTACGGGTCGACGTGGCGCCGGGTTTGAATGAAGTGCGCACCATGCGCGGGATCAGCATCGTGGTGCATGGCAAGACCGGGCTGTGCCGCAAGACGCGTCAGTCGATCCCCGCGGCGATCCGGCGGGCACTGGAAGCCCATCCGCATATTGCCTGGCAATTGCTCAACGCCAACGACCTGCTGCGCGACACCTGACTACCGGATGACCGGACGCAGCCGCTATGATGCCGCGTCCATTTATCCAAGGAGAGTCTCCGTGTCCCTCGACATTCGCCCTGCCACTGCCGCCGACGCCACGCAGATCCTGGCCTTCATCACCGAGCTGGCGATCTACGAGCGCGCCGGACATGAGGTCAAGGCCAGCGCGCAGGACATTCAGCGCTCTCTGTTCGCCGACAACGCGCCCGCCAAAGCCCTGATATGTCTGTACGACGGCAAGCCCATCGGTTACGCCGTGTATTTCTACAGCTATTCCACCTGGCTGGGGCGCAACGGCGTTTACCTGGAAGACCTGTACATCACGCCGGAACAACGCAGTATCGGCGCTGGGCGCAAGCTGTTGCGCGAGATCGCCCGCGAGGCGGTGGCCAACGACTGCGGTCGTCTGGAGTGGAGCGTGCTGGACTGGAATGAGCCGGCAATCAAGTTCTACCAGGCCATCGGCGCAGCACCTCAGGAGGAGTGGGTGCGCTATCGGATGGAAGGCAGTGTGCTGCGCGATTTCGCTGCTGGCGAGTGAACGCTGCCCACTTCCTTCATGAAAACGCCCGACCTTTTGCTGGCCGGGCGCTTCAGGCAACACAGGATTTCAGCAGGCACCAGGCGGGATGCCGCCCTTGTTGAAATCCTTGAGGCGTTCCCTCTCCTCGGGCGTCGAGTGCGCTGGCACATCGTCGCGAGGCTCCGGTTTCTTTTCGTCTTTCTGGTCAGTCATGGTCAACGGCTCCGCGGGTGGCTGTTCTTGTAAGGCCTCCAGCGCGCCGTTCGGTTCAGATTGATTGATCATCCTGCTTCCCGGCAAGCCGCATCACGCCACGGCACGTGATGCAACGCTGTGCTCAAGTTGTCTGGCGAGGCCCTGAAGATCCAGCAGGGTCAAACGCCAGCTACGCTCGGGGCTGCCGACGCTGACCAGCGAGCGAGCCCGATCATTGACCGAAATCTCCTTGCCCAGATTGGTCTGCCAACCCTGCTCGAGCATCGCTGGATCGAATTGATTGAAAGCGTCGATCGAATCCACCCGGCTGACAGCAAAGCCGAAGCACAGCCGCTCACCACGCACGATCAGTACCCGCGACGCCTCGGTGCGCTCGGGCGAGTCCTCCTCGAGCAGGCTGCTCAGGCAGATCAACGGCACTTGTTCGCCACGCAGATTGAACTGGCCCAACAGATGCGTGGAAGGCTGGGACAACCCAATCAACTGCCGCGGCATGGCCAGAATCTCGACGATCTGGCTCAACGGCGCTACAAAACGGGTCGGCGCATCGAACAGCAGGCAGGCGTGACGCAACATGGCCTTGGTGACATCGTGCGAGGCCTGCGCGGGTTGCACGTCATTCTGGTAGACCCTGGTGTAGCTCGTGACCTCAGGGCGCTGCAGCAACTGCGGGTGATTAAGCAACAAGGCCTGCTCGCCCTCCTGCAGATTCATCACGCCTGCGAACAGCTCCGGGTGCAGCAGGCCGTAGCCAGGCACCGCCAATAGACTGTCCGGGTCCTGACGATGGATCGCCACCATCCGGTCATAGCCAAACCCGCAGACCCGTCCGTCCGGCGCCGTCAGCAGTAAAAACTGCGGCTTTGAAGTCTGACGCGGATGATCCAGCCCCAGCACCTCGGAAAGATTCAACGCTGGAACTTTGGTACCGCGCACCGATGTCACGCCGAAGCAGCAGTCACTGCCGAAATCCGACGCACTGATGTCCGGCTCGTCCACCAGTTCGGTGACCACACTGGCGTCGATACAGAAATGGCGACCGTCGCATTCGAACACCAGGTAATGAAGCAGGCGATGCTTGGCGGCCTGGGCTTCTTCCTTGAGCAACTGCGCACGCTGATCGGCGGCAAACATCACTCCCGGCAAACCGGCCAGCACCGCCAGGTCCAGCTTGTAGATCATGCGCGATTCTTCGGTGCTCAACAGCAGCTCGGGCAGCAGTCCACTGCTGGCTCCGCCCGGGCCGATGGCGCAGAACTGCGATTCGCGGGCCTTGAGAATGTCGCACACGGCATCGATTGCCAGTCCCAGATAACCGCCGCTGAACTTCAGAATCGCCACCAGCGGTGTCGGTGCCGAGCTGTCGGCACCTTCGGCCAACTGACTGCGCAGGTCCACCAACGGCACCGGCTTGCCACGCAACGTGAAGACCCCCAACAGCGCGCCGCGCGTCAGCGGATGCGCCTGCAGGTCGGTCGGCCAGTGCACGGCCTCCATCAGGGCGTCGGCGATGACCGCCAGGTAAGTGCCGTTGATCTGCACCACGCCGTAGGCATTCATGCCGCTCATGCAGATTGTCCGACGGACACCTTGTCCAGCCCTTCGGTGCTGCCGTTCGAATTGGTCTTGTGCAGTTCGAGAATCAGCGATTCGACTTCCTGGGCAGACACACGCTGCTTCTCGGTGGCAGTGTTGATACCGTCGATGGCCTGAGTGGTTTGCATAACGCCTTCGACGATGTGCTCGAACGCCTCGCCAGCGCTGCGGGAAATCTCGTTGCCCGACTCGATGCGGCTGACCGTTTCCAGAATCAGTTTGTTGATTTCCTTGGTGGCGCGGGAAGACTTTTCGGCCAGCTTGCGCACCTCGTCCGCCACCACGGAAAAGCCCAGGCCATGTTCACCGGCGCGTGCCGCTTCGATGGCCGCGTTGAATGCCAGCATGTTGGTCTGACTGGCGATTTCGCTGATCACCTGAACGATGTCCTGAATGCCTTCCGCCGATTTGGCGATCATGTCCATCGCTTCGGACGCCTTGCCCAGCGTCTGTGACCCAAGGCTGGCCTGGTCGCGGGTCAGACGTGCCAGCCCGGTGGCCGTATCGGTGCTCTGGGCCACATAGGCAATCGCATTCATCAGCGCCTTGACCGATTCACCCATCGCCACGGTCTTGGCCTCGATGGCCTGTTCGATTTCGACCTGGCGGGTAATGTCGGTGGCGAACTTGACCACTTTGAACGGCTTGCCTTCATGGTCGAAGATCGGGTTGTACGTCGCCTGAATCCAGACGTGCTGACCATATTTGCTCAGGCGCATGAAGCGGCCCGAGAAGAACTCGCCCTGCCCCAGCCCATGCCAGAACTCGCGGTATGGCGTGCTGCGCACGTATTCCTCTTCACAGAAGATCCGGTGGTGCTGGCCCTTGATCTCCTGCATGCCGTAACCCATTGCTTTGAGAAAGTTGGGGTTGGCGGTGAGAATATTGCCAGCCATGTCGAATTCGATGACCGCCTGGGCGCGATCGATGGCGGTCACCTTGCCCTTGTCCTCGACACTGCTTTCTTTGGCATCGGTCACATCGAGGGCGAACTTGACGATCTTGTAGGCTATGCCCTGGGCATCGAAAATCGGGTTGTAGGTGGCCTGAATCCAGATTTCCTTGCCGTCCTTGCGCCGACGTTTGTATTCGTTGGCGTCATATTCGCCACGGCCAAGTTTCTCCCACAACTCACGGTAAGCCAGGCTGCTGGTGAATTCTTCGGAGCAGAACATGCGGTGATGCTCGCCCACCACTTCGTTCAGATCGTAACCAAATACATTCAGGAAGTTGCGGTTGGCCGTCAGCACCTTACCGGTCAGGTCGAATTCGATCACTGCCTGGGAACGCTCGATGGCGGTCACCTTGCCCGCCTGTTCGGCCTGACGCGCGCGGCTTTCCGTCACATCGTTGGCGAACTTGACGATCTTGTAAGGACGGCCTTCGGGGTCGAAGATCGGGTTGTAGGTCGCGCTGATCCAAAGCTCGCGACCATTCTTGCCCACCCGCTTGTATTCACCGGCGTCGTATTCGCCCCGCTCCAGCTTGGCCCAGAACGCGCGATAAGCCGGGCTGTTGAGGTGTTCGTCATCGCAGAACATACGATGGTGCTGGCCCTGCACTTCGTCGAGGCGATAACCCAGAATCGACAGGAAGTTTTCATTGGCGTTGAGCACCCGCCCGTTCAGGTCGAACTCGATGACACCCTGCGAACGCTCGATGGCGGCAACCTTGCCCTCGTATTCGGCGTGGGTCTTGCGCTGGTGAGTGACGTCAGTCGCGAACTTCACGATCTTGAACGGGTTGCCGTGCTCGTCCAGTACCGGATTGTAGGTCGCCTGCAGCCAGATTTCCTTGCCGCCCTTGCCCAGCCGTTTGTACTGACCTTCATCGAAAGTGCCCGTACCCAACTTTTCCCAGAACGTCGCATATTCGACACTGGACGCGTAGTCGGGCGTACAGAAAATGCGGTGATGCCGACCCTGGATTTCGTCGAGTCGATACCCGACGCAATCGAGAAAGTTGGTGTTGGCCCGCAATATATTGCCTTCGAGATCGAATTCGATCATCGCTTGCGACCGATCAATGGCCGTCATCAGCGAGTGGAGGTCCAACTGCACCCCGGTTATGTCCTTAGGGGTACTTACAGTTGTGGTCGACATGGAAAAATGCTCTGAGAGTCAAACAGTTATCAAAAGGGTGCTGCGTATTGGTATCGGCAGAACAGGCAAACGGACTTCGCCGCGTGAAACATTGCCGCCTGAAGCGCTCAACGGGTAATCGTATTTCTCAATCCATTCGATAGCGCTTCGGGGCTCTGCCGAGGACGAGACGTTGCCTGACGATGCCTGATCGCTGATACAGATTGCGCCAAGAGCCATTAGTTCGCCACTACCTGTAATCTGAAGCAGGCGTCGCGCATTGCCTCAGGAAAAAAACCACATGACCAGAACTACCGTCCCGGTCCATGCAAGGGTAAGCAGGAAGGAAAGGCCTGCGAGACGCGGATCCATGAGTCCCCCGGACCTGACAAAAAACAGCACGTGGAAAAAAGCGAAGCTCTGCATACGCGTGACGAAGTCAACCGGATCATAGGACCCCACACTATTTTTCATCAGTGCCCGCAGCAGACCCATGACATGGGTCAAGGGGCTCGATCACTCACCGATAAAACAGACGTGTCCGACCGCGTTCGGCCCGGATAAACGCAACTGACAAACCCCCTAATCAATACACTTCCAGCCCTGCTCCAGATGTGACCAAGACTGTACAATCCAAGAAAAAATAACGGCCTTTCTGTACAAAACTTTTACAACTACCGCCATTGATCAGCCCGTAAAAAATAGCAAAAACATTTCAGGCCTTACACCAATCTTAAGAAGTGTCCTTAATCAAAAAATGGACACCCAACCTCAAAAATCTTATTTGATACTGGAGAGCCATCATGACCACAGGCAACAAAAACCCGGGCAACTTTGCAAACGATCGGGGCAAAGCGTCGGAAGCGGGCAAGAAGGGAGGTCAGTCCTCAGGTGGCAACTTTGCCAATGACCGGGAAAAAGCATCGGAAGCCGGTCGCAAAGGGGGACAAAAGAGCCATGGTGGCGGCCGCCAATCCTCAGAATAGAATGACGCATACCGGATGAATGCATGGAACCCGACATGGACGACCCAGAGTCATCAAACGACTTGCGGGGGAGACGTACTCTCCCCCGCTCTTTTAGTTCTTTGAAATCGGTAGCAATAGCGCCAACCCGTCGAGCGACGGTGCCTTGGGTGCCAGCATAAGGTGCTGAGTTTGCGCTTATATCGCGTCCAGGGATGCGCACATGACTTTGCACATCATCAATCTCACCGGCCCGATCAACGCCTCGACCTGCGGACAGCTCATTGAAAAAGCGTCGCTGGCCGTTCAGCGCGAGGCCTCGGAACTGACCCTCAACATCGCCACCATGGGCGGTGAATGCAGTTATGGTTTCACGCTCTACAACTTTCTTCTGGCCCTGCCCATCCCCGTACACACGCATAATCTGGGCACAGTGGAGTCAATGGGCAACATTGTCTTCCTGGCGGGTCGGCACCGCACGGCGTGCCTGCACAGCAAGTTCCTGTTTCACCCGTTCCACTGGCATCTGCACGGCTCGGTGGACCATTCACGCATGTCTGAATACGCGATGAGTCTGGACTATGACCTGCAACTCTACGCGCGCATCGTGGCGGAACGTACGCAAGAGGCCAGCGAAACGCTGGAGACCGAGAAGTATCTGACCGCCGCTCCACGTATCCTCGACCCTGCCCAGGCGCTGGCCACCGGCATCATTCACACCATCGAGCCCGTCCGGTTACAAGGCGAGTTCGTCATCCACAGCATCTACTCCTGATCTACTCCTGATCAGGCCATGACCGGGCCACGCCTGGCCTGCCATCAGGCGCGTCGTCATCGTCGTCCTCTTCGCGGTCGGCGCGGTCCGCCACGCGCAGGCGTCCGGATTCGCCCCCGGCGATGCGTTCCGCCTGATCGATGCCACGCTTCATGGCGTCGGGCACCGTCCACTCGGCGCCCGGCAGTTTCGTCGTGCGCTTCGCCACCGTATGCCCATCCTCGCCCATGACGCAGACGACCAGTTCGATATCCCCGTCCGGCAGCTGGCGGGCGCAGACATTGGCCTTGCAACCGTTTTCAAGATGTCGGTCATAAGACTTCTCGGTCACCAGATTTTCAGAATTTACAGGTGAGTTCTTATTCTTGTTAAACATATAACCCTCCAGAAAAACACCACAATGACCCACCGCGTGAAGACACTGAAACGCCCATCAAGCATAGGGTGTGCCGCCCACCTTTAATTCAAAAGTCGATAAAAGGTCACGCACCGCTTCGCTTGCTGTACCGTTTATCCTGTTTTCATAACTTGTATAAAACTCCTTCACATCCGGCACTTCAAACGTTCAAGCCAGTTCAGGCGTCGGCCCAACGAGAAAGTGATAAACGGTGCATCTAACCTGCCGAGAAGAGGTGCAAAATGTCGACGGTTGACCCAACCAGGAAAAAGTCCCACGCCCACTACACCCCTGCCGACAAGACAGGCCATGTATATGAGCGAACTTCGGACGACGCGGGCAATGATACGTATAAAGAAAAACGCCCTGAAGGACAAAAACAGTCACCCGGGGGTGACTATTGGGAATATGGTGGCGATTCAATAGAACCCGAAAACGGGCATTCCTGACAGCCCATGACTTTTGCTTTTAACCGTTACAATAACGAAACAGCCTCTGCGAGTAACACTTAAAAAGCGTGCCTGCCTCACTGTCAGGCTTTACAACATTCAGACAACCAAAACGTGTTGCACTCCCCGTTCAACCCTAGCGTGAGGTAGAGCGTCAATGCGAACGATCAAGTCTTGTCTGCTGGCGCTGTTCGTCGCCCTGACGCTGTCCGGTTGCAACTGGGTAGTGTTCAACCCCAGAGGCCAGATAGCCCTCGAGCAGCGCAACCTCATTATTCTGTCGACGGCCTTGATGCTCATCGTGGTCATTCCCGTGATTGTCATGACCTTTCTGTTTGCCTATCGGTACCGGGCGACCAACAAGAAAGCCAGATACTCGCCGCGATGGGCCAGCTCGCACAAAATCGAGGCCGTGGTCTGGGGCGTTCCGCTGATCATCATTATCATTCTTGGCTGGGTGACCTGGGTTACGACGCACACGCTCGACCCCTATCGCCCGATCGAATCCGATAACCCGCCGCTCAATGTCCAGGTCGTCGCCATGGACTGGAAGTGGCTGTTCATCTACCCGGATCTGGGCATCGCCACGGTGAATGAGCTGGCCATGCCAGTGCACACGCCGGTCAGCTTCACGGTCACCTCGGACGCGGCCATGAATTCGTTCTTCATTCCCGCACTGGGCGGGCAGATCTATGCCATGGCCGGCATGCAGACCAAACTGCATCTGATCGCCAACGAACCGGGTCAGTACCGGGGCTTTTCCGCCAACTACAGCGGCCCGGGCTTTTCCGATATGCATTTCAGCACCCTCGCCACGACACCCGCCGACTTCGAAGCCTGGGTGGACAAGGTCAGGAGCATTTCCCGAACCCTCGATCAATCGTCCTACAAGACATTGGCCATACCGACCCACGGCTACGACATCACCTACTACTCCACGGTGGACCGGCAGTTGTTCAAGACCATCGTCGACAAGTACGAGGGCATGAACAGGGCCGGACGGACCTCACCGGAGCCCGTGGCTGCCGAAGACGCCGATGACCGGAATACGCTGACGAAGGAGCGCTGAGATGTTCGGAAAACTGTCCTGGGATGCCATCCCGCTGCATGAACCCATCATCATGTACACGCTGGGGGTCGTCGCTCTGATCGCCATCGGCATGGTCGGCTCGATCACCTGGAAAGGCCAATGGGGTTATCTGTGGCGCGAGTGGTTCACATCGGTGGATCACAAGAAGATCGGCTGCATGTACATCATCGTCGCACTGGTAATGCTGCTGCGCGGCTTCTCCGACGCCATCATGATGCGCACCCAGCAGGCCATGGCAGCCGACGGCGGTCCCGGCTATCTGCCGCCGGAGCACTACGACCAGATATTCACCGCCCACGGCGTGATCATGATTTTCTTTATGGCGATGCCGTTCATGGTCGGCCTGATGAACATCGTGGTGCCGTTACAGATCGGCGCACGTGATGTGGCCTACCCGTTTCTCAACGCGCTGAGCTTCTGGCTGTTCGTAGTGGGCGCGGCTCTGGTGAACATATCGCTGGGCGTCGGCGAGTTCGCGCGCACTGGCTGGGTGGCGTACCCGCCGCTCTCCGAACTGGGCTACAGCCCGGGCGTCGGGGTCGACTATTACATCTGGTCACTGCAAGTGTCCGGCATCGGGACGTTGCTGACCGGGGTGAATTTCTTCGTGACCATTCTCAAGATGCGCACCCAGGGCATGACACTGTTCAAGATGCCAGTGTTCACCTGGACCTCGCTGTGCACCTCGATCCTGATTCTCGCCGCCTTTCCGATCCTCACCGCAACGCTGTTCATGCTCACCCTGGACCGCTACCTGGGCATGCACTTTTTCACCAGTGAAGCCGGCGGCAACCCGATGATGTATGTGAACCTGATCTGGGCGTGGGGGCATCCGGAGGTGTACATCCTGATCCTGCCCGCGTTCGGCATCTTTTCGGAAATCGCCGCCACCTTCAGCAGCAAACGCCTGTTCGGTTACAAGTCGCTGGTCTGGGCCACCATCGTGATCACCGTGCTGTCGTTCATCGTCTGGCTGCATCATTTTTTCACCATGGGCGCAGGCGCTAACGTCAACGCCTTCTTTGGCATCATGACCATGATCATTGCCGTGCCGACGGGGGTGAAGATATTCACCTGGCTGTTTACGATGTATCACGGCCGCGTGCGCTTCGAAACGCCAATGCTCTGGACCCTCGGCTTCATCGTGACCTTCAGCATCGGTGGCATGACCGGCGTGCTGCTGTCGGTGCCTGGTGCCGACTTTCTGTTGCACAACAGCCTGTTTCTGGTCGCCCACTTCCATAATGTGATCATCGGTGGCGCGGTATTCGGTTACATGGCCGGGCTCACCTACTGGTTCCCCAAAGCGTTCGGGTTCAAGCTCAACGATCGGCTTGGACGCATCTCTTTCTGGTGCTGGATCGTCGGTTTCTATTTCGCCTTCATGCCGTCCTACGTCTTGGGCTTCATGGGCATGACACGACGCCTCAACCATTTCAACAATCCGGAATGGGCACCCTGGCTGATGCTCGAACTGATCGGCGTGGCGATCATTCTGTGCGGCGTGGCCGGGCAGTTGCTGCAGTTGTTCGTCAGCATCCGCAATCGCCACAAGACCCGCGACACCACCGGCGATCCATGGGACGCCCGGACCCTGGAATGGGCAACCGCCTCCCCGCCTCCGGTCTATAACTTCGCCGAGCAGCCCAGGGTCGATGACCTGGATGCCTACTGGGGCATGAAAGAGCGCGGTGTCAGCACGCTTAGCCATACCGATTACCGGGCCATCCATATGCCGCGCAACACCTCCGCCGGTCTGATCATCAGCGTCTTCGCACTGATCTGCAGCTTCGCGCTGATCTGGCATATCTGGTGGCTGGCGGCGTTCGGGCTATTGGCATCGGTGGTCACGCTGATCGTACGCAGTAACGACGATGACATTGATTACTTCATTCCCGCACACGAGGTGGCCGAGATCGAACAGGCACGCCTGAAAGAGCTGGAGGAAGCCTGATCATGTCGAACATCGTGATCGAAAAAGACATTGCCCACAGCCACGAGCAGGGACACGAAGATTCGGGATCGCTGACCGTTTTCGGGTTCTGGATCTACCTGATGACCGACTGCATCCTGTTCGCGACGCTGTTCGCAGGCTATGCAGTCCTGCGTGACAGCGTCGCAGGCGGGCCGTCCACGGTCGATATTTTTGAACTGCCGTATGTGCTCACCGAGACCATGCTGCTGTTGTTCAGCAGCATCACATACGGCTACGCCATGCTCGCGATGAACCGGGATGACACCTCCGGTGTTCTGCGCTGGCTGGGGCTGACGTTCCTGTTGGGACTGGGGTTCATCGCGATGGAGATCAACGAATTCCATCACCTGATCCACCAAGGTCACGGCCCTGACCGTAGCGCATTTCTCACGGCCTTTTTCACCCTGGTCGGCACCCACGGCGCTCACGTGCTGACAGGGCTGGTGTGGATGGCGGTGCTGATCGGCCAGGTCTACTTTCGCGGGCTGACGACCACTAACGCCACACGCCTCAGTTGCCTGAGTCTGTTCTGGCATTTCCTGGACGTGGTCTGGATCTGCGTGTTCACCGTCGTCTATATCCTTGGAGTGCTCTGACATGTACACCCAAAGCCCCGTTCGCAGCACTGCCGGCACCAGCCTTGGCAGCAACCGCTCCTACCTGGTCGGTTTCATTCTCTCGGTGGTGCTGACGCTGATTCCATTTTCGCTGGCCATGTACCCTGCGCTGCCACGTATGACGACGGTGTGGCTGGTGGTCCTGACAGGCATGATTCAGGTCGTCGTGCACCTGAAATTCTTTCTGCATCTGGATACCGCCATCGAGCAGCGCTGGAACCTGAGAGCCCTGATCTTCTCGGCAGTCATCATCGTGCTGCTGGTCGGCCTGACGCTGTGGATCATGTTCAGCATTCACCACAATATGCTCGCTCACTGACACGCCCGACCATGAACAGGTTCGAACGGGAACAGGGGGCTGCTACGTCAGCGCCGGGTGCTGGCTGAGTTCGGTGAATTGGCATTGATCAGCCCGGACCTGGACGTGATTATCGATTCTGCATGTGCCAAGGTCGGCGAAGCGCCGGGTACCCATCTGGCCAAGTTCGTCCAGATCACACCCGAGCAACGCGAGTTCTGGGTTCGCAACGGCGTCGGCTGGACGCCGGGTATTGTCGGAGAGCTGAAAGTGCCGCTAGAAAAAGGCGGCCCCGAGTGGTATTCGCTGAGCACCAACCAGCCGGTCATCTCGACCGATGCACTGCAAGACAATCGATTCCGCCTGCACCCTTTCCAGACCGACAACCAGGTCAAGGCGTTCGTCAATGTCATTGTCTACGCGCCGTACGACCAGCGTCCGATCGGTATCTTTCAGGTCGACAGCCGCGTATCACGGGCCTTCAGTGACAGCGATGTCGATTTTCTGCGCAGCTATGCCAACCTGATTGCCGGCTGCTTCGAGCGGTTCAGAATCACCGACGCGCTCAAGGCCACCGAAGCGCGACTGCGTGAAAGCGAACGGCAATATCGCATTGCCGTGCAATTGAATCCGCAGATTCCATGGACTGCGGATGTCGACGGCACCATCACCTCACTGGACCATCGCTGGTCGGACTTTTCCGGTCTGCTGCGTGAACAGACACCTGGCCAGGGTTGGCGCCAGGCCGCACACCCTGACGACATGCCCATGATCATCCAGCACTGGCAGCAGTCGGTCGCAACACTGCAACCGTTCGATGTTCAGGCAAGGCTACGCAAACCCCGGAGCGAATGAACGAGGAAGTGCTGCGCCGGGCGTTCGATCCGTTTTTCACCACCAAAAAGCTTGGCCAGGGCACAGGCCTGGGGCTGTCGATGATTTATGGCTTCACCCGACAGTCTGGCGGGCAGGTGCGTATTCAGAGCGCCATAGGCCAAGGCACCACGGTCAATATGTACTTTTCGCAATACCAGCGACGCATCGAGAAACGCGCTGACTTGCACGAGGCGGCCATACCTGAAAAGGCCGGCCAGGGAGAAGTGATCCTGATTGTCGATGACGAGACCGGCGTGCGTGAAATTGCCGCTGAACTGCTCATCGAGCAAGGCTATGAAGTTCATGAAGCGGCGGATTGCCTGTCGGCGCTTGAGCAGGTCAAAAAGCTCGACACCTTCGATCTGCTGATCACGGATATCGGTCTGCCCGGCCCCATGAACGGCATTGCCCTGGCACAGCAACTGACGTCGACGCGTCCGGATCTGAAAGTGCTGTTCATCACCGGATACGCCGAGGCAGAAGGCATCACCGAAGGGCAGTTGCTGGGTAAAGTGCTGTCCAAACCCTTCAGCCTCGCCGAGTTTTCCCAGACGGTTAAATGCATCCTGGGCAAAAACCACTGCCCCGCGAACACGCGTGGTTAAGCACGCTCATCAGTCCCGCCGCTTACGGATCAACACGGGAGCACCGTGGAAAATACTGCCTCGTGAAAACCGCTGCTCCGCCAAAGGACGGGTCACTCGTCCATGTCGATTGAACTGAGCGACAAGCCTGGGCATCCCATGAGTGCCCAGATCGACACAACAAGAGAAACAGCCATGAACATCCCTGCCCGTTTCGAGTTTCATTACGTCCAGAACGGCGTGAAAAAGAGCGTGACCATCCTCACCGAGAGGCTCTTCAAGAAGCCCGCGACACTATTGAACGGTCCCGCTCAGGCCGTCATCGTCCAGAAGCAAAGACGCGTTCGCTAGTGCTCAGGCATCGCAGCGTCCGGCTCGATGCCCTCGGTTGCGTCGAGCATGTCGACGCTGGGCGACTTATGCTGCGCTTCCAGTTGCTCACGGGCCTGATGCCAGTACTCGGCAGGCAACAGACTTCCGCCGCCCTCACGCCCATCGGCCTCCCACAGTTCGTAGGCTTTTTTACGGATTTCGTCTTCGTCTACCATTTTCAATATCCCTCCTGTCAGACAGACATTCCAGGCCCGTGCCGGGCCTCTTCAAGCTGACCCGGCACGTCCACAGAAGTTGTGCCGTTACGACAGGAGGCTGACGGCTCCATACCCCGGCCATCCCCGTTCTCGACAGTCCCCGACCACCGACGGTAATACTGCATCTCGTCAGAACACCGCTCGTACCCTTCAACTTCCGATTAAACGAACTTGTAGTTTTTACGGCAGCCATATAAAAAGGTGCACCCGCAATATCATAAGGCCACCTAATACTTTTATATTAATGAACCGCCTACGATCACCGCATTACCGTTGTGCCTGTAAGCAAGGATTCCTGCCCGCTGGCAAACAAGAACAATGATGCCGATCAAGGAGAAGATCGAACAGTGCGACCCGGAGTTACCATGAACAACAGATGTGAAATCGTGCCGTTTGCTCTGCTGGAGCGACTGGCAAAGATCGATAAGCTGCCCTGCCCGGATCAGTCGGCGGCCGTCCAGGAGCTTCGCGACTTGATCATCAGCCCCACTCATCTGCCGCTCGATGACGACTTGCGCTATATCTTGGGCAGAGCGAACTTCAGTTGCATGTCCATTGCGCAAGGCCTGAGGCTGCTGGGGTACGATATTCCGGAAAACTCTGAGGACGAACAGGCGGTGGCCATTCACTGGATGCTGTCGCATTATCTGCGAGACCCCGCCAACTGGCGCCAGAATGCCTCGCAAGAGTTTCACTCCAAATCAGAGTGTTGAAACCGCTTCCGACAGTCGTTAAGCGGATGTCTGGTACGCTTGAGGCCATGATCACCCGATCGACATGACCTTCACTGGCGAGGCACCCATGGTCACGCACTACCCGGCCGAGCATTTGCGGCCCGAGGAACGTTTCGACTATTGGCAGGAAGTTGTCAGCGCCACCTACGGCCTGGTCGCCAGTCGACCGCTGAATGACGCGCCTTTCACCGGCCGGTTGAACGCCAGGATCCTCGGTGAGGTAGCCTTTACCCACATCGCGTCAACACCGCTTGCGTACAAGCGTTCGCCACGGGACACCCAAAGCGATCATTTTCTGATCTCTCTGTCGTTCTGTCCACAGGCCATCGTCACTCAGAGCGGTCGAGAATCACGCCAGGCGCAGGGCGATGTCGTTCTCTATGACAGTGCCCGCCCCTATGCCTGCAGTTACCCGAAAGGGGATGACCAGATCGTGCTCACCGTGCCACGGACCTTATTACTGCGGCACATGCCCGAGGCTGAGCGCGTGCTGTCGCGCACCCTGACCAGCCAGTCGCCGCTCGGCAGGCTGGCGGCAACGCTGCTGACGGAGATGTGCAGCAGTCAGGCATTGCCGGGCAACCTGGCGGCTCAACTCAATGCATCGTTTCTGGACGTCCTTTGCACGGCGTTCGAGTCAGCGTTTTCCAGTATAGGCAAGGCACCGCTCTCTCATCAGGAGCGCCAGCTTCGGCGTATCAAGCAATTCATACAGGCTAACCTGCCGGACACCGGGCTCGACCTTGACAGCATCGCTCAGGCCATCCATGTTTCGCCGCGCACCGTGAACCGACTGTTTGCCCGAGAAGGTACGACAGCCATTCGCTGGCTATGGCAACAACGTCTGTCGGCCTGTCATGACGCCCTGTTGCGGGGGCGGTTCCGGCACGTCAGCGATGCCGCGCTGAGCGTCGGCTTCAGCAACCTCTCGCACTTCAGCCGCGCGTTCAAAAACGCCTACGGCGTAACGCCCCAGCAATTGTTGAAACAGTGATCATTGACGCGATCGGCACAACGACTGACCGTCCAGGCAAAGCCTGATGCTGAAGTAAAGCCCAGTATCTACGGGATGAAAGCGCCTGCGCCTCACTCAACCCGCAGAAGGACACAGCATGACTGCCCCACAAGCCAAAACCCTTCGCCTGATTTTCCCTCAATGGCAAGGCGGCAATAACGCGCCGTATCACTTCGGTGCCCAATTGCTGGCCTGGCTGGCACCGCAAACGGACGGGCCGGTCGAACACGTGCCTGTGGCAGGGCCCGACGCGCGCGCCCTGCCACTTGAAAACGGGATCATTGCCCGCAACGCCTTGCTCACACAGCTTGAGCAGGCCAGACAATTGATCGACCGTCACCAGCCGGATCGTTTGGTGATACTGGGCGGCGACTGCCTGGTTGACCTGGCACCCTTTGCCTACCTGAACGAGCATTACGACGGGGACCTGGCGGTGCTGTGGATCGATGCCCATCCCGATGTGCTGACCCCCGACGACTTTCAGCACGCCCACGCGATGGTGATGGGTAATCTGCTGGGAGAAGGCGATGCCGACTTCGTCAGCGCGGTGAAACGTCCGATCAAACCGGCCAACGTGATGTACGCCGGCCTTCAGGAAACTCAGGATGTGGAGACCGCGTTCATCAAACGGCTCGGGCTGCGCAGCGCTAGTGCCGATGAACTGGCGCATGGCAGCGAGCCGGTGTTGCACTGGCTAAGGGAGACCGGCGCAAGGCACTTGGCAGTTCACTTCGATCTGGACGTACTGGACCCGACACTGTTCCGCTCGCTGTTATTCGCCAAACCGGGCATCGCAGCCGACACTTTCGACGGTGTCGCGCAGGGCAAGATGACCATAGAACAGGTCGTGCGCCTGCTGGCCGATGTGTCCCGCGAGGTCGATGTGGTCGGACTCGGCATCGCCGAACATTTACCGTGGGACACTCTGGCGCTCAAAGACATGCTGGCGAAGCTGCCCCTGCTAAGTCAGCCCGCTATCGACCGCACGCATTGATCAACGGCACTCGCGCGCGCCACGGTCGGGCGCGCTCCAGTTGTCCGGCCAGCGCCAGCAGCGTGCTTTCCTCGCCAAATCGTCCGGCAAAATGCGCCCCCATGGGCAAGCCCGCTGCGCTCCAGAACAGCG
Organism: Pseudomonas floridensis; assembly: GCF_002087235.1. GTDB lineage: Bacteria > Pseudomonadota > Gammaproteobacteria > Pseudomonadales > Pseudomonadaceae > Aquipseudomonas > Aquipseudomonas floridensis. The sequence goes on along the minus strand of NZ_MUIO01000015.1, from coordinate 5,218 downwards.
GCACCGACATCGCCGGTTGACCGCTGGCATTGAACAGCGCCGCAAAGGGCGAGTAGCGATGAGAACGCTCGATCATTTCCTCGAAACTCAAACGGGTATCCGGTACGACAAGCTCACCAATGCGTGCCGGTTCGCGTGTCAGCACCGGCGAGAGAATCACGTCGTAATCCTGCATGAACACCGCCAGTCGTCTTCCCAGCGCGTGAATCCACTCGACGGCGGCGGCGTATTGCGCGCCGCTGACGTCACCTTTTTCACGCAGAATGATGCGCGTGCGCGCTTCCAGTTCGGCCTCCTGCACATCAAAACCGCGCATGCGCCCCAGCAGATCGACATGGTTGCGCGTATTGGCACCGATGATGGTGAAGACATGGTCCAGGAACTCGGGCAGCATCACGGGCAGGCTCACCGGTTCAACCCGGTGACCCAAGGACTCGCACAACTGCGCCGCATCGCGGACCGCTGCAAGACTCTCGACTGAGGTTGGCCAGGTGCCCGATTGTTCGATCAATGCGACGCGCAGCGACTTGGGATCATGACGCACCGCATTGCCGTAAGGGATAGCCTGAACGGGTGACGCATAAGGCGCGCCAAGGTCCATGCCCGCCGTGGCATCCAGCAACCCCGCGCTGTCACGCACCGACAGCGTGAGGGCATGCGAGGTGCTCAGCCCGGCCCAGCCTTCGCCCACCATCGGTCCTGATGGCATCAGGCCGCGACTGGGCTTGAAGCCGAACACGCCGCAGCAGGACGCAGGCACTCGCAACGAACCACCGCCGTCGTTGCCATGGGCAAAAGGCACCACCCGCGCCGCCACCATAGCCGCAGCCCCGCCGCTTGAACCACCTGCGCTATGGTCGAGATTCCAGGGGTTGCGGGTTGCGCCGAAGCGAGTGGATTCGGTGGAGTACGAGGTGCCGAATTCCGGCGCCGTGCTGGTCCCGACCAACACGCATCCCGCACGCCTGAGGCGGCTGACACCTTCGGCATCGAAGTTGGCGCGAAACTCGCCCATCGACAGCGAGCCGTTGCTCATCACCGCACCGTTGAGGGGTGAAAACAGGTCCTTGACGAGTGTCGGTACACCCGCGAAAACACCCTCACCCTTTTTCAGATTCAGCGCCGTACTGCGGGCCGCGTCATACAGACGCTCGGCGACGGCATTGAGCTGCGGTTCGACCTGCTCAATGCGCAAGATCACTGCCTCCAGCAGGTCGATCGGCTGAACCTCTCCACGCCTGACCCACTCGGCCAGGCCGGTCGCGTCCTCGTCGTTCAACAATGTCTGAATATCTCTCATGTGAAAGTCCCTGATGATTTGGATTCAGCTGGAAAGGGAGATCGCCAGTCACGGCAATCGCTTTAAAAACTGTGGCCGACCCGCAGTGCCACGGTATAACCCTCGGATCGGTTGCGCGCGCCGAATTCTTTATAAAGGTGAAACCACGCTGCAGGCGTACCGGGCGAGAAGTAGCTGATTGCGGGCCCCACGGCGATCACCCGGGCGCGATTGCCAGCTTCCAGCCCAGGCGCGTCATCATCGGATAATTGCCGGTAGTAATACCCGCCCAGTCCCAGGGTAAAAGGACCTGCATGCTGACCGAGGGCAAACTCGTGACGATATTCGACGCCGCTTGTGTAATCGGTGGCGCGATTGCGGGTATTGAAGTCCGTCTGGAAACTGCTGGACACCTCGAAACCGGTGTCGGTGATGTAGGTTGCGTTAACCGTGGGTGAGAACGTCCAATGGTTCACCCCCGGCGAAATCAAACGATTCTTGTCGTAGTCTCCGGTCGGCGCCTGAACCTGCAAGCGCGCATTGACGAACAGATTCGGAGAAAGATCCCACTGCAAAATCAGCGGCGATACCGAAATATCGGCCATGCGAAATGGATCCGCCTTGAGGTCCAGAGGACCGCCCGGGGTCTGGACCCGAAACGATGCGTCCATCTGAAAGAAAGGGACCGCCACGCTGTAGCCGAAACGCGCACCCAGCATCCGGTAATCGGTCATGCGAAAGTACGCAACGCCGATGGACAGAACATCCAGGGAAAAGTTGTTGCCCAGCGACCGCCCCTGGCGGTCTTTCTGCACGTTGGCCGAGTAGAACGCCGTCCGCATGCCCACTGTGCCCACCGGGGTCGAAGGAGGCAGTATGCCCGCACCGAAGTCGTAGACCCCGAAGGACGTGGTTGGCGCTCCGTTTTCCGTCGCGTGAACCGAGAAGCCCAGTCCCATCAGGCCCAGCGTCAAGAAGGTGAAGCGTCTGATATTGAAATTATTGTTGTGGCTCATCGCATGTCCCTGACCACGAAGGTGGTGGGCCCATGCTAGTGAGTCGCGTCCGTAGGCCGTTATCCGATTTCAGCAAACATGCGAGCGTTGCAAGGTCTGCGATGGCGTCTCGCCGAACAGTGTGCGGTAGTCACTGGAAAACCGGCTCAGGTGCCAGAATCCCCAACGCGCTGCAACTGCCTGAACCTGCTCAATCCGGTCGCTTTCGCGCAGCTCGCGCCTGACAGCATTGAGGCGCAGGGTCCTCAGGTACGCCACAGGATTGATGCCCAGCGTTTCCTGAAAACAGTATTGAAGTTTGCGGCGGCTGGTGCCGATCTGGTTGCACAGGTCCAGAATCGACAACGGCTCATCCAGATGCGCCAAGGCATACTCACGCGCCCGGTCCACCACTCTTTTACGGGCAGTAGGATTAAGCGGCGGTGCCTGATCCGGCGACACCAGCTCCAGCACCTGCAACATCACCGCATCCCGGATACCACGTCGGATCGAATCGTGTTCAAGCTTCTCCACACATGCCTGCTCACCATTGAGCAACGTGTCGAACAGCGCCGCGAAGCGCGTCTTGACCGTCAGGTCAGCCAGACGGTAACACTTGGGAAGATCGGTAATCTTGAAACGACTGCCCTGGCACTCCAGCGCATGAGCCAACGCACCCTCCTCGATCGCGATTCCCACCGCATCCAACTGCATCGGCGTACTCAGTTCAGGAAGATGCTCGCCGTGCGCGACAATAATGCTGGGCGCCTCTAGCGTATGTCCGGCGCAGAAAGCCGGACCGTTGGCACTCAACGGCAGCGCGACAACGATGGCCCCCTTCCAGGCTGCGCCACTCTTGGTCAGCGCCTGATTAGAGCGGTCGCGAACCAGTTGCAGCCAGTCCGAGCGAAATTCCGTCAACTCGCCTTCGAAGCCACCGGGCGTCAATTGGTCGTAACGCACCTGCCAGCCGCCCAGATTACGACCATGCTCATCGATGTCGCAGGTGTGAAAACGCTGCAGGTGAGGGGCTGCTTGTGTTCCGACATTATTGTTATTCATCGGCCTTGCCTTTAATGCATTTCAAGGTGAGACGGTGAGGTTCAGGCAATTTCCATTCCGGCGACACGGTCATGCACTTGATTGTGCCGAAAACGGATAGTGGGATTGCGTGAAATGCGGGTCACTTCGCAACTCGCTTTTTTACCCTTGCGGCACCTGTGGGCTGCCAGCGTTTCTGCCCGTTGCGCGTGCACGTTGTGCCCTGCTGAACATTCGCCGGTAGTCCGAAGGCGATGTCGCCAGTTGCGCGCTGAACTGTTGCCGCAAGGACAAGGCCGTTCCAAACCCGGCTTCACCGGCGATACATTCGATGGACAGATCGGTGGTTTCCAACAGCTGTTGCGCTCTGGAAACCCGCTCGGCGTTCAACCAACTGGACACGGTGCTTCCGGTCGCTTCCTTGAAACGGCGGGTAAAGGTTCGCCTGCTCATCTTTGCCCTCTGCGCAAGAACATCCACTGACAGTTGGCCTGACAGGTTGCCTCGCGCCCAGATAAGCACGTCCGACAAATGCGTTTCGCTGACCAGATGCGGGATCGGCTGTTCGACATACTGCGCCTGCCCGCCTTGCCGGTGCGGCGGTGTCACCAGCAGTCTGGCAGTGCGATTGGCCGCGTCCGCGCCATGACGTTCACGCACCAGGTGCAGGCAGCAGTCGATGGCCGCCATGGTTCCGGCGGACGTCATGATGGTGCCCGCGCTGACGTACAGCACATCGGGCCGAAAACGCGCTTTGGGAAAACGCTGTGCGAACAGCTCGCGGGCGACCCAATGCGTGGTTGCTTCCTTGTCGTCCAGCAGACCGGCATCACCGAGCACGAACGCCCCCAGGCACAACCCGACAAGCAGTTTGTCTTGTGCATGGGCCCGTTGCAGGGCCTGCACGAGCAGTGCAGAAGCGGTAACAACATCGTCGCCCCAGGCCGGAATGATGATGACGTCGCACGCGGCCATCAACTCCAGCCCATGCCTGACCTCGATACCGATACCCTGGTCGCTGCTCACCATGCCCGGCGCCTCCGCGCAGTAGTCGATTTCGTACTGAGGCTCACCCGGTGCTGCTTCAACCGCACCAAGCACGATGCCGGGCACCGACAGGTGAAACAGGCTTACGCCCTCGAAGGCCAGGACGGCAACACGTATGCGAGCCATGGCTCAGTCTCCGGTTCAACTTGCGTTGGCCCGATTCTATCGAATTATGTCATTCAGGCCACTGTTGGACCGTACGGCATTCATCAACACTGACTCAGCGGATGAATCAACCCATCGTCGATCACCTGATTGGAGAATGCTCATGAAACGAGGCCTTGTCGTCGTCGACCTGCAAAACGAATACCTGCCCACAGGCAAACTGCCACTGACCGGCATCGAGACGGCGGTCGCCAATGCCGTCCGGGTAATCGCTGACGCTCGCAGCGCCGGTATTGCGGTATTCCACATACGCCACGAGTCCGATGATGAGGCGGCCGGCATCTTTGCGAGGGGTTCCAGCGGCGCTGAAATTCAACCCGCCGTGGCACCGGCAGGCGATGAGCCTGTCGTGGTCAAAAGGCACATCAATGCGTTTCGGGACACCGACCTCAAACAACAGCTGGACAGGTTCGGTGTTCAGGAAGTCGTGGTGATCGGTGCGATGAGCCACATGTGCATCGACGCGGTCGTGCGAGCTGCGGCGGACATGGGTTATCCGGTGACCGTGCTGCATGACGCCTGTGCAACGCTTGAGCTGAGCTACAACGGCGTGAACGTGCCTGCGGCACAGGTGCACGCGGCGATGATGGCAGCGTTCGAATTTGGCTACGCCAAGGTCACATCCGTAGACGATTACCTTTCGGCCTGACAACGCCTGAAGAAGCCGCCTGACGAAGCGCCCGGACATGTC
>NZ_MUIO01000149.1 GCF_002087235.1 Pseudomonas floridensis | reverse complement strand
CGGACTTGTCCGCGAAGAGCCTCAGCCCCCGCAGACAGCCGGACCTGCGCAGTCACTCAATGCGAAAACAGCGAGTTGCCCACCTTCCCCGCCATCTTCTCCGGCTTGATCAAGAACCGCGCCAGCGCTGGCAACAGCCACAGGGCGCCGAACATGTTCCAGAGCAGCATAAAGGTCAGCATCAGCCCCATGTCCGCCTGGAACTTGATGGCCGAAAAAATCCAGGTGCACACACCGATCGCCAGGCAAAGACCGGTGAACAATACCGCCTTGCCCGTGGATTTAAGGGTTTCGTAATAGGCCTCCTGCAACGGCAGCCCGGCGCGCAGGAAACTTTCCAGACGGCTATAGATGTAAATACCGTAATCGACCCCGATCCCCACACCCAATGCCACCACCGGCAAGGTCGCGACTTTGACGCCGATACCCATGAAAGCCATCAGCGCATTGCCCAGCACCGAGGTCAAGACCAGCGGCAGCACGATGCACAGCGTCGCTGCCCAGGAGCGGAAAGTAATCATGCACATGGCCGCAACACAGACGTAGACCAAAATCAGGATCGTCAGCTCGGACTTCTTGATGACCTCGTTGGTCGCCGCTTCGATCCCCGCGTTACCGGCGGCCAGCAGGAACTGCATGTCCGGGCGATTGTTCTCCTTGGCGAAGTCTTGCACCGCATGCACTGCGCGGTCTAGGGTTTCGGCCTTGTGGTCGTTGAGGAACACCAGCAGCGGTGCCAGCGAACAGGTGTTGTTGTACAGACCGTCAGCTCGGGCGATGGAGTTGTTGAGCACGTCCTTGTTGCGCGACAGGGTTTCCCATTTCAGGTTGCCCTCGTTCATGCCCTTGATGACCTGCCTGGATACCGTCACCAGCGAAATGGCCGACTGCACACCCGCAGTGTTCTCCATCTTCCACGCCAGCTCGTTGATCGCCGACATGGTCGGGTAGGCCGAGCAGCCTTCAGGTGGCGTCTTGACCATCACCACCAGCACGTCGGAACTGGTCGAGTAGTGGTTGATGATGAACGCGTTGTCCTGGTTGTAGCGAGAGTCGGGACGCAGCTCGGGCGCACCTTGATCCAGATCGCCGATTTTGAGGTTCTGGCTGTACCAGAGGCCGCCGCCGAAGGCCAGCAGCGCCAGCACAATGGAAACCGGGGCGACCTTGGCGCTGGCGAAGCTGGACAGCAGACGCCAGAACGGATGCTCGGACACCGCATCCTGCTTGCTGCGCGTGATCGCCCTTTTGCTGATGCCTACGTAGGAAATCGCCACTGGCAACAGGATAAGGTTGGTGAACACGATCACTGCCACCCCGATGGAGGCACCGATGGCCAGTTCGCGAATCACACCGATGTCAATGATCAGCAGCGTGATGAAGCCGACGGCGTCGGCCAGAATCGCGATCATGCCGGGCAGAAACAATTGGCGGAACGTACGTCGTGCCGCCGTCAGCGCGTTATCGGCGTCGCTGGATTGCAGGGCGATGCCGTTGATCTTCTGCACGCCGTGGGAAATCCCGATGGCAAAAATCAGGAACGGTACGAGCATCGAGTATGGGTCGATGCCGAACCCCACTACATGCATCAGGCCCAGTTGCCAGATGACCGCAATCAATGTGGTGATCAACAGGGCGACGGTGCTGCGAATGCAGCGCGTGAACCAGATCAGCAAGACCAGTGTGATCAGAAAGGCAATGCCGAAAAACATCACCACCATGAACAGACCGTCGATCAGGTCGCCCACCTTCTTGGCGAAGCCGACAATGTGAATCTTGATAGTGGGGTTCTGCGCCTCGTATTTGTCGCGGATTTTTTCTTCGAGCTGGTGGGAGAATTGCTGATAGTCCAACGCCAGCAACTTGCCTTGATCCGCCGGATCCGGATAGGACTCCTGCAACGGCACGTCAATGATGCTGGACTTGAAGTCGTTGGCCACCAGCCGCCCGACCTGGCCGGACTTGAGAACGTTATTGCGCAACAGGTCCAGGCTGTCATCGGACCCGTTGTAGCTCTGCGGGATCACCTCGCCACCGGCAAACCCCTCCTCCGTCACCTCGGTCCAGCGCACGCTGGGGCTCCAGAGGGATTTCAGGCCGGAGCGGTCAACGCCGGGAATGTAGAACACCTCGTCGCTGATCTGGCGCAACGTTTCCATGTACTGCCTGGAGAAGATGTCACCATCCTTGGCTTCCACCGAGATACGCACGGTATTGCCCAGATTCGCCAGGTCATTGCGGTGCTCCATCATGTTCTGAATGAATGGATGCGACAGCGGAATCATTTTCTCGAAACTGGTGGACGGGCGGACCTGAGTCGCCTGCCAGAACAGAAAAATGCTGGTCAGCAGACACAGCACGATGACGGCCGGACGGTTGTTGAAGATCAGGCGTTCGAGGAAGGTCTCCTTGTCGCCGGAGTGTTGCGTGTGCTGAAGATTGGTCATGCCTGAATGTCCCCGCCCTGAAAGGTCTTATTGTTGGGTCGTCTCGGCGCCCGTCGGCGAGGTGACGCGTACGCCCCCTTGTCCTACCAGAATCAGATTGCCTTGAAGATTGGCGGTCACGCCCGCCAGCGAAATCCGGTCAGGGCGGTTATAGACCTGAAACGTTTCGCCGTCATCGCTGCTGCGCATCACGCTGCCGCCATTGCCGACCAGCACCAGCGAGCCATCGGCCAGGAGCGATGCACTGGACAACCCGAACTCCAGCGGGCCGCGCGCGCCCCGCAGTTCGATGGGCTGCCAACTGTCGCCGAAATCGGTCGAGCGAAACAGATTGCCGCGCAGGCCATAAGCCAGAAGCGTTGACGGGCTGGTGGTGCCTATCGCCCCGAACAGCGAGCCTTGATAGGGACCTTCGAGTTTCTCCCAGGTCTTACCCTCGTCACGGGAGCGGAACATGCTGCCTGCCTCGCCGACGATGAACAGCCCGGCGTCCTTGACCTGAGTGATGCCGTTGAGGTGGTACTGATCTTCGTTGTCGAGACGATCGCTGACGTCTTCCCAATTCTGACCACCGTCCGAAGTGGTCAACAGCGCGCCATAGGCGCCAATGGCAAACCCGGTTTGCAGGTCCTTGAACCAGACATCCAGCAACGGCGCTTCACGCGCCAGATCCTCGAACTGTTTGCTCCAGTTCTGGCCGCCGTCGCTGCTGACCAGAATCTGTGCATCGTGACCGACCGCCCAGCCATGCCGGTCGTCTACGAAATAAACCGCTGTCAGCAACTGACGGGTCGGCACACGCGCCTGGATCCAGCTCGTTCCCTGATCGTCGGAATACAGAATGTGCCCGTGATCCCCGACCGCCACCAGACGCGGGCCGGCATGGGCGACATCCAGCAACAGGCCGCGCGAAGCCTTGGCCGATTCGATGGCGTAAAGGGCGGAAGGATCGGCAGCCTGAGCGGGCGCCGGATCGGATGCGGCCATCAGTGGTGCGGCCACGGAAAAAGACATCAGGATGGCCAGGGACATGCCCGCGCGTAACCGTGTGCGCCAATAGACAGGCTCACTCATGGACTTCTCCCCTCTTATTGTTATTCAGGTTCCGGATCGACCCGTTCGTACCGCCAAAATGCGCGCGAGCGCTCTGGCCATACGTTTTTGGAAGTCATGCCATCCTAGGCAGTTTTGCAAATGCCTGACAATCGACATGTCGTTATCTTTTGTTAAGCGCACCGAACGTGATTGATGCGCTATCAACGGGCCTGATACAGAGCGGACTGCCTGTGCTCAGTCGATGACGACATGGGGCAGGAAACGGCTGGTGTCCTTGGTGATCAGGCTGTCATCTTCACGAATGCCGATACCAGCGGCCAGATCACCGATCACCCATGAGCCTATCAGCGTGTAGCTGTCGCCGAAGCGTGGCAGCGGCGAATACGCCTGCAGAATGTAAGGCGCGTCGGTGTAAGGGCCGTCCACCGCGATCACCTCGTCACCCGGAGTGCGCATCTCGATGTTGGCACCCTCGCGGGAGAAATACGGCTTGCGCACCCAGCCTTTGGGCACCGGTTGCCGCGGATCACGGTCCACATGGGACGGCAGCAGGTTGGGATGACCTTCGTTGAATTGCCACAACAGAGGCAGAATGCCCTTGTTGCTGAGAATGGCTTTCCAGGCAGGCTCGACAAACTGGGTGCCGCTGCTCGCTACGTGACTGCCAAACGCCTCGTGAAAGATATGCTCCCAGGCATGCAGCTTGAACAGCCGCTCGATCTGCTGCCCTTCCATGTCGACGAAGCGGCCATCGCCGGTCAGGCCAATGTCCTCGATGTCGATGTGCCGAGCGTCGATGCCGACATGGGCGGCCATTCGACGAAGAAAATCAGTGGTGCCGCGATCTTCCACAGACCCAGACATGGCCGAGAAGTGAAACGGTCCTTGCCGTGGAAACTCGGCGAACGCTCGCACGAGGTCTTCGGCAATGGAATTGAACTGGGTTGCATGAGCCGGCAGAACGCCACGCGCCATCTGCTCTTCAAGCCAGAGCAGTTGCACCGCCCCCGCTTCCATCAGGCTGGTCGGGGTGTCGGCATTGATCTCGTACATCTTCGCCGGGCCGCTGCCGTCATACGCGAAGTCGAACCGCGCATACAGGTGCGGATCGCCCCGCTTCCATGAGGTGCGGATCAGATCGAAGAACGCCTCGGGAATGGCCAGTTGCGAAAGCAGCTCTTCACTGTCCACGATCCGCCCGACGGCATCCAGGCAAAGCTGGTGCAACTCCTGGGTTGGCGTTTCGAGATCACGGGTAATCTGCTGCTCGGTGAACAGGTAGTACCCGCGCTCATCCCAATAGCGCTCGCCGTCGATGGTGTGGAAATTGAATCCCTCACGCTCGACGGTGGTTCGCCAGTCAGGCCGTTCCTCGATGCTGATCTTTTTCATGGCGCCTATCCGTCAGCCCCCGAAACTACTGCTGCTACTGCTGCTCTTGCCACCCCAGCCGCTGCGCGCCGAGGCCTGGCTGCCGAAGCCACCGCGAGAAATGGTCGACGACACCGACGAACCGGACCCCGAACCGGAGCCACCCAGGCTGCGGCCCAGCGTGCTCGTGCCGTAACTGCCGGAGCCGGAGCGTGCCTGGGTCGACTTGCCGAACGTCTTGCCACGCTCCATCTGGCTCGGCAACGATGAGCCGTAATAGCCATAGGTGCCTGAACTGCGATCATCACGTGTCTGGTAGATGGGCTGCGAGTAGTAGCGACTGCCGCCGCCAAAACCATTGCTCATCAGGTTGCCGATCAGCAGACCGGTCAACAGCCCCGTGGTACCGCTCATACCGGCAGGCGCGGCCTGGGCCACTTCCTGATTGGCGCGGTCCAGAGCCTCTTTGGGCACATTGCCTTCGAAGCCCAATTCGAACCCGCCCATCTTCGGCGTGTACTTGCCATCGGACGTGACCTGGCAATAATCCGGGATGAAGTCGGCGTCGCAGGATGCCTTGTCGTCATACACCGGCGCGATGGTCCGGTGGTCGGACAACGCTTTCATGTAGGCATCCGAGCACACATCCACCGGAATCTTGGCATCGGTACATTCCTGCACCGTTTTGAAACTGGCCTTTGCCTGGAAGTTAGGGGCATCATCCGCAGCGCCGCAGCCGGAAATGGCTAAGGGAAGCGTGCTGGCAAGTACCCATTTTACTGAACTGCGTCTCATCGAGAGTCTCCTTGACCGTCGCCGTTATCAGACCGAGGGGGTCATGCAGGCTGCGTTGAGAAGACCGACGCTGATGGCGACGCTGGCGGAATAAATGGCTGCCGCCATCTCGCCTCTGGCGATGCGGGCCGAAAGGCCTTTAAGTACCAGACTGGTGACACCGAATGCCGCCAGTTGCACCACCGCTCCAATCACCACCCAGACGATCACGTCCAGAATGCTGATGCTGTAGGTGATGATGTTGCTGGCCGGCAGAGCAAAGCCGATCAGCGAACCACCCAGCGCCAGTGCCGCTGCGCTGTTGTTCTCGCGAATCAGCGCGAACTCCTTGTGCGGCGTGATGCGGCTGTAGATGAACTGAAACAGGGCGAACAGGATGGCTGCCACCAGAATGTACAGCACAAAACCAAACACTGCGGTGGCGTTGAGCGACAGACGAAGCGCGTCGATCATGAGGATTTCCTTGTCATAGAACGTTGATATCAGTGGATTGCAGCGTCACGCCAACCGCCGTGGTAAGAGTAACCACGCCCTCCTCGTCTTCCTCGACCGAGAACAGCAGAAACTCCCGACGATTGATCAGACCCGTCTCACGGGCGTACAGCATGCTCAGGTGTTTGACGCGGTAGGCACCCTCAGGGCTGACGACGTCTTCATTCAGGGGCGTCAACTCGGTCTGCCCGGTTTCTGTTCCCCATTGCCGCTCGAAGGTCTCACCTTCATGCTCGTAAACCGGCAAACCGATCTTCGATGCAGGTCCGGTCAGACGCAACAACTCGTCCTTGCTGGTGATCGGCGTGGCACTGTAATAGCCGAACAGGATGATGTCCTGAATATCTTCAGGATTGGGGCCATTGGTGACCACTTGCAGAAAATAGTCCTCATCATCGAGGTAGAAACGCTGCAGCACCATGGACTGACCGAGGTCGATGCGACCGACCGCCCAGACTTTTTCGTCGCCCGGCACTACCACATAGGAATGGCCATCGAGCAGCATCTTCAGTGAGGTGTCAAGGCACAGCATGCGCCCTGACGCCAGCCCCAGCGGCGTGGAGAAACCGGTTGAACCCGCATTGCTGGCCGAGGTTTTGGGCGCTTCCAGCCCCATGGCACGTTTGAACCAACTCATAGCGCGTTTCCTTGAAGTCGACTGGAGGCTATATAGAAAATTTCTCCGCCCTGAATCAGTACGTCATTGGCGGGGTTGATCTGGAACTGTGCGGTGGACGAACTGCGATAACCGATCAGTGTTGCATTGAAATCCTGCCGCAGACGCAGGTACAGCTCGCCGCAGGATGAGCGATAGTCACCCGGCAGCACGTGACGGAACTGAGTGGCGCCCTCGCCGATGCACAACAGCTCGGTAATCACTGAACTCGAGCCCGGATCCTGAGAGGAACGGACGAGCATTTCAATGGCCATGTTCGAGGTGCACTCCAGTTCGGGCGCGTAGGTTCTGGCCAGTGCCGCCCGCTCGGAATTGTTGAAGTGCGCCACCACGTGCCCGGTCGGCCCGAGGCTTTTAAGCGTCAGCACGATCGCCAGCGTCAGGCTGTCGGACTGGGTATGCACCAGAATCCGCTGCGCACCGGTCACGCCAGCGCGTTGCAGTACCGACGGGGAATCGAGCGAGTCACCCTTGATGAACGAGGCCCGGCCTGGCATGGGGTTTTCGGAAATGATCGAATCACAGATCACCAACCCCGTACGACTGGTCGAGGTGTCCTGACCGAGGAGTTCGACGATGCGTTCACTGGTTTCGCCATCCCAGCCGATCAGCACGGTGTGGCCAGCGAGTGCAGAGCAGTCGCCCTGTCCTTTCATGTTTCTTCTCCAGATATCACCGACCGAAGTCGACGCCTTGCCGATAACCGTGGTCAGCAAGGCGATACCGCCCAGCATGATCCAGGTGGTGGTAATGATCTTGCCCCAGCCGGATTTGGGCGACAGGTCGCCGTACCCGACAGTGGTCGCGGTGGTGAGGTAGAAATAGGTGAAGTCGGCACCCTGGATCAGATGCTCTTCGCCCGCCAGCGTCAGCAGCAGCCAGGAGACGGCGTAATGCGTCAACAACAGCATGCCAATGCCAGCCCAACCGAATCGCTCGAAGAACACCGAGGCGTGACGCCGAAGTAACAGCAGCAGGGTCATGCGAGCACATCCATGAGTCAGGTTCCCTTCCAGACGGGTCGGCGATGACGACCCGCAGTCAACAGCATGTCCTTTCAGAGTGGTCAGGTGGTCTCGGCCAGCAACGACTTCGAATGCATCAACCACGCAACGCAAATGCCCGCGAGCGCACCGGCCAGGTGCGACTCAAACGAAACGCCGGGCACCGGTACGAATCCGTAGATCAATCCGCTGTAACCCACAAGCGCAATCACGGCCAAAAACAGGCTGGCGAGACTGCGCTGATACCACGCCCGCGCCAGTAGATAGGTCCACAGGCCGAATATCAAGCCACTTGCCCCGACATGAATACTGGTGCGTCCAAATAACCAGACCAGCAAGCCGCCCAGCAGACAGACGAGGCCTGCCACCCAGGCATAACGTTTGACACCTTCGGTTGCCACCAGCCAGCTCAGCACCATGAAAGGCAGCAGATTGCTCAGCAGATGCCGGAACGAACCGTGGATGAACGGCGCGAGCAAAATGCCCTGCAAACCTGAAACCGTACGCGGAATGATCCCGTACGTGACCAGATTGCCAGCAGAAAACGCATTCACCAGTTGTACCCCAACCAGCAACAACGACAATGCGAGGATGACCTTCAATCGTGCTGAAAAGCTCATCAGGCCTCCTCGCCTGTCTGTACTTGACGCTTACTGGGCCGGCGTCTGGCTCTTGGCTTTCAGCCGCGCCAGCACATCATCCGCACCGCCGCTTTTGGCACCAATGCCGGCTTCCTGAAGACGGCGTTCCAGATCGCTGCCGGTGGACTGACTGGCCAGCTCTTCGGCGGCTTCCAGCTTGGCGTCCTGTTCATCCTGACGCTGCTTGAGGCGGGCCAGCGGACCGCCCGCAGTTTCCAGCGCGCGGCTGGCGCCGCCGGTGGCGGTCGCCGTTGCGACGCGGGCCTTCTGCCCGGTTTCGCGAGCCTTGGCCATTTCGACCTGTTGCCTGAGGCTCTTGATGCGCGATTCGCGCTTGACCACCTGTTTCTGCAGCAGGCTGACCT
>NZ_MUIO01000148.1 GCF_002087235.1 Pseudomonas floridensis | reverse complement strand
CATTCGCGCGGATCCTGCCGCAAGTGCCCGCCAACGGACGCGATCTCAATCCTTTGTTGCAGGACATCGGCCTGATCGTGCACCCGCCGATGCTGTACATGGGCTACGTCGGTTTTTCCGTGGCATTCGCGTTCGCCATCGCCGCGTTGCTGGGCGGGCGACTGGACGCCGCCTGGGCACGCTGGTCGCGGCCGTGGACGCTGGTGGCCTGGGCGTTTCTGGGTGTCGGCATCACTCTGGGGTCGTGGTGGGCGTATTACGAACTGGGCTGGGGCGGCTGGTGGTTCTGGGATCCGGTGGAAAACGCCTCGTTCATGCCTTGGCTGGTCGGCACCGCGTTGATTCACTCGCTGGCGGTCACCGAAAAGCGCGGCGTGTTCAAGAGCTGGACCGTATTGCTGGCCATCGCGGCGTTTTCGCTCAGTCTGCTGGGCACGTTTCTGGTGCGCTCCGGGGTACTGACGTCAGTGCATGCGTTCGCGTCCGATCCGGCCCGTGGCGTGTTCATCCTGATCTTCCTGCTGATGGTGGTCGGCGGTTCGCTGACACTGTTCGCGATTCGTGCGCCAGTGGTCAGGAGCCATGTCGGCTTCGGCCTGTGGTCGCGGGAAACGCTGCTGTTGGGCAACAATCTGGTGCTGGTGGTCGCGGCCTCGATGATTCTGCTCGGCACACTGTACCCATTGGTGATCGATGCCTTGAGCGGCGCGAAGATGTCCGTCGGCCCGCCGTACTTCAATGCGCTGTTTGTGCCGCTGATGGGCTTGCTCATGGTGGTCATGGCGATCGGCGTGCTGGTGCGCTGGAAAGACACACCACTCAAATGGCTGCTGGGCATGCTCGCGCCGGTGCTGGTCGGCAGCGCGGTGCTGGCTGTGATTGCCGGTCTGGCGCTGGGCGACTTTCACTGGGCAGTGCTGGCTACCTTCATGCTCGCAGCCTGGGTGTTGCTGGCCGGCGTGCGCGACCTGCTCGACAAGACTCGCCACAAAGGTCTGATCAAAGGCGCGCGCAGCCTGCATCGCAGTTACTGGGGCATGCAACTGGCGCACCTCGGGATTGCCGTGTGCGCGCTGGGCGTGGTGCTGTCGAGCCAGAACAGCGCCGAGCGCGATTTGCGTCTGGCACCCGGTCAATCTGTCGAACTGGGAGGCTATGTATTTGTGTTCGAGGGCGCGAAGCACTACGAAGGGCCGAATTTTACCTCGGACCGCGGCACGGTCCGGGTTCTGCGTGATGGCATCCAGATGACGGAGCTACATCCCGAAAAACGCCTGTATACCGTGCAGCAGTCGATGATGACCGAAGCAGGTATCGATGCCGGTTTCAGCCGTGATCTGTATGTAGCGCTGGGTGAACCGCTGGGCGAGGGCGCATGGGCGGTGCGCGTGCATGTGAAACCTTTCGTGCGCTGGATCTGGCTCGGCGGTCTGTTGACCGGACTGGGCGGAGTGCTTGCGGCCACTGACCGGCGTTATCGGGTCAAGGTCAGAGAGCGGGTGCGCGATGCGCTGGGCCTGTCGGAGGCAACCGTATGAAGCGCTGGATACTGGCACTGCCGCTGCTGGCCTTTCTTGGCGTGGCTGCCGTGCTGTTTCGCGGGCTGTATCTGGACCCGGCCGAGCTTCCGTCTGCACTGATCGGCAAGCCCTTCCCGGCGTTCGAGTTGCGTGAAGTGCAGAGCGAGCGGGTGCTGACCCGTGCCGATCTGCCGGGCAAGCCCGCGCTGGTCAATGTCTGGGCGACCTGGTGCATCGCCTGTCGCGTCGAGCATCCGGTGCTCAATCGGCTGGCGCAGCAAGGCGTGGTGATTTATGGCGTCAACTACAAGGACAGCAATGCCGATGCGCTCAAGTGGCTCAAGGACTTTCACGATCCCTATCGGCTCAATATCCGTGACGAGGAAGGTTCGCTAGGCCTGAATCTCGGGGTGTACGGCGCACCGGAAACGTTTCTGATCGATGCTCGGGGCATCATCCGATACAAGCATGTCGGTGTGATCGATGACGTGGTATGGCGCGAGCAGCTGGCCGGGCGCTATCAGGCGCTGGTGGACGAGGCCAGGCCATGAAGCGTTCG
The DNA here is from genome assembly GCF_002087235.1 of Pseudomonas floridensis. Lineage (GTDB taxonomy): Bacteria > Pseudomonadota > Gammaproteobacteria > Pseudomonadales > Pseudomonadaceae > Aquipseudomonas > Aquipseudomonas floridensis. The sequence goes on along the minus strand of NZ_MUIO01000148.1, from coordinate 15,626 downwards.
CTGAGCGTTCTGTTGATACTGCTGAGCTTGTTCACCAGCGGCATGGCCTGCGCTGCCATCGAGGCCTACACCTTTCTCGACGAGGCCGAGCGTGCGCGCTACAGCGAACTGACCCGCGAGTTACGCTGCCCCAAATGCCAGAATCAGGACATCGCCGATTCCAACGCGCCGATTGCGGCAGACCTGCGCAAGGAAATCCACCGCATGCTGGGCGAAGGCCAGAGCAACCGGCAGATCATTGATTTCATGGTGGACCGTTACGGTGATTTCGTTCGCTACAAACCGGCCCTCACCGGCAAAACCTGGCTGCTGTGGTTTGGTCCGGCCGGTCTTTTGGTCGGCGGCCTGGTGCTGATGGCCATGATCGTCAGGCGTCGGCGCAACCTGCCTGCGGCGCAGGCCAACGGGCTGTCCGACGAGGAGCGGCTACGCCTCGCCCATCTTCTGGATGAAAACCGAAAATGATCGATTTCTGGATGGCAACCGGACTGTTGCTGCTGGCGGCGCTGGGCTTTCTGTTGATCCCGCTGTTGCGTGGGCAGCGTATGCAGCGCGAAGAAGACCGCACGGCGCTGAACGTCGCGCTGTATCAGGAGCGACTGGCTGAGTTGCACGCTCAGGAGCAAGAGGGCGTTATGCCTGCAACCCTGGCGCAGAGTGCGCGTGATGACGCAGCGCGGGAGTTGCTGGCCGATACCGAGGACGCCGGGCACGCCCGCTCATCCCGGCTTGGCAAAGGTTGGCCTCTGCTGGCGGCGATACTGGTGCCGGTACTGGGCATGGGCGCTTATCTTAAGCTCGGGGCCAGCGACAAGGTCGAACTGAGCCGCGAGTTCGCACAGCCGCCCACGTCGCTGGCCGACATGACCCAGCGTCTGGAACGCACCGTTCAGGCGCAACCGGACTCCTCGGAAAGCCTGTACTTCCTGGCGCGCAGCTACATGGCGCAGAGCCGTCCAGGCGATGCGGCACAAATGTTCGAGCGCGCCGCCCAACTGGCCGGGCGTCCGCCCGAGCTAATGGGGCAGTGGGCACAAGCCTTGTATTTCGCCAGCGACAAGCACTTCACACCGCAAGTGCAGGCGCTGACCGATGAGGCGCTGAAGGCTGATCCCAAAGAAGTCACCAGTCTGGGGCTGCTGGGCATTGCCGCGTTCGAAACCGAGCGTTACCAGGCGGCAGTCGATTACTGGACCCGACTGCTGAATGCCTTGCCAGCCGAGGACCCGTCGCGCTCGGCGCTGGAAGGCGGTATTGCCCGGGCCAGGGAAAACCTGACTGCAGGGGCCGGGCCTGTGCGGGGCGAGAACCGATCGGCGTCGATCAGAGTGCGGGTCGACCTGGCGCCCGCGCTGAAAGACAAGGTCCAGCCACGGGACAGCGTGTTTATCTTCGCCCGCGCCATCGACGGGCCGCCTGCGCCGCTGGCGGTCAAGCGCATCACCGTCGCCGAGTTGCCGGCCGAGGTCGAATTGAGCGATGCCGATGCAATGATGCCGCAGCTGAAACTGTCGAACTTCCCGCAAGTCCAACTGGTAGCTCGCGTGTCTCGCGCAGGGCAGCCCACCACCGGTGAGTGGATCGGCCGCAGTCAGCCGCTGGGCAGCGACAGCGAGACGCCGCAGGCATTGACCATCGACAGTCCAGATAAATAGAGAGCTTGCTTATGTACCGCACTGCACGTGTCACCTTGTTGGGTCTGGCCCTGGGCTTGAGCGCCTGTGCGGTTCAGCCACCGGCGCCGACCAGTCAGGAACCGATCCAGTCGCTGCCTGGCGGCCAGCAACCTGGCGCGCCGCGCCCGAGCACCACGCCAACGCCTTCGAAAACGCCAGCCAAGGCACCTTCGAGCGGTCCGAAAACCTCGGCCAGCTTCGCGCCACCGCCGGGCGGCAACAGCCATTGGGATGCGCGCATGGGCGTTTACGTGATGGACGATCAGAGCAACACCTTCTATCGCCAGCGCACTTACTATCAGTGGAACAACGGCTGGAGCTGGGCGACCAATCCGAATGGCCCCTGGCAGCCGACCGACGCCAGCGGCGTGCCGGCCGGGCTGGGGCGTCAGTTTGGCAATTGACGACAGGTTGAACTGAAAACGGCGACCCGAGGGTCGCCGTTTTGCTGTGCGCAGCCCGGTTTATTTACCCGGATAAATCTGATCGAACACGCCACCGTCGATGAAGTGGGTCTTCTGTACGGTGCGCCAGTCGCCGAAGGTTTTCTCCACCGACAGGAAGTCCACTTTCGGGAAGCGGTCCTTGTACTTGGCCAGAATCGCCGGATCACGCGGGCGCAGGTAGTTGTTGGCGGCGATTTCCTGACCTTCCGGTGACCACAGGTATTTCAGGTAGCCCTCAGCCAGCGCACGCGAGTTCTTTTTGTCCACAACCTTGTCCACCACGCTTACCGGCGGTTCGGCTTCTGCCGACACGGACGGGTAGACGACTTCGAACTGATCGCGACCGAATTCGCGGGCGATCATCTCGGCCTCGTTCTCGAATGTCACCAGCACGTCACCGATCTGGTTGGTCATGAAGGTGGTGGTCGCGCCACGGCCACCGGTGTCGAGCACCGGCACATGACGAAACAGCTCACCGACAAACTTCTTCGCTGCTGCTTCGTCGCCACCGTTTTTCAGGGTGTAGCCCCAGGCTGAGAGGTAGGTGTAACGGCCGTTGCCCGAGGTCTTCGGGTTAGGCACGATGACCTCCACGCCGTCCTTGATCAGGTCAGGCCAGTCTTTCAACGCCTTCGGGTTGCCCTTGCGCACAATGAACACCGTCGCCGAGGTGAACGGCGCGCTGTTGTTCGGCAGGCGACTGACCCAGTCTTTCGGCACCAGCTCACCGTTGTCGGCCAGGGCATTGATGTCGGTGGCCATGTTCATGGTGATCACGTCGGCCGGCAGCCCGTCAATGACCGAACGCGCCTGCTTGCTCGACCCGCCGAAGGACATCTGCACCGTCACGTCTTCATTTTTCTCCGCTTTCCAGTGCTTCTGGAACGCGCTGTTGTAGTCCTTGTAGAAGTCGCGCATCACGTCGTAGGAAACGTTGAGCAAGGTCGGGCCAGCCTGGGCGGCGCTGGAAAGGGCCAGGCCTGCGGCCAGTAGCGAAGCGGCGAAAAGTCTGTTCACTGCGGAGTCCTTGAAAGGTAAAACATTATTGTCTGATGGCTTAATGCCGCGACACTATCAGCCGCGCATCCGTGTCCCTAAATACCGAAATCGTCTGTGCTTATGCCTGGTTGGCTTCCCTTGGAAAAAGCGGATTGCCGCACCGCGAACAGAACGCAGCGCCGTGCTCGTGAAATTTCTTCGCACACACCGGACAGTCATGTTTCAGCTGTTCGCCGCGCAGGGCATTGGCCAGCTCGGCGGTGAATATACCGGTGGGCACCGCGATGATCGAGTAACCGGTGATCATCACCAGCGACGAAAGCATCTGCCCAACCGGCGTTTTGGGCACGATGTCACCGAAGCCCACTGTCGTCAGGGTCACGATAGCCCAATAGATGCCTTTTGGAATGCTGGTGAAGCCGTGTTCCGGGCCTTCGATCACATACATCAGGGTGCCGAATACGGTGACCAGGGTCGACACCGCCACCAGAAACACAATGATTTTCTGCTTGCTGCCGCGCAGTGCCGACAGCAGATAGTTGGCCTGGCGCAGATAGGTGCCGAGCTTGAGCACCCGGAAAATCCGCAGCATGCGGATGATCCGCACGATCAGCAGGTATTGCGCGTCGCTGTAATAGATCGCCAGCACACCCGGCACGATGGCCAGCAGGTCCACCAGCCCGTAAAAGCTGAACGCGTACTTCAACGGCCTCGGCGAGCAGTACAGGCGCAGCACGTATTCGATGGCAAAAATCAGCGTGAAACCCCATTCGACCCAGGCGAACACCTGCGAATAATCGCGATGAATGCTTTCGATGCTGTCGATGATCGTGACCAGCAAACTGAGCAGGATGAGGACCAGCAAGACCTTGTCGAAGCGCCGCCCGGCAGGCGTGTCCGCCTCGAAAATAACGATATGCAGCCGCTCGCGGCGGCTGAGAGAGGTGTCCATGGCGCATTCCGAATCAAAGATCGGCTGAGCCTAGGAGCAATGGGTGGGGTAGTGCAAGCTGTAAGTCAGCCAATCAAGAAAGTGTCGACCGTGAGAGTAAGTGTAAGCCGTTAATTTCGATACATGAGTTTTCGAAAAAATGCCAGCCGCCTTGCTTTTATTTCTCTGTTAAGAAAAGTCAGGGTATTGGTAAGGAATACATATAAATCACCTTCAAAATAATCCTCTGGAAAAGAAGTTTCCTGATTGAATGGAGGGTCCACGTACTCTAGGCCATGTGGGGATGTATATTCTTTTATGTATTTTTTAATTTGAAGTCTAAGGCAGAAAGCGCTTAATAAGTTTCTTTTGTCAATGTAGGTTTTGACGATCTCTTCAAGACTTGGTGGGGGGAGCTCGCGTTTTTGCTCATCACTCAAAAACTCACCTACGCTGTCTGCTACATCATAGATAAAGCCGCTTAAAAAACCATAGCTCATATCTACTCCTACAGGGATGGGAATGCGCTTACGATATAGTAAGGCATGCGATTGTATTCGACAAATTTGATCACAACGGTGACGTTTGACATCGTGATAGCATTGGATTGGTCTTTTCTGGTTATACCTCAGCCAATCGCTTTTTCTAACTTGACATAAAACGTAACGGGTCCTCTCTCGTTCTGAGTAGATATCAATCAAAAAATTGAGGTTACCCGATATAGTGTAAAGGTTGCCACCCGATCTGCACTTAGTCTGTTGAAAATGATATCTCTGTCATTATTTGACTACTTCATCCTTCTCCCATCCGCCACCCAGCGCCAGGAACAGGTTGATCTGGCCCATGGCAACCTGCGTGTTGGCTTCGGCCAGTTGAGCGCGGACGTCGGTGTAGGTGCGGGTGGCCTGCAGGTCGGCGAGGAATGAGGCCCGGCCGGCCTGGTAGAAGCGGTGGGTCTGGTCCGCAGCCTCTTTTGCCGACTGTTCAGCATCTTTCAGGGCGTCGCGGCGGTCGAGCAGGGCGGTGTATTGGGCCAGGCCCGTCTGGGTTTCGCGGATGGCGTTGAGCACCACACCGTCGAAACGGGCCAGTGACGCCTGTGCCGAGGCTTCGGCCTGGTGGATGCGGGCGCGGGAGCCGTTGGACGGAATGGTCCAGTTCAGCAGCGGCCCGAAGCCCCAGCGGTTGGCGGCCGGTTTGCCCAGGTTCTCGATGGCGCCAATGGTGCCGATGGTCGCGCCGATGCTGATGTCCGGGTACAACTCGCCGGTCGCGACGCCGATCTGGGCGGTGGACATCGCCAGGTGCCGCTCCGCCTGGCGAATGTCCGGACGCCGCTTGAGCAGCGCCGCGCCGTCACCGACCGGCATCACCTGCGCGATATGCGGCAGTTCGTTGCAGGTGCTGACGCCGGCGGGCAATTGCTCGACCGGGCGCGCCAGCAGCATCGACAGCCGGAACAGGGCCGCCTGGCGCTGCGCTTCGTAGCGTGGCAGTTCGGCGCGCAACGATTTGAACTGGGTCTGCGAGCGGGTGACCTGGGTTTCGTCACCACGCCCGGCATCTCGCAGGCGCTGATTCAGCTTCACGCTCTGCTGTTGCAGATCCAGAGACTCGCGGGCGATGTCATGTTCTTCGTTGGCAGCGCACACCTGTGTATAGGCGCGCACCACGTCGGCCACCACGGTGATGCGCGCTGTGTCGGCCGCCGCCTGGCTGGCATCGACATTGGCCTGGGCAGCTTCGATGCCGCGCTGCAGCGTACCGAACAGATCGAACTGATAAGACGTGGTCAGGCCGACGTCGCCGACGTTGGTCACCGGCACCTTGTCAGGCAGCAAAAACGCCTCGCCCGATTCCTGCAAGCGCTGTGCGCCCATCTTCGCGCTGTTGGTGAAACCTCCCGCCGCCTCGGCTTCGGCCCCCTGATAGCGCGAACGCTGCAGGTTGGCGGCGGCAATCCGCAGGTCAGTGTTGGACGCCATGGCCTGGCGCACCAGTTCATCGAGGCGCGGATCCTGATAGAGCCGCCACCAGTGCGCAGGCACCGGCGCTGACACCGTATTGACTGACCGGCCAGCCAGCTCGCCCTGAAAATCCGGACGATTGACTGCGCCGTCCCTGGGCGGCACGTAGTCCGGTCCGACCATCTGGCAAGCCGAAAGCAGAGCGCCGAAACCCAGCACCGTCAGGCGAGCAGCCCGTTTCATCGTGCAGCCTCCTGCATGTCTTCAATGATCGAAACCGTCGCCGTGCGCCCGGCGATCATGCGGAAATCCCTGGGCACGTCGTCGAAGGCAATGCGCACCGGAATGCGCTGGGCCAGACGCACCCAACTGAAGGCCGGGTTGACGTTGGGTAACAGGTTGGAGCCGCTGGTGCGGTCACGGTCTTCGATACCGGCGACGATGCTGACCACATGGCCGGTCAGGCGTGCATTGTCGCCGATGACGCGGATGTCCACGCCCTGGCCGACATGAATGCCGTCGAGTTTGGTCTCTTCGAAATAGCCGTCGATGTGGAATGACGCGGCATCGACCACCGACAGCACCGGGCGTCCGGCGGTGACGAACTCGTGCTCGCGAGGCGCCCGGTCGTTCAGATAGCCATCCACCGGGCTTTTGATCACCGAGCGGTCCAGGTTCAGTTGCGCCGCATCCACTGCCACGCGTGCCTCGCCCAATGCCGACAGGGCGCGGGCTTCGCGGGACTGGCTTTCTTCCAGCTGTTCACGCGCCACCAGATTGCCGAGGCCACGGTTGCGCTTGTTCTCGCGGCGTGCCTGCTCCCAGGTTTCCTGGCGTTCGGCGACGGTGGCCTGGGCCTGGCGCAACGCCAGGCGGAAGCGGTCCTGATCGATGGTGAACAGCACCTGGCCTTTGTGCACCGGCTGATTGTCGGTGACCTCGACTTTCTGGATCAGCCCCGAGACGTCCGGCGCGATCTGTACGATATCGGCGCGAATATGCCCGTCACGGGTCCAGGGCGCGTACATGTAATACATCACCATGCGCCAGACGACGACGGTTGCCAGAGCGACCACCAAGAGGGTCAGGACCACGCGGCCCAGAGTCAGTATCGGTTTTTTCATGTCATCAGGTATCGACTGAGAGTATCCACGGCGCCGAGCAACAAAGCGTATAGACCTACGTTGAATAAAGCCCGGTGCCAGACCAGACGGTAGAAGTGGGCGCGCGACAGCACCGCGTGCACGCCGAGAAACAGCAGATAAGCGATGCCCATCATGGCCAGAAAGGTGGGGATGAAGATCCCGCTGATGTCCAGATCGCCGATCATAGGGGCGCCCCATCGATGTTATGTGGCAATTGTTCGGTCAGTTCTCCGGCCACGGTGACGATTTCCACGCCGGGCAACAGCGCCAGGCGCAGCCCGCTCAAGGCGTGCAGCAAGTGCACACGGGCCGGATCGCCGCCCATTTGCTGATCGGTCAGCGAGCGGCGGGCACGGTCCATGAGCATCAACAAGCCTCGGGGCGCGGGCAGACGCTCGCCGACCTTGGTGCAGTGGCGGAAATAGCCGCTGACTTCATCGATCACCTGACGCAGCAACGCTTGCGCCTGAGGTGTCGCACGACGGGTATAGGCAAGCAGGTCGAGCATGTTCAGCGCGACACGCAGTTCGCGCAGTGCGATGCCAGTGTCCTGGGCGGTCAGGGTCAGGCGCGGCAGTTGCTGCATCAGCCGGTCGAGCATCTGCACGCCCATGCGTCGGTGTTCGGCCAGGGTCGAATCTTCGCTGAGGCTGGCGATGTCGCGCCAGCTGAAGCGGGTCAAGCGCTTGACCGCCAGCTCGACACCGAACGGACGGAACACCAGCGTCCATATGAAAGCGAACAGCAGACCCGCTGGCCCGGCCAGATTGGAGTTGAGGAAGTTCAGGAAGTCCGCGTCATAGGCACTCTGGATGCTGATGAAGGACGAGGTGTTGACGATGGTCAGCAGAGTGCCGAGAAAGAACCTCGGCTGGACAGTCAGCGTGCCGACGCAGATGAACGGCACCGAAAACGCCAGCACCAGCATCGGAAAGTCATGCAGGTTGGGCAGCACCACGAACAGATAGAGGCTGGCGAACACCACCGACAGCATAGTCCAGAAGAAGAACCGGTAGATCTGCGGTGCCGGATCGTCCATCGCTGCGAAGAAACTGCATGAGACCGCTGCCAGCGCCACGGCACTGGCCCCGTCTTTCCAGCCCAGCAGGATCCACAGCACCGAAGCCACGATGATTGCCAGCACGGTGGACGACACCGAATAGAGCATCAGGCCACGGTCGAGAAACGGCGTCAGCCGACCCAGGCGCCAGTGGCGATAGACCGCACGCCATTGCGACTGATCGTCGGTCTTGATGGCGAACTGCAACGTGCGGCAGTCCTGCCACAGGTCGATCCATTCACCCAGTCGAAACAGCACGTTGGACAGCAACAGTTGGTCGCGGTCGTCCAGCTGTGCCGAGTCCGGTTGCAAGTGATCCAGCGCCCGATGCAACTGCTGCCACTGTCCGTGTTGTGGCCCGTCGGCGGTGTTTGCCAGCCAGTCACGGGTTTCATGCAGCAGGGGCGACAGGCTGGCAAGCAGTTCCGGCGTACGCCTTTCCAGTGCCCACAATGCGTCGTCGAGCGCGTCGATGACCGGCAACAAGTGGATCATTCGGCCGCGCAATTCGTGCGCATTGCGCACGGTCTGTTTACGCGCACCTTCGTGGCGCAATTGGCCGATCATCATTTCCAGCGAATTGAAGCTGGCGACCATGGCATTGCGCAACGCGCCGATTTCATCGGGTTGGCAGGTGCGACTGAGAAAATGTTCGCTGTAACTCGCCGCATCGCCGAACCACTTGTCCGTGGTGGCTTGAAACACCGGTGCCAGGCGTCTGGGCCAGAACATGGCGCCCACGACGGCAGCGCAGATGATGCCCAGAAAAATTTCTTCGGTTCGCGATACGGCGACCTCGAAGACGGCTTGCGGATTGTCGACCACCGGCAGCGAGATCAACGGCAGGGTGTAGCCCGCCAGCATCAATGCATAACTATTGGCCGTGCGCAGGTGCAGGGACAGAAACAGCAGTGTGCCGGTCCACAGCCCGACCACCACCGCCAGCAGAAACGGCGTCTGCACGAACATCGGCACCAGCAGCACCGATGCCGCTGCGCCGGCCAGCGTGCCTGCCGCCCGGTACAGGGCTTTGGAGCTGGTCGGTCCGACGAAGGGGCTCGAGACGATGTACACGGTGGCCATCGCCCAGTACGGGCGCGGCATCTCCATCAGCAGTGCGATGTACAGCGCCAGCATCGACGCGCCAAACGTGCGAACGCCGTAGAACCAGTCGCGGGCAGGCGGCACGCTGGAAAAGAAACCCCTCACGATTGTGCCCCGTGATCGTTGCGCGCAGCGTTTGAAAAGGCCTGGAACACACGCAGTGCAGCGTCCAGATCGGCCGGCTCGACGTTCTTCAATACGTCGGCGCGCAGACGCGTCAGCTCGATTTCGATCGAACCGGCCAGTTCGCGGCCCTTGTCGGTCAGGCTCAAGGCCTTGGCCCGACGATCATTCGGGTCTTCGGTGCGGCAAACGATCCCGGCCTTGCATAACTGGTCCAGCAGGCGCACCAGCGTAGGGCTTTCCATGCCGGCGGCATGCGCGACCTTGACCTGATGCACGCCGTCTCCCAGCCGTGCGATGGCCAGCAACGGCCCGGCGCAGGCTTCGGAAATGCCGTAGGTCATCAGCGTGGTCTGGCAGTTGCGTCGCCAGTGGCGAGAAGCTGCCACCAGACCGCTGCTGATCGCTCGATGGAGTGAATCGACAGACATGAAAAGTACCGGAAATGGCTCGGAAGCGATTTAGTTAGGAGCGATATTGTTAGTGAGGATATTAATAGCTTGCTAACTAATATCCCGTAACAAGTTATGTCAGTCAACCGAAAATCGCTCAACGGATCGGCGATCCGGCTGGCTTACAGGATTTGGCATGTCGATCGAAATACTGCGAAAAGGAAGCTGCGTAGTCTGTGTTCTGGATGAAAAGTTCCTTTTTAACAGAAATAATCGCTACCGTTCGTCGGTAACAAGCGCGGCATGAGCGCGTTTTTCAAGTGATCACTCCAAAAAACTGACGCAATGCCAAAATGACAAGGTCCGCATGAATCGACGCCCTCAGGTCAGAGGCGGCCACTGGCTCCGGTTCGAAAATTGACATCAAAATAGTGGCTTTAATGGTTTTTCGTCGGTTTGTTGGCGCCAATGTCTTGTCGAGCGTGTTTAAAAAATAAACGATTCAGCCGATAGTCTGGATGAACCCAACGGGCCAAGGTGCCCGTTCCAGAGCCCTTCTGCTGATGCGCAATGCGCACCTTGCGAGCTACGCCATGATCGATCTTGCCACCTGGAACCTGTCCGTCCCTGTCGGGACTCCTGCGACCATCATCGAAACCCCGAAACTGATGAAGGGTTACCAGGACGGTTACTTTCGTTCGGGGGATACACTGTTTTTCTGGGCACCGGTGACCGGTTCCACGACAGAGAACGCCAAGTACCCACGTTCCGAGTTGCGCGAGACGACATCCGACGGCCGTGCCTACAACTGGAACTACTCCAGTGCCGACAACTTTCTGCGCGCCACGCTGGAAGTCGACCAGGTGCCATCGAGCGGCAAGATCGTGATCGGCCAGATTCACTGCTATCAGAGCACCGAGCCGCTGCTGAAAGTGGAATATCAGTACAAGGAGAAATTGCAGACCGGCAACATCGTCGCCAAGTTTCGCCGCACCCCGGACGCGGAAATCGAAGTCATCACCATTGCCCAGGGTGTACCGCTCAACGAGCGCTTCAATTACGCGATCAACCTGTCACCGTCCGGCGACCTGACAGTCAATGCGTTCAATGCGGTCTGGTACGCCAAGCTCGATTCGGCCTGGGCCACCAAACTGTTTTACTTCAAGGCCGGGGTCTACACCCAGGACAATACCGGTTACACCACCGAAGGCGGTTCGGCCACGTTCTACAAACTGGCCATTGTCCACGAGAAGAAGTCCTGATGAGCGCCTGGCTGCCTTCAATGTGAAGGGAAGACCAGGCTGAAGCAGATACGCCCTGCGGCGGGTTGCGCGACTTCGACCCGACCGCCGTGCAGGTGCATGATCGCTGCAACGATGGCCAGACCCAGACCATTGGAGTCCGAGCGCTGGTGGCGCGATGCATCGCCGCGATAGAAACGGTCGAACAGACGAGTCAGGGTGGCGTGTGGCAGCACCGGCCCTTGATTCTCCACGTCGACTTTCCAGTGCCCATCGAGCTGAATCACACGAATCAGGACTTCACTGTTTTCGTCCGCGTAACGGATTGCGTTGGCCACCAGATTGCTCAAGGCGCGGCGCAGCAGGATCGGATCGGCTTGCAGCGTGCCCTGACCGGAGGGCGTCAAGGTCATGTTGCGTTCTTCGGCCAGCCCTTCAAAATAGGCCGCGACTTTATGCACTTCATCGTGCAGGTCCAGGCTTTTGCGTTCCAGTGCAGCGTGGGCTTCGTCGGCGCGAGCGAGGAACAGGATGCTCTCCACCAGTCGCGAAATCCGTTCAAGTTCTTCGAGGTTGGAGGCCAGCAACGCCTGATACTCATCGGCGCTGCGGTTCTGGCGCAGGGCGACCTGGCAGTGCCCCATCAACGAACCTACCGGCGTGCGGATTTCGTGCGCCAGGTCGGCGGAAAACTGGGTCAGGCGACGGTAACCGTCGTCCAGGCGGTCGAGCATGGCGTTGAAAGCGTCGCTCAATTGTTGCAGTTCAATCGGTGTGTCATGGCTGTCCATGCGGTTGTGCAGACTGGCGGGTGTGATGGCGGCTGCATGCGCGGCCATCCGCCGCAATGGGCGCAAACCCCGACGCAACAGCACATACCCCAGCATCGCGGTGACCAGAAACGCCAAGACCACGGCCGCGTAAATACGCTGTCGGAAGGTGGCGAGCATGGCCATTTCCTTGACCATGAGGTGGGCGGCCTGCAACCGGACCTCTACACCGTTGGACATCACCTGAACTGCGGCGGCCCGCAGTGGCACGCCTTGCAGGCTGGTGCCGCTGCGCAGGTCCTCGACCCGCACCGGCTGGTCCTGAGCGACGGTGGGCAACTCTGGCAAGGGCGCGCGCTGCGGGTTGACCGAGATCACCGGCGGCTTGCCCGGCTCACCGATGATGAAGATGTCTTCTTCGCTGTCGAGCATGTTCTCGAACAACTGCGGGCTGCCCTTGAGGTTGTCCATGGTCAGGTCGTAGCGCAGCAGCTTGCGAAAGTGATCCAGACGCGCCAGCACCGCATGATCCGAGCGTTGCAGCACGGTCTGCTCGATGGACTGATAGAGATAAAGCCCGGCGCCGCCGACGGTGAGCATCGCCACCAGCGCGAACGCAAGGGTCGAGCGCAGGGTCAGGGAAGGTTGGCGTCTGCGCTGCATGGCCGCACCTCACACACATATCCAATGCCGCGCACGGTGTGGATGAGCTTGACCGGGTAGGGCAGGTCGATCTTGCTGCGCAGGCGCTTGATCGCGACGTCCACTACATTGGTGTCGCTGTCGAAATTCATGTCCCAGACCTCCGAAGCGATCTGGGTGCGCGACAGCACATCGCCTTCGCGGCGCAGGAACAGGTGCAGCAGGGCGAACTCCTTGTTGGTCAGCACGATGACCTGCTGCTGGCGCGTGACCCGACGGCGCAGCAGGTCCAGTTCAAGGTCGGCCAGATGGAAGTGATCGGCCTCTCGCACCACGCCACGGCGCAGGATGGTGCGGATGCGCAGCAGCAATTCGGTGAACGAGAAGGGCTTGACCAGGTAATCGTCGGCACCCAGTTCGAGCCCGCGAATGCGGTCCTGCAACTGGTCGCGGGCGGTGAGAAAAAGCACCGGCACGTCCTGTCGTGCACGCAGTACTTCGATGATCTGCCAGCCGTCGATGCCGGGCAGCATCACGTCCAGCACGATCAGGTCGTAGCGGTTTTCCAGCGCCAGATGCAGGCCGTCGGCACCGTGTTGGGTCCAGTCGACCTTGTATCCGGATTCGCCCAGGCCCTTCTTCAGGTACTCCCCGGTCTTGGTGTCGTCTTCGATCAGAAGGATATGCATCTTAATGTCCGCTACGCTCTGCAGGCGCACTCAGCGCGCCGATGCCGGAGTCTAACCAGTTGCCGGGAAGGTGTCCGGCGAATGACAAAAATGTCATTGCCCGGTCATTCTGCGGTGCCGGTAGCGGTGTGAAGATGCGTCCAGACCCCTCTGCCAAGGAATTACCGATGAAGACTGCACTGTCCACTACCTTCGGCCTGCTGATGCTCAGCGCCGCTGTCATGACCCAGGCCGCCGACATGCCGGTGGTCAAACCGATGCGCGGCACGGTCGACAGCCTCCAGGCCGACACCTTGAATTTCACCACCCGTGCCGGTCAGCACCAGAGCATTCAATTGACCGACAAGACTGGTATCCGCCTGGTGTCCAAGGCCGATCTGGAAACCATCAAGGCCGACAGCTTCGTCGGTTCGGCCGCCATTCCCCAGGCCGACGGCACACTCAAAGCGCTGGAAGTCACCGTGTTCGAAGCCAGCCTCAAGGGCAGCGGCGAAGGTCACTACGGCTGGGAAAACGCTGACGGCAGCACTGGCACGATGACCAATGGCACGGTCGGCACCCTGTCCAAGGCCAACGGCCGCACGCTGACCGTTCAGTACAAAGGCGGCGAGAAACAACTGGTGGTGCCGCAAGACGTGCCGATCGCCTACGTCGAGCCAGGCCAGCGCAGCGAGCTGAAGGCCGGTGCCAAGGTCGTGCTGTTCCCGGCCGATGACGGCAAGTCGGCGCGCGGCGTCGCGGTCGGCAAGGACGGGTTCACGCCTCCGATGTAATCACTGCTGACGATGGCAACGGCAGGCGACTGAGGTCGCCTGTCTGGCTTGTCGTTCTGCATCGCCTCATGTCGAGGAACACCCATATGAAAACCCGCCCGATCCATCCCTGGCCGGTGCGTCTCACACACTGGGTCAATGCCGTGGGCATGGTCTGCATGTTCATGAGCGGCTGGGCCATTTACAACGCATCGCCCCTGATGCCGTTCACCTTTCCCAAATCCCTGACCCTCGGCGGCTGGCTGGGTGGCTCCCTCGCCTGGCATTTCGCGGTGATGTGGCTGCTGGTCATCAATGGCCTGATTTATGTGCTGTACGGCGTGTTCAGTCGGCACTTCAGACGCGATCTTCTGCCGGTGCGGCCCGTTGAAGTGAAGCGTGACCTGATGGATGCGCTGCGCTTTCGGCTGGCACACATCAAAGGGCAGTACAACGCGGTGCAGCGCTTGATGTACTGGCTGGTGCTGGCCATGGGCGTCCTTATCGTGCTGTCCGGCCTGGCATTGTGGAAACCGGTCCAGTTTCAGGAACTGGCCAGTCTGCTGGGCGGCTATGATTTTGCCCGCTGGGTGCATTTTGGTGCGATGGCGGCCATTGGCGCCTTTGTCGTCGTGCACCTCGCGCTGGTGCTGCTGGTGCCGCGAACCCTGTTACCGATGATCACCGGCGGTCGCCAGCCGAAGGAAGACGGAGCTGCCAAGCCATGAGCGAACCACGTAAACGCATCACCCAGCGCATTCGTCTGGAGCCTGCGCAGCAGAGCCAGTTGATCGATATTCAGCGCCGTAACTTTCTGCGGGCCGGTCTGACCGTGGGTGCGATGTCGATGCTGACCGGTTGCAACCTGCAGGACGGCGATCAGGTCGACAAGGTGCTGTGGGCCATGTCGCGCTGGAACGACCGGGTCCAGGCGTGGCTGTTCAACGGCCAGAAACTGGCCCCGACTTACAGCAAGGCGCAGTTGACCAATCCGTTCCCGTTCAACGCGTTCTACCCGGAATACAACGTACCGGAACTGGAACTTGCCGATTACCGTCTGGCAGTGTCCGGGCTGGTGCGTGACAAGCAGCCGTGGACGATCGACGCCTTGCGCAAGCTGCCACAACGCACGGACATCACGCGTCTGATCTGCATCGAAGGCTGGAGCGCGATAGGGCAGTGGGGTGGCGTGCCCCTCAAGACGTTTCTGGAGTACATCGGCGCGGACACCACGGCGCGCTTCGTCGGATTCAAATGCGCCGACCGTTACTACTCCAGCCTGGACATGCCCACCGCGTTGCACCCGCAGACCCTGCTGGCGCTGGACTTCGGCGAAGTGGCCCTGCCGCCTGATTTTGGCTACCCGCTGCGCGTTCGTGTGCCGACCAAACTGGGCTTCAAGAATCCCAAGCACATCGTCGAGATCTTCGTCACCAACGAAAACCCGGGCGGGTACTGGGAAGATCAGGGTTACAACTGGTTCAGCGGGATCTGAGCCGTGCGGGTGGCATGCTCATGAACGCTGTTCCGGTCGTTCGGCATGGGTGGCGCAGGTAGTTTTTTCGCGGACAAGTCCGCTCCCACGAGCGCTGCGTTCTCGGGTGTCTGTGGTCCGGCCCCAGGCAGTCAGATGGGTATCCAGCTTTTGGGGTGCAGGTCATTCTGTGGGAGGGGACTTGTCCACGAAGA
>NZ_MUIO01000147.1 GCF_002087235.1 Pseudomonas floridensis | reverse complement strand
CTGACGCGCGTCAAGCAGGTACACGCGGGTGTTGGCGATCGGCTTGCCGATGTCCAGGCTGCCGTCCGGCAGCAGGCGACCCGAAGTCGCCACCACCGTGGCCTCGGTCGGCCCGTAGTTGTTGATCACCGCAAAGCCCGGGTCGCGCTGGAACTGGCGCAGCCGGTCGCCACCGATCAGCAGCGTGTGCAGGGTCGGGTGACGCAGGTCGCGGCTGAACGCGTATTCGGCCACCGGCGTCGGCAGGAACGCGACCTGCAACGGCCGGGCGATCCACCAGTCGAGCAGCGCATCGAGCTGTTCGTTGCCGATCGCCTCGGGCGGCAGGTGCAGGGTCGCGCCGACGCACAGCGCCGGCCAGACTTCCCAGGCCATGGCGTCGAAACCGAACCCGGCGACGCTGGCGGTGTGGCTGCCCGCGTGCAGGTCGAAGGCCTGGGCGTGCCAGGCGATCAGGTTGTTCAGGGTGCGGTGTTCGACCATCACGCCCTTGGGCTGCCCGGTGGACCCTGAGGTGTAGATCACGTAAGCCAGATGACGGGCGCTCAGGCCCGGCACCTGCGGGTTGTCCTGGCGCTGCGGCCACTCGGGCCGGTCGAAGGCGATGACCGGCGCTGCGAGGGTGGGCACCCGGTCGAGCAGACTGTGCTGGGTGAGCACCGCCCTGGGTCCGCTGTCGCTGAGCAGGTAAGCGATGCGTTCGTCCGGGTGCGACGGGTCGACCGGCACGTAGCCGGCGCCGGCCTTGAGCACTGCCAGCATCGCCACCAGTGTGTCCAGCCCGCGCCGGGCCATGACCGCCACGCGGTCGTCCGGGCGCACGCCGAGGCCGATCAGGTGATGGGCCAGGGCGCTGGCGCGCTGATTCAACTCGCCGTAGCTCAACGTCTGCTCAGCTACCTGCGCAGCGATGAATGCCGGACGTTCGAGCGCCTGCCGCTCGATGTGCTGTGGCAAGGTCAGCCCGGCGTCGTAGTCCATGCCGTGGGCATTGAACCGGGTCAGCAACTGTTCGCGCTCATCACGCGGCAGCATGTCGATCTGTTCGGCCGAGGTCTGCGGTGAGTGCTCCAGCGCCTCCAGCAGATGCTGCATGGCACGTTCGAGATACGCGCAAATACGCTGCGGCTCGATCTCGGCAGAGGTCTGCGCAGTGAGGCTGAACGCCTCGCCCAAGTCATCGACGCTCACTACCAGCGGATAGTTGCTACGTTCCTGTGCGTGCAGCACCTGGATGCCCTGCCAGGTTTCCCCGGACGGCTGTGCCGGAGCGCTGTGACGGTAATTGAGCAAAGCGTTGAACAGAGGCGTTGGCGATTGCACGCCACTGCAGCGCTGGGCCAGTGCCAGCGGCGCGTGTTCATGGCGCATCAGTGTGCTCAGGCGCTGGTGCGTGGCACGGACGGCCGAGCGCACGTCCTGTTCGCCCAGGTCCAGACGCAGCGGCAAGGTATTGATAAAGATGCCCAGCGCCCGCTCGGTCGCCTCGGCCCCCAGCAGACGACCCATCAGCACGGTGCCGAACACCACACGCTGGCGACCGGTCAGGCCCGCCAGCACCCGTGCCCAACCGAGGTGAAACAGGCTCGCGACGCTGACCCCGAGCGTACGCGCCTGCGCCCTGAGTTGCTGGCAGACCTGCGGGCTCAGCGTCAACGTGTGTTCGCCGATACCGTCGCCATCACCGCTCAGGTCTTGCAGGTCGTAAGCCAGTGTCGGCTCGTCCAGGTCGGCCAGCATGTCGCGGAAAAATGCTTCGTGCTCAGACTCGCTGACGCCCAGCAGTGCCTGGGCCACGTAGTTGCGAAACGGCACAGGCGTGCCGAGCGACTCAGCCTGTCCGCCCAGGCAAGCCTGAATCTCGTGACGCACCACTTCGAGCGCGCTGTGGTCCATGGCGATGTGGTGAAACACCAGCGTCGCCTTGAGCTTCCCATCGCCCTGCCCGGCATCGTTGCAGACCAGACGGATAAGCGGGGCCTGCCCCAGATCGAGCGTAACGCCCTCGCTGCCAGACAAGGTGTCGATCACCAGTTGCGCATGACGCCAGACGACCTGTACCGGGGTTTCGAAGCCCTGCCAGTGCACCGAGGTGCGCAGAATGTCGTGGCGGGCAATAACGGTCTGCAACGCCAGAGCAAACGCGTCGAGCCGCTCGCGGTCGGCAAAGGCGAAGTCTACGTGCATCACATAGGGGTCACCGTGGGTGGCCGTGACATGGTGATACAGAATGCCTTGCTGCAGCGGAGCCAGCGGATAGACGTCCTGCACGTTGGCCGCGCCGCCCGGTATGGCCTCGACCAACCGGTCAATGCCCGGCTGATCAAGTGCCACCAGGGTCAGCATCTCGGGGGTAATGTGGTTGCAGTCACTTGGGATGCCGTTTTCCGGAAAGGTCTGCGCGCCACGTCGGGTGGTCAGCGAATCCCCCTGTACAAGACGTTCGATCAACGCCGGTTTGTGCTCGCGCAGGCTGTCCAGCAAGCCTTTGTCCGTCAGCGCGCGGCGATTGCCCTGCACCACCAGTTGACCGTCCTTGACCGCCAGGTGGATGTCGTTGGCCTTCAATGTCGCCAAGAGTTCGTTGATGCTCACAGGATGATCTCCATGTTCTCTGTGATGGCTGCGTAGCCCGCCAGCGTAGGGTGTTCGAACAGTGCGCGGACGTCGGCCTCGAGGCCCTCCTGACGCAGACGCGCGGTCAGGTTGACCGCCAGCAGCGAATGGCCGCCCAGTTCGAAGAAATTGTCGTGTCGGCCCACGCGCTCGACACCGAGCAGCTCGGTCCAGAGGTCGGCCAGCAGGTTTTCCATCTCGCCCTCCGGCGCGTCATAAGGTCTGGACAGCAGCGCATCGGTGCCAGGCAGCGGCAACGCATGGCGGTCCAGCTTGCCGTTCGGACTCAAGGGCAAGGCGTCCAGGTGCACGTAAAGCGCCGGGACCATATAGTCCGGCAAGTGCTTGCGCACCGTGTCACGCAAGGCCTCGACCGATTGCGCCTGACCGGTGTAATACGCCACCAGTCTCTGGCCGCCCGGCGTCTCGTCACGCATCAGAACCACGGCCTGACGAACGCCCGGATGACCGGTCAGGCACGCCTGAATATCACCCGGCTCAATGCGCAGGCCATTGATCTTCACCTGATCGTCATTGCGGCCGAGGAATTCCAGGTTGCCGTCGGCCTGCTGGCGCACCAGATCGCCGCTGCGGTACAGGCGATCGCCTTCGACGAAGGGGCTGGCGATGAAGCGTTCAGCCTGCTGTTGCGGCAGGTTCAGATAGCCACGGGTAACCCCGGCACCGCCGATATGCAACTGACCGATCACGCCCTGAGGCACTGGCCGATCATGCTTATCCAGCACGTAGAGCCGGGTGTTGTTGATTGGACGACCGATTGGCAGCGTATGTTCTGGCAACGGCATGTGCGGATCCAGCGTCCAGGCGCTGCAATCGACCGTGGTTTCCGTCGGTCCATAGACGTTGTGCAGCCGCACCCAGGGCAGACGCAGGCGTACCTGCCCGGCCAGCGCGGCCGTCAGTTCGCCGCCGCCGCAGACGATGTCGGTCAGGCTGTGGCACTGATTGCTGTCCGGCAGATCAAGGAACTGCTGAAGCAGTACAGGCACAAACTGCACGACGCTGACGTGGCGCTCGCGAATCAACCGCGCCAGGTAGACAGGGTCACGCTGCCCGTCAGGCCGTGCCAGCACCAGCGGCAGGCCGCAGCACAGTGGCCAGAAGATTTCCCAGACCGAGGCGTCGAAGCTGATCGGCGTCTTGTGCAACAGCGCGCCACCAGGCGGCGTCGAGCATAACAGCGAGCCCCATTGCACCAGATTCACCAGATTGCGGTGTTCGACCATCACGCCCTTGGGTGTGCCGGTCGAACCCGAGGTGTAGATCACGTAGGCCAGATGACGGGACGTCAGGTCTTTTACCTGTGGGTCTTCGACACGTTGCCGATCCCAGATCGCGGCGTCGATATCGATGAGCAGTACCCGCTCGTTCTCGAGCAGCCTGCGTGTCGAGGCCTGCACCAGCGCTGCTTTCGGGGCGCTGTCCTGCAGCATGTAATGCAGACGTTCGAGGGGATAACCCGGATCCAGCGGCACATAGGCGCCACCTGCCTTGAGAATGGCCAGCAGGCCGATCACCATCGACGCGCTACGCTCGACGCAGAGCGCCACGTGGTCGTCCGGCCGCACACCCTGATTGATCAAATGATGCGCCAGCGCGTTGGCCTGTTCGTTGAGCTGCCGCCAGGTCAGTTGCACGCCTTCTGCCACCAGCGCAACGGCCTGCGGCGTGCGCTCGACCTGAGCCCGGAACAGGCTTTGCAGCGTCTGGTCCAGGTCATGATTCGTTGCTGTGGCGTTGAACCCGGTGAGCAGTTGCTGGCGCTCATGGGCTTCAAGCACCGGCAGCTGCAGCAATGGCAGATCGGGCTGAACATCCAGCGCATCGACCAGCCCGGTCAGCGTCTGTTGAACATAGCCACAGATGCGCTGGGCACCCACTGTCGGCGCGACGGTGACGGACAGGCGCAGGGATTGGCCCAGATCGTCGACATTGAGGCTTAACGGGTAGTTGGTGTGTTTCTCGCTGGCCAGAATTTCCAGGCCGCGCCACGTGTCGCGTTGCGCATCCTGACGGGCCTGTCCGGCGCTGTGCCGGTAGTTGAGAATGGCACTGAACAGCGGCGACGAAGCGCCCACTCCGCTGCACCGCTGGGCCTGAGCCAGAGACGCATGTTCGTGGCCCAGCAGCGTTGCGAGGCGTGCATGAGTTGCACGAGCGCCGTCGCGCACGCTGACGGCGTCGAGATCGACCCGCACCGGCAAGGTGTTGATGAACATGCCCATGCCGCGATCCGCGCCGGCACCGCCCTGCAATCGCCCCAGCAACACGCTGCCGAACACCACACGATCATTGCCGGTGGCGGCCGCCAGGACCCGGCCCCAGGCCAGGTGAAACAGACTGGCGACGCTCACGCCCAACTGGCGTGCGTGACTGCGCAGGCGCCGCACCAGTTCATCGGGCAAGGTCTGCTGAGCGTCTTCGATGCAGCGACCATCGCCCTGTACATCGCGCAGACCGAATGGCAGGGTCGGCTCGTCGATGTCGCCCAGTTGCTCGCGGAAATACGCCTCGTGCTCGGCTTCGCTGACCCCCAGACGCGCCTGCGCCACATAGTTGCGATACGGAACCGCAGGTTCGGTAGTTTCCGGCTCGCCACGCAGATGGCTGAGAATTTCCTCGCGCAGCACTTCGAGTGCCGTGGCATCGAGCAC
Organism: Pseudomonas floridensis; assembly: GCF_002087235.1. Lineage (GTDB taxonomy): Bacteria > Pseudomonadota > Gammaproteobacteria > Pseudomonadales > Pseudomonadaceae > Aquipseudomonas > Aquipseudomonas floridensis. The sequence continues at coordinate 13,467 of NZ_MUIO01000147.1, read as the reverse complement.
GATGTGGTGGAACAGCAGCGTGGCGGATACGCTCAGGCTTGCCGGATCAAGGCTGTAGTCCAGACGAATCAGCGGCGCCTGGCCGAGGTCCATGTGCGCCGGACTGTTCTGATCGGCAACTTCCTCGACGCGCAGCCCGGCATGTCGCCACACCACCTGTTGCGGCGCTTCCAGACCTTCCCAGATGATCGCGGTGCGCAGGCTGTCATGGCGCGCAATCACCTTGCGCAACGCTTCGGCAATGGTTTGCAGACGCGCCATGCTGTCGAACTTCAGACGCAACTGCAGCAGATACGGGTCGCTCTCCTGTGCGGTCAGATTGTGATACAGAATGCCTTCCTGCAATGGCGCCAGCGGGTAGATTTCCTGCACGTTGGCGGCACCGCCAGGCACGCTCGCGACGATGCGGTCGATGGCGGCCTGATCGAGACGGGTCAGACTCAGCATGTCCGGAGTAATACGCAGGCAGTCGGTGGGCACGTTATTGCCGGGGACCACGACTTCCCGGCCACTGCCCACCGAGGCTGCCAGCGCGGCAACGCTCGGTTGACCGAGCAGCACGCGCACGTCGGCATTCAGGCCGGCATTTCGCATGCGCTCGACCAGACTGACGGCCAGCAGCGAATGTCCGCCCAGTTCGAAGAAATTGTCGTGCCGTCCTACCCGCTCCATCCCCAGCACCTGCGCCCACAGATCCGCGATGATCACCTCGGTTTCACCTTGCGGCGCCTCGTAGGCGGTGCTGGCCAGGTCATCCAGTTCAGGATCCGGCAAAGCGCGGCGATCAAGCTTGCCGTGGCTGGTCAGAGGCAAGGCATCCAGGCGCATGAAAGCCAACGGCACCATGTGGCCCGGCAGTTGATCGAGCAGCGCCTCACGCAATGCCTGCGGCTCGACAGCGACGGATTCGGTGAACCAGGCCAGCAGACGTTCATTGCGGACCAGCACCACGGCCTCTTTGACGCCGGGCTGACGGACGAGCGCGGTTTCGATTTCGCCCGGTTCGATACGCATGCCACGGATTTTCACCTGATCGTCATTGCGGCCCAGATAATCCAGCGTGCCGTCCGCGTTCCAGCGCACCAGATCGCCGCTGCGATACAGGGTGGCTTGCGGCTCAGCGCTGAACGGGTCGGCAATGAAACGCTCTTCGGTCAGTTGCGGTCGATGCAGATAGCCCCGCGCAACACCGGCACCGCCGATATAAAGCTCACCGATCACACCGACGGGCACCGGTTGCAACTGCTCGTCCAGCACATAAAGACGAGTATTGGCTACCGGACCACCAATGTGCAGCGCCGCGCCCGGGACGACTTGTCCCGACGTCGCGACCACTGTGGTTTCGGTCGGGCCATAGTTGTTGATCACCGCGAAACCGGGGTCCTTGTCGAACTGGCGCAGCCGGTCGCCACCGATCAACAAGGTGCGCAAGGTCGGATGCTGGCGCGCACCGCCAAACGCCTGCTCCGCCACCGGCGTGGGCAGAAAGCTGACCTGTAACGGTTGCTCCAGCCACCAGTCGAGCAATTCATCGACATGCTCATTCCCCACCCCGGCAGGCGGCAGGTGCAGCACCGCCCCGGCGCAAAGTGCCGGCCAGACTTCCCAGGCCATCGCATCGAAGCCGAAGCCCGCAACACTGCTGGTGTGACTGCCTGCGCCCAACTGGAACGCCTGGCAATGCCAGTGCACCAGATTGTTCAGCGTTTTGTGCTCGACCATCACGCCTTTGGGCTGGCCAGTGGAGCCTGAGGTGTAGATGACGTAAGCCAGATGACGGTCATTCAGAGCCGCGAGGTACGGGTTGCCGTCCGGCGCGTCCTGCCAGGTGTTGCGCTGCAGATTGAGTTGAAAAACGTCACCCACCAGATGGCCGGTCGAATCCTCGGTCACCACCGCGCGGGGTGTACTGTCCTGCAGCAGGTAGGCGATGCGTTCAGCCGGATAGGTCGGGTCGACCGGAACGTAGGCAGCCCCGGCCTTGAGGATGGCCAGCATGCCGATCAGGCGATCGGGCCCGCGGCGCAGGCACAGGGCAACGCGCTCGTCCGGCTGCACACCCAGTTCGATCAGATAATGCGCCAACTGGTTGGCGCGCCGGTTGAGTTCAGCGTAGGTCAAGACCTCAGCGCCCTGCACCACGGCATGGGCGTGCGGACTGCTGACCGCCCTGGCTTCGACCTGGGCATGCACGGTCAGATCCTGCGGGACGCTGAGCGCGCTGGCGTTGAAACCGATCAGCAACCGCTCGCGTTCCGTGGCGTGCAGAATCGACAGGCTTTGCAGTGGTTCCGGCAGGCCTTGTTCCAGAGCCAGCACCAGCTGTGCGATAGCATTGAGCATCCAGTCGGCGATGCGCTCGGCGCCCATGCCTTGACGGGACAGCACATGCAGGTCAAAACCCTGGCCCAGATCGTCCACGCTCAGGGTCAGCGGGTAGTTGCTGCGCACTTCGCCGCCAAGCACGCGAACGCCCTGCCACACGCCTTCGCCGTCACGCGGCCGGATAGCGGCACTGTGACGATAGTTGAGCAAGGCGCTGAACAGCGGCGAGCCAGAAGCCACGCCGCTGCAACGCTGCGCCAGCACCAGCGACGCCTGTTCATGGGCAATCAGCGACGACAGACGCGAATGCACGGCTTTCACGGCATGACGAGGGCTGGCGGCTGTATCGACACGCAGCGGCAAGGTATTGATGAAGACGCCAAGCGCCCGATCCGCCCCCTCGCCGCCCTGCATGCGCCCCAGCAGCACCGTCCCGAACACGACATCGCGACGGTTGGCGATCACCCCGAGAACCCTGGCCCAGGCCGTGTGCATCAGACTGGCGGCACTCACGCCCAACTGCCGGGACTGTTCACGCAGGCGCAATGCCAGATCGCCGTCCAGCCCCCGGCGAGCCTGCTCGATGTCGCTGCCATCGGACCGTACATCCTGCACGCCGAACGGCAAAGTAGGCTCGTCCACCTCACCCAGCATGTCGCTGAAGAATGCTTCGTGCCGGGCGTCGTCATTGCGCAGGCGTACCTGCGCCACGTAGTTGCGGTATGGCACCGCAGCGGCCAGCCTGGCCTGACGATCGAGCAGCAGCGCTTCCATTTCCCGGGTGACGATTTCCATCGCGGCGTTGTCGAGCACCAGATGGTGGAACAACAGCACGGCAGCTACTTCACCGTTTGCCGGATCCTGGGTGTGCACCAGGCGCAGCAGCGGCGCCTGGGACAGGTCCAGGCGATGATGACGGGCGTCGAATCGCTGATGCAGACGGTCCATGACACTCGCGGTCGCCTGAGCGGCCTCCTGCTCAGCGTCGAGACTGACCGACTGCACAACCAGATCGGCCTTGCGCCAGACCACTTGCTGCGGACTTTCAAGCCCTTCCCAGACCACGGCGGTGCGCAGAATGTCGTGACGGTCGATGACTTGCTGCAAGGCATCGGCCCAGGCCTGCAGGCGCTGCGGACTGTCGAACGCCAGACGCCATTGCAACAGATAGGGATCGCCCTGTTCGGCAGACAAATGGTGATAGAGAATGCCTTCCTGCAGCGGCGCCAGCGGGTAGATTTCCTGCACGTTGGCCGCACCGCCCTGCACGCCGGCGACGATCCGGTCGATGGCGGGCTGATCGAGACAGGTCAGGCTCAGCATTGCCGGCGTAATGTGCTCGCAACCGTCAGGCACAGCGTTGTGCGGCACGGCCACTTGTTGCGTCTGGCCCTTGCTGGCCGCCAGTGCCGCGACAGTGGGTTGTGACAGCAGAACATGCGCATCGGCCTTGAGACCTGCCTTGCGCAGGCGCTCCACCAGTTTGATGGCCAGCAGCGAATGACCGCCCAGTTCGAAGAAGTTGTCATGCCTGCCCACGCGCTCTACACCCAACACCTGAGCCCATATGGCGGCCATGGCGATCTCGGTTTCACCTTGCGGCGCCTCGTAAGCATGGCCGAGCAGGTAGGCCGGGTCCGGATCGGGCAGTGCGCGGCGGTCAAGCTTGCCGTTGGCGGTCAGCGGCAGTACGTCCAGCCGCGTAAAAGCGCGGGGCACCATGTAGGCCGGCAGCCGCTCGCGCAACGCCTGACGCAGGTGTTCCGGATCGACGTCCGAGGTTTCGGTGAACCAGGCCAGCAAGTGCTCGTCGCGCACCAGCACTACGGCTTCCTTGACGCCTGACTGACCGGCGATCACCGCTTCGATTTCACCGGGCTCGATGCGCATGCCACGAATCTTGATCTGATCGTCGTTGCGGCCCTGATAGTCCAATGTGCCATCAGCGTTCCAGCGCACCAGATCGCCGCTGCGGTACATGCGCGCCTGGGGCTGTTTGCTGAATGGATCGGCGAGAAAACGCTCTTCGGTCATCTGCGGTCGGTTCAGATAGCCTCGGGCCACGCCCGAACCGCCGATGTACAGCTCGCCGGTCACGCCGACCGGCATCGGCTGCAATTGCGTGTCCAGCACGTAAACACGCGTATTGGCGATCGGCCCGCCAATGTGCAGGCTCGCCTCGGCGTGCACTTCTCCGCAAGTGGCCACCACCGTGGTTTCGGTCGGCCCGTAGTTGTTGACCACTGCATAACGTCGGTTCTCGGCGAACTGACGAAGACGGTCGCCACCGATCAATAGCGTGCGCAGAGTCGGATGATCTTCTTCCAGGCTGAACGCGTACTCGGCCACCGGCGTGGGCAGAAAACTCACGTCAAGCGGCTGGGCAAGCCACCAGCGCAGCATGGCGTCGATGTCTTCGCCGCTCTCCTGAACCGGAGCCAGGTGCAGGGTCGCGCCCGCGCACAGTGTCGGCCAGACCTCCCAGGCCATCGCATCGAAGCCGAAGCCGGCGAGGCTGGAGGCATGCCCACCGACGGTCAGTTTGAAAGCATGACAGTGCCAGTCCACCAGATTGGCCAGCATCCGGTGTTCGACCATGACGCCTTTGGGCTGGCCGGTGGAGCCTGAGGTGTAAATCACATAGGCCAGATGACCGCTGCCCAACTGCGGGGCGTGCGGATTGGCGTCACAGCTGCGGTCTTTGTCGCAGTGATCGAGTTCTATGACCGGCTGGTCCAGCGCAGGCAGACGCTCACGCAGGTTCGAACGGGTCAGCACCACGACCGGCGCACTGTCTTGCAGCAGATAGGCCAGTCGCTCACGCGGATGCGCGGGGTCGATTGGCACATAGGCGGCACCTGCCTTCAGCACGGCCAACAGACTCACCAGGGTATCCAGTCCACGCCGTGAAACCACGGCCACTCGGTCGTCCGGAACGATGCCCGTCTCGATCAGCCGACGGGCCAGCCCGTTGGCGCTGCGATTGAGTTGCCCATAGCTAAGGGATTGGCCATTGAATACCGCCGCTATGGCCTCCGGCCTGGTCCGGGCGTGCTGTTCGATACGCTGATGAATCAACGGTTCGCCGGTAAAGACCGCGTCGGTTTCGTTCCATTTGAGCAGGTGCCGATGCTCGTCAGGCGTCAGCAGATCGAAGGCATCGATACGCAAAGCCGGGTTTTCCAGGCCCTGCTCGATGACCTGCAACAAACGTTCACCGATTGCTCGGGCTTCGGCCTCATCGAACCAGGCGCGGTGATGCACCACATGCAGCCAGGCCTGATCGCTGAAACGATTGGTGCGCAGGTGCACGGCCAACGGAGTTGATTCGTAACCGTTGGACACCTTGACCGCATGTGCCTGGGCGTCGCCGTAGCGATAGTCGTGATCATCCTGTTCGTAGGACACCGAGACCTCGAACAACTGTGCCCGGTCGCGGGACACGCCCAATGTGCGATTGAGCTCGCTCAAGGAAAAGCGCTGATGGCGGAAATCGCGCTTGAGGGTGTCACGCACTTCGCCGACCAGAGCGGTGAAATCCAGATCCTGCGCGAAGGCCATGCGTACAGCGCTGACCTGAGCGAAGTGGCCCAGCGTCGCTTTGGCGCGTGCCCCGGTGCGATTGAGCAACGGCAAACCGACCACCCAGTCGTCCTGCTGCGCAGTGCGGGTGAAATAGACATGCAGCGCGGCCAGCAGAACGTGAAACGCCGACGCCCCGCAGCGCTCGGCGAACTGATTCATGCGCGTGTGCAGCGCCGCCGGGAAAGCCTGCGCCCAGGTGTGGGATGGGGCCGGATCGGTGGACCTGCGGTTGTGGTAACGGGACACCAGCAGCGGTTCTGGAAGATCCCGATACTTGTCCAGCCAATAGGCCTTGTCCCGCTCATGGCGGGCCGAGTCGGTGTACTGTGCGTCATCGAGAATGAAGTCGCGGTAGGAAGGCGCCTGGATATCGAGGCACTCGCCGTTGCAGAGCGCCGTGTAATGCTCGCCCAGCGACTTGAGCATCTGGCCGAAGCCCCAGCCGTCGAGAATCAGGTGATGCGCCTGAGTAACCAGCCAGTGCTGGTCTTCGCACAGGCGGACCAGGCAGAAGCGAAACAGCGGGCTGCCATCCAGTGCGTAAGGGCGCTGCATCAGCTCGCGAATCAGCGTGTGCGCAGCCTCGACCCTTTCGGGGTGATCGCGCAGATCATGCACCGGTAATGCAACAGACATGGACGCGGCATAGGTCTGCATCGGCAAACCATCGGCGCCTGCCTCCGGAACGAGCACCGTACGCAACCCGTCATGCGCGGCCAGTACCTGTTCGAGCGCATGGTGCAGCTTCGCCGGATCCACTGGGCCAATCAGCTTTACATAGCCGCCGATGTTATAAAGAGGCGAATCGCCATGGCTGATCTGGTCAAGCCAGATGTCGCGCTGGGCAGCGGTCAGGGGGAACAGGTCGACGGCCGACATGGCTCAAGATCCTTCTTGGCGAAATAGTCAGGAATTGAAGCATTGGCCTATTGCCAGTGTATGTCCCATTTAACCCGGACGCTGGCGTATCGCTATTACACGCCGGCACTGTCTAGACGTTCCGGCGCGTGCAAGGATGATCGGCAATACAACGATTCGGGACTTTAGTTGCACCGTGTAATGAATCAGGCGATACGTCTGTCCCTGTTTTCTACTACAGACGTCGGATAAAACCTTCGGTTGAATACCTTGAGCTATTAATTGCAGTCGTCGTTACTCCGTCTGGAATAACGCAGGGCCACCCTCACGCCCGGTCAGAATCAAGGAGGATCAATAGATGAAGCTGACACGCTCGCCAAATGCCAGCCATGACCCGCAGTTCTATCAGCAATTGGGTCAACTGGTTTCAAGTACTGGCGGCTCGTCATTTGCCAGACAGATGTTGCAACTCGTCCACACGCTGGTGCCGGTTCATGGACTGAATCTCAACGAGTGGGTGCTTGATGTAGCGCAGTCGCGGATCGAGCGAATCACCCGCCTGGGTGGTGCCGGCGTGCACCACGATGTGTACGCCTCGGACGCCCAGCGCCAGCCGCTGCTACAGAGCATCCTGCACATGGAGGATTCGTTGCTTGTCCAGGCCCGAGCGCCTGCTAGCGAGAAACTGCCTGCTCGCGACGTACACGCGTGCAGCCTGGTGTCCAGTCATGGCGAGATACGACGAATCATCTGCTTCTATCGCCTGACGAGTTCGAAGGCGTTTTCTTTGAGCGAACTGTCGCTGCTCAAGAGCCTTTCCGACACGTTGCTGCCGCTGGTGGAGCATCACGCTCAATGGCTGGCGCAGTCTGGCGTCGAAAAAGTCGAATCAGAACCCGGATCACTCGACGAAGCGTTCAGTGGGCGCCTGGCGCAGGACGCCATCACGCTGTCGGCCCGTGAACAGGAAGTGTGCATTGGCTTGCTGACCGGCGGATCGGTCTCAGAGATGGCCCGACGCCTGAATGTAAAGAACAGTTCGGTGGAAACCTACCTCAAACGCGCCACCGCAAAACTCGGTGTAAGTGGCCGACACAGCCTTGCGCGGTGGATGGCTGGCTCCTGATCCAGCCATCGTGACGCTAAGTGACGACTGAATTGGCGCAAAAAATCCGTGTAAAAAAAGGGCCATGACGCCTCGGCGCATGGCCCCTTCCCTCTCTGTTTTTGCGCCTTAATTCAGGCGAAACGCAATCACACTGTCGCCCAAGGTGGTGCCCAGCGAGCCATGACCACCGGCAGCAATAATCACGTATTGCTTACCGTCGCTTCCGGTGTAGGTCGAAGGCGTTGCCTGCCCGCCTGCCGGCAGTTCGTACTGCCAGAGCACCTTGCCAGTGTTTACATCGTAGGCGCGGATGAAGTTGTCGGCCGTGGCGCCGTGAAAAACCACGCCGCCTGCGGTCAGCAACGGACCACCGTGAGCGACCATACCCATCGGGAAACCGATCGGAAAGCGATCCTCCATGAAGCTGGTCTTAAGGTTCTTGGTGGTGCCCACGCGGCGCGTCCATTCAGTCTTGCCGGAGTTCAGGTCGACACCGACCATGCTGCCCCACGGTGGCGCGGTGCATGGAATGCCGAGCCCGGAGGCCAGTCGTGAAATGCGAATGGCGTAGTCTCCGTTAAAGTTCTCGTTCCAGTAAGGTCGGCCATCCTGAGTGAACAGGCGTTTTTCCCGGGATTGTTCCGGGCGTTTGATCAGGTTGTAGATGTAGGCCAGACGCACGGGCGCTGCCACCAGAAGCTGGCGGTCAGGATCCACCGCAACCGACCCCCAGTTGAAGACGCCGATGTTGCCAGGGTAGATCAGCGAACCGGACTCGGTGGCTGGCGTCCACGGATTGCCGTCGTAACGCAGCGTGTTGAACGTGATGCGGCACGCCATCTGATCGAACGGGGTAACACCCCACATCGACTTCTCGCTCAGCGGCGGCGGAATGAAGTTGAGCCTGGACACCGGCTGCGTCGGCGCAAAACGCTCACCCGGCACACCGCCGTGCGTGGTGGTCCCGACCTGGTCGACAGGTATGATCGGCTCGCCGGTCAGGCGGTTGAGGACAAAGATATTGCCGACTTTGGTGGGCAACAGCAGCGCTGGTTGCTGGCTGCCCTCCTTGCCCAACTCGAGCAGCGAAGGCTGTGACGGGTTATCCCGGTCCCACAGGTCATTGTTGGACGTCTGGAATCGCCATTTGAATGCGCCCGTCTTCAAGTCCAGTGCCACCAGCGCATCGCGGAATTTTTCAGTGTTGCTGTCGGGGTCGCGACGGGTGCCGGTTTCATCCGGCGACGCATTGCCGAACGGCACATAGACCAAGCCGTTCTTCAAGTCGGCACTCAGCGTGGCCCAGGCCACGGGGGTGTCTTGCGGATAGGTCTGACCTTCCACGACAGGCTGGGTGCTTTGCGGATTGTGCGGATCGAAGTTCCAGACCAGCTTGCCGGTGATGACGTCATAGGCACGGATCACCCCGGACGGGTTGCCCGTGTCGTAGCCGTTGTCCATCACAGAACCGCCCAGCACGATGAGGTCCCCAGCCACCAGCGGCGCAGCCGTCTGCATCAGCGCGTGAGGACGGATCTTGTCCATGTTGGCGCTCAGCTCGACCACGCCGTTATCGCCAAACCCACTGCAGAACTTTCCGGTGTCGGCATCCAGCGCGACAAGCTTCGCACCGGCGGTCGCCATGATGATGCGTTTTTCACACTGCGCCGCAGGCTGCGTACCGCCCGTGGTTGCCGCGTAATAGCTGACGCCACGGCAGGTCTGGTGCTGCTGCAGGTAGGAACGGTTTTTCTCGGGCGTGTACTTCCAGTCGAGCTTTCCGGTTTCCGGATTCAGGGCATGCACCTCGTTGTGAGGCGTACAGACGTAGACGCGGTTGTTAACCTTCAGCGGCGTCGCTTCAAAGGTGTATTCACCGGCATCCTTGGCGGCGTCGCGCAGATCCCCGGTGTGATATTCCCAGGCAACCGACAGCTTGCCAATGGTGTCCGGGTTGATCTGATCAAGGCCTGAAAAACGCTGGCCGCTGTTGGTGCCGCCATACGCGACCCAGTCGTTACCGGCGACCTCGGCGCTGCGCGTGGTTGCCGCGCTGGCGATCTGACCCTTGACCGCATAAGGGTCGTAGAACATCAGGGCGATAACGATCAGCGCCATGATCCCGACCGTGCAGCCCAGCAACGGATGGAACGCTCGACCGCGTCCGCCCGCCTCACTGCGCGACAACGGGCGTACCACCCAAGGCATGGCCAGCCAGAATCCGATCAAGGCAAACACGTCGCCTCGCGGAATCCACTGCCATTTGTCCAAACCTGCTTCGTAGACGATCCAGAGCAGAATCCCCCACATCAGCAGCGCATACAGCGTCAGCGCCGATTTTCGCTTCAAAAACACCAGCACGGCAGTTGCCAGCACGCCCAGGGCGATCACTGAATAGGCCGGGGAGCCGCCAACCGCTACCAGCTGCGCCCCCATGTAAAGCAGCGCAATGCTCAGTATCGCCATCACGATACCTGTCGCTCTTAAAATCATCGTCCTTGTCCTGTCTTGTTATGTGATGAAGCCTTGATAGGGGTATCTCGTGCCGTGCCGGGCAGGGTCAGCGCAGATATCCGGATACGAATCGCGGGACCGTCGTGGTTGACGTTCCATCCTCGTGAGATCGATTCGCAGCGATATCGCGGGCCTGATGCATTGGCCATGCCCACGATGAAACGGGTTGCTGTGTCCGGGCTCGCCTCGCGCGGGTGCGAAACGACGCCTGTGGCGAGTGGTTCAATCATCCATGAAACCTTGTGAATGCGCTCCGTTGCACTGTCGAGGGATAGGGTGCCGACTCCAGCAGATCTATAACAGAAAGGTCGCGCTTGCCCGCCATCGGAGCGATTCGACAGGCCATTAAACTGCGTCATCGCTCATTGCGGTCAGGTGCGACTTTCTCAGTCCGCGCATGTTGTCTGATAACAGACCTGATCAGGTATGCGGAGCAGTAAAGCGGTTTATGCGCACGTTGGCAACATCGCAGATGCCGTGGACATCAGACCTTACGCGTCGCATCGTCCAGCGCCAGGATCGTGTGCGCGTTGGTCACGGTGGTGGCCAATGTATTGATGACCCCTGAACGCAGCGCCCCCAGGGTTGCCGCCGCCTTGGTGTTTTCACTGGCAATGGCCACCACGTCCGGGATGCGAAACAGCTCCTGAACCGTCAGGCCGATCACCCGCCCTTGAATGGCATTGACCGCTGGCTGACCATGAATATCGATGAAGTCGTAGCCCATCATGTCGCCCACCGTACCGGACAGCCTCGCCTGAGCGATTTCCTGCGGCGAGAACCAGCCCATGCGCACCATGTTGCTGTTCTCGCTCATGTCACCGATACCGATCAGGGCAATGTCGGCGCGGCGAGCACGGTCCAGGGTGGCGCGGACCGTGTCGTTGTTGATCAGCACGCCGCGCAATTCCGGATTGGCCACCAGCGCTGGCGCATACAGGCTTTCACTTTCGCCGCCGAAGCGCAGCGCCAAGCGCCGACATATATGGTCGGGGTTCATGTACTCGCCAGCCTTGAGCGAACCGCCGATGGCGCAGACGAACGTGCAATTGCGGGTCACCGGCAGGAACACGTTGTCCGCCACTGCGCCAACGTTTCGGCCCATGCCCACAGCGACGATCATGCCGTCGCTGAGGGTCTTGTTCAGGTAGTTGGCGACCAGACTGGCCACCGCTGAACGCTGGGTGTCGGGGTCGCTGTGGTCTACCGCAATCAATGCGCGATCGAGCTGGAAACGCTCGACCAGCGCCTGTTCCAGTTCGTTGTTCATCGCCGGGTGCTGCAGAACGCGCACTTCGACGATGCCTTCATCACGTGCGCGTTTGAGCAGGCGACTGACTTTTGCGCGGGACAGGTCGAAGCGTTTGGCAATGGCTTCCTGAGTGACGTTCTCAAGGTAATAAAGCATCGCGACCTCGGTCATCAGATCGATATCGCTGGCCGTGCGCGGGTTGTTGTCACTCATGTGGACGGGCTTCCGTTTCGACGTCAAAGGCGCATTCTCCCTACTCCCGGCACCCTGCGTCCACTACTGATGCCCGTCGCGCTCGATGGCGCTGATCCGATCAACCTTGGCGCCCGAGCGTGCGGCCTCGAACTCCGATTCCAGGAACGATTTGACGATGCTTTTCGCCAGTTCCGCGCCGATCACCCGCGCACCAATGGACAGGATCTGCGCGTCGTTGCTCTTGCGCGCCCGCTCCGCCGAATAGGTGTCATGCGCCTGAGCAGCGCGAATGCCCAGCACCTTGTTGGCGGAGATCGCCATGCCGATCCCGGTGCCGCATACCAGGATGCCGAGCCGTTGCTGACCTGCATTGATGGCCGTCGCAACCGCCAGAGCGATGTCCGGGTACAGCACGGGCGCCGTGGAATACGTACCGAAATCCGTCACCGGATAACCCAATGTCCCGATGTGACGCTTCAACAACTCTTTGAGCTCATAACCCGCTTCATCGCATCCGATGGCCACCGGGAAAAATGTGTTCATGGCGTTTGGCTCCACTGCTGTGGTCATTCAAAGACTGACCATATGTTCAATCGGTGAAATTCCGATCACTTATTTCTCAGCCATTCTATTCATGGTGTCAAGCCTGTTTTTAAGGCCAACCCCTATTTTTCTCTACTAACACCGCGATAAACCCGTTGAATGCTGCTGCTGAATTTTTTATTGGAAAGAGATTGACTGATCAGAATTTCATTTGATACACATATGCTCACTGAGCTGCATCGGTGCACCTAATAAGAATTCACAGCACGAGGACACGCCAATGGCTACGCCATTACTGCTCCAGGCTGAACACGTCGCCAAGGCCTACGCCGGCATTCCTGCTCTGCGCGATGGCCGCCTTTCACTGCGTGCCGGCAGTGTGCACGCGCTGTGCGGCGGCAACGGTGCGGGCAAATCCACCTTTCTCAGCATCCTCATGGGCATCACCCAGCGCGACGCTGGAAGCATCCTGTTCAACGGCGCGCCCGTGCAGTTCAACCGTCCCGGCGAAGCACTGGCTGCCGGGATTGCGATGATCACCCAGGAACTTGAACCCATCCCGCACATGACCGTCGCCGAAAATATCTGGCTGGGCCGCGAGCCGCGCCGGGCTGGCTGCATTGTCGATACGCGAGCACTCAACACACGTACCCGCGAGCTGCTCGAAAGCCTGGAATTCGACGTCGAAGCCACCAGCCCCATGCATCGGCTGAGCGTGGCGCAGATTCAACTGGTGGAAATCGCCAAGGCGTTCAGTCATGACTGCGAAGTGATGATCATGGACGAACCCACTTCAGCCATTGGCGAGCGTGAGGCCCAGACCCTGTTCAAGGCGATTCGACGCCTGACCGCCCGAGGAGCCGGAATCGTCTATGTCTCGCACCGCCTCAGCGAGCTGGCACAGATTGCCGACGACTACACCATCTTTCGGGACGGGGCTTTCGTCGAAACCGGGCGCATGGCCGACATCGATCGTGCGCATCTGGTGCGTGGCATTGTCGGCCAGGAATTGCAGCGCATCGATCACAAAGTAGGCCGTGAATGCACGCCCGAGTGCTGTCTGAAGGTGGAAGGCCTGAGTCGTGAA
>NZ_MUIO01000146.1 GCF_002087235.1 Pseudomonas floridensis | reverse complement strand
TAGAACGGCTCGATCAGGCCCAGCAGAGCTACCCAGGGTACGACCTGATCCATCTCGGCAAGGAAGCGTTCGCGGCGGGTTTGCTTGCGCTTGCCGGCGTACTCGAAGTCGGAAAAGCTCATCTGGCTCATGGGAGGCTCGGATCAGGTGTTCAGGCGATTTTCGCATACCCGGGACTTGTTCGGAGATTCCTTAGCCGCCGATCCAGATACGCAACCATCAGACATTCGCCGGGAGCGTCGAAGCGATTGGCTCCGGAGTTCCATTGCGTAATCAATCGGGTAAGAAACCGGAAGCCTTCTTCAACCGCCTCTTTTTCCAGAGTCAGTAACTGGGACGGAAGATGATTGATCTGCTGGATCTCAATCTTTTCAGTCATCTTCAACACCTTGATATCAACCTGCTTGAATGAGAGGCAATGTTCGTCGACCTGTTGCCACGGTGGCAAGCGTGCGCGTTCGACAGAAGGACTGGCAAGTTGCGAGTGACGCAAGTTCATGCCTCATTGAAGCCCCGAAGGGCGTCGGATATTCTTCATGTCCGATGACAGTTTTCGACAAGGATGTAGACCGTGACCCAGACGCCGTATCACCCAGACCTCAATGACTGCCCACTGCAGTGCAAAATCATCGCTGATGCTATTCAGGGGTATGCGCTGGCTGACCCCGGCGACCGCGATGATCTTTTCGATCCTGTTTTTCTGGATTGGGGTTTTGGCCCTTATTGGGCGATTGCCAAACAGCTGATCAAAGCACCGCTATGTGATCAGTTCGCTGACATCCTTAATCTCACTAACGATAAAAAGGCGAGAGCTCATCGAATCGTCTATTTCTTCTGGAATGGTGGCCCGAGTATTGACGCTGATTCATTGAAGGTTGCCGAAATGGTCACCTACTGAGCCAAATCACTCACTCTCAATAAGCACGAGAAAAATGCACTGAAAAAGCATTTTCAGCGGGCGTTGTAGGACTTAATAGCGGGATGCCTCCCTATCCTTTGAGTGAAATTTCCGAGAGAATCCCAGCCCCTTGCGCCTGCCCACTCCGGTCTCTAGGCTGCACCGGTCGCTGCACAATCAGCGATCAGGTTTGGTAGACCTGAGTGACCTGTGCGCAATGCGCCACCTTTTGCGGGGCGCATTTTTTCGGTCTGCTTTTATGGCGGCCGTGCGCTTGGCGTCTTCGGACGCACCGGCTTGCCTGGTCACCGGTCTACCAACCTGCGTGCGGCCGCCACCCAATCGTTTGGTAGCGAAAAGGGGCGGCTCCTTCTAACGATCAGGAGTTGCAACCATGCTCGACAAAGTCATCCCAGACCCACCCACGGCCCTCTACACCATCAACCAATCCGTCTCTCAGGAAGAAGCGCTCAACTACGCGTCTGACCTGTTGCGCTGCATCATCACCACGGCCTACGAATCAGGCGATAACGCCGAGGGCACCAGCCGGGATCTGGTGTTTGCGGTGCTGCACATGGCGGAGTTGGCCAAGGCGATGGTCGATCGTTCGCTCGACAGCATCGTCTAGCGGGCACAAGGCTTGGGGCCGTTGCTGGCCCCTATCTCGATCAGTTGCGCTGGTCCAGCAGGTTGACCACCAGCCGGTCGATCCAGCCCCACAGCCGCTGTTTGACCCTGCGCCACAATGGCCGCGCTTTCCAGTCAGCCAGGGTGGTTTCGGCGCTCAGGGCGAAGTCTTTTTCGAAACTGGCGACCACGTCTTTCGTCAGGCCCGGATCGAGGGCTTCGACGTTGGCTTCCAGGTTGAAGCGCAGGTTCCAGTGATCGAAATTGCAGGAACCGATGCTGACCCAGTCGTCGATCAAAACCATTTTCAGGTGCAGAAAACACGGCTGGTATTCGAAGATTTTCACGCCAGCGCGCAGCAGGCGCGGGTAATAGCGATGACCTGCGTAGCGCACGGAAGGATGATCGGTGCGCGGGCCGGTCAGCAGCAGTCGGACATCCACACCGCGCCCTGCGGCTCTGCGCAAGGCTCGGCGGACTCGCCAGGTGGGCAGAAAATAGGGCGTCGCCAGCCAGATACGTTTCTGGCCGCTGTTCAGGGCGCGAACGAGCGATTGCAGAATGTCGCGGTGCTGACGCGAGTCGGCATAGGCCACGCGGCCCAGGCCTTCGCCGGAAACCGGTGCGCTGGGCAAGTGCGTCAGGCCGAAATTCTCTTTCGGCCGCCAGGCGGTGCGGCGCGGATTGACGTGAAACTGCCGGTCGAACAGCGCCTGCCAGTCGATCACCAACGGGCCGGTGATTTCCACCATCACTTCGTGCCACTGGCTGACGTCCTTGTCCGGTTCCCAGAATTCATCGGTCACGCCGGTGCCGCCGACGACTGCCAGTTTCTTGTCCACGACCAGTATCTTGCGATGGTCGCGGTAGAGGTTGCGTAGACCGCGCCGCCAGTGGATCGGGTTGTAGAGGCGCAGGATCACGCCTGCGTCAGTCAATTGTTTGCGCAGGCCTGCGTCGAACGCCTGAGAACCGAAACCGTCGAACAGACAGCGCACGATGACGCCGCGTCGGCCGGCGTCCACCAGTGCCCGCACGATCGCATCGGCACAGGCGCCGGCTTCGACCAGATACAGTTCCAGGTCGACCTGTTGTTCGGCCTTGTCGATGGCGGCAATCATGCGCGGAAAGAAAGCCGGGCCGTCGATCAATAACTGAAATTGGTTGTTTTCACGCCATGGAAAGATCGCACCGGTCATGTCAGCGCGCCGTGAAGATCAGCACGGCCCCGACGGGGACCGACAGGCTGATCGCCGCCAAACCTGCGTTTGCGCGCAGTGAGCTGAAATCCGGTACCAGATCGAAGTCCTGGGCGTGAACCACCAGCGGTTCGAGGGTGACCACCTGAAAGCGCCGGTCATCCAGGCGCGTGGCCAGCAACTCGGCGTTGTAGGTGTGAGTCTTGCCGCGCAGGCTAACGGTCAGTGGCAGACGCAATTCCAGTTGCGCGCCGGGCGCCAGTGCGTTGATCGGGCGCATATCGAGTTGAGCGTTGATCTGTGCTTCAGGAAATTTGCGGATCTGGAACATCTGCTCGCGCAGTCGCTCGTCGCGCAGGGCGATGCCGGTGCTGACCGACTCAAGCTCCACTTCGAGCTCGGCCAGGCCTTTGTCGTCCACCTTGCCGTGCAGCACCAGGAAGCGATGCACTTCGGCGATGTCGGCATTCTTGGTGGAGGTGAAGGACAGTCGTGATGACTCGTTATCCAGATACCAACTGGCGTGGGCAGGCAGCGCCACAGCGGTCAGCATGGCCAGCGCAGAGCGTCTCAACGCGATGGCATTGAAAGCGGGCCGGACAGGCTTGCCTGCAACATCCAGACCCCGTCTCTTCGCCTGCCTTTTCCTTGTCTTGCCTTCGCTCACTGCGTTGTCACGCAGTTTGTGAAGCAGGCGAATCGTGTTGAGCATGCAGACTCCAGACGTGCAGTTGAGGAGAACCTTATCCGCCTGTCAGACCGCTGGCAAACCGCTCCGTTCGTCCGCTGACGGTTATGGTGCTTCGGGCAACAGACGACAGCCCTCACGCGGGCCTTGCCAGGCAGCAGTGCTGGAGCGTCCGAGGCCGCTGGCGATCACGCGTTTCAGTTCAGGCTGGTCGATCAAGGTGCTGGGCACGTACTGCTTGATGTAGGCCCGGCAATACTCTTCCGGGTTATTCACCACGTAGCGGCACGAGCAGTATTCCTTGGCGGTGTAGGCGCTGATGATGGTCGGAAAGGCCTGCAAGGCGACGCGGTATTGCCAGATCAGAATCACCAGCGCCGCCAAAATCAACAGCAGCAGGCTGGTGAAGGGACGACGCAGGATAAACAGTCGACGATTGCTCATTGCCCGTTCTCCTTGCTGAAGGCTGCCTGGATGAGCGTGAGCATCTGATCGTGGTTGTAGCTGCCGTCGCGATCGTCGGCGTAGCGCACGATGACCAGTTTCTGGCTGGGGATCACGTACAGAGCCTGGCCCCAATGACCGAGCGCAGCGAAGGTATCAGGGGGCGCGTCGGGCCAGGGTCCGCTGCCTCCCTCGGCGGTGCGGTTGAGCCACCATTGTCCGCCGGGCACTTCGATGTTCGCCTGCACCTGCTCACCTTTGAACGGCGTCAACACGAAGTCCACCCAGGCCTTGTTGAACAAGGCCTTGTCTTGCCACTGCCCGCCACGCTGCATGAGCAGCCCGATGCGTGCCAGGTCGCGAGCGGTCATGTAGGCATAGGATGATCCGACGAAAGCGCCGCTGGCGTCGGTTTCCCACACTGCATCACGAATGCCGAGCGGAGCGAACAGCGCTGTCCAGGGATAATCCGGATAGGCCTGCGCGCCGACCATGGTTTTCAAGGCCGCCGCCAGCACATTGCTGTCGCCACTGGAATACAGGTAGCGGCTGCCGGGCGTGGTGGCGGCCTTATGGCTGGCGGTGAAGCGCGCCATGTCTTCGCGCCCCAGGGTGTAGAGCATCGCCACCACCGAGGAGTTGAGCGGCGCGTATTCGTAGTCTTCCTGCCAGTCGAGCCCGGACGCCCAATGCATCAAGTCCTTGATGGTGATGGCGGGATGGGCTTTGAACGGTTCGTAGAACTTCGCCACCGGATCGTCCAGTTGAAAGCGCCCCTGCTCGAAGGCAACGCCCAGAACCGTCGCCATGATGCTTTTGCTGATCGACCAGGTCAGGTGCGGCGTCTGCTCGCTAGTTACGCCGGAGTAACGCTCGTAAACGATTTCGCCGTCCTTGATCACCAGCAATGCGTCGGTACGCACGCCGTTGCGGGTGGCTTCGTCGCGGGGCGGGAAGGCATAGCTTTCCAGCGCTTCGAGGGCGGGGGCTGGAGGCGTTGGTCGTGAAAACCATTGTTCGCCGGGCCAGGTTTCGGCTTGTGCATTCAAGGCACTTGCACTCAGAGCAACACACATACACCAGCGAGCCAACCGAGACAGCATGACAAGTCCTCGCAGAATTATCCGGGCACCGTAACAGGTGTTTATGACAGCTGCGCGGTGACACCGGGGTGCTGATGAGAAGCATCACGACGTTCTGCATCACATCTTGAAAAAAGGTCATCGTCAGCCTTCGCGGACAAGTCCGCTCCCACAGGAAATTTCCCACAGGGAATTTCTGGATCCACGACGCGGACATGTCCGCGAAAGCGCCGGAGTGGCCACTTTCTGAAGGACAACACGATCTCTCCTCTGCGTCACACAACCATCACTAAAGCTTCATGGGCATGACACGCCATCTCCCTAGCCTGCAACTACCGCAAAGCGCTTGGACAAATCAGTCGACCGGCCGATGTTGCATGGCTGGCTCATGGAGATTCGTATGACCCAGATCGCCCGCATTCGTGAAAACACCGCTGAACGCCGTCTTCAGGCCGAACGCCTGATTGGAGCGCGAGCCTTGCAGGAAGCACAGGCTTTGCGTTTCAGCGTGTTCAGCGAAGAGTTCAACGCCAGGCTCAACGGCGCGGAACAAGGTCTGGATATCGACGACTACGATGTGCATTGCTCGCACATCGGCGTGCGCGACCTGAACACCGGGCGACTGGTGGCGACCACGCGACTGCTCGATCACAAGGCGGCCACCACGCTGGGTCGTTTCTACAGCGAAGAAGAATTCAGCCTGCACGGTCTGGTGCATCTGCAAGGTCCGATTCTGGAACTGGGCCGCACCTGCGTTGACCCGGCCTACCGCAACGGCGGCACCATCGCGGTGTTGTGGAGCGAACTGGCCGAAGTCCTGAACGAAGGCGGCTACAGCTACCTGATGGGCTGTGCGAGCATCCCGATGCAGGACGGCGGCATTCAGGCCCACGCGATCATGCAACGCCTGCGCGAGCGTTACCTGTGCAACGAGCACCTGCGCGCCGAGCCGAAAAACCCGCTGCCAACCCTCGACATCCCGAGCAACGTGATCTGCGAAATGCCGCCGCTGCTCAAGGCCTACATGCGTCTGGGTGCGAAGATCTGCGGCGAGCCGTGCTGGGATGAAGATTTTCAGGTGGCCGACGTGTTCATCCTGCTCAAGCGCGATGACCTGTGCCCACGCTACGCACGCCACTTCAAGGCGGCAGTGTGATGAGTCGGGTACGCGGCTATGCACGCGTGGTCCGGGTGCTGTTGGTGGTGGCGCTAGGCCTGACGATTGCCGGGGCCTTCGCGGTGCTTGAGCGTCTGAAAGTCGGCAGTTCAATGGAGCGTCGTCAGCGCTGGAGTCGCTGGTTCATGGCGCGCCTGACCAGCGCCCTGCCATTTCGCGTGACCATCACCGGCGAACTGCCGCGCCAGCCGATGCTGTGGGTCAGCAATCACGTGTCATGGACCGACATCGCGTTGCTGGGCATGTTGGCCCCGCTGTCGTTTCTGTCCAAGGCCGAAGTGCGGACCTGGCCGGTCGCCGGCTGGCTGGCGTTGAAGGCCGGCACGCTGTTCATTCGCCGTGGCTCAGGCGACAGTCGCCTGATTCAGAAGCAAATGAGCAATCACTTGCAGCAAGGCAACGCGCTGTTGATCTTCCCGGAAGGCACCACCACCGACGGCAAAAGCCTGCGCACCTTTCACGGTCGTCTGCTTTCAAGCGCCATCGAAGCAGGTGTGGACATTCAACCGGTGGCGATCGCCTACTCACGCGACGGCAAGCCGGACCCGATTGCACCCTTCATTGGCGACGATGACCTGCTGTCGCACCTGCGCCGCCTGTTCGCCAACGAACAAAGCGATGTGCACATTCACCTGCTCACGCCGATCCAGACCGCCGGCCAGGAACGCGCCGCACTGGCATTCAAGGCACAGCAGGCGGTTCAGGTCGCGTTGTTCGGCGAATCCGCTCAGCCGAGCGAAGTGGTTGCACGTCCAGCCAAGGCCGCCTGAGCGAAGTCCTGCAATTGCGGATAGAACTCAGCGAAATCGGCACTGAGGGGTTGGTAGAGCGCCTGCAGTTCCTGCATGCCGCCCGCCAGCCCTTCGGGCCGTGACAGACGCCGCGAGATCCCGCCCAACACCTGTTCCAGCACCTCGAACTCTCGATACGAGCCCAGCCAGTCCTGAGCCGCCATGCGCGGTGCAATCAGCGCCAGACGCTCGGGCAACTGCGGCTCGGCAGCCAGCACGCCGTAGACCTTGCGCGTAAATGCTTCCAAAGACCCATCGGCGTAGTGATGCCAGTCACGCGCCAGACAATGGTCGAAAAACACATCGAGCATGATGCCGGCATAGCGCCGACGCTCTGCCGGAAAGCGGGCAATGGATGCCTTGATCAACGGATGGCTGTCCGTGAAAGCATCAATGCTGCGGTGCAGGCGGATGGCTGCTTCCAGCTCATCGGGAAAACGTCCCGGCAGCGGACCTTTGACGAAGTCGCCGTACAGGCTGCCGAGCAATTGGGCGGGCCGATGGCCGCCGAGATGGAGATGGGCCAGATAGTTCATGGGCCCAAGCCTACGCCGCTTTCCGGGCTCAGGTCCATATATCGATATAACCCGATATACCGATTTGCCATACACTCAGTCCAAAATCATATTGGTATATCGCGAAATATAGATATAAGGTTCGCTGCATCGCGATATATCGCTACACCGCCTGTGAGAACGACATGCCCATCGACCTCGACGACATAATTAAAGCCCTCGCCCATCCGGTGCGCCGAGAAATCCTGACCTGGCTCAAAGACCCTCGCGCCTCGTTTCCCGCGCAGGAATATTCGATCGAACACGGCGTCTGCGCCGGACAGATCGACCAGCGCGCCGGGCTTTCCCAGTCCACTGTTTCTGCGCACCTGGCGACCTTGCAACGGGCCGGACTGATCAGCAGCAAGAAGGTCGGCCAATGGCATTTCTTCAGACGCAATGAAGAAACCATCCAGGCGTTCGTACAGGCACTCGTTCACGAACTGAACAATCCGACCTGATCCATTCATCATTCACAGGAGATGCCGCGTGCCTCTTTCACTCCTCATTCTGGCCCTGAGCGCCTTCGCCATCGGCACGACCGAGTTCGTCATCATGGGCTTGCTGCCCGATGTTGCGGCAGACCTGGGCGTGTCCATTCCCGGTGCCGGCTGGCTGGTGACCGGCTACGCGCTGGGCGTTGCCATCGGCGCGCCGTTCATGGCGATGGCAACCTCACGACTGCCTCGCAAAGCGGCATTGGTGACGCTGATGGGCATCTTCATTGTCGGCAACCTGCTGTGCGCGCTGGCCAGTGACTACAACGTGCTGATGTTCGCTCGGGTCGTGACGGCGCTGTGCCACGGCGCGTTCTTCGGCATCGGTTCGGTGGTTGCCGCAGGTCTGGTGCCCGCCAACCGTCGCGCATCGGCCGTGGCCTTGATGTTCACCGGTCTGACCCTCGCCAACGTGCTGGGCGTGCCGCTGGGGACCGCGCTGGGTCAGTACGCAGGCTGGCGCTCGACCTTCTGGGCGGTGACCGTCATCGGCGTGATTGCCCTGATCGGCCTGATCCGCTTTCTGCCCACCAACCGCGATGAAGAGAAGCTCGACATGCGCGCCGAACTGGCGGCGCTCAAGGGTGCGGGAATCTGGTTGTCGCTGACCATGACCGCGCTGTTCTCAGCCTCGATGTTCACGCTGTTCACCTACGTCGCGCCGTTGCTTGGCGACGTGACCGGCGTGTCACCTCAGGGCGTGACCTGGACCCTGCTGCTAATCGGACTGGGCCTGACGCTGGGCAATGTGATCGGCGGCAAGATGGCCGACCGCAAGGTGTCCTCGACGCTGATTGCCGTGTTCATCTCGATGGCGGTGATTTCCACAGCGCTGAGCTGGACCAGCGTGGCCTTGATCCCGACCGAGATCACCCTCTTCCTCTGGGCCGTCGCCGCCTTCGCCGCCGTGCCTGCGCTGCAGATCAACGTGGTGACCTTCGGCAAGGCCGCACCCAACCTGGTTTCGACCCTGAACATCGGCGCGTTCAACGTTGGCAACGCGCTGGGCGCCTGGGTCGGCGGCAGCGTCATCGCCCACGGTCTGGGCCTGACCCGCGTGCCGTTGGCCGCCGCTGTGCTGGCAGTGCTCGCGCTGCTGATCACCCTGATTACGTTTCGTCAGACCGGCAACCCCGATCTGGCTCCGGCTACCCATTAATCACTTACGAGGATTCGACGCATGACGACTATCTTTGACCCGATCACAATTGGCGACCTGCAACTGCCCAACCGCATCATCATGGCCCCGCTGACACGCTGCCGTGCCGACGAAGGCCGCGTGCCCAACGCGATGATGGCCGAGTATTACGTGCAGCGCGCTTCCGCCGGCCTGATCATCAGCGAAGCCACCTCAATCACGCCAATGGGCGTGGGTTACCCCGACACACCGGGCATCTGGTCCAGCGATCAGGTCCGTGGCTGGAGCAACATCACCAAGGCCGTGCACGGCGCCGGTGGCCGTATCGTACTGCAACTGTGGCATGTAGGCCGCATCTCCCACCCGCTCTACCTGAACGACGAACTGCCGGTTGCGCCGAGCGCCGTGCAGCCTGAAGGTCACGTAAGCCTGGTGCGTCCGATCACCGGTTTCCCGACCCCTCGTGCATTGGAACTGGCGGAAATCGGCGACATCGTCGAGGCTTACCGTGTGGGTGCGGAGAACGCCAAGGCGGCCGGTTTTGACGGCGTGGAAATCCACGGCGCCAACGGTTATCTGCTCGACCAGTTCCTGCAGACCAGCACCAACCAGCGCACCGACCAGTACGGCGGCTCCCTGGAAAACCGTGCCCGTTTGCTCTTGGAAGTGACGGATGCGGCCATCGACGTCTGGGGCGCCGGTCGTGTGGGCGTGCATCTTTCGCCTCGCGCCGACCTGCACGACATGGGCGATGACAACCTGGCTGAAACCTTCAGCTATGTGGCAAAAGAGCTGGGCAAGCGCGGTATCGCATTCATCTGCGCACGTGAACGCGACGCCAGCGACAGCATCGGTCCGCAGTTGAAGAGGGATTTTGGTGGCGTGTACATCGCCAACGAGAAATTCACCAAGGACAGCGCCAACGCCTGGCTGGCCGAAGGCAAGGCCGACGCAGTGGCGTGGGGCGTGCCTTACATCGCCAACCCGGATCTGCCGGAGCGCCTGGCCAACGACGCGCCTCTGAACGAGCCGCACCCTGAAACCTTCTACGCCAAGGGCCCGGTCGGCTACATCGACTACCCACGCATGTAAACGTTTGCGCCCACAAAAAAACCTGACGTGCAGACGTCAGTTTTTTTTATGGCTGATCCAGAAAGACCGGTGCAGTCTTAGCCACTTCATCACAGACCTCAAAGCACCTCAACGGCGCGCGTTGAGCTGTTGCGACAGGTTCTGGATCTGGCTGGTCAGGGTATTGATGTTGCGCGTCACCTGAGCGCGAAATGCGTCGAACTCGGCCGTATTGCCCGCCGCTGCGGTAGGTGCCGGACGGTTTTCCTGCTCGCTCTTGAGCACGATCAGGTCTTGTTCCAGACGCTCGATGGCAGCAGACGGATTGGGCTGTTTCTTCAAGGTGGCGACATCGGCGGCCAGGCTTTTGAGCTGAGTGTCCAGCTTGCCCTGATCAGCCTGTGCCGTCTTGAGGTCAGGCAGCGCCGCCTTCAGCGCAGTCAACTCCGTCACAACACCCTTGAGCTGCTCCTGCAACTGGGCGTATTCGGTCTGCTGTTGCGTGGTTTGCGCGGCCATCTGCTCCAGTCGCTTGTCGAGGCTGGTCTGCTGGCCTTCAACGCCTTCGCGCTGCTTGTCCTGATCCTCCAGTTGCGCTTCCAGCAGCTTGATTCGCTGCTTGAGCGCCTCACCGTCACTGGACAGGGACTCAGTGGCGACGACCTTGCCGGAAATATCCTGTAGGCGCCCCGCCGCTTCTTCGCTGATGCGAGCGAAGCTTTCCTGCGTTGCTACCAGTTGCTGCTCCATCAGCGACACTTGTTGAAAGCTCCACCAGCCAAGACCGCAGAAGGCGATGAACAGCGCACCGACCAGCGCCCAGAGCGGACCGGTGCTCGGACCTTTGACCTTGACCACCGGCGTGGTGCGTGAATAGACCGTGGTGCGCTCCCGCGCGCCCTTGACCGGCACGAAATCATCATCGTCGTCCTTGGCGCTGAGGGGGGGGACGTCATCGACGTCATCGTATGGATCGTTACGCATGAGCAACCCTTCAAGAAGCTGTTGAAACCAAAGCTGGCGAGTATACCAACGGCACGTGAAGCAATTTCAATGTGCCATTATTCAGTCAGTTCGATTGTTGGGCTTTCCACCAGCCGCAAAATTCGTCCAGCGCCGCCCAGACACTTACGCGGGGCTGGTAATCCAGATAATGCATGGCGCGACTGATATCAAGCGTGAAGTCCTTGTTCATGACCTGCATCCCGAGACGCGACAGCGTGGGTTCAGGTCGACCCGGCCAGAGCATGCAGGCTCCCTCGTTGATCGCTGCCGCCGTGTAGGCCAGACCGTACGAACGATAGCGGGTGACCTGCGGCAACTGCATCTGCCGCATGACGTAGTTGATGGCATCCCACAGCGGCACCGGGGCGCCATTGCTGAGGTTGTAGACCTTGCCCAGCGCGGAGCCAGCGGCCAGCAGACAGCTTAATAACGCTTCGTTGAGGTTCTGCATGCTGGTGAAGTCCACAACGTTAAGACCGTTGCCGACGATGGACAGGCGCTTCTTGCGCTGCATGTGCAGCAGACGCGGAAAGATGCTGTTATCGCCTGCGCCGGTCACGAAACGAGGCCGTAGGGCGATCACTTCCAGTCCGAATTCTTCGGCGCCAAAGACCTTCTGCTCGGCCAGGTATTTGGTCGCTGCATAATGGTTGTGAAAGCGCTTGGGTACCTGTTCTTCCTTGATGCCACGGTGCGAATGACCATCAAAATAGATCGAAGGCGACGACAGATGGACCAGCCTTCGCACTCGTTGTTTCAGACAGCCTTCGACAATGTTTTCCGTGACCTGCACGTTGCCCTGCATGAAATCCTGACGCCGTCCCCACACGCCGACCGCCCCTGCGCAGTGCACGACGGCCTCTACGTCATCGCACAGCGCCCTGACCAGATACGGGTCGGTCAGGTCGCCCTGCACGAACTCGGCACCACGTCGCACCAGGTGTTCGACACCCTCGGCACGGCGAGCATTGACCCGGACGCTCATCCCCTGCTCCAGAGCGAAACGCGCGAAGCGTCCACCGATGAAGCCGCTTGCGCCGGTAACCAGAATCTTCATTTACCGCTCCATTGACGCATCTGCCGGACAGGATGAACCCTACCCGCATTGATTTCATATATGCACGTACTGACGCTCACTGGCCGCCCGGCGGCACCAGCCAATGCCCGGACTTTTGCGCCAGGTGCCCGGTCAGCCGATTCAGCAACTGTCCGCCGTTGCGCCAATGGTGCCAGTACAGCGGCACATCGATGTAGCGCTCAGGCACCAGCTCGCGCAATGTACCGCTGCGCAGTTGCTGCACAACCTGCAATTCAGGCACCAGCCCCCAGCCCATCCCGGCCTCGATCATGCGCATGAAGCCTTCGGACGAGGGGCATAAATGATGCTTGAAACCACCCTCCACGCCAAACAGCGCCAGGTAGCGATGCTGGAGAAAGTCATCGGGCCCGAACACCAGCGCCGCCGAGCGCGCCAGTTTCTCAGGTGTTACGCCATCGCCAAAATGCC
Source organism: Pseudomonas floridensis (assembly GCF_002087235.1). Classification (GTDB taxonomy): domain Bacteria; phylum Pseudomonadota; class Gammaproteobacteria; order Pseudomonadales; family Pseudomonadaceae; genus Aquipseudomonas; species Aquipseudomonas floridensis. The sequence goes on along the minus strand of NZ_MUIO01000146.1, from coordinate 2,047 downwards.
GTTCGATGAAGGATGGTGACGCCAGCGCACGGTAGCGCATAGCGCCCAGTGCCTGACTACGCGCACCGGCCACCGGCCTTTCGCTGCCGCACAGACACGCCGCGACCTCACCGGCGCGCATGCGTTTGAGCCCGACATCCTGATCTTCGACCACCATGTCCAGCAACAAATGATGCTCTGCGCAGAAATCACCTACGGCTTGCGCCCACCAGGTCGCCAGGCTGTCGGCATTCAGCGCGATGCGCAGCCGTTCCGGCAAACCGTCCTCGTCAAGCGCGGGCACCTGGCTTTGCAGATCGCGTTCCAGCAGACGGACCTGCTGCACATGGTTGAGCAAGCGCCGTCCAATATCGGTCGGGCTGGGCGGTGTGGCACGCACCAGCACCGGCTGACCGATGCGTGCTTCCAGCAACTTGATGCGCTGCGAGACCGCCGACTGGGACAGCCCCAACACTTGGGCTGCGCGCTCGAACCCGGCCTGCTCGACCACGGCAGCCAGCGCCGACAACAACTTGTAATCAAACATCATTTTTCCTAATGAGCAATCAGGATTATTGGTTTTCCTTATACCGCGCCAACCACCAGAATCGCCACCTGAACCTGAATTCCGGAGCGCATTTCATGTGGCAAAGCTATTTAAACGGCCTGTTGGTGGCAGCGGGTCTGATCATGGCCATCGGTACACAGAACGCGTTTGTGCTGGCTCAAGGTCTGCGCCGTGAGCATCACCTGCCAGTCGCCCTGCTGTGTATCGTGTGCGATGCACTGCTGATTGCCGCGGGTGTTTTCGGTCTGGCCAACGTGCTGGCCCATAACCCGACCTTGCTGGCGGTGGCGCGCTGGGGTGGCGTGGTCTTTCTGACCTGGTACGGCGTGCAGGCGCTGCGTAGGGCCTGCTCATCCCAAGGCCTGGAAAACAACGGTGTCGTTGGCCTCAGGTCGCGGCGTGCGGTATTGCTCAGCGCACTGGCGGTGACCCTGCTCAATCCGCATGTCTATCTGGACACCGTCCTGCTGATCGGCTCCCTAGGCGCGCAACAGACGGTGCCGCAAGCCTATGTCGCCGGTGCGGCCAGCGCTTCATTACTGTGGTTCTCGAGCCTTGCGATCGGCGCGGCGTGGCTGGCACCCTGGCTCGCGCGTCCCGCCACCTGGCGACTGCTGGATGTGCTGGTCGCCGTAATGATGTTCAGCGTTGCAGTGCAACTCGTTCGCGCCGCCTGAGTGTTTTTTTGCCCGTTGAGTCGACAGCGCCGGAACCTCTATCCCACACAGTTGTTGCGTGGTTATGCCGCAGGCCCGGTGCTATAGTCCGGGGTCTGCGCCGCAAAAGAGTAAAACTCCCGGTGCATGCTGTATCTGGCCGCCCGTGATCGGCCGTGCGATAACCGCAATTGACCTGATAAGGAGATAAACCATGGCTTTTGAATTGCCGCCGCTGCCCTACGCCAAAGACGCTCTGGTGCCGCACATTTCTGCGGAGACACTGGAATATCACCACGACAAGCATCACAACACCTATGTCGTGAACCTGAACAACCTGGTGCCAGGCACCGAGTTCGAAGGCAAGACTCTGGAAGAGATCATCAAGACTTCCTCGGGCGGTATCTTCAACAACGCCGCTCAAGTCTGGAACCACACGTTCTACTGGAACTGTCTGGCGCCAAACGCAGGTGGCGAACCTACCGGCGCGCTGGCTGACGCAATCAACACTGCGTTCGGTTCGTTCGAGAAGTTCAAGGAAGAGTTCAGCAAGACTTCTATCGGCACCTTCGGCTCCGGCTGGGGCTGGCTGGTGAAAAAAGCTGACGGCTCCCTGGCGCTGGCCAGCACCATTGGTGCAGGCAACCCGTTGACCAGCGGTGACACGCCTCTGCTGACCTGCGACGTCTGGGAACACGCCTACTACATCGACTACCGCAACCTGCGTCCGAAGTATGTAGAAGCGTTCTGGAACCTGGTGAACTGGGACTTCGTGGCCAAGCAATACGCCGCCTGATTACCAGCGTCATCAAAAACCCGGCCTTGCGCCGTAATGCTGTTCACT
>NZ_MUIO01000145.1 GCF_002087235.1 Pseudomonas floridensis | reverse complement strand
CCCGCGGGGCGCCCTGTTCCCCCTGCCCGCGGTTGGGGGGGGCCGCGGACCCGCCCGCAGTTCCGCCCGCGCCGCGGGCACCGCCGGTCGCGGTCGCCGTTGCGACGCGGGCCTTCTGCACGGTTTCGCGAGCCTTGGCCATTTCGACCTGTTGCTTGAGGCTCTTGATGCGCGATTCGGCCTTGACCACCTGTTCCTGCAGCAGGCTGACCTGCTTGCCGAACTGGTCGGACAGTTCCTTCTCCTGATCACGCAGGGCTTCGATCTCGGCAATCTTGGTGGCGCATTCCACCGCCAGCGCTTCTTCGCCCTTGTTCAAGGCCTGCATGGCGCGACCTTCCCAGTTGGCGATGCTGGTGGCGTGTTCTTCGAGACGCTGCGCCGACAGTTTGTGCTTGGCCTTGATGGTGATCAGCCCGTCACGCGCCTTGACCAGCGCGCTGTCGGCATCACGGATTTCCTGATCCAGAATGCGGATGGCATTGGCGTCGGCAATCGACTCGCCCACTTCGGAAGCGCCACCGCGAACGGCGGTAACCAGTTTTTTCCAGATGCTCGTTGTCATGAATGCATTGCTCCTGACAGGGATGTTCAGTAAATGAAGTGATCTTCGAAGGCGTCGGCCGCACGGATCACGTTGTCCGCGAGAGTGAGAATTTCCTGAACGACCACTGTGAGGGACGACGCGGCGCTCAGGGCGCCGAACAGGCAGTAGACTTCCTGACCGTCAGCCAGCTTTTCGATACCCACCGATGACAGGGGAAACAGATCGCGGCTGCGCAGAACGAGGCTATTGAAAGCGGCGACATCCTTGATCTTGTTCACTTCGACCAGCGTGGCGTCGGCGAGAATCTGGTTGCCCTCCACTGCGATGTAGATCGGCAGATCACCGAATTCGGCCATGGTCAGCTTGATGCCTGCCGCATCCCCGTCGATCACGCCCATCTCGATTTTGCCTTCGAGCACCAGGTCCAGTTCGGACAGGGCCTTTTGCAGAGAGCTGATCGTCCAGTTGGTATTCTCGGTCATGAAATCCTCCAATTTGATCCTGTCACCCAGAAAGGGCTGTCTTAACGCTTTTTCAATGCCACGCAAGGCATCGACGTTCTCGGGCCGTATCCAGAACTCTCGCTTGACCAGCCCTGCATCCTTGAGTCGCAGACGCATTTCACGCATGTAGTCGGTGGAGCTCTTCGATGTCTTGGCCGGGACGGTTGCGTTGTCGCCTTTGGTTTTACGAGGCATGGACGCTTCCCCTTGTGAGGCCGTGAGTCAGGCAAGCAACGTATCAGAAGTTTTCATGGCTGGATATACATCACATGTGAGTTTTTTTCGTAAGACTTTTCGACGCTTGCTGAAGGCTTTGAGCCTCACCGCCGTCCCGCTCGACAATCGGCACCCAAAAAAGGGGCTGTCCACAGCGGTGGACAGCCCCTTGATCTGGAGTGCCGGTAACGCACTCCCCATCGCATAGCCTTAGTCAGCCAGACTCTTGCTCACCACTTCATACACATCCGGCGACAGCTTGCCGGAGCTGAGGATGCGCTCCAGCTCGGTCTTCATCAGCGCCTGACGGGCACTGTCGTATTTGCGCCAGCGAGTCAGCGGCGCCAGTTGGCGGGACGCAATCTGCGGGTTCAATGCGTTAAGTTCAATCACCAGATCCGCCAGGAAGCGATAGCCCGAGCCATCGGCTGCGTGGAAGTTGATCAGGTTCTGCCCGGCGAAAGCACCGATCAGCGCACGAACCTTGTTCGGGTTCCGGATATTGAACGCAGGATGCTGCATCAGCTCCTTGACCCGCTGCAGACCGCCCGGCTGGGTGCTGCCCGCCTGGACGCTGAACCACTGATCCATGACCAGCGCGTTGTCCTTGAAGTTTTCGGCGAACACCGCCAGTGCCTTGGCACGCTCTTCGGTGAACGGCGAATTGACCAGCACGGCCAGCGCAGTCAGGCGTTCGGTCATGTTGTCGCTGGTGTCGAACTGATCGATGGTTGCCGCCAGTACCTGCGGCTTGCCACTGAGCATCAGGTAGGACAGTGCGATGTTCTGCAGTGCGCGGCGGGCGAAATGCTCGGCTTCTGCCACATACGGCGTGACTTTCGACACCTCGCGATTGGCCTGATAGCGCGCCCACAGACCATCGAACAGGCTGTCCGCCAGTTGCTGACGGGCAAACTCACGGGCGGCGTGAATGGCCTCGACATCTGCCACTTCGCTGATCTCTGCCAGGTAGGCCTCGCCCGGCAGCGAGAGCATTTCGGCGACCATTGCCTGATCCAGATGCTCGTCGGCCAGAACCGTGCCCAGCGCTGTCACCAGACGCTGATCCATGACCAGTGCCTGGCCCTGTTGATGCTGAGCGATCATTTCCTGCAGCACCTGAACCGACAACTGCTGCCCGGCATCCCAGCGGTTGAAGCCATCACTGTCGTGCTGCATCAGGAACATCAACTGATCGCGGTCATAAGGGAAGCTCAGCTTGACCGGTGCAGAGAAGCCGCGCAGCAACGAAGGCAACGGCTTTTCGGTGACATCGACGAAGGTAAAAGTCTGCTCGGCCTCGGTCACTGACAATACGCGGGTCGTCCCGGAGGCAGCGGCTTCGCCCGACAGGCGCAGTGCGATGTCATGACCTTGAGCGTCCAGCAGACCCAGCTCGACCGGAATCACGAACGGCTGCTTTTGATCCCCCGGCTGCCCCGGTGTGCTCGGGCAGCTCTGGCGGAAGGTCAGGCTGTAGGTGCCGGCTGCACTGTCATAGGATTCGCTGACTGCCAGACGTGGCGTGCCTGCCTGGCTGTACCAGCGCTTGAACTGGGTCAGGTTGACGCCGTTGGCATCTTCCATGGCCTTGATGAAGTCGTCGCAGGTCACGGCCTGACCGTCATGGCGCTCAAAGTACATATCGCTGCCCTTGCGGAAGCCTTCGGCACCCAACAGGGTGTGCAGCATGCCGACCACTTCCGAACCCTTCTCGTAGACGGTCAAAGTGTAAAAGTTGGAAATCTCGATGAAGCTGTCCGGGCGCACGGCGTGGGCCATCGGGCCTGCGTCTTCGGCAAACTGATGGGTGCGCAGGTAGGCGACGTCCTGAATGCGCTTGACGGTGGCCGAGTTCATGTCGGCGGAGAAACCGGCATCGCGGTATACCGTGAAACCTTCCTTGAGCGACAACTGAAACCAGTCGCGGCAGGTCACGCGGTTGCCCGACCAGTTGTGGAAGTATTCGTGGGCCACGATGGCTTCGACACGCTGGTGCGCGGCATCGGTGGCGGTTTCGGCGCGGGCCAGCACGGCGCTGGAGTTGAAGATATTGAGGCCCTTGTTCTCCATCGCGCCCATGTTGAAATCGTTGACTGCGACGATCATGAAGATATCCAGGTCGTACTCGCGACCGTAGGTCTCTTCATCCCAGCGCATCGACTTCTTGAGACTGTTCATGGCGTGCTGGCACTTGTCGATGTTTTCCGGCTCGACGTAGATGCGCAGGGTCACGACCCGGGCGCTCAGGGTGGTGAAGGTGTCTTCGACGCACCACAGATCGCCCGCCACCAGTGCGAACAGGTAGGCCGGCTTCATGAACGGGTCTTCCCAGGTCGCCCAGTGACGACCGTCGTCTTCTTCGCCGCTGGCAACCGGGTTGCCGTTGGAAAGCAGAATCGGAAAATCGTGCTTGTCGGCGCTGACGGTCGTGGTGAATTTGCTCATCACGTCAGGGCGGTCAAGGTAATAGGTAATCTTGCGGAAGCCTTCGGCTTCACACTGGGTGCAGAACATGCCGCCGGATTTGTACAGGCCTTCCAGCGCAGTGTTGGTTTCAGGGTGGATGCGCACCGTACTGTCGACCGTGAAACGCTCTGCCTTGGGGTGCAGGGTCAGGTGGTCTTCAGTCAGTTGATAATCGGCCGCCGTCAGCTCGACATCGTCCAGATTCACCGACAGCAGCTCCAGGTGCTGACCGTCCAGCACCAGCGGTGGCAGTCCGGCACCACGCACCGGATTGCGGCGCATGACCAATTGTGCATGGACCAGCGAGTGGTCATCGAACAGTTCGAACGTCAGATTCGTCTCGTCGATAAGGTACTCGGGCGCCTGATAATCCTTCAGATAGATCATGGTCGGTTGTTCGGTGCGCATGCTGGAATCCTTCTACTGATGCACGGCCAGCTGGTAGGCCGTGTATTTGCGAATATTGATCACGCCGGTATCGAAAATCAGGTATTGGCCCTTGATCCCCAGCAGCGTGCCCTCGGCAATCGGGTTCTTGTCCAGGTTGAAGCTCACGATCTTGGTCGGATAAGCCTCGACCGGGTAGCGAAACTCGACTGGCTCGGCGTCATGAAGTAATTGGATGGCCTGTAGCCCGAATCGTTCTTGCAATCCCAGCAGGCCCGCACTACAGGTCTCGAACAGCGTTTGGCGAATGGCCTTGAGGTCCACCGGCTGGGCGTCACCCTTGAGCAAGGCGCGCCAGTTGGTGCGGTCGGCCACCTGACTGCGCAGCAGGTCTTCGACGAAGCCGGACTGCTGGCGCGTGGCGACCCGTAGAATCGGCAGCGCCTGGCTAGCGCCCTGATCCAGCCAGCGCGTCGGCAATTGGGTGGAACGGGTGATCCCCACTTTCACGCCCGACGAGTTGGCCAGATAGACGATGTGGTCGGTCATGCAGAACTGCTCGCCCCATGACGGATCACGGCAGGTGCCCTGATCGTGATGGCATTTCTCCGGGCTCATGATGCACATATCGCACTGCGCCAGCTTGAGCATGCACGGATAGCAGTAACCCTGACTGTAGCTGGACTTGGTCTTGCGGCCGCAGTGGCTGCAATGAATGGCGCCGAGAAACTCCAGACGCACCGTCTTGCCGATCAGCGGGTTGACCGCGATCTCCGTCTCGCCCAAGCGAAACGCGTATTGCACCAGCGACGAGTCGTCCTGGCGCACCGACATTTTGTTTACCGCTCCACGTCCAATCTCAATCAATGGATGGCATCCGACTTGAACAGGATATTGGGCACCGGTGCCGACTTGGAGGCGCACTCCTGCGGCCCCATGTAACCGGTGCGCTGGTCTTCGGGCAGGTTCTGCGCTTCCCAGGCGATCAACGCCTGTAGCGACAGCTCGCGCTGCTCCTGAGTCAGCTTGCGACCGTCGGACCATTTGCCGATTTCCACGGCCAGCTTCAGGCTCTCATAGATATCCGGGGTGATGTTTTCAATCATTTCTACAAAAGACGACATGGCGCACTCCAGAAAATAGCGGGCAATTCTAGGCCTTGCGGCGCGCGAGCGCACCACCCAGCAAGCCAGTGATACAACCGATGATCAGACCGCCGACATGGGCACCGTTGGCGATCTCGCCGAAGCCGAGCATGCTCACCAGACCGGACAGGCACAAGGCCAGCCAGACCAGCATCATCACCAGCACGCCACGCGGCAGACGATAAATGGGGTTGGGGGCCAGTATTTGAAAGATCCAGCAATGCCCTAGCAAACCGTACAGCACACCCGACAATCCGCCGAACAGGCTCGGCCCCGAAGCCAGGTACTGAATGTAATTCGACACGGCCGAAAACAGCAGGGTCAACCCCAGCAGGTGCCAACTGCTCTGACGGATCTCAATGCGGCGTCCCAGCTCCCAGTACCACATGCCGTTCATGGCCAGGTGCAGGATGCCGAAGTGAATCAACATCGGCGAAAAGATCCGCCACCACTGACCTGCCGCGAGACTGTCGGCCAGCGGCAGGAAGGTCGCGTATTCACCTTGAACACGGAAATCCAGAAACGTCAGCCAGCGAATGGCTTCCAGGTTGTCGCCCAGCAGTGTGAGACCCGCTACCAGCAGCGTGACCAGAAGCACCAGCGCCGTTACCGGGCAGCGACGCAATTGATGAAGCAGACCGGGACCGCCGGTGACCGGCTCCCGGGTGCTGCCGGGCAGTTCAAAGGCTTCGTCACCCTCGGGGAAGCGCGCGTACAGCTCACGGACCTCTTGCGCCAGCTCGCCCGCGTCCGGCACCCAGAGCACCTGTTCGCCAACTTCTTCACTGACCCGATGGGGAATCTGTAAACGATGCAACAGGCTGACAAAGCCACTCAGATCAGCGGTCAATGGCAAACGCAGGGCTGCAACAGGGTTCATCGTGAAACCTCGGGACGCTGTACATCGACCCAGACAAACTTGTCCGGATCGATCTGTGTTTCCTGATCCAGCCGGTAAGCCACCAGCTTGCCGTACAGCACGGCACTGTAATCCAGGCAGGCCAGGTTAGGCCGGATGGGCGCGGGAATGCCGCTGCGCCAATAATGGCCAACGAACAGCATGGGCTCGTCGCTGCCATAGCGCAGCAGCGCGTTTTTCTCCGATGTGGACAGCGGCGTCTTCGCCACGCCCTCGGGCAGCGCATCGGGCTGGAAGACGATGTCGCCGTAGGTTTGCGGATCGTCTTCCCAGAATTTGGTACGGAAAAACGCACGGGTCAGGCCATCGCCGCCAGTCAGGGTCAGGCCATGTGGCAGACGCATGTCGGTGCCGCGCAACAGGCGATTGAAGACATTGCTGGCGAAACTGCCTGGCACGGCCGACGCCTGAACGAAGTGCCGGTCGATACATCCGTTACCGTGCAGACCGCGCAGCGGCTCGATCAGGGTCGCATCCCAGCAGGCATGCACCACCCTGAAACGCCCGGCATCCAGATACAACGGCAACTCATAGAACCACTCGACGAACGCTTTCCACTCACTCGGGTGCGCTTCGAACTGCATCAGCGTCTCGCCGATCAGTTTGGCGTGGCGCGGCGTGTGCTCACGCACGAACCGGTGACCGCTTTCGGGCAACGCAGGCGTTTCCCAGCCAAGCGCGTTGAATTCATGGTTGCCCATGATGCAATACGCCTGACCGGCCTGGACCATGTCGTGAACGATGTGCAACGCCTCGCGGATCCGGGGACCACGGTCGATGATGTCACCGAGAAAGATCGCAATGCGCTCGGGATGACGCCAGACGCCGGCCTGCAGACGGTAGCCCAGCAGCTCCAGCAAGTGCTCCAGCGTATGAGCACACCCATGCACGTCACCGATCAGATCGTAGCCACGCGCCGGATCGATCATCAGTCGCCTCCAGCACCGAGCCGGCTGCCCCAGCCGAGCTTGGTGCGGCAGACTTCGTAATAGTTGTGGTCCAGTGGATGGATCAGGCGCAGTTTCTGCGGTTTCTTGCTGACCGTGATGGTGTCGCCGGGCGCACAGGTGAAGTGATTCTGCCCGTCGCAGGAGACCTGTGGATAAATGGTCATGTCTTTGGACACTACGATCTTCAGCTCACTGTTGCCATCGACCACGATAGGCCGACCGGACAGCGTGTGCGGGTACATCGGCACGATCACGATGGCGTCGAGTTTGGGGTGCATGATCGGCCCGCCAGCGGACAGTGCATAGGCAGTCGATCCGGTCGGCGTAGCGACAATCAGGCCGTCGGCCTTCTGGCTGCACACGAACTGACCGTCGATGTAGATCTCGAATTCGATCATGCGCGTGGACTTGCCAGGGTGCAGCACTACGTCATTGAGCGCATCGCCCTGGCCAATGGCTTCGCCGTGGCGGCGCACTTCAGCCTGCAACAAGAAACGGTTTTCGACCAGATAATGTCCGTCGAGCACTTCGGCGCACTTGACCTCGAGTTCGTCGGGACGGATGTCTGTCAGAAATCCGAGGCTGCCCCGGTTGATGCCCAGCACCGGCACGTTATGTCGGGCCAGCGCACGCGCGGCACCCAACAGGCTGCCGTCGCCGCCCACCACGATAACCATGTCACAGACTTCTCCCAGCATCTTGCGCGACGACGTCTGCAGACCATGGCCCGGCAGCACCTCGGCAATCGTCTCTTCCAGAATGACGTGCAGGTGCCGGTCCAACAGGAACCTCTTGAGTCGGCGCACGGTATCGAGCACCTGAACACTGCCCAGGCGGCCGATGATGCCGATATTGCGAAATTGCTCCATGGGGCTCCTGCTGCGGGTTCGAAACGGCTTCAAAGGGGGGATTATGGGCGAAAGGATCGCACAGCGGCAAACCGACATGCACTTACGCGCTCGGTTTCAGGGCTCTGCGCCGGGCGCGTCTACCAGGTCCCGAGCGGATTCAGACTCGCCGGACTGGCGCGGCGACGAAGAACCGGCAAGCGGCGATCCCATCCAGAACGCCATGTCCTTGCCGGCTCCCTTGGCCAGATACAGATTGACGTCCGCAGTCTTGAGCACCATGGAACTGCTCTGGGTGTGATCGATATCGGCCAGTCCCGCGCTGCAGGTGAACGCACACCCGGCCGCCGATTGCCGAATGGCGCCCAGCAGTCTGCTGACATAATCCCGGGCTTCACTTGCACTGCAGACCGGCAGGACGACGCCAAACTCTTCGCCTCCCAGACGACCACACGCCAGACTGCCCTGGGTCTGTTTCAGGCAGGCGCCCATGACTCTGAGTATCTCATCGCCGGCATCGTGGCCGAATCCATCATTGATGTGTTTGAAGTTATCGATGTCCAGCATCAGAAAATAACCGGCACTTCGATCGGCAAGGTGTCGCTCCAGTGCCTCCATCAGCGCCCGACGATTCAATATGTCCGTCAGGTAATCGGTCAGCGACAGTTCACGAAACTTGTTTTCCAGTGACAGAACATTACGCAGTGTCCGGGTATAGGTGTGATTGAGCAAAACGCCCAGACTGATCGACGCCATAAAGAACAGGGTCATGAATATATAGGCAACACTGCCCGGTTCTACGTCGTGGGTCGGTGAAAGAATGGTCCAGGAAATGATCGCGACCAACAGATAATCCCGGGTATACACCACCAGCAGCGTCGCACTCAAAACAATGGTCACCGCAACGGGCAGCGCCCAATTCACGCCCATCTGATCGTTCAATTGACTGGCTCGCGAAAAACACAGCGCGACGACGACCACGAACGCAATGCCCGCCAGCCGCCAGACGCCGAAGCGACGGGCGTGGTATTGCCAGAGGCACGTGAACAACAGGCCAAGCGTCAGTGAAACTTCCAGCGCGCCGTATTGAATACCGGGTGTGACCACCAGAACCACGATCCAGCAAAGAAATGCCAGCGTTTGCGCAAGTGCGACAGCGGGAGAGAGAAGCAATTTGATACGGGACTGCATTTGCGCATTCATAAACCACTCCAGGTGCTCCGTTTCCTGACCATGGCGTACGTCAACCCGAGGGTGCCGCACGCCCACTGCAAACAACAACGGACTTGCCTGTTACACCAGCGCCTTGTGCCCGAGCGTCTTGTCGGTGGGCACAACACCCGTACAGCCTTCCTCCACCGCATACATGGCCATGGCGAAACACCGCGACATGATCCGGCTGACCAAGGTCATGAATGCAGGCAGCACTTCGATACGGTTTTTTTCATGCACGGTGAAATACCCGCGTTCCTGCCCTTCCTGAACCAGACGGATCACATGACTCTTGGACACCGCGGCACTTCTGGCCAGACTCATATAGGACGAACCCTTGAACCCTGACATGCGATTTGATGGCGCAATAGCATCAAAATATAACGCCAGCATCAACATATGCCCTCCATCCTTGTGAAGCAACCACCGACATTCGGGTAACAGTTCGCTGAGAATGATATTGCTGTCGAGCAACTGCGCATAACCGTTGAAATACACGCGCATGAACTCCCGATCCTCCAGCGACACCCTATGCAACAACGTATGACAATTGGGATAAAGCTCGAGCAGGGGCTGAATAAGCGAGTTCAATGTCTTGCGCAGTTCTCCATAGGCCAGTTCGGAAGGATGAAACGTGCGCAGCCGACGGTCATCAGGGTGCCCCACCACTGTCATCAAGCCGGTCGCGCGCAATAACAGATAAAAAGACTCCAGGCTGTTTTTCGAGCAAAACCCGCGGCCCATGCAGAATGTCCTGACTTCGGACAATAACGGGTACGGTTGAGAGAAATATCGGCTCAGCAAAGTCATCAACACCATGAACCGCCCATACTTCAGTACGTTTTTATAAAAGAACGGACGTTTCAGACAGGGTTCTTTCAATAACTCATGGTGCCGTCGCATGACACGTTCGAATTGCGGGTCGGCTTCAAGGTCCGCGGCCATTTTGCCAATGACGTGTTTCAACATAGATGCGCTCGTAAAACCCTGAGGGGTGATGTGCCTTTCGGCACGTCCACGGGTACAGCTTCAAGCCAATGTGAGTCAGGCTGCAGAGCCACTATATTGCCATCCAGCGGCGCGCGGCATACCTCCCTGAAATGTTCCAGTCAGGGACGGATAAAGTGCGTTTCGAAGGCTGGAAGAGAATACCGCAGACACCGTTTTCAAAGGCGTTATGGACGACCGTTCATCATTGAACGAGGGCCGGTTTCGACCAACGGGCACGGGCGGATTCCGCTTTCTTGAGCTGACCGTCAGACGGCGCGCATGGTTGTGCGATTCGGCCGGTTACTCAAGCGATATGTGCGGTTCGTACCCAATATGGTCCGCCGTGCGCAGGCATTGCACGCATCAGGCTGCCAGTCGCCCCCAACTCCGGCTATTCTCGATGGATGACTCTATTCCCCGGCCTGATCGACCTCCCCCGTCAGTTGCGACACCCTGAGGTGCGCGACCTTGCGTGGGTCATCCTGGCGCCGCCGATGCTCGACACCACTCCCTGGCCGCAACGCCATCCGTTGGCGGGCAGTGAGTGGGTCGAAGCGCCGCACCAACTGGCCGACTTTCTCCGCGAACTGGACCGCGACAACAGCACCCTGCAGCACTGGCTGGCGCTGGCGTCCACGCGACGGTTGGGGCGTTACTACGAAAGGCTCTGGCAGTTCGCCGTGCAGCATGCGCCGGGCGTCGAGATCATTGCCGCCAACCTGCCGATCCGTCAGGAAGGCCAGACGCTGGGTGAGCTGGACCTGCTGCTGCGCGACCGCGACGGCGTGCATCACGTAGAGCTGGCGATCAAGCTCTATCTCGGACCGCAGGACGGCGACGGCAGCGATCCCGCGCAGTGGCTCGGCCCAGGCTGTCACGATCGGCTGGACCGCAAGCTTGCGCACCTGAGCCAGCATCAACTGCCGATTTCTTCACGCCCGGAAAGTCATGCAACGCTCAAGGCGCTGGGCGTCGAAGCGTTCAGTGCCGAGTTGTGGCTGGGCGGCTATCTGCTGTATCCATGGCCCGGGACCACCGTGCCACCGGCCGGCGCGCATCGGCAGCATTTGAAAGGACGCTGGTTGCATCAGCGCGACAGGGCCTCATTCATCGAGCACGCAGCGGCGGGCCACTGGCAACCCCTGCCGCGTCACGCCTGGCTGGCACCTGCGCGTTATTCACAAGCGTGGAGCCAGGAGCAGTTGCGGGACTGGCTGGACCACCTCGACCCGCTGGCCCCGGCGCAATTGCTGGTACGCCTGACGGAAAATGCCGACGGTGACTGGGAGGAAGCCGAGCGGCTGTTTCTGGTATCGGACCTGTGGCCGAACCTGGCCGACACCAGCCTCCCGTTCAGCTCAATCGCAGTGCCAGCGCCGCCAGCGTGATCAACAGCACCGGCACCGTCAGCACGATGCCGACCTTGAAGTAATAACCCCAGCCGATGTTGATGCCTTTGCGTTGCAGCACATGCAGCCAGAGCAACGTGGCCAGGCTGCCGATCGGCGTGATCTTCGGCCCCAGATCGCTGCCGATGACGTTGGCGTAGATCATCGCTTCCTGAATGGCCCCCGTCGCATGGCTGGCCTCGATAGACAGCAGACCGATCAGAACCGTGGGCATATTGTTCATGATCGACGACAAAAACGCAGTCATCACGCCAGTGCCCATTGCCGCGCCCCAGATGCCATAACCGGCGAATACATCCAGCAGGCTGGCCAGATAGCCGGTCAGCCCGGCATTGCGCAGGCCATAGACCACCAGGTACATGCCCAGCGAGAACACCACGATGTGCCAAGGCGCCTCTTTCATCACCTTGAGCGTGGAAATGGTGTGTCCCTTGGCGGCAATGCCCAGCAACAGCACCGCGCAGGTTGCCGAAATCGCACTGATCGGAATGCCCAGAGGCTCCAGGGCGAAACAGCCCACCAGCAGGATCAGCAGCACCCACCAGCCGGCCATGAAGGTTGCCCGGTCCTTGATGGTCGTCTCGGGTTTCTCAAGCTGATCGGGATCGAACTCACGGGGAATGTCACAGCGAAAATACAGCATCAATACCCCGAGCGTGGCCGCGACGCTGACCAGATTGACCGGCACCATCACCGCCGCATAGCGGTTGAAGCCAATCTTGAAATAGTCCGCCGACACGATGTTCACCAGATTCGATACCACCAGCGGCAGGCTCGCGGTATCGGAAATGAACCCGGCAGCCATGACGAACGCCAGGGTCGAGGCCGGGGAAAAGCGCAATGCGAGCATCATTGCGATCACGATCGGCGTCAGGATCAACACCGCACCATCGTTGGCAAACAGCGCCGAAACCAGCGCGCCGAAGAGCACGAACAGCGCAAACAGTCGCCGCCCCTTGCGGTTGCCCCAGCGGGCCACATGCAGCGCTGCCCAGGAAAAGAAACCGGCCTCATCCAGCAGCAACGTAATGATGATCAGCGAAATGAAGGTGGCCGTGGCATTCCAGATGATGCCCCACACCACGGCGATATCGCCCAGATGAACCACTCCGGTCAGCAACGCCAGACCTGCCCCGAGCACCGCGCTCCATCCAACGCTGAGCCCCTTGGGTTGCCAGATAACGAGCGTGATGGTGAACAGGAAGATCAGCGTCGCTGTAAGCATTATTTAGTCCGAGGCAAAAAGATCGCGAGAATGCCGAGCAACGGCAGGTAGGAGCACAGGTTGTAAACGAACAGAATGCCGTGGGTGTCGGCCAGATGACCGAGCAGGGCTGCGCCGATGCCGCCGAAGCCGAACATCAGGCCGAAGAAAATGCCGGCGATCATGCCCACGTTGCCCGGCACCAGTTCCTGGGCGTAGACCACGATGGCCGAGAACGCCGAGGCCAGTACGAAGCCAATGATGATGCTCAATACCGTGGTCCAGAAAAGATCCGCGTAGGGCAACGCCAGGGTGAAGGGTGCCGCGCCGAGAATAGAGAACCAGATGACCGCCTTGCGGCCGATCCTGTCGCCAATCGGGCCACCGAAGAACGTGCCCGCCGCCACAGCGCCCAGAAACAGGAACAGGTGCATCTGCGAACTGGCGACGGAGAGGTCGAATTTCTCGATCAGGTAAAACGTGAAGTAGCTGGTCAGGCTGGTCATGTAGAAGAACTTGGAAAAAATCAGAAACGCCAGCACGCCCAGCGAAGCAATGACCCGGTTCCTCGACAGACCATGAGTGGCCGCCTGACCGGCCTTGAGTTTGAACAGATTCAGGTGCGCCCGGTACCAGCGACTGATCGCGTAGAGCAGACCAAGGGACAACAGCGCTATCAGGCCGATCCAGGCCACATTGCCCTGCCCGTAAGGAATGATGATCGACGCTGCGAGCAACGGACCGAAGGCTGTCCCGGTGTTGCCGCCCACCTGAAAGGTCGATTGCGCCAGCCCGAAACGCCCGCCCGAGGCCAGTCGCGCAATGCGCGAAGCTTCCGGGTGAAAGGTCGACGAGCCAATGCCGATCAGCGCGGCAGCAAGCAGAATCAATGGAAAGCTGCCCACCATCGACATCATCACGATGCCGATCAAGGTGCAGATCGAGCCTACCGGCAGCACCAGCGGATTGGGGTGACGGTCCGTGTAATAGCCGACCCAGGGCTGCAGCAGTGACGCGGTGATCTGAAACGTCAGGGTAATCAGGCCGATCTGGGTGAAGCTCAGGTCATAACTGGCCTTGAGCATCGGATAGATCGACGGCAGGATCGCCTGGATCAGGTCATTGATCAGGTGTGCCAGCGCGACGGCACCAATGATGCGCATCACCAATGGACTGGACTGAGAGGGTGTCTGGGTCGTGGCCGTTGCCGCACCTGGCTGAGCACTGGTCGCCATCAAAATTCATCCGTAAAAGTTTTTTCGGGTTTCCCCGGACGGATGATTACAAGATGTGTCACGCGTACCAGGGCGCGCCAATGTGCCATTTTTCGGAGCAGTTGTGCCACGTTTTGTTGCATTTCTTCAGTATCGAGAGGAAGGGGTCAGCCTGCCCCTCGTTGGATATGCCCGCTCGTTGCTCACGCCATCGAGCCGACCCTGTTCACTCTCTCCGTGACGGGCACCTCGTGCAGCGACAGTTTCGAGGTTTCCGGCAAGGCCAGACCGCCGAACATTGCCATGACCGCCACGGCGATCAGGTAGAACGCCGGAGACAGGCTGCTGCCGGTGGTGCTGATCAGCCAGGTCGCCATCAACGGCGCCGTTCCGCCGAACAGCGTATAGGCCATGTTGTAAGTGATGGCCGACGCGGTGTAACGGGTGCGGGTCGGGAATGTTTCAGACAACAGCGCCGCCGTGACCACCCCGCACAACACCGCGCCGACGGCCAGCAACATGACGCCGAACACGGAGGCGATAAACGAGCCGGAACTGGCCATCAGAAACGAAGGAAACACCACCAGCATCAACAGAATGCAAGCGGTGGCCATGGTGACGCGTCGCCCCACCCGGTCGGAATAGGCGCCAGCCAGCGGGCAGATCGCGGCGGCGAACGCCAGGGCAATCAGCGACACCAGCAGCGCCGAAGCCCGACTCAGGCCCCCGGCCACTTGCAGGTAGGTCGCGAAGTAAGTGGTGAACATATAGAACGACAAGGCTGTCAGCGACACGAACGCGCCCAGACAGCAAATCGCCCCGGCATGATTACGCAGGGTTTCCTTGAGCGGCGAATGGGCCACCGCGTGCTCCTGAGTGACCGCTTGAAACGCCGGGGTTTCGTCCAGCTTCCAGCGCAGGTACAGACCCACCAGCCCCAGCGGTGCTGCGATCAGAAACGGCAGCCGCCAACCCCAACTGCTCATCGCCTCGGATGACAGCGATGCCTCCAGCGCGTAGGCCACCACTGCCGCGGCGGCGAAGGCAGAAAAGGTCGAAACCGGCACGAAGCTGCCATACCAGGCACGCTGCGTGCGCGGAGCATGCTCCATCAGAAAGGCGCAGGCACCGGCGTATTCGCCACCGGCCGAGAAGCCTTGGGCACAGCGAATGATGGTCAGCAGAATCGGCGCGGTGACGCCTATCGCGGCATAAGTGGGTAACAGACCGATCAGCGTGGTTGCCGCGGCCATCAACAGGATGGTCATGGCCAGCGTTCGCTTGCGACCGATGCGGTCGCCCAGCATGCCGAAGAAGATACCGCCCAACGGTCGGAACGCGAACGCCACGGCAAACACGGCGAAGGTTTTCAGTAGTGCGGCACTGGTGTCGCCGCTGGGGAAGAACTGCAATGCGATGGTGGTCGCAAGAAAGCCATACACGGCAAAGTCGAACCACTCGACAAAGTTGCCGATCGCGGCGGCGACAATGACTTTTTTCAGCGTGGCAGGATCGACTTGTTCTACGGTGGTAGTTGTCATGCTGACCTCGACGTCTTGATCTGGAATGGATCGATTATCGAGACAGCGACCCGGACACTTCAGTCCAGAACAGTCATCCGCATAGTCAGGGCCGACGCCTCACCGGCAAACATTACAGTTTTCATGCCAGAGGCTCTGGCGCGGGCCTTACATTCCCATTGTGCGTCGGCCCTGCAAGCCGCCGGTATGAACGAAGATCAGTCGGGTACCGGGTTCGAAACGGCCGGCCATCACTTCATCGTGCAAGGCCAGAAGCGCTTTGCCGGTGTACAGCGGTTCCAGGGGCAGGCCGCTTTGCATTTCGCTGCGGGTGATGAAATCCAGCAAGAGCGGATCGGTCCTGGCAAACGCACCCCGACTGGCGTCGAACAACTGCCAGGCAGAAGACGCAGCGCTGCCGACCAGAGCGGTGACGTTCCGGGCCACGCCGTGATCGTCCGGCACCGCCATCGCGCCATACACCGGGTGCGCGCCCTCCTCAGCCAACACCAGACCGGCCATAGTCGTGCCCGTGCCTGCCGCCAGCCACCATCCGTGATAATCGTCCCATTCCAATTGCTCCAGCTGACTGCCAACCAGCCCCAACAGTCGTCCGCAGCCTTCCGTACCCGGCAGACCGCCACCGCCTTCCGGGATCGGATAAAGCTCGGGATAGCGCGCCTGCCAGGGAAGCCAGAAGTCAGCGGCATGCCGCTCGCGGTAACCCGCGTACCCCAGCCAGTGCAACTGCATGCCGAAGGCCTGTACATCAAGCACGGTCGGGGTTTCCTGCGGATGGCCGCGCATCAGGCCAACGGTCGGGAAGCCGAAACGCTTGCCCGCGGCGGCCAGTGCATGGAGGTGATTGGAGTGCGCACCGCCGAGACTGATCGCCCCCGTTGCGCCGACGCGAACCGCCTGAGTCAGATGCCCGATCAGCTTGAACCATTTATTACCGCTGATCAGCGGGTCGATAAGGTCCAGACGCAGTAGCGCCATCTCGACCCCGGCCTGTTGCAGCCAGCCGAACTCGAGGATTTCAAGGGGTGCAGCGGGCTGCCAGTCAAGGGCGTCGCGAATCATGATGAAGGCCGGTTGGAAGACCGGCCGCAGTTTACCTGTCCACTGGCGATATCACAGCCCGGCCGCCAGTCGCGAACCCTGGTCGATGGCACGCTTGGCATCCAGCTCGGCCGCCACATCAGCACCGCCAATCAGGTGCACGTTCTGCTTCGCGGCAAGCAGATCGTCATACAGTTCGCGCAGCGGATCCTGCCCGGCGCAGATGACGATGTTGTCCACTGGCAGCAGCTTTTCTTCACCCTCTTCACCGATGCGGATGTGCAGGCCCGCATCGTCGATTTTCAGGTACTGAACGCTGTTGAGCATCTGCACCTGTTTGTTTTTCAGCCCGGTACGATGAATCCAGCCGGTGGTCTTGCCCAGGCCGTCGCCAACCTTGGAGCTCTTGCGTTGCAACAGAAACACCTGACGCGCTGGGGCATGGACTTCAGGTTTGATACCGGCCACGCCACCACGCGCTTCAAGCGTGGTGTCGATGCCCCACTCTTTCCAGAACGCCTCGCGATCCAGACTGGTCGCCACACCCTGATGCACGAGAAACTCCGACACGTCGAAGCCGATGCCACCGGCCCCAATCACCGCCACACTGCGCCCGACCGGCTTGCGCTCCAGAATCACGTCCAGATAGCTGAGCACCTTGGGATGATCGATACCGGGTATGGCCGGTGTACGCGGCAGAATACCAGTGGCCAGAATAATCTCGTCAAAGCCTTCACCGAGAAGATCCTGCGCCGTCACGCGAGTATTCAGACGCAGGTGAACGCCGGTGTCTTGAACCTTATGGGTGAAATAACGCAGCGTCTCGGAAAACTCTTCCTTGCCCGGCACGCGTTTGGCGATGTTGAACTGACCGCCGATCTGGCTGGCCGAATCGAACAAGGTCACTTGATGCCCGCGCCCGGCGGCGACGGTGGCGGCGGCAAGCCCCGCCGGTCCTGCGCCGACCACGGCAATCTTCTTGATCTGCCGGGTGGGCAGGTAATTGAGTTCGGTCTCGTGACAGGCACGCGGGTTGACCAGGCAACTGGTCAGCTTGCCGCCAAAGGTGTGGTCCAGACAGGCCTGATTGCAGCCGATGCAGGTGTTGATCAGCTCGGCATGGCCGGCCGCAGCCTTGTTGACAAATTCCGGGTCGGCCAGGAACGGGCGGGCCATGGACACCATGTCGGCGTCGCCCTCACTGAGAATCCGCTCGGCTACTTCAGGTGTGTTGATCCGGTTGGTGGTGATCAGCGGAATACTCACCGAGCCGCGCAGCCTGGCAGTGACTTTACTGAAAGCCGCACGCGGCACTTTGGTGGCGATGGTCGGAATCCGCGCCTCGTGCCAGCCGATGCCGGTGTTGATCAGGGTTGCCCCAGCCTTTTCGACCGCCTTGGCCAATTGCACGATTTCCTGCCAGGTACTGCCGCCTTCCACCAGATCCAGCATCGACAGGCGAAAGATAATGATGAAGTTCGGGCCAACGGCCTCACGCACACGGGTCACAATCTCGACCGCCAGACGCATGCGATTTTCGTAACTGCCGCCCCAGCGGTCGGTACGGTGGTTGGTGTGGGCCGCCAGGAACTGGTTGATGAAGTAACCTTCCGATCCCATGATTTCGACACCGTCATAACCCGCGCTCTGGGCCAGCGTCGAGCAGGTGACGAAATCACTGATCTGCTTTTCGATGCCCTCTTCATCCAGTTCACGCGGGGTGAACGGGTTGATCGGTGCCTGAATCGCGCTGGGCGCCACTTGCTTGCGGCTATAGGCATAACGGCCGGCGTGGAGGATCTGCAGACAGATCTTGCCGCCTGCCTCATGCACCGCCTGAGTGACGATGCGATGGCGTTCGGCTTCTTCGACAGTCGCCAGCCTGGCCGCGCCGTCATAGACGCCGCCTTCTTCGTTGGGCGCGATGCCGCCAGTGACCATCAGGCCCACGCCACCCTGCGCACGCTCGGCAAAGTATGCTGCCATCCGCTCGAAACCTCCGGGTTTCTCCTCCAGCCCGGTGTGCATCGAGCCCATCAGGCTGCGGTTGCGCAGCGTCGTGAAGCCCAGGTCCAGCGGGGCCAGCAGATGCGGATAGTGAGCAGCAGTCATGGCGAAGCTCCATCGATTCAATCACGGATAGACGAGGGCCTCTGCGTGCCCTCTTCATTCGAACCCTCGGGTTCGTTCATGGCGCAACAGTAAAGAGCCACTGAATGACACTCAATGACCGAAAGTAACAAGTTATTGATCCAAATGCGCAGCCCCTCTTGGCAAGCGCGGGGTGTCCGTCCTACCCTAGTCGACAATTTCCTGCCGGCATCCCTTTGGCCCTCCCCTATGCGAAAATTCTTTGCCACTTGCCTGCTTCTGGTGAGTGTGGCCAGCCTTGTCAGCTATGCACTCTGGACCGAACAGCGTCCGATGGGGCATTACCTGTCGGACTTGCGCATCCGGCTGGCCATCAACGAAGGTGAGCCGGGTACGAAGGGCAACCTGCTGGGCATCGAGCCCGAACTGTTCCCCACCGACTATCAGGACCTGGAGCACCTGCATCGCAAGCTCGCCGCCTATTTGCAGCAGGCCCGTGACTACGGCCTGATCAATGCCCGGACGATCGTGGTACTGCCTGAACACATCGGCACCTGGCTGTTTGCCAGCGGTGAAAAAAACCAGTTCTATCAGGCCGGCACCGTCGACCAGGCCATGGACTGGCTGGCCTGGAGCAACCCACTGAAATTCGTCGCAGCCACGCTCGGCGCAGAAGGTGAAAAGCGTCTGGATGACGCTCGCTACCGGATGAAGGCGGGCACCATGGCCCGCGATTATCAGAGGTTGTTTGGCGGGCTCGCCAAGGAATTCGATGTGACGCTGGTGGCCGGCTCCATCGTGTTGCCGGACCCGCACCTGGAAGATGGACAATTGCAGATCGGCAGCGGCGCGCTGTTCAATAGCAGCGTGACCTTTGGCAGCGACGGCAAGCCACTCGGCCCGCCACAACGCCAACTGTTCTCCAGCCGCTATCACAAGCGCTACGTCAAACCGGCAGGCGATGCACCGGTCAATGTGATCGATACCCCGGCTGGCCGACTGGGCATTCTGATCGGTACCGACAGCTGGTACCCCGACAGTTATGCCCGGATGAATCAGAAAGGTGCTGAACTGATTGTCGTGCCTGCATTCGTGAAAGGCAGGACCAGTTGGTCGGACCGCTGGCACGGCACCAGAACGCATGACACACCGAAGCTCGACCTCGAACCGGGCAGCCTGAGCGAGAGCGAAGCCTGGCATCGGCTGACGCTCATCAGCCGCAAGCCGCAGAGTACCGCGCGGGCAGGCATCAGCGTGTTCATGCGCGGCCAGTTCTGGGAACAAGGCATTTCCGGACAAAGCTTTGTCAGCCGCGAGGGTCAGACCATTACCGAACAGCCGCCGGAAAACGGCATCTCGGGTGGCGCTCGTCTGATCAACGTCTGGCTCTGAACATGCCGACACTGAGTTTGCGATTGGGCGACCTTTCCGTCGGGTTCGTACAAAGCCTCACCGACGCCGTGCGCAGTTACGGACAGGACCCCGACATGTTGCTGGAACAATACGGGCTGGATGCAGCGCGCCTGGCGCAAGCCGGCGCACGCCTGTCGATTCCGCGCTACATGCGCCTGGGGCATGCCGCCATTCAGCTCACCGGCCAGCCGGGGCTGGGCTTGCGCATGGGCCAGTTGACCCGGCTGGGTCAGGCGGGCCTCGCCGGTGTCACAGCGGCGCAGGCACCGAATGTGCGCGAAGCGGCCCGCGCCATGATCCGCTTCGAGGCACTGTACGGCTCCAACTACCGGGGCCAGTCGAGCTTTCACGAAGACGCTTCTGGCGCATGGATACGCTTCTACTCAATCAGCCCCTACAACGCCTACAACCGCTTTGTCGTGGATTCGATTCTCGGCGGCTGGGTGGCGCAACTGTCATCGCTGAGCAGAACCGACCTGCGTGCGCAACGGGTCGAGATTGAGTTCGACGCGCCCGACTACGCCGCGCAATACGCCCACCTGAGCGATAACCCTGTGGTGTTCGGGGCCGCCACCAACCAGCTTCGCCTGGATCTGGACAGTCTGGCACTCGCCAACCCTGACCACTGCCCAAGTACGTGGGGGCACTTGCTGCAACTGTGTGAAAAAGAACTGGAGCAACTGACCCGCACCCGCAGTTTGCGCGAACGCATCACGCGTTTGCTCGGCCCCTTATTGAGCGGCGGCAGAGAACCGGACCTGGAAGAGGTGGCGGCACGACTGAAGTTGCCGACCTGGACGCTGCGTCGCAAGCTGGCTGAGGAAGGTACGCGCTTTCGCGCCATTCTGAATGACACACGGCGGGATCTGGCGATGACGTATATACGTGACACCGAACTGGCGTTCGGGGAGATTGCCTATTTGCTGGGTTTTGCTTCGGCCGAAGCCTTTCAACGTGCCTTCAAACGCTGGAACGGTCAGACTCCCGGGGAGTTCCGCCGCAGCCAGCGCCGAAGTGCCTGACGCCAGTCACAGTTCGGTGGCGTCGTCGGCGGGTTCTACCGGGTCCAGCTCGGATGCGCGGTATTCGAGCAGTTCTTCTTGATAATCGTCCATTTTTTCGCCCTCTTGGCTGAGTGAGTTATCCGGGTTTCGGCCACGGTCAGTAAAGCTGAGATAACTGACCGCCAGATCAACATTAAAGTGCCAATGTGAAACAAAAATGTTGATGCCTATCAATATACGAAACAGGCTGGCTGAATTTCAGACGCGAAGCATGAAGCGGAGTTTGGCAAACAACCCTTGACTTGGCCGCCTTGGCCGCCCTACCCTCCGAATCATGAACCTCATCAAGCAAAACCTCGGCCAGATTATTATTACCGTCATTCCAGTCATGGCGGGTTAGCCGACGTTTGCACAAAAACCCGCCCTGGAGGCTAATGCTGTTCACTTA